>JBKBLR010000009.1:0-103681 GCA_046296195.1 Parvularculaceae bacterium | reverse complement strand
CGCCCGCGGCGACGCAAGGCCGCCTTTCAGCGACCGGGTTCCATCACTGACAGCACCTATTCATCGTCCGCCGCGCCCGGGAAGTGGAAATCCCGCGCCTTGACGCGGAAGGCGCCGCGGCGGCGGGCCTCCTGCGCGAGCACGGCGTCGCGGCGCCGGAATTTCGCTCGGAGCGGCGTGCGCAAAAGCGTGCGCGGTTCTGCGCGAGTGAGGCGCGAAGCGTCGAGCGCCGGGACAATCAAAAACTTGATCGAGCGCCTTGATTCCGACTCAAGGCGCGACGACCTAGAAAACCAGGCGCACCGTCGCCATCACCGAGGAAGCGGCGAAGGCGTCGCCGTCGAGACGTTCGAACGCCGGGCTGAAGGTCGCCGTCGGCGGAACCGAGGCGTCGAATTCCTTCGGACCGTAGACGATCTCCATCGTGCGGAAATAAGAATATTCGACGCCGAGCGAGAGCGACCGCGACAGCGCGAGATCGACGCCGACGCGGCCTTGATAGGCGAAGGCTCCGTCACGCTGGCCAAGTTCGTTCTCGATCCGCGCGCCGCCGACGCCGACGCCGACATAGGGCGTCAGCCGCGAGGAATTGACGAAATCGAAATAGACGTTCGACATCAGCGCCTGGGCGGTCACCTCGCCGGCGTCGGTCACGGTCGAGGGCGCGGCGCCTCCCGACAGCGCGACCTCGTCCGCATCGAGATCGAAGCGGCGATATTCGAGTTCGGTGCGCGTCTTCGCATATTGAAAGCCGACCGCCGCCGACCAGGCGATCCCTTCGCCGATGTCGGTCGCCTTCATCGTCGGCGGCGCGATGACGGGAAGATAGCTGGGGCTGTAGGAGAAATCCTGGTCGAGGCTGTCAGCAAAGCCGACGCCGGCGCCGCCGCGAAGATAAAGCCCCGTTTTGCGCGCCGCCGGATCGCCGTCCTGCGCGAGGGCGGGCGAGGCGGCGAGGATCGCAGCAGCGAGAACCAATCTTTGCACGGAACACCCTGGCGGCTGGCGGGGCGGCGCGCCCCGGTTGACGATGGTCAATCTACCAAGCCCGCCCGGGCCGCGAAAGCCTACTCGGCCGCCGCCCGCATCGCGCGAAACGAGACGTCGGCGTGGGCGCGGATGAATTTCGCGACGCGCGGCTGGATTTCGCCGCGCCAGCGCCCGCCGTTGAAGACGCCGTAATGGCCGACGCCCGGCTGGATGTAGTCGGCCTTCATCGACGCCGGCAGGTTGACGCAGAGATCATGCGCGGCCTGTGTTTGTCCGATGCCGGAAATGTCGTCTTTTTCGCCCTCGATCGTCAGGAGGGCGATGTCGACGATCGCCTCGGGCTTCACGCGCCGGCCGCGATGCATGAACTTGCCCTCGGCGAGCGCGAATTCCTGGAACACGTCGCGGATCGTCTGGAGGTAGAATTCCTCCGTCAGATCAAGAACGGAGAGATATTCGTCGTAGAAGGTCCGATGCTTCTCGGCGCTGTCGCCGTCGCCCGCGACGAGATGTTTGAAATAGTCGTAATGAGCGTTGAGATGCCTGTCATGGTTCATCGACAGGAAGGAGTAAAGCTGCACGAAGCCCGGATAGACGCGCCGCAGCGCGCCGGGATAGGGCGCGGGCACGGTGTAGATCATGTTGCGCTCGAACCATTCGAAGGAGCGCTCCTGCGACAAGAGATTCGGCACGGTCGGCGAGCGGCGCGCGTCGATCGGGCTGCCCATGATCGTCATCGAGGCCGGCCGGCAGGGGTCCAGGTCTTCCGCCATCAGCGCCGCGGCGGCGAGCAGCGCGGGTCCCGGCTGGCAGACCGCCATCGCATGCGCGCCGGGGCCGATATGACGCAGGAACTCGATGAGGTGATCGATGTAATCGTTGACATCGAAGCGGCCCGCCGACAGGGGCACGTTGCGGGCGTTCGCCCAGTCGGTGATGTAAACGTCATGGTCGGGCAGCATCGCCTCGACCGTTCCGCGCAACAGCGTCGCATAATGGCCGGACAGGGGCGCGACGATAAGAACTTTGGGATCGTCCGTCAACGAACCTTTGGCGCGCGCCAGCGCGTCGGCGTCGCGCCGAAAATGCAGGAGCTCGCAGAACGGCTTCGACGCCGCAGACTCGATCGTCACCGGAACCGCGGCGCCGTTCACCGTGGTCTCATCGAGGTTCCATTGCGGCTTCGGGTAGCGGCGCGTTGCGTTCTCGAACACGTCGAAAGCGGCGGCGGAGGCGCGCGCAACCCAGGTGTCCGCCATCGGGTTCAGGGAGGAGCGCCAGAACCGGGCGCCGAGGCCGGCCGCAATGCGCGCAGGCGTGATCGCGGCATAGCCGAGTTCGTAAGCAGAATAGAGCATGGGCCCCCGCGGGTACTCCTACTTCAGGCGACACTCTGGACCGCTTCCCCGCGCCGGCCCGTCGCCTTAGTCGCTGCAATCTGGCACGCGGCGTCGCGGCCGCGCAAGCGATATTACGCGCCTGCAACATTTCCGCCGGCTTACGCCGGCGCCGCCAAACACGCAAAATGACGAAGGGAAATCATAACGTTAACGAAATACTACAGCATACGGCGGATCGCCGCCGCGATCTCGGCCGGCGTCAAGGTGTCTTCAAGCGCGAACTTTGGCGCGCCTGAACGATCGACGAGATAAAAGAAGCTGGTGTGCTGCATGGTGTAGCCGAGGGCTGACTCCGGCGAGGCTTCGGGTTCGGCGTAGACCTTGAAATTCGCCTTCGCCGCCTCAACAGCGTCGCGCTCGCCGGTGAGCCCGGTGATGCGCTCGTCGAAAGCGAGGAACGCTTTCAGTTTTTCCGGCGTGTCGCGGCCGGGATCGACGGTGATGAAGAGCGGCGCGACCCTGTCAAGTTCGGCGGGCGTCAGCTCGTTGAGCGCGGCGCTGAGCCGGCCGAGGGCGAGCGGACAGACGTCGGGGCAGGACGCGAAACCGAAATAGACGACGCCGACGCGCCCTTTCAGGTCTTCATTGCGCAGCACCGCGCCGTTCTGGTCGATGAGCGTGAAATCGCCCGAGAACTGGTCGGAAAGCGCAATGACGCCGGGGCTCGGCCGCGCCTCATCCGCGCCGCCGCCGCAGGCGGCGAGCAAAGTCGCACCGAGCGCAAGGATGAGACGAGCGTTCATGGTTTCCCTTTCGGCGGCGGCCCCTTAAGAACCGCTGATAGCGCCGCGGCCGGGCCGCGGCCAGAGACATCTCGTCGCCCGCGAAAGAGCCATGGCCGCGCCCGCAACCGGCAAGGAGATCGCCGCCGAGGTCCTAAGGGGCCCCGTGCGCATCCGCACGCTGACGACGCTGCGCTGGCTCGCCGTCGCCGGCCAGACGGCGGCGATCCTCGTCGTCCACTTCGCGCTCGGCTTTCCAGTCGCGCTCGGTCTTTGCCTCGGGGCGATCGCGGCGAGCGCCTGGCTCAACATCTTCGTCGCGCTGCGCTTTTCTCCGCAGCGCTTCCTCAGCGACGGCGAGGCGACCACCTATATCGCCTTCGACATCGTCCAGCTTTGCGTGCTCCTGTTCCTCACCGGCGGTCTCCAGAATCCGTTCGCCGTGCTGATCCTTGCGCCGGTGACGATCGCGGCGAGCGTTTTGCCGGCGCGTCAGACGATCCTGATCGCGGCGCTGGCGATCGCCGGCGTCGGCGTTCTTGGCGTCGCGCATCTGCCGCTGCCCTGGCGCGCCGGGGAAAGTCTCGTCTTTCCGCCGCTCATCAACGCCGGATCGTGGATCGCGCTGTCCTTCGGCGTCGCCTTTTTCGCCGCCTACGCCCACCGCATCGCGCAAGAGACCGCGCAGATGCGCAGCGCCCTCGCCGCCTCGCAGCTCGTGCTCGCGCGCGAGGAACGTCTCGCCGCGCTCGGCGGGCTCGCCGCCGCGGCCGCGCACGAGCTCGGCACGCCGCTCGCCACCATCCAGCTCACCGCCAAGGAGATGGCGAATGAACTCAAAGGCGCAGGCCTGCTGGAGCAGGACGCGCGCCTCCTCGTCGAGCAGGCGCAGCGCTGCCGCGAAATTCTCGGACGTCTCTCCAAAGGCGGCGCCGAAGCAGACGCGATGATGGACCGCATCGGCCTCGATCTCCTCCTCAAGGAAGCCGCCGCGCCCTTCCTCGACGCGCGGACGGGGCCGGCGGTCATCTTCGAGATGCAGGGGCTCGCCGGAGAAGAGCCGCCGGTGCTGCGCCGGCGGCCCGAAATCATCTACGGCCTCAGGAACATCATCGAGAACGCCGTCGCCTATGGGCGCTCGAAGGTGCTCGTCTCCGCCGACTGGTCGGGCGACAGCGTCGAGATCGAGGTCCATGACGACGGGCGCGGCTTTGCGCCGGACATCCTAAGCCGTCTCGGCGAGCCCTATCTTGGCCGCCGCGCCCGCGAGCGCGGGGCGCGGTCGGGCGGCCTCGGGCTCGGCTTTTTCATCGCCAAGACGCTCCTTGAGCGCACCGGCGCCGACATCGTTTTCGACAACCGCCCGTGGGATCCGGGCGGGGAGGCCGGGGCCTGGGTCGCCGTGCGCTGGCCGCGCGTCGCCGTCGAGGCGCGCTGAAACCGGTTGCCGCCGCTGAGCCATTGGCGCAGATACGGCGTAAGACAGAACGAGCTCTTTTCAAGAACGCCATGACCGACGACATTTCGATCGCCGCCGACCTCCCTGAAGACGCAAGCCTCCTCATCGTCGACGATGACGAGGCGTTCCGTACGCGCCTTGCCCGCGCGATGGAAAAGCGCGGCTTCGAGACGGCGATGGCGTCGGGCGTCAAGGAGGCGATCCGCCTCGCGAAGAGCGCGCCGCCCGCCTTCGCGGTCGTCGACCTGCGGCTCGAAGACGGCGACGGCATCGAGGTCGTCAACGCCATCCACGACATCCGCGAGGACTGCCGCGTCGTGATGCTGACGGGCTATGGCAATATCGCGACCGCCGTCGCCGCGGTGAAGGCGGGCGCGATCGATTATCTGTCCAAGCCCGCCGACGCCGACGACGTTGAGAAGGCCCTCCTCGCGCGCGAGGGCACCAGGCCCGAGCCGCCGGAAAATCCGATGAGCGCCGACCGCGTGCGCTGGGAGCATATCCAGCGCGTCTATGAACTCTGCGGCCACAATGTCTCGGAAACCGCCCGCCGGCTCGGCATGCACCGGCGCACCCTGCAGCGGATCCTGGCGAAGCGGGCGCCGAAATAGGTATTTTCGCCCAGTCGCCCCTGCGCTGCGACGGGCCGTTTTCCAGCGCTTGACCCGCGCGCATCGACCCTTAACGTTCTTCCGCCAAAAGCTTTCCCAATCCAGCTTCCGGGGATTTCATGAAGAGACCGACCTTCGCTGCCGCCGCCGCGGCGCTTTCGCTCGTTTCGCTTTCCGCCGCCGCTTCGGCCGCCGAGATCAAGCTGCCCTATGAGCAGTTCACGCTGGCGAACGGTCTCAGGGTCGTCGTGCATGAGGACAGGAAGGCGCCCGTCGTCGCGGTGTCGATCTGGTATCATGTCGGCTCGAAGGACGAGCCGGCGGGTCGTACGGGCTTTGCGCACCTTTTCGAGCATCTGATGTTCAACGGCTCGGAGAATTATGACGGCGAATGGTTCGAGCCGATGGACGAGGTCGGCGCGACCGACCTCAACGGCACCACCTGGTTCGACCGCACCAATTATTTCCAGACCGTGCCGACGCCGGCCCTCGACCGCGTGCTGTGGATGGAATCCGACCGCATGGGCCACCTTCTCGGCGCGGTGACGCAGGCCAAGCTCGATGAGCAGCGCGGCGTCGTCCAGAACGAGAAGCGCCAGGGCGACAACCAGCCCTATGGCCGCATGGAATATTCAACGCTCGAAGGCCTTCTGCCCGCCGGCCATCCCTATCGCCATTCGACGATCGGCTCGATGGAGGATCTCAACGCCGCCGACCTGCCGACGGTGAAAGACTGGTTCAAGCAGTATTACGGCGCGGCGAACGCCGTGCTCGTCCTCGCCGGCGACATCGACGCCAAGACGGCGCGCGAAAAGGTGGAGAAATATTTCGGCGACATCGACGCCGGCCCGCCATTGACGCGCGCGCAGTCGAACGCGCCGAAGCTCGCGACGTCGAAAAAGGAAATCATGTATGACCGCGTGCCGCAGGTCAAAATCGACCGCAACTGGGTCGCGCCGGGGCGCACGACGAAGGATGCGGTGCTTCTGACGCTCGCCGCCGACATTCTGGGCGGCGGCAAGACCTCGCGGCTCTACCAGCGCCTCGTCTACGATCTCGAACTCGCCACCTCAGCGACGGCGAGCCTGCAGGAGCAGGAGCTGATGAGCTTCTGGTCGGTCACGCTCGACCCGAAGAAGGAGACCGATCCCGCCCGCGCCGAAGCCGAGATGGAAAAGGTGATCGCCGACTTCCTCGCCAAGGGGCCGACCCCGGCGGAGCTCAAGCGCTCCAAGACCGCGATCGAGGCGTCGGTGCTGCGCGGCCTTGAAAAGGTCGGCGGCTTCGGCGGCAAGGCGGTGACGCTCGCCGAGGGCGCGCTCTATGCGGGCGATCCGGGCTTCATCCTCAAGCAGCTCGACTGGCTGCGGGCGGCGACGCCGGCCGAGGTGCTCGCGAGCGCGCGCGAGGTGATGAACGCGGGCTATTACCAGCTCACCGTTCTTCCGTTCCCGGACTATTCAACGGTCGCCTCGAACGTCAACCGCAAGGCGGGCCTGCCGGCCGTCCCCTCCTCGCCGGACCTCACTTTCCCCGCGGTCGAGGAGGCGCGGCTGAAGAACGGCGTCAAGGTCGTGCTGGCGAACCGGCCGACGGTGCCGGTCGTCAACGTGTCGATGCAGTTCGACGCGGGCTACGCTTCCGACGCCGCGGGCGCAAAGCTCGGCACGGCGTCCTTCGCCGGCGCGATGCTTGATGAAGGGACGAAGCGGCGCACCGCGCTCGCCATCGCGTCGGAGCTTGAAGGCCTCGGCGCGCAGCTCAGTGTCGGCTCCAATCTCGACATGACCGGCGTCACGCTGTCGGCGCTCAAGGACAATCTCGCCCCGTCGCTCGACATCATGGCGGACGTCGTGCGCAATCCCGTCTTCGACAAGGGCGAGATCGAGAAGCTGCGCGGGCGCTGGCTCGCCCAGATCGAGCAGGAGAAAGCCCAGCCGGTGCAGCTTGCGCTGCGCCTCCTGCCGCCGGTTCTCTACGGCAAGGGCCACGCTTATGGCGTGCCTTTCACCGGCTCGGGCGAGACCGAAACGATCAAGGCGCTGACGCGCGACGATCTCGTCAAGTTCCACGAGACCTGGATGCGGCCCGACAACGCAACGATCTTCGTCGTCGGCGACGCGACCATGGCGGAGATGAAGCCGCTCCTCGAGCGCGCCTTCGGCGACTGGCGCGCGCCCGCCGCGCCGGTTCCGCAGAAGAACATCGCCGAGGTCGAACGTCCGGCGAAGGGGCGCGTCATCCTCGTCGACAAGCCCGGTTCGCCGCAGTCGCTCATTCTCGCCGGCCATGTCGCGCCGCCCTCGGGCGCGCCGAATGCGATCGCCATCAATGCGATGAACGACATCCTCGGCGGCCAGTTCACCGCGCGCGTCAACATGAACCTGCGCGAGGACAAGCACTGGGCCTACGGCGCCTACACCTTCCTGCAGGAAGCGCGCGGACAGCGCCCCTATCTCGTCTATGCGCCCGTGCAGACGGACAAGACGAAGGAGTCGATCGCCGAGCTGTTGAAGGAACTCCGCACATTCAAGACGACGCGGCCGGCGACGCCCGCCGAACTGAAGCGCGCGATTGAAAACAACACACGCTCGCTGCCGGGCTCGTTCGAAACCTCCGGCGACGTCATGGGCAGCCTGACGAGCTCGAACCGCTTCGGGCGGGCGTGGAACTACCCCGAAACGCTGAAGGAGCAGTATGAGGCCCTCCGCCTCGCCGACATCGGCGCCGCCGCGGCCGAGACCGTGCACCCCGACAGCCTCATCTGGGTGATCGTCGGCGACCGGGCGAAGATCGAAGCAGGCGTCGCCGCGCTCGGGCTTGGGCCGATCGAAGTCAAATCGCTGAGCGATCTTTGACCCATCTCCCGCGAGCGGGAAAGGGCGGCGCGACGAAGCCGGGCCGGGGAAGGCGTTCGGCGCTGAAGCGTCGCGGCGGTCGCCCATGCGCGCCCCTTGCCCGCAGGCCGGTCACGGCTTCGCCTGCGCCGCTCTAAAAATCATCGAGGCGCGGCGCTTCCTCGCGCTTGAGGTCCGCCTCCGCCGCAAGCCGCCCGAAGGCCGTGCCGTCATCGCGCTCCAGGATTTCCCTGAGCAGCGCCCTTGCGCCCTTGCGGTCGCCTTTGAGGCGACGCTGCATGGCGACGCCGTAGGCGGGCGTTGCAAAGTCGACGCCCTCGGCCTCACGCGCGCGGGCGAGGATCGCATCGCAATCCGCCTCGCCGCGAAAGCAGAGCGCAAGCTCGTGATAGACGCCGTTTTCGATGAGCATCCATGACGCATCGACGCGCGCCAGCGCAGCGGCCGCCGCCGCATCGGCGCCCGCGCGCTTCAGCGAGAGATAAAGCCAGTAAAGCGCCGCCGCCGCGGCGTCCGGGTTGTCAGCGAGCGCTGCTGCGCCCTGATAGCTCGACGCCGCTTCGCCGAACCCCCCTCTCAGATACTGCGCAAGGCCGAGGTGGTAGTAGATGTTCCCCTTCAGCGTCGAGGTCGGCACGCCCGCTGCGTTGGGAAGGCCGTCCGGCTCGACCGCATCGGGCGCGGCTGCCACGAGCTTGGCGGCACGCGCGAGCGCGGCTTCCGCCTCCTCAAAACGCCGCAGGCTGATCAAGCGGTGGCCGATATGGCGCGCAAACCGCGCGTCCGCGGGGTGCAGCTTTTCGCCCGCTTCATAGGTTGCGATCGATTCCTCAAGCCGCCCGAGATAGCCGAGGCGCCGGCCCTTCCAGATGAGCGCGTCGGCGTCATTCGGGTTGTCGGCGAGCCGCCCTTCGGCCTCGGAGAGGAGGCGCGTTTGCTCGATAGTGAAGGGAGTAGGTTCGGCAGCGTGCGCGGGGAGCGATGCAAGCAGCGCGAACGCGGAAAGCGCCCGTCTTATCACAACGCCCCGTTCGCCTTCCGCACCGCTTCCGCCTCGAGGTAAAGCTCGGCGCCCATCTCGCGGTATTTCTCGCTCATCGCCGCCATGCCTTCCTTCGACAGGCGCTCGAGGTCCTTCTTCTCATTGTCCGACAGGCCGTCCGCATATTCGCGCACGTCGGCGGTGATCTTCATCGAGCAGAATTTCGGCCCGCACATCGAGCAGAAATGCGCCGTCTTGTGCGCTTCCTTCGGCAGGGTCTGGTCGTGGAAGAGCCTCGCCGTTTCGGGGTCGAGCGACAGGTTGAACTGGTCCTCCCAGCGGAATTCGAAGCGCGCGCGGGAGAGCGCGTCGTCGCGGAGCTGCGCGGCCGGATGGCCCTTGGCGAGGTCCGCCGCATGCGCCGCGAGCTTGTAGGTGATGACGCCCGTTTTCACGTCGTCGCGGTCAGGCAGGCCCAGATGCTCCTTCGGCGTGACGTAACAGAGCATCGCCGTGCCGAACCAGCCGATCATCGCCGCGCCGATGCCCGACGTGATGTGGTCATAGCCGGGCGCGATGTCGGTCGTTAAGGGCCCCAAAGTATAAAACGGCGCTTCGCCGCATTCTTTGAGCTGCTTGTCCATGTTGATCTTGATCTTGTGCATCGGGACATGGCCCGGGCCCTCGATCATCACCTGCACGCCCTTCGCCCACGCGATCTTCGTCAGCTCGCCGAGGGTTTCGAGTTCGGCGAATTGCGCGCGATCGTTCGCGTCGGCGATCGAGCCGGGGCGAAGGCCGTCGCCGAGGCTGAACGAGACGTCATAGGCGCGCATGATGTCGCAGATCTCGTCGAAATGCGTGTAGAGGAAGCTTTCCTTGTGATGGGCGAGGCACCATTTCGCCATGATGGAGCCCCCGCGGGAGACGATGCCGGTGACGCGGTTCGCGGTGAGGTGGATGTAAGGCAGGCGCACGCCCGCGTGCACGGTGAAATAGTCAACGCCCTGCTCGGCCTGTTCGATCAGCGTATCGCGATAGACCTCCCACGAGAGGTCCTCGGCGACGCCGCCGACCTTCTCCAGTGCCTGATAGATCGGCACCGTGCCGATGGGCACAGGCGAATTCCTGATGATCCATTCGCGCGTGTTGTGGATGTTGCGCCCCGTCGACAGGTCCATCACCGTGTCGGCGCCCCACCTTATCGCCCACACCATCTTGTCGACCTCCTCCTCGACCGAGGAGGCGACGGCGGAATTGCCGATATTGGCGTTGATCTTCACGAGGAAATTGCGGCCGATGATCATCGGCTCGAGTTCAGCATGGTTGATGTTCGCCGGGATGATGGCGCGGCCCTTCGCGATCTCCTCGCGCACGAACTCCGGCGTGATGAAGGGCGGGATCTCCGCGCCAAAGCTCTCACCGAGAGCCAACGCCTTTTCCGCGTGTTCCAGCATCTTCTTGCGGCCGAGATTTTCGCGGACGGCGACGTATTCCATCTCTTTCGTGATGACGCCGGCGCGGGCGAATTCAAGCTGGGTGACGGGCGCGCCCGCAAGAGCGCGCAGCGGGCGGTTCTTCACCGGAAATTCGCGCGCAAGATGTTTTCCGCTCGCGCCGCCATTATCCTCCGGCCTTACGGCGCGCCCGTCATACGCCTCGACGCCGCCGCGCTCCTTCACCCAAGCCGTTCGGGGTCGCGCGAGGCCCTTTTCAACGTCGATGACGACCGCCGGATCGGTATAGGGCCCGGTCGCGTCGTAGACGGGAAGCGGGGGTTCGTTCGCAGACGGATGAAGGTCGATCTCCCTGACCGGCGCGCGGATGTCGGGGTGAATGTCCCCCGCGACATAGACCTTGCGGCTCGCGGGAAGGGGCCCGGTCGTCACCGTCGGCGTCCTGAACTCAGCCTGGGGGACGTGTTTGTTCATCGACAGCGCTCCATGAGGCGATCCGGCGCGGTCGAGAACCTTGGTCGTCAGTTCCGTCCCTACGCCGGTGTTAACCGATCAGGTTCAAAGGGTGCCCTTGTGATGGTGTCCTTACGGACAGAACAAGGTCTCAGCGGGTGACGCCCGCGCCCCTCGGAAACCGCCCGGATAGCACGCAGGCCCCGCCCCGCCAATGGCGCCCGGTTGCTGAACAGCCTGTCAGAATTTCTTTCCTCTCCGCGTTGTGTAGCGCATCCGCGCGCGGCGCGCCTAAATAGGCCGGTCGGAAGCAACGGGAAGGACCCGGCATGAGCGAGCAAAAAGCGTGGACGCCGCCGAAGGTGTGGACGTGGGACCGGTCGAGCGGCGGTCAGTTCGCGAACATCAACCGTCCCGTCGCGGGCGCAACGCATGAGAGGCCGCTGCCCGAGGGCCGTCATCCGTTCCAGCTCCATTCGCTGGCGACGCCAAACGGCGTCAAGGTGACGATCATGTTCGAGGAACTGCTGGCGAAGGGGTTTTCCGGCGCGGAGTATGACGCCTGGCCGATCCGGATTTCCGACGGCGAACAGTTCGGATCGGGCTTCGTCGGCGTCAATCCGAACTCAAAGATCCCGGCGCTGATCGACCGCTCGGGTCCGGCGCCGGTGCGCGTGTTCGAGTCGGGCGCGATCCTTCTTCATCTCGCCGAGAGGTTCGGCGCCTTCCTGCCCGCAAGCGGCAAGGCGCGGGCCGAGACGCTCTCCTGGCTGTTCTGGCAGATGGGGTCGGCGCCTTTTCTCGGCGGCGGCTTCGGCCATTTCTACGCCTATGCGCCGGAAAAGCTCGAATATCCCATCAACCGCTATGCGATGGAGGTGAAGCGCCAGCTCGACGTGCTGGACCGTCAGCTCAAGGAGCATCGCTTCGTCGCCGGCGACGACTACACGATCGCCGACATGGCGATCTGGCCCTGGTACGGCGTGCTGGCGCAGGGAAAAATCTACAATGACGCCGGGACGTTCCTCGCGGCGGAGGAATACCGTCATGTGCAGCGCTGGACGGCGGAGATCGCAAGCCGGCCCGCCGTCATCCGCGGGCGGATCGTCAATCGCACCTGGGGCGCGCCAAACGAACAATTGCCGGAACGCCACGCGGCGGCCGACATCGACCGCGTGCTGGCGTTGACGGCGTGACGGATCAGCGCGCCGTCGCGACGACGGCGACGATCGGCCCCATGGGAAGGCCCTGCTCATCGCGCTCGAGCGAGGGCGCGTAGAGGCGGCTGATCGCGCCGTCGAGATAGAGCGCGTTCGGGCAGTTGAGGACGTCACGGAAATAGGCCGCGAACTGATGGAAGGTCACCGCCGTGTCGCTGATCGCGAAGACGACGGTTCCATCCTCGCGCACGCCGACGCCGTTGCGGCGCTTGAACGAGGTCGAGTGAGGCAGGAATTTCGGGTGGAGCGCCCCGTTTATGACGAGCATCGGGCCGGACTGGGTCGCGTAGCGGATATTGTGCGCGGCGGCGAGGAAGCTGTCTGTCGTCTCGACGATGGCGAGCCTCGGCGAGCCCTCCTCCTTTGCTTCGGAGATCCAGAACACGCCGTTCGGCTTCAGGTGAAAATTGCCCGGACCGTCGGCGGTCGAAACCTTCTTCAGCTGCGTTCCGTCCTCGACATAAAGCCCGACCGGCGTGCGGTCGCGGTGATACATGCCGGCGTTCATGGCGAAGAGGAGCGTCTTTCCTTGCGCGCGGAGCGCGTCCTCGACGCGGGCGAATTCGGCGAACGGCGCGCCGTCCGCGCCGTTCAGGAAAAGCCTGATGTCGTCCGTTGCCGGATTGAACTCGCAGACGGCGTAGCGCGCCGCGCCCGCCGTCTCCTCCCGGCAGGCGGCCTCAGCCGGGACAGCGACGGCGGCCGCGGCAAGCGCGAGAAATGGAACGCGATGCATGGAGGCGCTCACAGCGGCTGATCAGCGGACTCTATCGCGGCGGCGGGCGCGATCAACAGGGGCCGCGCCGAACATTCGCCGCACTCGCCCGCGATCCTTGCTTCCCATGACCGCTCTTGCCGCCCTCATCCTCGCCGCCGCGCCGGTCGAGCTCATCATCGTCGACAAGTCCGAGCGCCTGATGACGCTCCACGCCGGCGGAACGGAGATCGCGCGCTACCGGATCGCGCTCGGCTTCGCGCCCGAAGGCGACAAGACGCGCGCAGGCGACGGAAAGACGCCGGAAGGCCGCTACACGATCAGCGCGAAGAATCCGCGCTCGCAGTTTCACTTGTCGCTGAAGATTTCCTATCTCGACGCCAGCGACCGCAGGGCGGCGCGCGCCGCCGGCGTCGATCCCGGCGGCGACATTTTCATCCACGGCACGCCCGGCACGAGCGGCATGCCCGCCGCGCTCATCCCGCGCCGCGACTGGACGCTGGGCTGCATCGCGGTTTCGAACAGCGAGATCGAGGAAATCTGGCGGCTTGTGCGCGTGGGAACGTCGATCGAGATCAAGCCGTAGCCGGCGCGCGTCGTTGCCGGCCGCGCACAACAGCGCCTTATCCGCAGCCGCCTTGGCTGCCTGTGTCAACGCGTGTCAACGCGGCTTCAGGTCAACGTTCCCATCAACGGGGCTCGCGAGGGTTCGCAGGCGCGCAGAGTGCGGAGTCTCGATCCCGCGCACCCGACCCGCGCGCCCGAAATCTTCCGCGCAACATCCACCCGCGCAACATCCACGCGCGCGAATTCCTCTGCGCGAAATAGCCTGCGCGCCGTAACAACGCGACGCGCGGTCGACGCCGGATGGCGCCCGCGCCCGCACGGCGCACCGACGGCCGCGCATCCACATCCCTAAAGTATACTCGCTACGCAGGAGCAACAGACCGCGGATCGCCGTCTTCCCCACCGTCGCATATGCAGCGGGCCCGGCGGTGAAGAAGCCGACGTCGCCTTTGCTCGACTTCACCGTGCGGACAATCCCGAACGGCGAAGAAAAGCTGTTCCGTCCCTAACGCCGGCATGACCCGGATCAGGTTCGAAGGGTCCGTCTCAGTCCCAAACGCCCTTGCTCCCTGGCGCGTAGTGCTCTCTTCGCCGCGCATCGGGGCTATCGCCCCGCGGGCGGCCGGAGAGGTTGCGCGTCGCACGAGCCGTCGCCCAATGGCGACAGGCGGGACGCCCCTCGGAACGATAAAAGGATGCCTCAAACGAGCAATCCGCGCAAGCGAAATCGGCGCCGCGTCAGGGTCCCGGCGCGGGCGCCGGTCCAGCGCCATCCTCCGCATACGAAGTGATGGCGAGGGCGTTCCTGATCGCACGCGAAATGTCCCTCTCGGCGAAGTTCATCGTCAGCGTGTCGACGACCGCGCCCGAGCGCGCGTCGACAAGCACCGTGAACCCGGTCGCGCCCTTGTTCGCTTCATAAAGACGCTCAAGACCGAGCGCCGCGGCGCGCGCCGCAAGCGCCTGCGTTTCGCCAAAGGTGAAATCGAACTCGACGAACTCGACCGGTTCCCCTTTGAAGTCCCCCATCACCGCGGCGAGCCTCGGCGCGAGAATGCGGCAGGCGGGACAGAAGGCCGAGGTGAAGGAGGCGGCGATCAATCTCGGCGCGCCGGCCGATCCTTGCGAGACAACCGGGGTCGGACCCTTCACGGCAAGCGCGACCGCGAAGGCCGCCGCAAAGCCGGCCGCAACCAGAAAACCACGACGCTTCGATGCCTGCTTAAGGGTCATGCCTTTCGCATGCCGTCCTTCCGCAGGCTCGTCAACGCCGGGTTCGCAGCGCCGGGCCGGCCGTCGGCCGCTTTGACCGGCGGGGCGATCTGGCGCATGGTCGTCTCACTTTCGTCAGACCTCGGGATTTCATGAATTTTCGCGTCTTCAAAGCCCTGGCGACGACCTTCGCCTATCTCGGCCGGCATTGGCCGGTTCTCCTGAAGGCGATGTGGCTGCCGGCGCTGGTCATCACCGGCCTGCAGCTTTACGCCGCCCCGGCCCTCTTCAACGGGCTCGCGGAGATCGTCCTTCTCGGACCCAATCCGGCGCCGGAGGCGGCCGCCGCCGCCTTTGCGACCCTCGGCGGCTCGCTCGTCTGGTATGTGGTCGCCGGCCTCGTCTTCTTCCCGATGCTGACGGTCGCGAGCCTTCGTCACATCATCAGCGGCGAAGAGCCGCGTGCGCCTTTCTACCTCAATTTCGGCGCGGACGAGACGCGGATCATGGCGGGAAATTTTCTATTCAACCTGATGCTCATCGTGATTTCGATCGTCGGCGAGCTCGTCGTCGGCGTCATCGCGGCCGTCTTCCTGCTGTTCGGCGCCGGCGCCGCCGGCGCGGCGAAAAGCCTCGGCGGGCTCGGCGTCAATCTTCTGACCGCATGGTTCCAGGTGCGGATGTCGACGCTCTTCCCGGCCGTCATCGCGACGAAAACCCTTGGCCTCGCGGCGGCCTTCGCCGCAACGCGCCGCGACTGGCTCGCTCTCGTCTTCTACTGGATTCTCGTCGGCCTCGTCGTCCTGCCGGCGATCGCACTCTTTCTCATGCCGATGATCGGGCCGGCGATGGGCGACATCGCCGCCATGCGCGCCGGCGACGCGCAGGCGATGGCGGCCTTCATGCAGAAGCTCGCCGCCTCGCTCGACCCGAAAGCGGCCTCGTTCTGGATGATCGGCGCCGGCGTTCTTGTAATGACGCTCTTCGTCAACGCAGTCGTCAATGTCGCGAGCGCCGTCGCCTGGCGTCACCTGACGTCCGCGGAAGAGCGCGCATGACCGCGCCCTCGCCGGCGGGCGTCAGGGACGCCGCGGCGCGCCTCAAGGGCGCGGCGATCGTGACCCCCCTTCTTGAAAATGAATGGCTCAATGAGCGCGCCGGCGGGCGCGTGCTGATGAAAGCCGAATCGCTTCAGCATGCCGGCTCCTTCAAGTTTCGCGGCGCGATGACGCGCCTGTCGCGCCTGTCGCCGGAGGAGCGCGCGCGCGGCGTTCTCGCCTATTCCTCCGGCAATCACGCGCAAGGCGTCGCCCGCGCGGCGCGCCTTTATGGCGTGACGAGCGTCATCGTGATGCCGAAGGACGCCCCCGCCCTCAAGGTCGCGCAGGTGAAGGCCTATGGCGGCGAGATCGTCTTTTACGATCGGTATACGGAGGACCGCGAGGCGATCGGCGCCGGCGTCGCGGCCGAACGGGGGCTTGCGATCGCGCCCCCGTTCGATCACGTCGACACGATCGAGGGGCAGGGGACGGTCGCGCTCGAAGCCGCGGGGCAGGCGGCGGCGATGGGCGCGCGCCTTGACGCATTCCTCGTCTGCTGCGGCGGGGGCGGCCTCACGGCCGGCTGCGCGACCATCCTTGAGGAGATATCGCCCGCGACCGAAATCATGATCGCCGAACCGGCGGGCTTTGACGAAACCTGGGCGTCGATCCGCGCCGGCGAGCGGCTCAGGGCCGATCCCGCGGTGAAGACGGTCTGCGACGCGCTCGCCGCGCCCTCCCCCGGCGACCTCACCTTTCCGATCCTCAAGCGCCGGGTGCGGCAGGGATTTTCCGTCACTGACGAGGAGGTGCTCGAAACCCTCGCCTGGGCGTTCAAATATCTGAAGCTGGTGCTGGAGCCAGGCGGCGCGGCGGCGCTCGCCGCCGTTTACCACCGCAAGCTGCGCGCTGCAGGCGGCGTCATCGGCCTCACGCTCTCCGGCGCCAATGTCGACCCGCCCCTCTTCGCCACGGCGCTGTCACGCTTTGGTTAATCCCGGCGCCCATTCCGCCGCATTTTCATCATTGAAATGTTATATTGTAGCTATAAGTCCCAGATTGGGCTAAGGCGGGTCGGCACATCCGGCTTTCACGGTTTGCTAGCCAATCTGTGGCCTGATGGCGGCCGGGGGGTCCTGATCGCAGCGGAACGGAAGGGGTAACGGCCGATGGCCACTCTCAAAGCTTCCAGCCGGCGCATTGAAACGGAACCCAAGGTTCCGCTCAGCGACCGCGAACTCGCCGCGCTCGGCGGCAAGAAGCTCGTCTATGTCCGCACCGTGCTCGCCGCCGAGGTCAAGGACGATCTCGTCGACGACGACACCGGCGCCGTCATCGACATCCCCGCCGACACGACGCTTTATTCCGTGCACGCGAGCGACGGCCAGCGCATCGCGCTTGTCGGCGACCGCGCGCTCGCCTTCGCCGCCGCGCGCCAGCACGAGATGAACCCCGTCAGCGTGCATTGACGCGCGCCTGGCGCCGGACAAATCAAGAAAACGCGTAATATGTCGTATTGAGGCGAGCCGGCGCGCCACAAGAGCATGCGTGCCTGCTTCGCGCCGGAAAGCGCCGCTAGGATTACGCCGCGTGCGGGCGTTCGCTGTCGATCGCGATGGCGAAGAAGGCCTCCGCCGTTTCGGCGCCGCGCAGCGCCTCGCGCACGCGGTCGTCGCGCAACAGCCGCGAGACTTTCGCCAGCGCCTTCAGGTGGGCGGCCGAGGCGTCGGCGGGGGCGAGCAAGACGAAGATGAGATCGACGGGCTGGTCGTCGACCGCTTCAAAGTCGATCGGCTGGTCAAGCTTGGCGAGGAGCCCTGTCATCGCCGCGAGCCCCTCGATCTTGCCATGCGGGATGGCGACCCCGCGGCCGACGCCGGTCGAGCCGAGCTTCTCGCGCTCCATCAACGCCTCGCGGATGACCGCCGCGTCCGCGCCGGTGAGCGCCGCAGCGCGGTCGGCGAGCGCCGACAGCGCCTCACGCTTGCACCGCGCGTGCAGGTTGAGGATGACGGCCTTCGGAGAGAGCAAATCGGCAAGCGGCATAAGATCCAAATGAACTCCTGCAATCCCTGTTCCGGGCGCGGGCGTCCTTTTACGGCGAAATATCCTTAATGAAAGTCAACTTTCGGGCGGCGCCTCAAGGGGCCGGGTCGATCCAGCCGATATGCCCGTCGCGGCGGCGGTAGACGACATTGAGGCGGCCATGGGCGGCGTTCTTGAACACGAGCGCCGGGCTGTCCGCAAGATCAAGCTGCATGACGGCCGCCCCGACGGTCATTTCCCGCAATGAGGTCGCATGTTCGGCGACTACAACCGGGGTCGGATCCCCGACGGGGTCCGCCCCGTCCTCTTCCTCGTCAGGCAGCGGGGCGAGAAGGCGGTAGGACGCCGCCTCGGCGGGCAGCGGCGCCTTGCCGTTGACGTGGTGATTCTTCAGCCGGCGTTTGTAGCGGCGCACCCGTTTTTCAAGCTTGTCGAGCCCTTCCTCGAAAGCGGCGTAGGCGTCGCCGCCGGAACCATGCGCGGCGAGGAATACGCCCGAGAACAGGTGCGCTGTCATCTCGCATTCGACGAGATGGCGTTCCTTGGCGAAAGAGACGACCGCCTCCGCGCCGTGGCCGAAATATTTCTCGACGCTGTCGGAAAGCCGAGCGGACACATGGGTCCGAAGCGCATCGCCGAGTTCGATGTTCTTGCCGCTGACCTGCACATCCATGGAAAGGCGCCTCCGTGATCGGCCGCCGCGGCGTCTCCCGGGCGGGACGTCCCGGGCGGGACGGCTCCGCCCGATTATATCGGGCCTGAGCGAGCGGAATCAAAGCCCTTGACGCGCCAAATGCGCCGGTCAGATGGCGGGGCGCAGCGCGGCGCGCCGGCGCGCGACCGAGGAGGCGATGTTCATCGTCTCGCGGTATTTCGCGACCGTGCGCCGGGCGATATCGACGCCTTCGCCGCGGAGGATTTCCACAATCCGGTCGTCGGACAGCACGGCGTCGGGCGTTTCATTGTCGATGAGCTCGCGGATGCGGAAGCGCACCGCCTCAGCCGAATGCGCCTCGCCGCCCGCGCTCGACGCGATCGAGGCGGTGAAGAAATATTTGAGCTCGAAGATGCCGCGCGGGGTCGCCACATATTTGTTGGCGGTGACGCGGCTCACGGTCGATTCATGCATCGAGATCGCGTCCGCGACCGCGCGCAGGTTCAACGGGCGCAAATGCTTGACGCCGTAGACGAGGAAGGCGTCCTGCTGGCGCACGATCTCGCTCGCCACCTTTAGGATGGTGCGCGCGCGCTGGTCGAGGCTTTTGACGAGCCAGTTGGCGTTGGCGAACTGCTCGCTGACGAAGAGCGCGTCGTCCTCCCGGCATTTCAGCTTCGAGACCTCGGCGTGATAGACGCGGTTGACGAGCACCTTGGGCAGCGTCTCGGAATTGAGTTCGATCTTCCAGCCGCCGTCCGGCGCCTTCCTGACGATGACGTCGGGCGTGACGACCTGGACAGGATCGGCGCCGTAGGCGTAGCCGGGCTTCGGATTGAGCGCGCGCACTTCCGCGATCATGTCGCGGATGTCTTCCTCGTCGGCGCCGACGGCCCGCATCAGGCCCTTGAGGTCCCCTTTCGCGAGCAGCTCGATATTGTCGATGAAGGCGCGCATCGCCGGGTCGAGCCGGTCGCGGTCGGCGAGCTGGATGGCGAGACATTCCCTGATGTCGCGGGCGCCGACGCCCGAGGGCTCGAAAGTCTGGATGCGTTTCAAGGCGCGCTCGACGTCGGCGGCGTCCGCGCCGAGCCGATCGGCGACGGCCTCGATGGTCTCGCGCAGATAACCGGCCTCGTCGATGAGGTCGATGAGATATTGGCCGATGAACAGCTCCTGCGGGTCGCGCGTTGCGACCTTCAGCTGCTCGTTGAGATGCTCCCACAGCGAAACTTCGCGCGACAGCGTTTCGCCGAACGCACGATCTTCGTCGAAGGAATGCGACGATCCCGATCCGACGTTCGCCCAGTCATTGGCCTTGTAGCCTTCCGCCTCACCCCCCGGCCCTGACCGCTCGTCGGCGTCCTCGCCCGAGAGGTCGAGGGCGTCTTGCGCCCGCTCCGCCGGGCCGGCGCTTTCAAGATCGACCGCCGCCGGCTCGGCGTCCTCGCCCGCCCCGGCCTCGGGGCGTAGGGCCGGCTCTTCCGTTTCGGGCGCGCGTTCGAGGAACGGGTTCTCCTCGAGCTGCTGCTCGACGAATTCGGCGAGCTCGAGATTGGAGAGCTGCAGCAGCTTGATCGCCTGCTGCAGCTGCGGCGTCATGACGAGCGATTGCGACTGCCGGAACTCAAGCCTTGGAGCTAACGCCACACCGCCCCCGTTTCCCTCATCCCGCTACATCTGGAAGCGGTCGCCCAGATAGACGCGGCGGACGTCCTTGTCGCCGACGATGTCGCTGGGCGCGCCTTCGATGAGCACTTCGCCTTCGTGAATGATGTAGGCTCGATCGATAATGTCGAGCGTTTCACGCACGTTATGATCCGTGATGAGCACGCCGAGGCCCCGATCCTTGAGATGCATGACAAGCTCGCGAATGTCGGCGATGGCGAGCGGATCGATGCCGGCGAAAGGCTCGTCGAGCAGCATGAAGGCGGGACCCGTCGCCAGCGCCCGAGCGATCTCAACGCGGCGGCGCTCGCCGCCTGATAGCGCAAGGGCGGGCGCGTTGCGGATGTGGGTGATGTTGAATTCATTGAGGAGGTCGTCGATCAGCTTTTGCTGGCGGTCCCGGCTTTTTTCGACGAGCTCGACGACGGCGCGCAGATTCTGTTCGACCGTCAGCCCCCGGAAGATCGAAGCTTCTTGCGGCAAATAGCCGAGGCCGAGGCGCGCGCGCTGATACATCGGCAGGCGCGTCACGTCGTGCCCGTCGATCATGATCTTGCCGAAATCGACCGGAATAAGCCCGGTGATCATGTAAAAGCAGGTCGTCTTGCCGGCCCCGTTGGGTCCGAGAAGGCCGACGACCTCGCCCCGGCGCACGCTCATCGACACCCCGCGGACGACGGGGCGGCGCTTGAACGTCTTGCCGAGATTTTCCGCAAACAGGCCGCCGCCGGCGCTTTCGACGAGCGTCGGGCGCTGGGGCGCGCGCCTGTCGGTCGTCCGGGGGGATGCGGTTCCAAGGTTCATGGCTTCTGGCATCTAGCGGGACTTCTCTTTAAAACTTGATGAAATCAGGACTGTCCCGACCGGCCTTTGGCATAAAAAATGCCCCGGATGCGTTTTCCGGCCGGCGCCGTGAAGATGATCCTGCCGGTGTCCACCCAATAGACGATCTCGCCGCCGGTCATAACCTGATCGCCCTGCGTGACCACCACATTCTCGGAAATGGTGATGGTCCGCCGGACGTCGTCGAACACGGCGCGAGCGCCGGTGATCGCCTCCTTCCCGTTTGAGAAGCGCACCGTTCCGACGGCGTGAATCTTGGTGAAGGAACCCTTATCGTCGAGATCGGCGACGAGACGGTCGGCGGTCAGGATCGCATCTCCCTGCACGGCGCGGACATTGCCGGTGAAGGTCGCCACCTGATTTTCAACTTCCAGCCGGTCGCCGGTGATGTCGATCGGCGCATCGCTGTCGAGCGACGCGAACTGCGCTGACGCAACGCCCCAGAGCGCGGCCGCCGCCGCCATGAAGGCCCCCGCCTTTTTCATCGGTCAGTCTCCTTGCTTTTCCGGCTCCGCCGCGACCTTGCGCGGGATAATCCGCATCCTGACATTTCCCTCGAAGACGAGCTTGCCCTCGCGGTCGTCCGCGCTCATGCGGTCCGCCTTCAGCCGCCCGCCGTCGCCTCCTTCGCCGTCGACGCCCGCGTCGCTGACGACACGGCGATCGTCGATCGTGTAGGTCGCCGCGTCCGTGCGCAGGACGTAATTCGTAGCCCCGACGCGGTGCTCGAACGTGACGCCGTCCTTGAGGTCGAGGCGCTTGGCGTCGGCGTCAAAAACGCCGGCCTTCGCCGCGACCACCGACTGGCCGCCCCTGGCGCTCGTCACCGCGCGCGGGGCTTCGAGGTCGACGATCTTGCCGCCGCCGGCCTGCTGCAAGGCGGCTTCGGCGGTGACCTCGAAGGGGTTCCCCTTCGCGTCGACCCCGGTGAAATGCGGCCTCGCGGTCCGGAGGTTCTGCGGCGTCGCCTCGAGATCGGCGAAATCATTGAGAAAGGCGTCTTCGACGCCGCCCTTGCGGGTGTTGAGAAGGAAGGTCGCAACAAGGACGAGGGCGAGGATCGGCAGGGCGACGCGCATTCGGCGCATGAAGCGCGCGCGCGCGGCTGCGTCCTCGCCGGTCGTGCGCCGGCGGATGGTCAGGCTGTCGAGCGCGCCCTTGTTGGTCCGGCCGCCGCGGTCGGGGGCGGGGCTCGTTTCAGCCATGGTGTCGGACGAGGCGGTCATCGGCCATGCGGTTACAGCGCCTCTCCGTCAGGAAACGCGCGGGTTTTTCCAGAGACGCCACTATAGTGGCTGGAGCGCCGGGGGCGAGCGGGAATGGGCCTTGCGCTCCTCTTTTTGGGCCGGATGGGTTCAGGAATGCGCCAGGATGTCGATGTCCGGCCAGCCGGCGACGTCGAGCGCGGCCCTTGCGGGAAGGAACCGGAAGCACGCCTCGGCGAGATGGGTCCGCCCCTCGCGGGCGAGCATGGCGTCAAGGCGTTCCTTCATAGCGTGGAGATGAAGGACGTCCGCCGCCGCATAGTCGAGCTGTTCCCGGGTCAGGGTTTCCGCACCCCAATCGGACGATTGCTGCTGCTTGGATAGGTCAAGGCCCAAAAGGTCCTTCGCAAGGTCCTTGAGGCCATGCCGGTCGGTGAAGGTGCGGGCAAGGCGCGAGGCGACCTTGGTGCAGTAGACCGGCGCCGTCTCGACCCCGAGCCAGTGCTGGAAGGCGGCGATGTCGAAGCGGGCGAAATGGAAGATCTTCAGGACCTTCGGGTCGGCGAGGAGCCGCTTGAGGTTGGGCGCAGCATAGCCGGCCGAAAGCTGGACGATGTGGGCGTCGCCGTCGCCGGCCGACAATTGCACCACGCACAGCCGGTCGCGATGGGTGTTAAGGCCCATGGTCTCGCTGTCGACCGCCACGGACGCGCCGAACGAAAGTCCGGCGGGCAGGTCGCCCTTGTGGAGATGGTTCGCCATGCCGCTCCCGGTCTGATGCGCGCGGGGGCTTAGCATCAGCGAAGGGTCGTGAAAACCGGATGAAGGGGCGGCCGATTCGCCCTGGCTTCTTCCCTTCCGGCGCCAAACCGGGGCCGCGCGCACCGATCGCGGTCCGGCCGACCGATGGTTTTCGAGAGGACGCCCGCCGGATCATCGCTGCGCGCGCCAGCTGACGATCAGAACCACGCCCTTGTGATCGGCCCTTCTATTGCGACTGCTTCTTATTTGCATATTATGGGCGTCGAGGAGTGCAAGTCATGTCCCGCGCCGCCGTCAAAACCCTCACCTATGGTCTCATGCACCTCGTCGTCGCGATCGCCGTCGCCTTTGCCGTCACCCGCAACTGGCAGGCGGCGCTGGCGGTCGGGCTTCTCGAGCCGCTGGTTCAGACCGTCGCTTACACGCTTCACGAGCGCGCTTGGTCGAAACCCGGCGCGCAGCCGCGACCGGCGTTCCGGCACGCGCATTGACGCGGAAGCGATTGGTTGGCGCGCGCGAGGGCGGTTATAGACCCATCGCCGCCGCGAAGGACCCGCCATGCCGCCCAATGTCACCCGCCCGATGATCGATCTCTATGACGCCTTCACGCATGGCGCGATCAGCCGCCGCGATTTCCTCGACCGGCTCGCGCGCGTCGCCGGCGGGACGGCGGCCGCGACGGCCCTGCTGCCGATCCTTGCCAATGACTACGCGCGCGCCGCGCCGCTCATCGCCGAGGACGACGCGCGGCTCGACATCTTCACGGCGCGCTTCGACACCGGCGGCATCGTGGATCTCCTCGAACCGGAGGAGAGCGTCGCCGAGGGCGCGCCGAACGCCGGCGTCATCCCGACGAAGCACCTGCCTTTCGTCACCGCCTATGGCGCGCGGCTGAAGAAAGGCGGGCCGGCGCCGGCGGTCATCGTCATCCATGAGAATCGCGGCCTGAACCCGCATATAAGGGACGTCGCGCGGCGCATCGCGCTGGAAGGATTTCACGCCTTCGCCGTCGACATGCTCTCGCCCTATGGCGGCACGCCCAGCGATGAAGACCGCGCGCGCGACATGATCGGCAAACTCAATTCCGACAAGACCGTCGCCAAGCTCGCCGAGGTCGCCAAAAGCCTCTCGCTTCTGAAGACGCACAAGCGGCAGGTCGGCGCGGTCGGCTTCTGCTGGGGCGGCGGTATGGTCAACCGCCTCGCCGCGGCCTCGGCCGCGCTCAAGGCCGGCGTCTGCCATTACGGCCGCGGCCCGTCGGCGGAAGAGGCGGCGACGATCCGTGCCCGGATGATGATGCATTACGCCGGGAACGACGCGCGCATCAATGACGGCGTCCCCGCCTATGAAGCGGCGCTCAAAGCCGCCGGCGTCGACTATCAGGCGTTCTTCTATGACGGCGCCGAGCACGCCTTCAACAACGACACGAATGCGGCCCGCTATGACGCCGGGGCGGCCGCGCTCGCCTGGAGCCGCACGATCGCCTTCTTCAAAGAGGCGCTCGATGGCTGAGGTTTTCGCGGGCGGCTACATTCCCGAGCTTTACGGCCGGACGAAGGGCCACCCTCTGCGCCAGCGCCAACAGACGCTGGTCGACACGCTGCTGCCGCGACTTGCAACGCCCGATCCCGAGCACGGCCCGATCGACCTCAAGGCGATGTTCCCTCAGGCCTCGCGCATCGAGCTCGAAATCGGCTTCGGCGGCGGAGAGCATCTCGCCTGGCAGGCGGCGCAGGCGCCGGACGCCGGCTTCATCGGCGCCGAGCCCTTCCTGAACGGCGTCGCGCAGCTTCTCCAGAAGATCGACGCGGATGACCTCGCCAACATCCGCATCCGCCATGGCGACGCGCGCCCGCTCCTCGAGGCGCTGCCGGCGGGCTCGCTGGCGCGGATCTACGTTCTTCATCCCGATCCCTGGCCGAAGCGGCGCCACGCCAAGCGGCGCATCATATCGCCCTGGTTCTTCAACGAGGCCGCCCGCGTTCTCAGGGCCGGGGGCGCGCTGCGCGTCGCCTCCGACATTCCCGACTACGTTCGCTGGACGCTGATGCACGCGCAGAACGCCGACGCTTTCGACTGGACCGCAGAACGGGCCGATGACTGGCGCCTTCGGCCCGATGACTGGCCGCAGACGCGCTATGAGGCGAAGGCGCGGCGCGAGGGGCGCCCGCCCGCCTATCTTGTCTTCCGGAGACGATGATGCTGACGTTGCGTTTGCCGGCTCTCCTCGCCGCCCTCGGCCTCCTGTCGGGATGCGTCGAGGCGACCATGGCATGGGCCAAGCTGACGCCCGAAGGCCCCGCCGCGGCGCCGCCGCTCGAATTTTCCAGCGTCGCGGAATGGGAATCGGAGGGCGTTCCCGCCGCGCGCGAGGCGCTCCAAAGGAACGTCTACGGATTTTTTCCGGAAATATCGGAAAGCTCGATCCTCGATCGCCGGGTCGTCAACGCCGACGCCTTTAACGGCAAGGGCGTCATCGAGGAATACCGGATCGCAGCAAGCGCGAGCTTCGGCGCGGCGCGCAACGCCGTGACCGACGCCGATGGCCGCGACGGCTTCATCATGGATGTGGTCATCCCGAAGAATGCGCGAGGGCCGGCGCCGGTCATCCTGATGGGGACCTTCTGCCCGCGCTGGGACACCATTCCCGATCCCGGCGTTTCAGGCGCGCCGGCGGAGCGGGGCGGCGGCATGATGGAGAGCGTCGCGACCCATGTTTTCGGCCGTTATATCTGCACGCCGCCCGTCGAGATGATCCTCGACGCCGGCTACGCGATCGC
Organism: Parvularculaceae bacterium; assembly: GCA_046296195.1. Lineage (GTDB taxonomy): Bacteria > Pseudomonadota > Alphaproteobacteria > Caulobacterales > Parvularculaceae > Amphiplicatus. Next base: position 78,036 of record JBKBLR010000009.1, on the reverse strand, counting down.
CTCGATCTTTCCGGGCGAGATCGTCCCCGACAGGCGCGAGGAAGGTCTCGCCGCGCTGAAGCGGCTGTCGGGGGGCTATTCCGATGACGAGACCCGCTGGGGCGCGATCGCGGCCTGGGCCTGGAGCTTTTCACGCATGGTCGACGCGCTGTCGCAGGACGAGCGGCTCGACCCGAACGCCATGATCGCCTGGGGCCATTCCCGCTACGCCAAGGCCGCCCTTCTCGCCGCCGCTTTCGATCCGCGCATCGCCGGCGTCATCGCCCACCAGTCGGGAACGGGCGGGGCTTCCCTCAACCACAGGAAGCCCGGCGAGAGCGTCGCCCGCATCACGCGGACCTATCCGCACTGGTTCGCGCGGGCTTATGCGTCGTACAAGGACGATACGCCGCCGGCCTTCGACCAGCACCAGCTCATCGCCCTCATCGCGCCGCGCCCCATCCTGCTCGGCAACGCCAGGCGCGACGTGTGGTCGGACCCCAACGGCGCCTTCCGGGCGGCGATGGGCGCCGACCCCGTCTACGAACTTTACGGCGCCAAAGGCCTCGACCAGCCGCGCCTCACGCCCTATGACCCCGCCGCCGACATCGCCTTCTGGCTGAGGCCCGGGACGCACGGCGTCGTGAAGGAGGACTGGCCGGCCTTTCTGGCGTTTTTGGGCGCGCATTTCGGCGCGAAGGATGAGAGCGGTGGCGGACGGATCGTTTCACCCTGAGAAGGCCGAGGCGGCCATCGCCGCGCTCTACGCCGGCGCGCCGGACTCCCTGTCCTTCCGTAAACTGAGGAAGCGGCTGCTGCGCCGGACGCAGCAGGCGATCGCCGATTATGCGATGGTCGTGCCCGGCGGCGCTCATCCGCGCTGGCTCGTCTGCCTCTCAGGCGGCAAGGACAGTTACGGGCTGCTCGCGCTCCTTCTCGACCTCAAATGGCAGGGCGCGCTTTCAGCCGACCTGCTCGCCTGCAATCTCGATCAAGGCCAGCCGGGGTTTCCGAAGGACGTTCTTCCCGAATTTCTCACGCGGCTCGGCGTCCCCTTCCGCATCGAGACGCGGGACACCTATTCGATCGTCACGGAGAAGGTCCCCGCCGGCAAGACCTATTGTTCGTTGTGCTCGCGGCTCCGGCGCGGCCATCTTTACCGCATCGCGCGCGAGGAAGGATGCGACGCCGTCGTGCTAGGCCATCACCGCGACGATGCGCTCGAGACCTTTTTCCTCAATCTCTTCCATGGCGGAACGCTCGCCGGCATGGCGCCGAAGCTGCTCAACGAGGACGGCGACCTTCATGTCCTGCGCCCGATGATCCATTGCGCCGAGGAGGATCTTGCGAAATTCGCCGAGGCGATGCGCTTTCCGATCATCCCTTGCGATCTCTGCGGCAGCCAGGACGGCCTTGAGCGCGCGGCGATTAAGCGCATGCTGGATGACTGGGAGATCAAGCATCCGGGCCGGCGCGCCGTTCTCTGGAGCGCGCTTTGCAATGTCAGGCCGCAGACGCTCGCCGATCCCGCGCTTCAGGATTTTGCAAGCCTTTTGCCCAACAAGCGGACCGATGACCGCCGCTCCTGACAGCGCTCTCCTCGACAAGCCGGCGCCGCGCGCGGCTTGCGCGCTCGGGATCGTCGTCATCAATTACAGATCGGCGGGCCTCGTTCGCGATTGTCTCGCCTCGATCGCGGCTGATCTCGAACCGCTGGACGCGCGCGTCGTCGTCGTCGACAATTTTTCGAATGACGGCTCGGCCGAGGCGATCGCAGACTGGCTCGCCGGGCCTGAACCCTGGAAGCGGCGGGCCGCGCTGATCCGTTCAAAGACGAATTCGGGTTTTTCCGGCGGCAACAATCAGGGGATCGCCGCGCTCGACGCTGAATTCTACCTGCTGCTCAACTCCGACACGATCGTGCGCCCCGGCGCGCTCAAGGCGCTGCTCTCAGCGGCCGCGCGCGAGAAGGACGCCGGGATCATCGCGCCGCGCCTTGAAGATCCTGACGGAACCGCGCAGGTTTCCTGCTTCCGCTTCCATTCGCCGCTGTCGGAGTTTCTCGCCGCCGCGCAGACGGGCCCGCTCGACGCGCTCTTGCGCTTCGCGGTCGTGCCGACGGACGTCTCGGACGCGGCGGTCGATTGCCAGTGGGTCAGTTTCGCCTGCGTCCTCATTCGCCGCGCCGCCATCGAAGCCGCGGGGCCGATGGACGAAGGCTATTTCATGTATTTCGAGGACGCCGATTATTCCGCGCGCGTGCGCCGCGCGGGATTTCGCGTGCTTTATGAGCCGGCCGCGCGCGTCGTCCATCTGCGCGGCGGCACTGCGCCGGTGAAGGCGCTGATGAAGGCGAAGAAGCGCCCGCCCGCCTATTATTACGCCGCGCGCACGCGCTATTTCCGCAAATGGTACGGGCCTCTCGGGCCTGCCGCCGCCAATCTGATGTGGATCGCCGGGCGGGGCGTTGCGCATCTGCGCGCGCTCGCCGGCAAACCGGCGCCGCTCATCTGTGAAAATCAGGGCGCCGATCACTGGATCAACTGGCGCGATCCCCTGGGCGACCGGAGGGCGCCGGAATGAGCCTTCCTGATTTCGTCATCATCGGCGCGATGAAATGCGGCACTTCGACCCTGCACACGCAATTGGCGGCGCAGCCGCGATTCTTCATGTCGGAGCCGAAGGAGCCGAACTTCTTCTCCGACGATGACATCTACGCGAAGGGCGAGGCGTGGTACCGCCGCCTGTTCGCCGCAGCGCCCAAAGGCGCGATCAAGGGTGAAAGCTCGACACATTACACGAAGCTCCCGACCTATCCGAAGACGGTCGAGCGTCTCGCCGCGGCGATTCCCAACGCGAAATTCATCTATGTGACGCGCGATCCCATTGAGCGCCTCATCTCGCATTACATTCATGAATGGACGCAAGGGGTCATCACCTGCGGCATCGAGGAGGCGATCGAAAAGCACCCGGAGCTGATCGATTACAGCCGCTACAACTATCAGCTTCGGCCCTTCATCGAGCGCTTCGGGCGCGACCGCATCCTGCATGTCGCGTTCGAACGCATGACCGCCGAACCGCAGGAAACGCTTGAACGGATCGCCGCCTTCCTCGGGGCCGAGGGCGCCGTTCGCTGGCGCGAGGATCAGGGCGCGCAGAATATCTCCGCCGAGCGCATCCGCGCCTTCCCGCTGAAGCCGCTCATCATCGACAATCCCGTCGCGACCGCGCTGAGGCGCGCTCTCGTGCCGCAGGGGCTGCGCGACCGCATCAAATCGAAACTGCAGATGCGCGAGCGGCCGTCGCTTTCCGATCAGACGCGCCGGCGCCTTGAGGCCGTCTTCGACGCCGACCGGCTGTGCGGGCCGTGCTAGAGCCTCGCGCCTTGAATCGCCATCAACGCAAGCCGATTCAGCCTGTCGCGCCCTGATTCGGAATCAAGGCGCTGGACCAGGTTTTTGATTGTCGCGGCGTTCGCCGCTGCGCGGCTCACTGCCGTAAAACCGCGCACGCCTTTGCGCGCGCCGTTCTAGGCGTAGCGCCGTCCGCCGCCGACGAGGCCGCCGAGAATCCCGAAGATCAGCGTCAGCACGAGCCATCCGCCGAAGAAGCCCCCGCCCGCATAGGCAAGGCCGACCGGCGTCGCCGGCACGGCGGGCTCATAGACGGAATAGACGCTTTCGGCGATGTCGCGCTGATAGGTGCGCGCGAGCACGAGCGGCTTCATCCAGACATTGGCGGCGTTGAGTTCGGCGAGGTGCCCGGAAAGGAATTCATAGCGCGCGACCGCCGATTCATAGGTCGAGCACAGCGCATCGAGGAGGCCGACAGCGACCTGGCACTCCGCCATCGCCGAGGCGCGGGTGTAGCCATAGTCGCCGACCTTGGTGTCGAATTCCTCGACAAGCGGCTTCAGCTCCGCCACCCGGCCGGTGAGATTCTGGACATATTGATCGGTGAAGGCGGGAGCCTGCGAAGCCCCGACCGCGAGCGCAGCGCCGGCGACCAGCGCGAGAAGACGACCCAACATGGCAACCCCTTAACCTTGTCGCCCCCGCCCGGGACCCGGTCGCAGCCGGGTCCGGCGGGGCCCCTCAACACCCCATAAGAGCACTTTAAGGGTGCGGCGCGAAAAGTCCAAAGGGGCCCGTCGTCGCAGGAGCCTGATCGCACGATTTTTCGCCGGGGGGCGTGACAATTCCGCCCCGGCGCCCTATAGGCCGTTTCAAACGCTATCGCTTAGTCGAAAGCGGGCCCCTCAAGGGCCCGCTTTTTCGTTACCGGGACCGGCCTTGTCGCCTCTTGAGGACCGCATCGCGCGCCTGATCGCGCCTGTCGTGACGGCAGGCGGGTTCGAGCTCGTCCGTGTCAAGGTGACCGGGGCCGAGCGCAAGACGCTGCAGGTCATGGCCGAGCGTCCCGACCACACGATGTCGGCGGAAGACTGCGCGACGCTCTCGCGGGCGCTCTCGCCCCTGCTCGACGAAAAGGACCCGATCGCCGGGCCCTACCGGCTTGAAGTCTCCTCGCCCGGCATCGACCGGCCCTTGACGCGCCTTAAGGATTACATCGACTGGCAGGGCTACGAGGCGCGGCTCGAGCTCGACCGCATGATCGAGGGCCGCAAGAAGTTCAAGGGCGCGCTCGCCGGCGTCGACGGCGACAATGTCTGCATCGACATCGAGGGCGAGACCGAGACGGCGCTCATTCCCTTCGCCTGGATCGTTTCGGGCAAACTCGTCCTCACCGACGATCTCATCCGCGACAGCCTGCGCGCCGCCAAAGCCGCGCAGAAGACCCACCAGCAACCGTCCGATCTCACCGCAGGAGACGCCTAAATGAACGCCGTCAGCGCGAACAAGCTCGAACTCATCCAGATCGCCGACGCCGTCGCGCGCGAAAAGTCGATCGACAAGGCGCTCGTCATCGAGGCGATGGAGGACGCGCTCGGCCGCGCCGCGCGCTCGCGCTACGGTCACGAGACGCTCGTCAAGGCCGAGATCAACCCGCAGACCGGCGAAACGCGGCTGTGGCGGCTGCTCGAAGTCGTCGAGACGGTCGAGAACGACGCGACTCAGATCTCGCTGAAGGAGGCGCAGGCGAAGAACCCGGAAGCCGAGATCGGCGCCTTCATTTCGGAGCCCCTGCCGCCGATCGACTTCGGGCGGGTCGCCGCGATGTCGGCCAAGCAGGTCATCACCCAGAAGGTGCGCGACGCCGAACGCGACCGCCAATACGCCGACTACAAGGACCGCGTCGGCGAGATCATCAACGGCATCATCAAGCGCGTCGAATACGGGCATGTCATCGTCGATCTCGGCCGGGCCGAGGCGGTCTTGCGCCGCGACCAGCAATTGCCGCGCGAGAACTACCGCGCCGGGGACCGGCTGCGCTCCTACATCATGGACGTGCGCCGCGAGACGCGGGGCCCGCAGATCTTCCTGTCCCGCTCGCACCCGAAATTCATGGCCAAACTGTTCGAGCAGGAAGTGCCGGAGGTCTATGACGGCGTCATCGAGATCAAGGCCGTCGCGCGCGATCCGGGCAGCCGCGCCAAGATCGGCGTGATGTCGAACGATTCCTCGATCGACCCCGTCGGCGCCTGCGTCGGCATGCGCGGCAGCCGCGTGCAGGCGGTCGTCAACGAACTCGGCGGGGAGAAGATCGACATCGTGCCATGGTCGCCCGATCCCGCGACCTTCGTCGTCAATGCGCTCGCGCCCGCCGAAGTCACCAAGGTCATCCTCGACGAAGACCTCGACCGCATCGAGGTCGTGGTGCCGGAAGAGCAGCTCTCGCTCGCCATCGGCCGGCGCGGCCAGAACGTGCGCCTCGCCTCACAGCTCACGGGGCTCGAGATCGACATCATGACCGAGGCGGAGGAAAGCGCCAAACGCCAGGAAGAGTTCCGCCAGCGCTCGGAGCTCTTCATGCAGGCGCTCGACGTCGACGACATGATGGCGGGTCTCCTCGTCTCGGAAGGCTTCGCCACGATCGAGGAGCTCGCCATGGTTCCGCTCGACGACCTCACCGACATCGACGGCCTCGACGAGGAGACGGCGGCGGAACTGCAGGCGCGCGCCAATGACTGGCTGGAGGCCGAGCGCAAGAAGCTCGACGCGCGCCGCAAGGAGCTCGGCGTCGAGGACGCGCTGCTCGACCTTGAAGGCCTCGATCTGAAAATGATCGTCACGCTCGGCGAGAACGGCGTCAAATCGATGGAGGACCTCGCCGGCTGCGCGACCGACGACCTTACGGGCTGGACCGAGCGCGTTGACGGCGAGAAGAAGCACTATGACGGCATCCTCGAGGCCTACAAGATCAGCCCCGAGGACGCCGAAAGCCTCATCATGCGCGCGCGCATCGCGGCGGGCTGGGTGACGGAAGAAGAGATCGCCAAGGCGAAGGCCGAAGCCGAAGAGCGCGCCGCGGCGGCGCTCGCGGCCGAGGCGCTCGCGAAGGAGGCCGTCGCTGGCGAACGTGCGCGATGACCGCCTTGAGGGAAACCTCAGGACCTGCATCGCCGGCGGCGGCGCCCATCCGCCCGCCGGTCTGATCAGGCTCGCCCTGTCGCCCGACGGCGTCGTGACGCCTGACCTTGGCGGCAAACTCGGCGGCCGCGGCGCCTGGATCAGCGCCGACCCCGACGCGATCGAGCGCGCCATCGCCCGAAACCTCTTCTCACGCGCCTTCAAGCGCGCCGTCGTCGCGCCCGCCGACCTCGCGGCGATCATCGAACAGGGCCTGGCGCGCCGCGCGCTCGATGCGCTCGGCCTTTCGCGCCGGACCGGCGAGGCGGTCGCGGGCTTCGATCAGGTGAAGGCGGCGCTCGACAAAAGAAGAGCGGCGGTGCTGATCGCGGCCGCCGACGCCGGCGCCGACGGACAGGCGAAACTGAAACGCGCCGGGCGCGCTCTGCCGCGCGTCACGGGATTTTCCTCGGCGGAATTGTCCGCCGCGCTCGGCAAAGAGGGCGTCGTGCACGCCGCGATCCTGACAGGCGCCGCAGCGGCGCGCTTCCTCACCGAAGCGGCCCGGCTTCAAGGGTTCCGGCCCGGCCTCCTCGAACCGGCGGAGGCGGCGTCATGACCGCTGTTGCGACGGCGAAAAATCGCCCGCCTCACGATGGACCCGGCGGCCTTTGGGCGTTATGTCCAAGGCCGCTTTCGGGGACCTTGACGTTTCTGAAGGTCCGGCGCGCAGCAGCGTCGGGAACGGAGATTGAATGAGCGACGACGTCGAAACGAAAACTGACGCTGACAGCAAGGCTGGCGCGCGCCGGCCGCTTTCCTTGCGACGCACCGAGACCGGCGCGGTGAAGCAGAGCTTCAGCCATGGCCGCTCAAAGACCGTCGTCGTCGAGACCAAGAAGCGCCGCGTCCTCGGTCCGAAAAAGGACGAGGAAGACGCCGCGCCCGCGCCGGTCGAGACGAAAGCCGTCGCCGGTGCACCGGAAAAGAAGGCGCCCGAGCCGCCGAAGCCCGCGCAGCCCAACGTCCTCAGAACGCTTTCCGAAGAGGAAAAGCAGGCGCGCGCCGCCGCGCTCGTGAAGGCGCGCCAGGAAGAAGAAATCCGCCGCAAGCGCGAGGAGGCCGAGCGCAAGGACCGGGAGGCGCGCGAGGCCGAGGAGCGCTCGCGCCTCAACGCCGAACGCCAGCGGCTCGCCGAAGAGGAAGCGCGGCGTGAAAAGGAAATCGCCGAGCGGCGCCAGGCGGAAGAGCGTGCGCGCCGCGCGCTCGAGGCCGAAGAAGAAGAGCGTCGCCGCCGCGCCGCCGCCAAGGCCGACGGCAAGACCAAACCCGCCGCCGACGCGCCGAAGCCTGCCGAGGACGAAACCGACAATCCGCTCGCCAAGCTCGGCGGGCGCCTCAAGACCAAACGCAAGCCGATCGCCGAAAAGGGCGATCGCGAGGCGGAGGGCAAGGACGCCCCGCGCCGGCGCTCAGGCCGCCTGACCATCGCCAACGCGCTCGACGACGACGACCGCCAGCGCTCGCTCGCCTCGGTGAAGCGCGCGCGCGAGCGCGAAAAGCTCGCCCGCCAGCAGCGGGGACAGGGCGCGCAGGCGATCGTGCGCGAAGTCGTCGTGCCCGAAACGATCACCGTTCAGGATCTCGCCCAGCGCATGGCGATGCGCGCGGTCGACCTCATCCGTGAGCTGATGAAGCAGGGGCAGATGGTGACGGCGAACTCGGTTCTCGACGCCGACACCGCCGAACTCATCGTCACCGATCTCGGCCACAGCGTGAAGCGCGTCGCCGAAGCCGACGTCGAAGAGGGTCTTGCGGGCGCCGCGGACCCGGCGGAGGCGCTGAAGCCCCGGCCGCCGGTCGTGACCATCATGGGCCATGTCGATCACGGCAAGACCTCGCTCCTCGACGCGCTCCGCCAGACGAACGTCGTCGCCGGCGAGGCGGGCGGCATCACCCAGCACATCGGCGCCTATCAGACGGCGGTGAAGGACGGGCGCAAGATCACCTTCCTCGACACGCCGGGCCACGCCGCCTTCACGCAGATGCGCGCGCGCGGCGCGAAGGTCACGGACATCGTCGTTCTTGTCGTCGCCGCCGACGATTCGATCATGCCGCAGACGGTCGAGGCGATCAACCACGCCAAGGCCGCGGGCGTTCCGATCATCGTCGCCATCAACAAGATCGACAAGCCGAGCGCCAACGCGCAGAAGGTCCGCACCGATCTTCTGCAATACGAACTTCAGGTCGAAAGCCTCGGCGGCGAGGTGCAGGACGTCGAAGTCTCGGCCCTCAAGAAGATCAATCTCGACGGCCTCCTCGACGCCATTCTTCTGCAAGCGGAGATTCTCGACCTCAAGGCGAACCCCGACCGCGCCGCGGAAGGCGCCGTCGTCGAGGCGCGGCTCGACAAGGGCCGCGGGCCGGTCGCCACGCTGCTCGTCGAACGCGGCACGCTGAAGCGCGGCGACATTCTCGTCGTCGGCGCCGAATGGGGGCGCGTGCGCCTGCTCGCCGACGACAAGGGCGAGACGATCCCGTCGGCCGGCCCGTCGACGCCGGTCGAGATCCTCGGCCTCAACGGCGTGCCGGAGCCGGGAGACAAATTCGTCGTCGTCGAGTCGGAAGCGCGCGCCCGCGAGGTCGCCGATTTCCGAGCCCGCAAGAAGCGCGAAAAGGCCTCGGCGAAATCCTCGGGCACCTCGCTCGAACAGATGATGGCGCAGTTGCAGGACGCCGAGATCAAGGAGCTGCCGCTCGTCATCAAGGCGGACGTGCAAGGCTCGATCGAGGCTATCGTCGGCAGCCTCGAAAAGCTGTCGACCAACGAGGTTCGCGTCCGCGTCCTTCATACCGGCGTCGGCGGCATCTCGGAATCGGACGTCATTCTCGCCGCCGCCTCGGGCGCGCCGGTCATCGGCTTCAACGTGCGCGCCAACGCCGACGCGCGCGCCGAAGCCGAGCGCTCCAAGGTCGAGCTGCGCTATTATTCGATCATCTACAATCTCATCGACGACGTGAAAGCGGTGTTGTCGGGCATGCTGAAGCCCGAACTGCGCGAAACCTTCCTCGGCAATGCGACGATCCTCGAAGTCTTCACGATCTCGAAGTTCGGCAAGGTCGCCGGCTGCCGCGTCACCGAAGGCGTCGTCCGGCGCGGCGCGAAGGTGCGCCTCATCCGCGACAACACCGTCATTCACGAAGGCGAGCTGTCCCAGTTGAAGCGCTTCAAGGACGACGTCCAGGAAGTGCCCGCGGGCCAGGAATGCGGCATGAGCTTCGCAAAATACGAAGACCTGAAGCAGGGCGACGTGATCGAGTGCTTCCAGGTCGAGACGATCACGCGGACGCTCTGACCGCCTGAATCCCCGGCAAGGAATCGCCGCGCGCACGAGGCGGCGTTTCCGTATGGAGCAGGCGTGGTTTCGACCTTCCGACTTCTCCGCCCCCTCGATCCCGAACGCGATGGCGAGGCGCTGCACGCGATCTTCGGCGACGAGGAAAGCTGCCGCTACCTTGCGCGGCCGGCTTTCGCCTCCGTCGCCGAGACGATCGAGCAGCTGAGGCGCTGGAACGAAGGCTCCGCGGACACGTCCTGGGCGGTCGTTGAGAGCGCGCGCGGCCCCGCGCTGGGGCGCGTTTCGCTGTTCACGGGCGGCCGCGACATCTGGGAAATCGCATGCATGATCGTTCCCGCCGCCCGCGGCCGAAACCTCGCCGCGCGGGCGCTCGGGCCGGCGATCGACCATGTCTTCGAGACGAAGGGCGCGCGGCGCGTTTTCGCCGATTGCGACCCGGACAACATCGCCTCGATCCGGACCTTTGAGAAACTCGGATTCCAGCGCGAAGGGCTGCTGCGGGGGACGTGGGAGACGCATCTCGGCGTCCGCGACAGCGTCATCATGGGGCTTCTTGACGGCGACCCGAGGCCATGGCGCGCATGATCCCCTTCAAGATCTGCTGCATGCAGTCGGAAGCCGAGATCGACATCGCCGCGGCGGCGGGCGCTTTCGCCGTCGGCATTGTCGGGCCGATGCCGAACGGCGCGGGGTTCCTCGACGATGCGACCGCTGCGCGACTCGCCCGCTATGGCGTCAATCAATATGGCGACAAACTCTGGGTGACGCTGCTGACGAAGCGCACGCTCGGCGCGGACATCGCCGATCACATCGCGGAAATCGGCGCCAACGCCGTGCAGATCGTCGACCGTCCCGAGGATGGCGCCTACGCGCTCCTCCGCGCGCGCTTCCCGGCGCTGAAAATTCTGCAGGTCGTGCATGTCGAAGACGAGCGCGCCATCGGCGAGGCGAAGGCGGCGGCCCCTTTCGTCGACGCCATCCTGCTCGACTCAGGCCGGCCAAGCGCCGCAACGCCGACCTTTGGCGGCACCGGCGACCGTCATGACTGGTCGATCAGCCGGCGCATCGTCAGGCTGGTGGAAAGGCCCGTCTTCCTCGCGGGAGGTCTCAATCCGCAGAATGCGCAGGAAGCAATCGCCGCGGTCGAGCCCTTCGGACTCGACCTCTGTTCGGGGCTGCGCGACCGGATGAAGGGCGATGCGCTGATCCCTGAAAGGCTCGCCGCCTTCGCGGCGGCGTTGCGCGCAGCGCGCGCCGGCGCGTAACATGGGGCATGCCCGCCCGGTTCTCCCGCGACAAAGGTCCTTCGCAGCGCCAGCTTCGCGCCGGAGAGCTCGTTCGCCATGCGCTCGTCGAGATTTTTCAGCGCGAGGATCTGCGCGACCCGGCGCTCGCGGGGGTGTCGCTGACCGTGACCGAAGTGCGGATGTCGCCCGACCTCAAGCAGGCGACCGTCTTCGTCTCGCCGCTCGGCGCCTCGATCGACAAGGAGAAGCACCCCGAGATCGTCAGGGCGCTCGATCACGCGGCCCCGCATTTGCGCCATCTTCTGGGGGCGAGGATCGACATGAAGTTCACCCCGGCGCTGAAATTCCGGTCGGACGAGAGCTTCGCCGAGGCGCGCCGCATCGACGAGCTTCTCGCCTCGCCCAAGGTCGCGCGCGATCTGAAGCAGGAGTGATGGCGGCGTGCGTGACCCTGAGGCCCGCCCGGCCTGACGACGCGGTCTTGCTCGAGCGCTGGGACCGCGACGCCGACGTCGCCGCCGCGCAAGGCGCCGACGCGCAGGCGGACACGCCCGGACTCGATGAGGAATGGCGCGCGGAAATCGCCGCCGCGCCCGGCTGGCGGCGCATCCTGATCGGCGAAGAGGACGGGCGCCCGTTCGGCGTCATCGTCGACATCGATCCGGCGCGCGAAGAGACGCATTACTGGGGCGATTGCGGGCCGGGGCTGCGCGCCTTTGACGCCTGGATCGGCGACGCGAAAGACCGCGGCCGGGGCCTTGGCGCGGCGATGATGCGCGCGGCCCTCGATATCGCCTTCGCCGATCCGGCCGTCAGCGCCGTCGTGATCGACCCGCTCGTTTCCAACAAGCGCGCCATCCGCTTTTATGAGCGCTGCGGCTTTCGCGCGGTGGGCGAGCGCCGGTTCGGCGACGACGACTGTCTCGTCATGCGGTTGGACCGCCCGGATTGACGCCGCAAGCCGATGCTGCTTGAAGCGCCGTCATCAAGCGTGCCCGCTTCGTCCGATCCGAAGGCTGGCGGATCACGATGGATCAGAAAATGGCGAACCGCCGCAAAAAGGGCCGCCCGGTCAACGGGTGGATCATTCTCGACAAGGATTACGATGTCGGCTCCACGGAAGCCGTTTCAAAGCTGAAATGGCTGTTCCAGGCGCAGAAGGCGGGGCATGCCGGCACGCTCGACCCGCTCGCGACCGGCGTCCTGCCGATCGCCTTCGGCGAGGCGACGAAAACCGTGCCTTACGTGATGGATGCGAGGAAGCGCTACCGCTTCACCGCCAAATGGGGCGAGGCGACCGCGACCGACGACCGCGAAGGCGCCGTCATCGCCCGGTCCAATCATCGCCCCTCGCGGGCCGAGATCGAGGCGGCGCTGCCCCGCTTCACCGGAACGATCCTGCAGACGCCGCCGCAGTTTTCGGCGGTGAAGATCGGGGGAGAACGGGCCTATGATCTTGCCCGCGAGGGCGAGACCGTCGCCATCGAGCCGCGCGAGATCGACATTCACGAACTGACGCTCGTCGATGTTCCGGACACGGATCATGCGGTGTTCGAGGCGGTGACCGGCAAGGGCGCCTATGTCCGGGCGCTCGTGCGCGACTTGGCGCGCGCGCTGGGGACGGAAGGACACGTCTCGGCGCTCCGCCGCACCGCCGTCGGCCCCTTCCGCGCCGAGGACGGCGTAACCGTCGCAGCGCTCGAAAAGCTGGAATCCCCGGAGCTGCGCGACGCGAGCCTCCTCCCCGTCGACGCCGCGCTCGCCGGCCTGCCGCAGGCCGCCGTCGGCGGCCCGGAGGCCGAAAAGCTCCGCCGCGGCCAGCCGGCGGTCATTTCAGCGGCGACCGCGAAAGGGGTGCGCGGCGGGGAAACCGGAGTCATCCCGGCCGTCCTCGCTTCGATGCATGGCGAGGCGGTGGCGCTCTGCGAACTCGACGGACTGAAGCTGAAACCCTTGAGGGTGTTCAATCTGGGGTAAGACGAGCGCTAGCGAATGCAAACCGACGAAATCGAGAAACTCTTCTTTTCACATACTCTGCATCGTCGAAATGCGCTGAGGAATGGTAAGCGCCTCGTTCACTACACCCGCGCAGAGTCAGCGTATAAGATCATCACCGGGAAGCAAGTCTGGCTGCGCAACGCACAATTGATGAACGACTTCTCGGAAATTCAGCATGGCATCAATTGCTTGACCAAGGCTTGGGATTCGCAAACGGGCAAAAGCCTTCAAAATCTCCTTGATCGAATAAAACCAGGATTACGGGACGAACTTGCAGCGCTATTTGACGGGCACGCCGCCGATTTGAGGCTGGCGACATACATATTTTCTCTATCCGAACATGAAGACGGCGAAGATCGATTGGGTCGCCTTTCCATGTGGCGCGCCTACGGTGGTCGCACCGGCGTCGCCCTCGTGCTCAATAGCACGGTGTTCAACTCTGATACGGATGCGATGAAGGTGTTTTCATCGCCCGTTTTTTATCATGATCCCCAATCGTTTGAGAATTGGTTCCAAGACTGGGCTGACAATATCATCGCCGCCGAACAAACAATTCATAGCCTCGGCGCGGACGAGGTGCGCGATTGGCTGTTCGCGGCCTTTCGCTTATTCGTGCTTTGCACGAAGCATCCGGCTTTTGCGGAAGAAAAGGAATGGCGCGTCTTCCATTCGCCTATTCACGAGGGTCAGTCTGACTGGGTTGGGCAAGGGACAGAAGTGGTCAACGGGGCGCCCGAAATTCTGATGAAACTCGATCTCAAAGACGATCCAGAGCGCAATATCGTTGGTGTTGCGCCCGCAACGTTGTTCAACAGGATCATAATTGGGCCATGCGAAAATCCGATCCAAATCCGCGCGGCCCTCGCTTCGGCGTTGACTGAAGCCGGCGTTGCGGACGTCGATCAAAAAATGTCGATGTCGTTGATCCCGCTCCGCAACTAACCATAAAGCCAGACCGACCAGGCGCGTCGGCTTAATGGCGAAGGGCGGCGCCAGGAGAAGCCGTCAAAGGGCTTTGACGGTGAAATTGCCCCAGCAACCCGGTTTGTTGGTCACCTTCGCCCAAATCTGGCCTTCATGCCATCGCCCCCGCTTGCCTTTCCCCCGTCCTTCCCCTATTGCCCCGGCCCTGACCCTGCTGGACGGCGTCCCGGCTGGGCCTTCATGACCGACGCCGCGGAGAAACTGTCATGTCGATCACGGCCGAGCGCAAAGCCAAGCTGATCAAGGAATATGCGACCAAGGCGGGCGACACCGGCTCGCCCGAGGTGCAGGTGGCGATCCTGTCGGAACGCATCGCCAACCTCACCGAGCACTTCAAGGATCACAAGAAAGACAACCATTCGCGCCGCGGGCTCTTGAAGCTCGTGTCGCAGCGCCGTCAGCTTCTCGACTATGTGAAGCGGACGGACGAAAAGCGCTATCAGGCGCTGATCGATCGGTTGGGCCTGCGCCGTTAAGCAGGCCGAAAACAGGGCGTTTGCGACTACAGGCGCCCCCATGACCGCCCGAGCCGCGATGGGCGCGGCTCGGCCTCTTCCTCGGGAAGGGGCGGGGAACCGAAGGAGCAAAACCCATGAAGATTTCCGGCCATTCCGCCATCGTGACCGGGGGCGCCTCGGGCCTTGGCGCGGCGACCGCGGAAGCAATCGTCGCCGCCGGCGGCAAGGTCGCCCTTTTCGACATGAACGCCGACAAGGGCGAGGCGCTCGCCAGGAAGCTCGGCGGCGTCTTCTGCCAGGTGAACGTCGCCGACGAGGCGAGCGTCGCGGCGGGCCTTGAAAAGGCGGTCGCCGCCGTCGGGATCCCGCGCATCCTCGTCAACTGCGCCGGCGTCGCCATCGGCGAAAAGACCGTCGGCAAGAACGGCGCGCACAAGCTCGACAGCTACAAGCGGGTCATCGACATCAACCTCGTCGGCACCTTCAACTGCATCCGCCTCGTCGCCGCGAAGATGGAGGGGCTCGATCCGCTCGAGGACGGCGAGCGCGGCGTCATCATCAACACCGCTTCGGTCGCCGCCTTCGACGGGCAGATCGGCCAGGCCGCCTATTCGGCGTCGAAGGCCGGCGTCGTCGGCATGACGCTCCCGATCGCGCGCGACCTGATGAACGTGGGCATCCGCTGCAACACCATCGCGCCCGGCATCTTCTGGACGCCGATGATGGCCGGCATGGACCAGAAGGTTCAGGACGCGCTCGCCGCCATGGTTCCCTTCCCGAAGCGTCTCGGCAAACCCGAAGAATACGCCTCGCTCGCGCTCGAAATCATCCGCAACGTGATGATGAACGGCGAGACGATCCGCCTCGACGGCGCGATCAGGATGCAGCCTAAATAATCAACCTCAACGACCAGAAGACCAAGCCGCGCGCAATCCGGCGCGGGGCGAACCGAAAGAAGAAGAAAGACATGTTTGAAATCACCAGAAAATCGATCGAGTGGGGCGGACGCACGCTGACGCTCGAGACGGGGCGCATGGCGCGTCAGGCCGACGGCGCGGTGCTCGCGACCTATGGCGAGACGACCGTCCTTGCGACCGTCGTCGCCGCCAAGCAGGCGGACCCGAAGTTCGATTTCTTCCCCTTGACCGTCCATTATCAGGAAAAAGCCTTCGCTGCGGGGCGCATCCCGGGCGGTTATTTCAAGCGCGAAGGTCGCCCGACCGAAAAGGAGACGCTGACCTCGCGCCTCATCGACCGGCCGATCCGCCCGCTGTTCGCGAAAGGCTTCAAGAACGAAGTCCAGATCATCGCCACCGTCATCAGCCACGACCTTGAGAACGATCCCGACATCGTCGCGATGATCGCGACGTCGGCAGCGCTGACGATCTCCGGCATCCCGTTCCTCGGGCCGATCGGCGCGGCGCGCGTCGGCTATGTCGACGGCCAGTACGTCCTCAATCCGACGCTCGACCAGATGCCGAATTCAAAGCTCGATCTCGTCATGGCCGGCGCCGCCGACGCCGTGATGATGGTCGAATCGGAAGCCAAGGAGCTTTCGGAAGAGGTGATGCTCGGCGCCGTCGTCTTCGGCCATGAAGCGGCCAAGAAGGCGATCAACTTCATCATCGACTTCGCCGAGACCTGCGCGAAGGATCCGTGGGAAGTGAAAGAGGCCGATCACGGCGATCTTCCGGCGAAGATCCGCGCGCTCGTCGAGGCGGACCTGCGCGCCGCCTATCGCGAGACCAGGAAGCAGGCGCGCTATGAGGCGATCGGCGCGGCGAAGGACAAGGCCGTCGCCGAATTCTGCAAGGAGGGCGATGACGCCGCGCCGTCGAAAAACACCGTCGCCGCGCTGTTCAAGGAGATCGAGGCCGACATCGTGCGCAACGGCATCCTCGACACTGGTTTCCGGATCGACGGCCGCGACACCAAGACAATCCGGCCGATCGTTTCGGAGGTCGGCGTGCTGCCGCGCACCCACGGCTCGGCCCTCTTCACGCGCGGGGAGACGCAGGCGCTCGTCGTCGCGACGCTCGGCACCGGCGAGGACGAGCAATATATCGATGCGCTTGAGGGAACATACAAAGAGACGTTCCTCCTGCACTACAACTTTCCGCCCTACTCCGTCGGCGAAACCGGCCGCATGGGCGGCGCCGGCCGGCGCGAGATCGGCCACGGCAAGCTCGCCTGGCGCGCGCTGAAGGCCGTCCTGCCGTCGCAGGAGGAGTTCCCCTACGTCATCCGCCTCGTCTCGGAGATCACCGAGTCGAACGGCTCCTCCTCCATGGCGACCGTGTGCGGATCATCGCTCGCCATGATGGACGCCGGCATTCCGATCAAGCGGCCGGTCGCCGGCATCGCGATGGGCCTCATCCTCGAGGGCGAGCGCTTTGCGGTCCTCTCGGACATTCTCGGCGACGAGGACCATCTCGGCGACATGGACTTCAAGGTCGCCGGCACCGATCAGGGCGTCACCTCGCTGCAGATGGACATCAAGATCGCCGGCATCACCGAGGAGATCATGAAGGTCGCGCTCGCCCAGGCGAAGGACGGCCGCCGGCACATCCTCGGCGAAATGGCGAAGGCGATCACCGCGAGCCGCGCCGAACTCGGCGAGTTCGCGCCGCGCATCGAGACCATGCAGATCCCGAAAGACAAGATCCGCGAAGTGATCGGCACCGGCGGCAAAGTGATCCGCGAGATCGTCGAGAAGACGGGCGCGAAGATCAACATCGACGATGAGGGGCTCATCAAGATCGCTTCCAACGACAAGGCGCAGATCGACGCCGCCTACAAATGGATTCACTCGATCGTCGCCGAGCCCGAAGTCGGCGAGATCTACAAGGGCAAGGTCGTCAAGACGATGGACTTCGGCGCCTTCGTCAATTTCTTCGGCGCGCGCGACGGCCTCGTCCACGTTTCGCAGCTCTCGCAGCAGCGCACCGAGAAGGTCACCGACGTCGTCAAGGAAGGCGATGAGGTCTATGTGAAGCTTCTGGGCTTCGACGACCGCGGCAAGGTCCGCCTGTCGATGAAGGTCGTCGATCAGAAGACCGGCAAGGAGATTCCGCAGGCGGAGAAGCCGAAGAAGGGCGAAGAGGAATAGTCTTCGCCGTCACTGGAAACGACAGGACCCCGCCGGCGGCGCCGGCGGGGTTTTTCATTGGCGCGCCGGCGGAAATGGCCCATTAATGCCAGCCTTCCGGGAGATGCTCATGAGCTCGAAAAACTGGCTCGCCGCCGCCGCCCTTCTTGCCTTGTGGTCCTGCGGGAAAAAGCCCGCCGAAGCGCCGCAGCCGGCGGCCGTCGAGGCGCCCGCCGCAGCCGCCGCCTTCGATGAGGCGGTGAAGGCGCTCACCCGCGCCTATTTCGACGCGATGCCGGAAATGGCGACCTATGTCGGCGCGCCGGCCGATCTTGCGTCGGGCGCGGCGGCGCGGCTTTCCGATCGGACGCCAGCGGGCGACGCGGCGCGGCGCGCGCGGCTGCAAGCAGAGCATGACCGCCTCGCCGCCGTCGCGCCCGCAGGGCTCGACCGCACGCGCGCGCTGCAGCGGGAAACCATCCTCACCCTGCTCGGCGCCGCGCTCGCCCCGGCGAAACTCGTTCCCTATGGGTCGTTTCTTGGCGAATATGGCGTGTGGTTCACGCCCTACGCGCTGTGGCAGAACGGCGGCGTCGCGGTGTCGATCCCCGGCATTCTTGAAGCGCAGCAGCAAATCGCCTCCGCCGCCGACGCCGAAGCCTATCTTGAGCGCCTGTCGGCCTATGCAAAGATGATTGACGGCGCGACCGCGAAGCTGATGGCGGACGCCGACGAAGGAGTCGTTCCGCCGGACTTCGTCATCGACAAGACGCGCGCTGTCTTTACGGCCTTCGCTGCGGCGGCGCCGGCCGGCAACGTGCTGGCGTCGAGCTTTGCAAAAAAGCTCGACGAGGCCGGCCTCGCCGACGCGGCGGCGTTTGCGTCGCGCGCAAGCGCGATCGTCGGGAATGAAATCTATCCCGCCAGCGCGCGCGCGATCGCCGCCCTTGACGCCTTGCGCCCCAAGGCGGCGCATGACGCCGGCGTCTGGCGTCTCGCGCAGGGAGAGGCGCTTTACGCCGCGCTCATCCGCCAGATGACCGACACTGATCTGACGGCGGAGGAAATTCACCAGATCGGCCTGCGGGAAGTCGACCGCATACTGGGCGAAATGGACGCCATCCTGAAGGCGCAGGGATATCGCGAAGGACCCGTCGGCGAGCGCATGCGCAAGCTTTCGGTCGAGCCGCGCTTTTTCTATCCGAACACGGAGGAAGGCAAAGCGCGGATCCTGAAGGACGTCGCCGCGCAGCTCGCCGCCGTCGACGCGCTCGCGCCCAAATGGTTTAGAACGCTGCCGAACTATGCGGTCGAGGTGCGCGCCGTGCCGGCGTTCAGCGAGGCGAGCGCGCCGGGCGGCTATTATGACAGTCCGGCGCTCGACGGCTCGCGCCCCGGCATTTACTGGATCAACCTGCGCGACACGGCGATCTGGCCGAAATACGCCGTGCCGACGCTCACCTATCATGAGGCGGTTCCAGGGCATCATTTCCAGACGGCGATCTCGCTGGGGCAGTACCAGCCGCTGATTCTGTCCGTTCTCTATTCCAACGCCTTCGGCGAAGGCTGGGCGCTCTATTCCGAAGCGCTCGCGGCGGAGATGGGCCTTTACGACGGCGATCCCTTCGGGAATCTCGGCCGCCTGCAGGACGAGCTGCACCGGGCGATCCGCCTCGTCGTCGACACGGGGATGCACGCCAAGCGCTGGAGCCGCGAACAGGCGATCGAATACATGGCGGCGACCGAAGGCGCCCATCCGCTCGAAGTCGAATCCGAGATCGAGCGCTTCGCGGTCTGGCCGGGCCAGGCGCTCGGCTACAAGATGGGCATGCTGAAGATCCAGGCGCTGCGGAAAGAGGCCGAGACGGCGCTGGGGACGAAGTTCGACATCCGCGCCTTCCACGATCTCGTGCTGAAGGACGGCGCCGTGCCGCTGCCCGTTCTTGAGCGGTCAGTCCGGGAATGGATCGCCGCTGAAAAATCCTGACGGCGCGGCAAAGGCACGCTTCATCGCAGGTCGCTCGCGGGCCGGACGGTCGGGGTCTACGCGGCCTTGAACCGAGGAGGGCCCCATGAATCCGATCGCCATCGCCGCCGTGCTGGCGCTTGCCGCCTGCGCCACCGCGCCCGCACCGTCGCCGGCCGGCAACACCGCCGCTGTCAAGGTGATGGTGCTCGGGACCTGGCACTTCGGCGGTTCGGAAGCCGACCTGATATCAGCGACGACCGACAGCCCCCTGACGCCGAAGCGCCAGCGCGAACTCGACGAGGCGACGGCCGCGCTCGCAGCGTTCAAGCCGACCGCCATCGTCGTTGAGCGCGTCACGCCGGCGCCGGACTACGCCGACCCGGGCTTTGCCGCCTTCACGCCCGCGGACCTTGCGACCAACGCCGACGAACGCGTGCAGATCGCCTATCGGCTGGCCGCAAAGGCGGGCGTCAGCCGAGTCTATGGCGTCGACGAACAGCCGGCGGAGGGCGAGCCCGACTATTTCCCCTTCGGCGCGGTTATGGAGCACGCCGACGCAAGCGGAGAAGGGGAGGCGTTCGGCGCCATGATGGCGAGGGTGCAGACCCTTGTCGGCGCGCAGACCAAGCGGCTGGCGGCGCTGCCGATGCGCGAGGCGCTCGCCGAGGCGAACAGCGGCCCGATGTCCTCAGCGGAATTCTACTATGAGCTCCTGAAATACGACGCCGGCGAACGGCAGCCGGGCGCGGAGCTCAACGCCTACTGGTTCATGCGCAACGCCAAGATCTTTGCGAAGATCGCCGACGTCGCCAGGCCCGGCGACCGCATCATCATCGTCTACGGCGCCGGCCACAAGCACTGGCTCGAGCACCTCGCCCGGAATACGCCCGGATTCGAACGCGCCGATCCCGTTGATGACCTCAAGGCGGGCCGGGCGCAGCCTAAAAGCGTCCGGCGATGAGCAGGCCGGCGCCGTCGCCGTCCGCCCACGGAATGATGACGACCTCATCATCAAACTTCCGGGTGATGAGAAACCCGCCAAGGCTGCCGGTCGCCGCGCCCGCCAGCACGTCGACAATATCGTGCTTCTCCGCCTCGATGCGCGAGGCGCCGACAAAGGCGGCGGCCGCATGCGCGGGCAGGCCGATCTTCCAGCCATAGCGATTGGTCAAGGTCGCCGCCGCGGCGAAGGCGGTCGAGGTGTGCCCCGAAGGAAAGCTGCGATTGTCGCTTCCATCCGGCCGGGTCTTCGGAAAGGCTTCCTTGAGGCCCGTCGTCGCCAGCGTCGCGGCGCCGACGCTCCCCAAGGCTTGCAGGCCGCCGTCCCAATCGCCCTTCGCGGCGGGAACTGCGAGCGCGGCGCCGACGAGCGTCCAGCGCACGACCGTGCCCGCCTTGTCCCAGTCCTCATCGCTCGCGCGCGCTCGCGAGACGACGCTGACAAGGACAAAGCCGGCCGCGAAAAGCCGGTGCTTAATGGAGAACATGACCGAACGCTTCGCAGACCCTAACCTACGTCGCGCCGACGCGCCACGGGAATAGCAAGGGGCGGGCGCGGCTAGGCCTGAGCCAGCATCCGCCCCTTGGCGGCGTCCTCGACCCGCTTCAGGCGTTCCTGCTCGGCGCGCTGCGCGGCCGCTTCCTTGGCGATCACATGCCGGAACTGGAAGCGCGCCAGCGGCCAATCGTCGAGAATCCGCCGCGCGACCGGCGACGACGTTTCGGCAAGGTGGCGTTCGATGAGCGCCTTCAGGCGGCGCGCCGCTTCGTCATCGGCGCCGCCGATGAGAATGGTATCCTTGTTGGCGAAGCGTTCGAAGGCGCTTTCCGGATCGTAGACGAAGGCTTCCCCGCCGGTCATGCCGGCGCCGAAATTGAACCCGACGGGACCGAGGATGACGACCGCGCCGCCGGTCATGTATTCGCAGCCATTGGCGAGACACCCCTCGACGACGGCGAGCGCGCCGGAGTTCCTGACGGCGAAGCGCCCGCCAGCGCGGCCCGCGGCGAACAGCGCGCCCGAGGTCGCGCCGTAAAGGCAGGTGTTGCCGATGACGGCGTCGCCGGCGCGGCCCGCGCCCTTCACGACCACGACGGCGCCCGAAAGGCCCTTGCCGACATAATCATTGGCGTCGCCGTCGACGACGATCTTCATCCCGCGCGTTGCGAAGGCGCCGAACGACTGCCCCGCCGATCCTGAAAGTCGCAGCGTCAGATGATCCTCATCCAGCCGGCGATCCTTCATGGTGCGGACGATTTCCGAGGACAGCCGCGCGCCGATCGTGCGATCGGTGTTGCGCACCTCGGCCTCGATGACCTGGCGCTCGCCGCGGATGAAGAAGGGCGACAGGCGCGGCCGCAGGCGCTGGTCGAGCGTCGGCTCGACTTCGATGCGCGGGCGCGGCTCGGCGGCGGGCGGCTGGGCGTCAGGATCGAGACGCACGAGGATCGGATTGAGGTCGAGATCGTCGAGATCGGCAGACCCGCGCGAGACCTGCGCCAGCAGGTCCGTGCGCCCGACGATGTCGGCGAGCGAGCGGGCGCCGAGCCGCGCCAGATGCCGGCGCACGTCCTCGGCGAGGAAGGTCATCAGCCGCACGACATGCTCCGGCGCGCCGGTGAACCGCTTCCGCAGCTTTTCATCCTGCGTCGTGATGCCGACCGGGCAGGTGTTCGAATGGCACTGGCGCACCATCAGGCAACCGAGCGCGACGAGCGCCATGGCGCCGACGCCGAACTCCTCCGCGCCGAGCATCGCCGCGATGACGATGTCGCGCCCGGTGCGGATGCCGCCGTCGGTCCGCAGCGTCACCTGTCCGCGCAGATCGTTGAGCGTCAGCACCTGGTGGGCTTCCGCGACCCCGAGCTCCCACGGGCCGCCGGCGAACTTGATCGAGGTGAGCGGGCTCGCGCCCGTGCCGCCGACATGGCCGGAGATGAGGATGACGTCGGCCTTCGCCTTGGCGACGCCGGCTGCGATCGCGCCGATGCCGCCCGCCGAGACGAGTTTCACGCAGACGCGCGCGACCGGATTGATCTGCTTCAGGTCATAGATGAGCTGGGCGAGATCTTCGATCGAATAGATGTCATGATGCGGCGGCGGCGAGATCAGCGTGACGCCGGGCGTCGCGTGGCGCATGCGCGCGATGAACTCGGTGACCTTGAAGCCCGGCAGCTGGCCGCCCTCGCCGGGCTTTGCGCCCTGCGCGATCTTGATCTCGAGCTCCGTACACTGATTGAGATACTCGGCGGTGACGCCGAACCGGCCCGAGGCGACCTGCTTCACGCGCGAATTCATGCTGTCGCCGTTCGCAAGCGGCTCATAGCGGTCGGGATCCTCGCCGCCTTCGCCCGAAACCGAGCGCGCGCCGAGCCGGTTCATCGCGATGTTGAGCGCGCCATGGGCTTCCGGCGAGAGCGAGCCGAGCGACATGCCGGGCGTCAAGAACCGCCGGATGATCGCCGGGGCGGGCTCGACATCCGACGGATCGAGCGGTTCCGCCAGCGCGCGCGGCTCCAGGAGGTCCCGCACCTGCGCCGGCCGGGCGCCGTCGAGGGCTTCGGCGTAGCGGGCGAAGGCCTCCGCATCATTCTCCCGCACGGCCTTCTGCAGGTCCGCGACGATGCGCGCTTCGAGGATGTGCCGCTCGCCGCGCGCGCGCTGCCGGTAGAAGCCGCCGACCGGAAGCGTCGCCTCGCCGCGCCAGGCGCGCGCATGCAGCGCCCGCGCGCGCTTCTCGATGCCCGCAAGGCCGATGCCGGAAATGCGGCTTGGAACGCCCGGGAAGAATTCCTCGACGAGCGCGCGCGAAAGGCCGAGCGCCTCGAAATTGCACCCGCCGCGATAGGACGAGATGACGGAAATCCCCATCTTGGAAATGATCTTCAGGAGCCCCGCCTCGAGCGCGCATTTGTAATTATAGACGCACTGGCCGAGCGTGAGCGCGCCGAGCTGGCCGGTTTCATGCGCCGCGGCGACGGATTCAAAGGCGAGATAGGGGCTAACCGCCGTCGCGCCGGCGCCGACGAGCACCGCCGCATAATGCGCGTCCATGCACTCGGCCGAGCGCACGATGATCGAACAGAAGGTGCGCCGGCCGATGTCGGTCAGATGCGCGTGAACCCCGCCCGCCGCGAGGATCATCGGCATCGGTACGCGCGCGGCGTCCTGGCGTTCGTCCGTGAGGATGATGATGCCCGCGCCGTCTTGAAGCGCCTGTTCGGCCTCGGCCCGGATGCGGTCGAGCGCGCGCTTCAGCGCAAGGCCGTCGCCGCGCGCCTCGCCGGCTTCATAAAGGCAATCGATCTCGACGATCTTCTGGTCGAGAAGCGCGCGCAGGCGCAGATACATGCCGTTCGTCAGCACCGGGCTCGCCAGCGCGAAGACGTCGGTCTGCGTCTCGTCGGAGGCAAGGATGTTGCCGAGGTTCTTGAACCGCGTCGTCAGGCTCATCACGCCGTCTTCGCGCAACGGGTCGATCGGCGGGTTCGTCACCTGGCTGAAATTCTGGCGGAAATAGTGCGACAGCGGACGATACTCGTCCGACAAGACCGCAATTGGCGTGTCATCGCCCATCGAGCCGACCGCTTCCTTGCCGGTCGCCGCCATCGGCCGCAGCACGAGATCGAGATCTTCGAGCGACCAGCCGGCGGCCCGCTGGCGCGCGGCGAGCGCGGGGCCGGGGTAGAGGCGTTCCTCCGGACCCGGGCCGATTTCCGGCTCCAGCTCGACGACGTTCCGGAGCCAGTCGCGATAGGGGTGCTTGGCGGCGAGAAGATCGAGAATCTCGTCCTGCTCGTAAAAGCGCCGCTCCTCCATATCGAGCGCGATCATCCGGCCCGGTTCGAGCGCGCCCCGCTTGACCACCTTGCGCTCGCCGAGCGGGCACATGCCGGTTTCCGACCCGACGGCGATGACGCCGTCTTCGGTGAGCGCATAGCGCAGCGGCCTCAGCCCGTTGCGATCGACGCCGGCGAGCGCCCAGCGCCCGTCGAACGCGCAGATCGCCGCCGGCCCGTCCCAGGGCTCCATCACCGCGTTCGAATAGGCGTAGAGCGCGCGCCATTCCTCCTTCATCACGCCCGCCTGCTTCTCCCAGGCTTCGGGAATGAGCAGCGTCTTCGCCATCGGGCCCGACCGCCCGGCGCGCACGATGAGCTCGAAGGCTTGATCGAGCGCGGCGCTGTCGGACGAGCCTGGCTGGATCACCGGCTTCACCTGGTCCTGCGCGGCGCCGAAGACGGCGGAGGCCATGCGGATCTCATGGCTCCTCATCCAGTTGATGTTGCCTTTGAGGGTGTTGATCTCGCCATTGTGGGCGAGCATCCGGAAGGGCTGGGCGAGGCGCCATTCGGGAAAGGTGTTCGTCGAATAGCGCTGGTGGAAGATCGCGATCGACGACACGAAGTCCGGATCGCGCAGGTCGGGATAAAAGCGGTCGATTTCCTCGGCGAGGAACATGCCCTTGTAGATGATCGAGCGCGCCGACAGCGAGGCGACGTAGAATTCCTGGCGCCCCGCGTCGCGCGCGCGCTTTTCGATCCGCCGGCGGATGAGATAGAGGGCGCGCTCGAGCTCGTCGGTCTTGCGGTCCTTGAGGTCGCAGAAGAGTATCTGTTCGATTTCCGGCCGGACGAGGCCGGCGCGCAGCCCGAGCCGGGAGGGATCGACCGGCGCCTGGCGCCAGCCATAGACGTTGAAGCCGTCGCGGATGATCTCGGCCTCGACGATCGCGCGGCAGGCGTCCTGCGCGGCGAGATTGGTGCGCGGCAGGAAGATCATCCCGGCGCAGAGATCGCGCGCGAGCGGCGTGCGGCCCATGCGCTCGACCTGGGCGCGGAAGAAGGCCTGCGGAATGGCGACGAGAAGACCCGCGCCGTCGCCGGTCTTGCCGTCGGCGGCGACTGCGCCGCGATGCCAGACCGCCTTCAGCGCTGCGATCGCCATCTCGACGATGTCGCGCCGCGGCGCGCCGTCGATCGCGGCGACAAGGCCGACGCCGCAGGCGTCATGCTCCGATGTCGGATCATAAGCCCCCGCCGCCGCGAGGGCGGCGCGCCGGCGCTGATAGGTTTCAACGGGGTCGCTCATCGCCGCCGGCCCGTCATTCCGCCGCGATGAGGGCGGGCCGGTCGGCGCTCAGGCGTTCGACGATCTGCGCCGCCGCATCGCGCCCGTCCTTGATCGCCCAAACGACGAGCGAGGCTCCGCGCACGATGTCGCCGGCGGCGAAGACGCCGGGAAGCGACGTCTCAAGACCGCCCGGGCGCACGCGCAGCGTGCCGCGCGCCGTCGTCTTGAGCTGCGGCTCGCCGAACATCGCCGGCAGGTCTTCAGGCTCGAAGCCGAGCGCCTTGACGACGAGGCCCGCCGGCAGCCGAAACGAGGAAGCGGGATCGGGTTCGACGCCGGCGCGGCCCGTCGCGTCGCGCGCGCCGAGCTTCATGCGCACAGCCTCGACGCCGGCGACGGCGCCGCCGGCGAAGAGAAGGCGCGCCGGCGCTGCGAGCCACAGGAAGCGCACGCCCTCTTCCTCCGCATGCGCCGTTTCGCGCGCCGATCCCGGCATGTTGGCCCTGTCGCGCCGGTAAAGACAGGTGACGGAGGCCGCGCCCTGGCGCACCGCCGTCCGCACGCAATCCATCGCGGTGTCGCCGCCGCCGATGACGACGACGTCGCGTCCCTTCGCGTCGAGCGCATCGGCGTTCGCCGGCGTTTCGCCGAAGCCGCGCCGATTGGAGGCGGTGAGATAGTCGAGCGCGGCGACGACGCCCTCCCCGTTCTCGCCCTCAAGGTCGAGCGCGCGCGCCCGGTAAACGCCGGCGGCGATGAGGACCGCATCGTGCCGGGCGCGCAGCGCCGAAAAGCTGATGTCGCGGCCCACATCGATATTGAGCCGGAAGACGGCGCCCGCCCGCTCGAGGCGGGCGATGCGGCGCGCAACGACCGATTTTTCGAGCTTGAAGTTCGGGATGCCGTAGACGAGGAGCCCGCCGGCGCGATCATGGCGATCATAGATCGTCACCGCGACGCCGGCTTTCAAAAGCTCCTCGGCGGCGGCGAGCCCCGCCGGGCCCGCGCCGATGATCCCGGCCGAGCGGCCGGTCGGCGCGCCGACGGCGATCGGCGCAACCCAGCCTTCGCGCCACGCCGTCTCCGTGATGAACTGCTCGATCGCGCCGATCGTCACCGTTCCGTGTCCGGATTGTTCGATGACGCAGGCGCCCTCGCACAGCCGGTCCTGCGGGCAGATGCGGCCGCAGATCTCCGGCATCGAGTTCGTCGCCGACGACAGCGCATAGGCTTCTTTGAGACGGCCCTCGGAAGCAAGGCGCAGCCAGTCGGGAATATCATTCGTCAACGGACAATGATTCTGGCAGAAGGGAACGCCGCACTGGCTGCAACGCGAGGCCTGCGCGCGCGCCTCAGCCTCGGCGAAGGGCGCGTAGATTTCGCCGAAATCCGCGCGGCGCGTTTGCGCGTCGCGTTTCCCGGGCGTCCGCCGCGCAAGGGTCGTGAAGGCGAGCATGGCTCTTCCGGTGGCGCTCCCAAAGGCGATGCGGGCGCGCCTGCGCCCGTCGCCGGTTGTCGTTTTAGCGACGCTAGGGTCGCACCGGGCCGCGGCGCAAGGATTTTCATGCTGCGGATGCGAAGAATTTTCGGCCGCTTTTGGCCGATTATGCTAAGCGGGGGATGCCGGCGAGCCTTTTATGGCGGCTTTCCAATCTGCTGAAGCGGTTTCTGCTGCGTCCGATTGCCTTGCAAAAACAATTCGTTAGCCCTGCCCCGTCGTGCCGGCATTGATCCTTACACGGATGAGGCGCGGGCGCGGGCGGCGAAATTCCTGTTGACGGGGAAAATTTTCTGCGGCTAGAACCGCGCCTAAGCTCATCAAGACCAGCCGAGGGAAAGGCCCTTAGACGCTGGGGCAACCGCCGGATCGCGCGACCCGCCTTCCGGAAAGGTGCCAAATCCTTCGAGGCGAAAGCTTCGAGAGATGAGTCGGTGAAGCGGCCCTGTGGCCGCGCTCCGATGGGTCTCTGCGATTTTCCTGATGCGCGACGCGAGGAAGCAGAGGCCGATTGATGTCCGCCGCCCTTGAAGTCATCTGGCCAGACCCTGACGCCCCGGCTCCCGCCGGCGCCGATGTCAGCGTGCTGCTGCCCGCCGATTTCACGCTGCAATCAGGCGAACGCCTGACGAAGCCGGAAGTGCGGCTGCGCCTGTTCGGTCCTGACGGCGCGCCGGCGATCGCCGTCGCCGGCGGCATTTCCGCCGGGCGCGAGGTCGCCGACGCCGGAGCGTCGAAGGGATGGTGGCGCGACATCGTCGGCGCGGGCGCGCCGATCGACACGCGCGCCCGCCGCGTCATCGGTTTTGATTTCCTGCCCAATCCGGGCGAGGCGGCGCGCACAATCTCGACGCATGATCAGGCGCGCGCGCTCGCCTTTGCGCTCGACGCGATCGGCGTCCCGCGCCTTTCAGCGTTCGTCGGCGCTTCCTATGGCGGCATGCTGGCGCTCGCCTTCGCGGAAATCTTCCCCGAGCGCCTTGAAAAGCTCTGCGTGATTTCCGCCGCCGATCGCCCGCAGGCGGCGGCGACGGCGCTGCGCGGCGTGCAGCGGCGCATCGTCGAGTTCGCCATCCGGGCGGGCGATCCTGAGGCGGGACTGTCGCTGGCGCGCCAGCTCGCCATGACGAGCTATCGGACGGCGGAGGAATTCAACGCCCGCTTCCCGCACCGCCCCGGCGCCAGGGCCGGCGATCCTTACGCCGTGTGCGACTATCTCATCGCCCGCGGCGAGGCCTGGCGAATGGCGCCTGAACGCTTCGTGACGCTGTCGGATTCGATCGACCGCCACCGCGTCGACCCCGCGCGCATCACGGCCGAGGCGTTGTTCATCGCGGCGAGAGAAGACCGCCTCGTTCCCGCCGGCGACACGCGCCGCCTCGCCGAATCGGCGCCGAACGCCCGCTACGCCGAGATTTCATCGCTCTACGGCCATGACGCGTTCCTGAAGGAACACGCTGCCCTTGCGCCGCTGATCAGGCAATTCATCGAGGAACGCTGAGCCATGTCGACACCCCTTCATGCCGAGACGATCGCCGCAAACGCCGGCGTCGCCAGCGACCGCGCCTTCAACGCCGTCTCGCCGCCGATCCATCTGTCGGCGACCTATGGCTGGCGCGATCCGCTCGAAAAGCCGGAGTTCGACTATTGCCGGTCGGGCAATCCGACGCGCGCCGAGCTTGAACGCGCGCTCTGCGCCCTCGAAGGCGGCGAGCGCGGCATCATCACCGCGACTGGGATGGCGGCGGTCGATCTCGTGCTCACGCTCGTCAATCCGGGCGACATCGTCATCGCGCCGCATGATTGTTACGGCGGCACGCACCGCCTGCTCTCCGCGCGCGCGCGCCGCGGGCATTTCGAGGTTCTCTTCGTCAATGAGACCGATCCCGGGGCGCTCGCCGCGGCGCTGGCGAGGAAGCCGAAGCTCGTTCTCATCGAGACGCCGAGCAATCCGCTGCTCCGGATCACCGACATCGCGGCGACGGCGGCGGCGGCGAAGTCGGCCGGCGCGATCGTCGTCGCCGACAACACCTTCCTGTCGCCGGCCTTGCAGCGCCCCCTCGCGCTCGGTTGCGACATCGTCATCCATTCGACGACGAAATACATCAACGGCCATTCCGACGTCGTCGGCGGCGCCGTCATCGCGCGCGAAAAGGGGCTCGGCGAGGAGCTCGCCTGGTGGGCGAACGCAACCGGGGTCACCGGCGCGCCCTTTGACAGCTTTCTCACCTTGCGGGGCCTGCGCACGCTGTTCACCCGCATCGAGCGCCAGCAGGAGACCGCCGGCGAGATCGCCGAGGCGCTCGGCCGCGATGACCGCGTCGGGCGCGTCTACTATCCGGGGCTCGCCGGACATGCGGGCCATGACATCGCGCGCCGCCAGCAGAAGGGCTTCGGCGCTATGCTCAGCGCCGAATTCGCGGCCGACGTCGATGTCGTCGAGCTGCTGCGCGGGCTCTCCATCTTCACCATCGCTGAATCGCTCGGCGGGTTTGAAAGCCTCGCGTGCACGCCGGCGACCATGACCCACGCCTCGATGACGCCGGAGGCGCGCGCGCGCGCCGGCATTTCGGACCGGCTGGTGCGCTTTTCGATCGGGTTGGAACATCCCAAAGACCTGCTGCGCGACATCTTCGCCGCCCTCGATCGGGTGAGAGCGCCCGCGCGCGACAACGTCGCCGCGTTACGGAAACCGGGAGAGGTTCATGCGCGGTGAGTATGAAAAGCCGTCCCTGTCGGCGGTCGTCGTCAAATTCGGGTCATCGGTCCTGCGCGACAAGGCCGACCTGCCGCGCGTCGTTTCCGAGATCTATCGCCGCCGGCG
Organism: Parvularculaceae bacterium; assembly: GCA_046296195.1. GTDB lineage: Bacteria > Pseudomonadota > Alphaproteobacteria > Caulobacterales > Parvularculaceae > Amphiplicatus. The sequence goes on along the minus strand of JBKBLR010000009.1, from coordinate 48,089 downwards.
CGCCGGCCGGAAAGTCATCGCCGTCGTCTCCGCCTTCGCCGGCGAGACCGATGCGCTGATCGAGGAAGCGGCGAGCCTAGGCGGGGCGAAATCCCGGCACGCGCCGCGCCTCATCGCGCTCGGCGAGGAGCGCAGCGCCGCCCTGCTCGCGATCGCCTGCGAAGACGTCGGGCTCGACGCGTTCGTCCTTGACGCGCGCACCTTGTCGCTCTCCGCCGGCGGACCGGTCGACGACGCCCATCCCGAGGCGATCGACGTCGCTCTGCTTGAGACGGCGATCGCCGCGCGCGACGTCGTCATCGTTCCGGGCTTCGTCGCGCTGGGGGCGACCGGCGAGCCGGTGCTGCTCGGACGCGGCGGATCGGACCTCACCGCCGTCTTCCTGGCCGCCGCGCTGCGGCTCGGCGAGACGACGCTGATGAAGGATGTCGACGGCGTTTACGATCGCGATCCGAACGCCGGCGACGGCGAGGCGCAGCGCTTTGCAACGCTCGACTGGGCCGGGGCGCGCGCCGTCGCCGGCAAGCTCTTGCAGCCGAAAGCGATCGACTTCGCCGCCTCGCACGGCGTCGCCATCAATGTCGAACGCATCAACGCCGCATCCGGCACGCGCATTTCCGGCGCCCCTGCCGCGCCGGCGCGGGCGCTGCGCGGACAACCGCTCAGGGTCGCGGTCGCCGGGCTCGGCACCATCGGCGAGGGCGCGGCGCTGCGGATTGCGGCGGACACGGACGATTACCGCCTGTGCGCGGCGCTCGTGCGCGACGCCGCCAAGCGCCGCCTCGACGCTTTCTCGGGGGCGGTGATCGCCGACCGCATCGAGACGCTGCTGGCGACGAAGCCCGGCGCGATCATCGAGGCGTTGCCGGACGGCGCCGCGGGGCGCGCTCTCATCGAGGCGGCGCTGGCGAAAGGCGTCAGCGTCGTCACCGCCAACAAGCAGGCGATCGCCGGGGCGATGGCCGCGCTGACGGCGCGCGCGCGCGCGACCGGGGCCGTATTCCGCTATTCGCCCGCGGTCGGCGGCGGCGCGCCGCTCGTTGAAACGGTGGCGGCCGCCGCAGCGGCGGGCCCGGGAGTGAAGTTCAACGCGGTTTTGAACGGCACGGTCAATTTCATCCTCACCTCGCTCGCGAACGGCGTTTCCTTCGCGGAAGCGGTCAGGCGCGCGCAGATTGCGGGCTTCGCCGAGCCCGATCCCAGCGCCGATCTTTCCGGCGCCGATGCGCGCGCCAAGATCGCCATCCTCTCCTTCGTCGCCTTCGGGCGCGAGATCCCGCTCGACGAGATCGAGGTCGAGGCGCTGACGGCGGAAAAGGCCGCGGCGTTCGCGAGCGGGGGCGGCGTCGTCAAGCAGCTCGCGACCATCGAAAACCGCGACGGCGCGCTTCACGCCCGGGTCGCCTTCACGCGGGTCGATGACGACCCCTTCTTCCGGGGCGCGGCGTGGGAGGCGAACGCGCTGCGCGCCGCGCTCGCGGACGGACGCCTGTTCGAGGCGCGCGGCAAAGGCGCCGGGCGCCGGCCGACGGTTGAATCGATCCTCGCCGATCTCGGCGACATCAGGCGCGGATCGTCGCAGCCGCTCGCCGGCGCCCTGCCAGAGCCTGCGGGCGTCCGCTAAGCTCACGCCCATGAAACCGGAAGATTTCAGGGCGCAGACGGCGCTCGCGGGCGCGCGCCGCCTCGTCGTCAAGGTCGGCTCGGCGATTCTCATCGGCGCGGGCGTGCGCAGCGCCTGGCTCGACGCGCTCGCCGGCGACATCGCCGCCTTGCGCGAGGAAGGGCGCGAGATCGTCGTCGTCACCTCGGGCGCGATCGCGCTCGGCCGCCGTCGCCTGAAACTCGACGGCGCGCTTCGACTCGACGAGAAGCAGGCCGCCTCCGCCGCCGGACAGGCCGCGCTCGTCGAAGCCTGGCAGCGCGCCTTCGCGCCGCACGACATCGCCGTTGCGCAGATCCTGCTGACGCTCGACGACACCGAGAACCGGCGCCGCTATCTCAACGCGCGGGCGACTTTCTCGACCCTCCTCGACCTCGGCGCCCTGCCGCTCGTCAACGAGAACGACACCATCGCCACCGCCGAGATCCGCTATGGCGACAATGACCGGCTCGCCGCGCACGCCGCCCAGATCGCCGGAGCCGACCTCCTCGTCATCCTTTCGGACATCGACGGGGTCTATGACGCCGATCCAAGGCGCGTCGCTTCGGCGCGCCGGCTTCCCGTGATCGAGCGCATCACGCCCGAGATCGTCGCCGCGGCGGGCGGGGCGAACGCCGCCGCCGGCGTCGGTTCGGGCGGCATGGCGTCGAAAATCGCCGCGGCGGAGATCGCCGGCGCGGCCGGCGCGGCGACGATCATCGCACCGGGCGCGGAGGATCACCCCTTGCGCCGTCTCGCCGAGGGCGGCCCCGCGACGCTCATTCTGTCCGGCACCAGCCCGGACAAGGCGCGCCGCCAGTGGATCGGCGGGCGCCTGAAGCCGCAAGGCGAAATCCGCATCGACGCCGGGGCGGCGACGGCGATCCTCGGCGGGGCGAGCCTGTTGCCGGCGGGCGTGTCGTCGCTGTCGGGCGAGTTCCAGCGCGGCGACGCGGTGCTGATCGTCGCGCCGGACGGCGCGGCGATCGCGCAAGGATTGTCAGCCTACGGCGCGGCGGAGCTGCGCCTCATCGCCGGCAAGCGGTCCGACGAGATCGAGCGTATTCTCGGCTACCGGCGCCGCCCCGCCGTCATCGAAAAGGACGATCTGGCGCTCAGGCGGGCCGCGCCATGAGCGACGCCTTGCGCTTCCTGATGATCGAAGCGGCGCGCCGCGCCCGCGCCGCAGCGCGCGAGCTTGCGGCTGCGCCGACGGCGGCGAAGAACGCTGCGCTCGTGTCGGCCGCGCGCCTGATCGGTCTGCACACGGATGACATTCTCAGCGTCAACGCCGCCGAGGTCGCACGCGCCGAAGGAAAGGGCGCCGCCTTCATCGACCGCATGGCGCTCGATGAGGCGCGCCTTGACGCGATCGCCGACGCCCTGCGCGCCGTCGCCGCCCTGCCCGATCCCGTCGGCGCCGTCGTCAGGGAATGGGCGCGGCCGAACGGCCTGCGCTTTGCGCGAGTCAGGACGCCGATCGGCGTCATCGCGATGATCTATGAAAGCCGCCCGAACGTCACCGTCGACGCCGCCGCGATCGCAATCAAGGCGGGCAACGCGGTCGTTTTGCGCGGCGGGTCGGAGTGCCTGGCGACCAACGCGCTCCTTGCGCGCCTCTTTCGAGCGGGGCTTGAAGAGGCCGGATTGCCCGCCGATGCGGCGCAGGTCGTCGAAACAGGAGACCGCACCGTCGTCGGCCATCTCCTCTCCGGCCTCGACGGCGCGATCGATCTCGTCATCCCGCGCGGCGGGAAATCACTGGTGAAGCGGGTGATGGACGAGGCGCGCGTCGCCGTGCTGGGCCATCTCGACGGCGTCTGCCATGTCTATCTCGATCGCGACGCCGATGTCGCGAAAGCGGTCGCGGTGACGTTGAACTCGAAGATGCGGCGCACCGGCGTTTGCGGCGCGGCGGAGACCTTGCTCATCGACCGGGCGCGGTTGGCTGACCTTTACCCGCCCGTCGCCGCCGCGTTGCGAAAGGCGGGATGCGCGATCAGGGGCGACGCCGCGATCTGCGCCCTCGACGGCGCCGCGGAACCCGCGACCGAAGATGATTGGTCGACGGAATATCTGGCGCCGGTGATCGCCGTCGCCGCCGTCGACGGCGTCGAGGGCGCGATCGCCCATATCGCACGCTACGGCACCGCCCACACCGAAACGATCGTCACCGAGAACCGGGCGGCCGCGGAACGGTTCTTAGCGCGCGTCGACAGCGCGATCGTCCTCCACAACGCCTCGACCCAGTTCGCCGACGGGGGCGAATTCGGCTTTGGCGCCGAGATCGGCATCGCCACCGGCCGGCTCCATGCCCGCGGGCCGGTCGGCGTCGAGGAGCTGACGACGTTCAAGACCGTCATCCGGGGCGACGGCCAGATTCGGTCATAAACGGTTAACCAATCGAGGATATGTGTCGCTTTAGCATTTTCTGCCAGCAATCTGCGGCATTTCGGGCGCTTTCTGGAAGAAACTGCGTCGCGCCGCGATTTTTTGCTTGAGCGGCAGCGAGAGGGTGCGTAAGGTTTTTTGCAGCGCCGCAAGGCGTGTGGAAAAACAAGGGTCCGGCCCGTGTCGGCTGTGTTGATCGAGAAGGGGTTGTCCGGGGGGCTGGCGGTCGCCGGCGCGCCCGTCCTTTTCGCCAGCCTCGTCCTTCTCAGCCTCGTACTTCTTATTCGCACCCCCCGGGGGGCGGCGATGGCGAGGGCGCGAAGCTAGGACAGCGACAGGCCCGACCACCGCACCGCTCCCGAAAGGGGGCGGTTTTCGTTTGCGACCTCAAACCGGACCGATGATGACCGAACGACGAGAAAAAAGATCGGATGCGATCACCAAGGGCCCGAACCGGGCGCCGGCGCGCGCGATGCTGCGCGGCACCGGGCTTTCGGACGCGGACCTTGAGAAGCCGCTCATCGCCGTCGTCAACTCCTGGTCGACGGTGACGCCCTGCAACCTGCACCTCGCCGCGCTCGCCGAGCCGGTGCGCAAGGGCGTGCGCGCCGGCGGCGGCGTGCCGATCGACTTCAACACCATCGTCGTTTCGGACGGCATCACCATGGGCGCGGAAGGCATGCGGGCCTCGCTGATCTCGCGCGAGGTGATCGCCGACTCGATCGAGCTCGCCGTGCGCGGCCACAGCCTCGACGGCGCGGTCATTCTCGTCGGCTGCGACAAGACGATTCCCGCCGCGGCGATGGCGCTCGCCCGGCTCGATATCCCGGGATGCGTGCTTTACGGCGGCACGATCCTGCCCGGACGCTGCGAGGGCCGCGACATCTCCATCCAGGACGTGTTCGAGGCGGTCGGTTCGCACGCCGCGGGATCGATCAGCGATGCGACGCTTGACGAAATCGAGCGCGCGGCCTGCCCCGGCGCCGGCGCCTGCGGCGGCCAGTTCACCGCGAACACCATGGCGATGGCGCTCGCCTTCCTCGGCCTGGCGCCGATGGGCGCAGGCGACGTTCCCGCCGTCGCGCCGGAAAAGGCGCGCGAGGCCGAACGCTGCGGGCGCCTTGCCGCCGAGCTGACGCTGAAGGGCGTCTGCGCGCGCGGCTTCATCACCGAGGCCTCGCTGAGGAACGCCGCGACCGCCGTCGTCGCCAGCGGCGGCTCGACCAATGCGGTCCTTCACCTCGCCGCCATCGCCGCAGAAGCAGGCGTTCCGTTCTCGATCGATCTCTTCGACCGGCTCTCGCGCGAGACGCCGGTGATCACCGACCTGAAGCCCGGCGGGAAACATCTCGCCCGCGATCTTTACGCGGCGGGCGGCGCGGCGCTGTTCGGCAAGCGGCTGATGGAAGCGGGGCGTCTCGCCGACGCGCCTACCGTCAGTGGGCGGACGTTGTTCGAGGAGCTCGCCGCCGCGCGCGAGACGCCGGGCCAGACCGTCGTCGCCGCCGTCGACAGGCCCTTCAAGGCGACCGGCGGCGTCCGCATCCTTTACGGCGACGTCGCACCCGAGGGCGCGGTATTGAAGACCGCCGGCTATGGCGACGGCGCCTTTGCGGGGCCGGCGCGGGTGTTCGACGGCGAGGAGGCCGCCTTCGCCGCCGTCAGCGCCCGCGCGATCAAGGCGGGCGACGTCGTCGTCATCCGCCACGAAGGCCCCAAAGGCGGGCCCGGCATGCGCGAGATGCTCGCCGTCACCGCCGCCCTCGCCGGGCAAGGGCTCGCCGGCAAGGTCGCGCTCATCACCGACGGACGGTTTTCGGGCGCGAGCCACGGTTTCGTCATCGGCCATGTGAGCCCCGAAGCGGCGCTCGCGGGTCCCATCGCGCTCCTCAAGGACGGCGACAGAATCCGCATCGACGCCGAGGCGCGCCGAATCGACGCCGATGTCAACTGGGCGGCGCGCCGCGCCGCTTTCAGCCCGCGCCCGCCGGCGCGCCTCGGCGGCGGCTTCGACAAATACGCCCGCCTCGTCTCCGCCGCGGCGAAAGGCGCGACGACGATCCAATCCTCCGACTGCTGAACAAGGACCGGTCATGAAACTCTGCAGCGAACAGGACGCCAACCCCGCCGTCGTCAAAGCGGCCCCCGTCGCCGTCATCGGCTATGGCAGCCAGGGCCGCGCGCATGCCTTGAACCTCAAGAATTCCGGCGTCGAGGTGATCGTCGGCCTCAGGAAAGGAGCGCCGACGGCGAAGCGCGCGCAAGAAGACGGCCTCGAGGTTCAAAGCGTCGCCGACGCGACGCGGCAAGCCAAGCTCATCGCCATCCTCACCCCCGACATGACGCATGAGAAGATCTTCGCCGAAGAGATCGCGCCGAATTTGAAGGACGGCGACGCCCTCCTGTTCGCGCACGGCTTCACGGTGCTCTATGGGCGCGTCAACCCGCCGAAGAACGTCGATGTCATCATGGTGGCCCCGAAAGGCCCCGGCGATCTCGTCCGCCGCGAATATGAAAAAGGGCGCGGCGTTCCGTGCCTCTTCGCCGTCCATCAGGACGCAACCGGCAAGGCGAAGGAGAAAGCGCTCGGCTATGCGAGCCTCATCGGCGGCGCGGCGGCGGGCGCCATCGAAACGACCTTCCGCGAAGAGACCGAAACCGACCTCTTTGGCGAGCAGGCCGTGCTCTGCGGCGGCGCGACCGAGCTCGTGATGGCGGGCTACGATACGCTCGTCGCCGCCGGCTACAAGCCCGAGGTCGCCTATTACGAATGCCTGCACGAGCTGAAGCTGATCGTCGACCTTCTCTACGAAGGCGGCGTCGCCAAGATGCACCAGTTCGTCTCGGAGACGGCGAAATACGGCGACCTCGTCTCCGGCCCGCGCATCATCAATGACGAGACGCGCGCGCGCATGCGCGAGGTGCTCGCCGACATCCAGTCCGGCGCCTTCGCGCGCGACTGGATTCTCGAAAATCAAGCCGGCAAGCCGCGCTACCAGAAGCTGCTCGAGAAGGACCTCGCCCACCCGATCGAGAAGACCGGGGCGGATTTGCGCGCGCGCATGGCCTGGCTCAAGCCGGGCGCCAACACGAAGGACGCCTGACCATGACGGCCGCCGAAACGACGATTGAGGCGCCGCCGCGAACGCGCACCCCGCAGGCCGGCGCCGACATCCTGCTCGATGCGCTCGAAGAGCAGGGCGTCGAGGTGATTTTCGGCTATCCGGGCGGCGCCGTGCTGCCGATCTATGATGCGCTCTACAAGCGCAATACGATCCGCCACGTTCTCGTCCGCCACGAGCAGGGCGCCGCCCACGCCGCCGAAGGCTATGCGCGATCGACCGGCAAGGTCGGCGTCGTTCTCGTCACCTCGGGCCCCGGCGCGACGAACGCCGTCACCGGCCTCGCCGACGCGCTGCTCGATTCCATCCCGATCGTCTGCATCACCGGCCAGGTCGCGCGGCCGCTGATCGGCACCGACGCGTTCCAGGAATGCGACACGGTCGGCATCACGCGCTCCTGCACCAAGCACAATTATCTCGTGCCGTCCGCCCACAAGCTGGCGACCATCGTGCACGAGGCCTTCCACATCGCACGAAACGGACGCCCCGGACCCGTCGTCATCGACATTCCGAAGGACGTGCAGTTCGAACAGGCGCTCTACACCGCGCGCGCCGAGGCGAAAAAGCGCAACTGCATCGTCACGCCGCCGGTCGATCAGACGAAGATCGAACAGGCGGTCGACCTGATGCGGCGCGCGCGCCGCCCGGTGCTCTATACCGGCGGCGGCGTCATCAATTCCGGCCCGAAAGCGAGCGAAGCCTTGCGCGCGCTCGCGAGCGAAACGAATTTTCCGCTGACTTCGACGCTGATGGGGCTCGGCGCCTATCCGGCCTCCGGGCCCTGCTGGCTCGGCATGCTCGGCATGCATGGCAGCCTCGAGGCGAACAGCGCCATGCACGATTGCGATCTGATGATCGCGCTCGGCGCGCGCTTCGACGACCGCATCACCGGGCGGCTCGACGCCTTTTCCCCGCAATCGCGGAAAATCCACGTCGACATCGACCCGTCGTCGATCAACAAGAACGTGCGCGTCGACCTCGGCGTCGTCGGCGACGCCGGCGCCGTGATCGGGGCGATGGTCCGGGAATGGCGCCGCCGGAACGAGAAGGAGCCGCATGACCGCGAGCGCCTTGACCCCTGGTGGGCGCAGATCAACGCCTGGCGCGCGCGCAAATCCTTCGCCTATCGGGGAAGCCAAACGCGTATCAAGCCGCAATGTGCGATCGAGCGGCTCTATGCGCTGACACGCGGCCGCGATGTCTTCGTCACGACCGAAGTCGGCCAGCACCAGATGTGGGCCGCGCAGCATTTCCACTTCGACGAACCGAACCGCTGGATGACCTCCGGCGGTCTCGGCACGATGGGCTACGGGCTTCCCGCCGCGATCGGCGTGCAGGCCGCTCATCCGCGCGCGCTCGTCATCGACATCGCCGGCGACGCCTCGGTGCAGATGACGATGCAGGAGATGTCGACCGCCGTGCAGCACGGCCTGCCGGTGAAGATCTTCATCCTCAACAACGCCTATCTCGGCATGGTGCGCCAGTGGCAGGAGCTCTTGCATGGCGGGCGCTATTCGCATTCCTATTCCGACAGCCTGCCTGACTTCGTTAAGCTCGCCGAGGCCTATGGCTGCGTCGGCCTGCGCGCCGAGACGCCGGCCGAGCTCGACGACAGGATCCGGGAGATGATCGCCGTCGACCGCCCGGTGCTGTTCGACTGCGTCGTGACGCAGGAAGAAAACGTCTTTCCGATGATCCCGTCGGGCGCGGCGCACAACGAGATGCTGTTCGGCGATCACGTCGTCACCGGCGATGAGATCAGCGAGCGCGGAAGGACGCTGGTATGAGCGCCGTCGAACCCTCGCAGTCGGTGTATCCCGTCACGCGCGACGAGGGCGCGGCGGCCGAAGCGATCCTCGCCGTCATCGTCGACAACGAACCCGGAACGCTCGCCCGCGTCGTCAGCCTCATCTCGGCGCGCGGCTACAACATTGAGAGCCTCACCGTCGCCGAGACGGATGCGGAAAAGCACACCTCGCGCATCACCATCGTCACCCGCGGCACGCCGGCGAAGATCGAACAGATCAAGGCCCAGCTCGGCCGCCTCGTGCCGGTCCGGCGCGTCATCGACGTGACGCGTGAGGCCGAGAGCATCAAGCGTGAGCTTGCGCTCGTGAAGGTCGTCAGCGCCGGCGAGCAGCGCCTCGAATCGATGCGGCTCGCCGATATTTTCCGCGCCCGCGTCATCGACACGACGCATACCTCCTTCGTGTTCGAGGTGACGGGCGCGCGCGAGAAGATCAACACCTTCATCGAGCTGATGGGCCCCCTTGGCCTCAAGGAAGTCTCGCGCACCGGCGTCCTGTCGATCCGGCGAGGCATCGAGAGAGACGATTGATGCGCCCGCCCCTCAACGCACGGCGCCGACTTAGCCCCGCGCGGGGGACGCCCCCGCGCGCGACCAGCCCGCAGCATCACCTTTCAGGACACGAACAATGACCGCCGCGACAAACCCGTCCGAAGACCGGGTATTGATCTTCGACACCACCTTGCGCGACGGCGAACAGGCCCCCGGCTTCTCGATGTCGACGGACGCCAAGCTCATCGTCGCCCGCGCGCTGAAGGCGCTTCGCGTCGACGTCATCGAGGCGGGTTTCGCCGCCGCCTCGCCGGGCGACGCCGCGGCCGTAAGGGCCATTGCGGCGGAGATCGACGGGCCCGTCATCTGTTCGCTCGCGCGCGCCTCGATCGCCGACATCGACGCGGCGGCGCGGGCCCTCGAGCCGGCGCGCCGGCGGCGCATCCACACATTCATCGGCACGAGCCCGACGCATCGCGATGCGAAGCTCAAAATGACAAAGGCGGAGATCATCGCGCGGATCGGCGAAATCGTCCGCCACGCCAAATCCGCAGCCGATGAGGTCGAATTCTCCGCCGAGGACGCCATCCGCACCGAGCGGGACTTCCTGCTCGAAGCGGTCAGGGCCGCGATCGCCGCCGGGGCGGCGACGATCAACATACCCGACACCGTCGGCTACACGACGCCGGAGGAGATCACGGAGCTCTTCCGCTTCCTGATTGAGAATAATCCCGGCGCCGGCGTCGTGTGGTCCACGCATTGCCATGACGATCTCGGCATGGCGGTCGCCAACAGCCTTGCGGCCGTCACGGGCGGGGCCCGCCAGATCGAGTGCGCGCTCAACGGCATCGGCGAGCGCGCCGGGAATTGCTCGCTGGAAGAAGCGGTGATGGCGCTCACGGTCCGCCGCGATTTCTTCGGCGTCGCGACCGCTATCGACACGACCAAGCTCTACCCGGCGAGCCAGACGCTGGCGCGCGTCACCCACAATCCCGTGCCGCGCAACAAGGCGATCGTCGGCAGGAACGCCTTCGCGCATGAAGCGGGCATTCACCAGCATGGCGTCCTCGCCGACAAGCGCACCTATGAGATCATGGACGCTGAAAGCGTCGGCGTGCCGTCGAATGCGCTCGTTCTCGGCAAGCATTCCGGCAAGCATGCCCTCGCCGCGCGCCTGAAAGCGCTCGGCTTCGAGGTTTCCGCGCAGCGGATCGAGGACCTCTTTCCCGATTTCAAACATCTTGCCGACACCTGCCGCGAGGTGACGGACGCCGACCTCGTCCGCCTTGCGACGGGCAATGCGCGCATTGACGGGCGCATCGGCCCCTGGCGGATGCGCCGCACGGAGCTGCGCGTCGACCTGGAAGAGGACACGAGGCCCTATGCGCGCATCACCATGGAGCACGACAATGGCGAGCGCCGCACCATCAGCCAGGAAGGCGACGGACCGATCGACGCCGCCTTCGCCGCCGTGTGCGCAATCACCGGCGTGCCGGGCGTCATCAGCGTCCTTGACCTTCATCACGTCGCGACCGAAGGAGTCGTGCGCGCCGAAGCCGTCGTCGAGGTCGAAGGCCAGCTTTATTCAGGCAAAGCACAGGAGGTCGACATCGCCGACGCCGCCGTCGCCGCCTTCGTCGCGGCCGTCAACCAGGCGGTTGCGGTGCGGGGCGTCATGCCGGACCGTCGCAAGCGGGCGGCGGGAGCGTAAGATGCCGACTGACGCGGCCGCTGGCGTCCGGCTGCATCCCGGTCGCGAAAAGGAGAGCGCAATCCGCCATGCCCGCGCCTGAACCGACGTCGCTTTTCGACAAATTGTGGGCGCGCCATGTCGTCGTCGACGAAACCGTCGACGCCCCGGCCGTCCTCTATATCGACCTCCACCTCGTTCACGAAGTGACCTCGCCGCAGGCCTTCGCCGCGCTCGATGAACGCGGCCTCAAGGTGCGCCGGCCCGACCGCACGCTGGCGACGCTCGACCATTCGACGCCGACGAAGCCGGCGGGCCCTGACGGCAGGCTTCCCTATGCGAACGCCGCAGCGGAGGCGCAGGTCGCGCAGCTCATTGAGAATTGCGCGCGGCACGGCATTCGCCTTCTCGGCATGGACCATCCCCAACGCGGCATCGTGCATGTGATCGGCCCCGAACTCGGCGCAACGCAGCCGGGCAAGACGATCGTCTGCGGCGATAGCCACACATCCACGCATGGCGCCTTCGGCGCGCTCGCCTTCGGCATCGGCACGACGGAGGTCGGGCACGTGCTGGCGACGCAATGCGTCCTGCAAAGGAAGCCGAAATCGATGCGCGTCACGTTCGAGGGCGCCTGCCCGCCGGGCGTCGGCGCCAAGGACATGGCGCTGGCGATGATCGCGAGGATCGGCGCCGACGGCGGACAGGGCCATGCGGTCGAGTTCGCCGGCGCCGCCGTCGCGGCGTTGGCGATGGAGGGGCGCATGACCCTCTGCAACATGTCGATCGAGGCCGGCGCGCGCTTCGGCATGATCGCGCCGGACGACAAGACGTTCGACTACCTCAAGGGCCGCGAATACGCGCCGTCGGGCGCCGACTGGGACCGCGCGGTCGCGGACTGGCGGAGGCTCAAATCGGACGAGGGCGCGATCTTCGACCGGGAAGTCGTCATCGACGCCTCGGCGCTGAAGCCGATGGTCACCTATGGGGTCTCGCCCGACGCCGCCTTGCCGGTCGATGCATCAGCGCCGGCGCCGAGGACCGGAAGCGAGCGCCATGCGAGCGACTACATGAAATTCAGGGAAGGCCGCCCCCTCGCCGAGGCCGCGGTCAATCGCGTCTTTATCGGCAGCTGCACCAATTCGCGCCTTTCGGATTTGCGAGAAGCCGCAGAGGTCATGCGCGGGCGCAAGGTGAAGGCGGGCGTCGTCGCGCTCGTCGTTCCGGGCTCCGAGACCGTCAAGCGCGCGGCGGAAGCGGAAAATCTCCACCGCGTCTTTCTCGACGCCGGCGCGGAATGGCGCGAGCCCGGCTGCTCGATGTGCATCGCCATGAACGGCGACAAGGGCGAGCCCGGCGAGCTCGTCGTCTCGACTTCAAACCGCAATTTCATCGGACGGCAGGGCAAAGGGGTGAGGACGGTGCTCGCGAGCCCGGCGACCGCCGCCGCCTCGGCGATCGAAGGCCGCATCGCCGATCCGCGTAAATATCTTCCGGAGAACGCCGCATGACGTTCGAGCCCATCCGCACCATCCGCTCACGGACGGTCGTCCTGCCGCAGGCCAATATCGACACCGACCAGATCGTGCCGGCGCGCTTCCTGACGACGACCGCGCGCGCCGGGCTCGGCAAGGCGCTGTTCTTCGACTGGCGCTATGACGACAACGGCCGGCTGAGGAACGATTCCGTCTTCAACGGGATCGACCCCGGAACGCACCGCATCCTCGTTGCGGGCCCCAATTTCGGCTGCGGGTCGAGCCGCGAGCACGCCCCCTGGGCCCTTCACGATTTCGGCTTTCGCGCCGTCATCTCCTCCGACATCGCCGACATCTTCAAAAGCAATGCGCTGAAGAACGGCCTTGTTCCGGTCACGGTCGACGCCGCGACGCACCGGAAACTGCTGGAAAATCCCGGCTGCATGGCGACGATCGATCTCGAGACGATGACCGTGACGCTCGACGACGGGACGGCTGCCGCGTTCTTGATCGAGCCTTTCGCCCGCCGGTGCCTCCTCGACGGGGTCGATCCGCTCGGCCACCTCCTGAAGCAGGCCCCGGCGATCGACGCCTATGAGGCGCGCGCATCATGAGCTTCAGGATCGCCTATCTTCCCGGCGACGGCGTCGGGCCGGAAGTTTCGGATGCCGCGCGCGCCGTGATGCTGAAGGCCGCGCGCGTCTTCGCCCTTGAGCTTGCGTTCGAGGAGCATGACTTCGGCGGCGTCGCCATCGACCGGCACGGCGATCCCTTTCCGGCGGCGACGCGCAAGGCCTGCCTTGAAGCGGACGCGGTGCTGCTCGGCGCGGTCGGAGGGCCAAAATGGGACCAGGGCGGCCCGAGGCCGGAAGCCGGGCTCCTCGCGCTGAGGAAGGCGCTCGGCGTCTACGCCAATCTGCGCCCGACCCGCGTCTTGCCCGGCAAGGAGACCCTGTCGCCCCTGCGCCCCGAGCGAGCGAGCGGCGTCGATCTCCTGATCGTCCGTGAGCTGACGGGCGGGCTCTATTTCGGCGAGCGCGTCGAAGAGGCGGACCGCGCCAGCGACAATTGCGTCTATTCGCGCGACGAGGTCGAGCGCGTCGCCCGCATCGCCTTCGGGGCCGCGCGCGGCCGCCGGAAGAAGGTCACGAGCGTCGACAAGGCCAACGTGCTGGCGACCGGCCGGCTCTGGCGGAAGACGGTGACGGCGCTGCGCGAGCGCGAATACCCGGATGTCGCGCTCGAGCACGTCCTCGTCGATGCGATGGCGATGAAGCTCATCCAGCACCCGGCTGCGTTCGACGTCGTCCTCACCGAGAACATGTTCGGCGACATTCTCTCCGACGAGGCTTCGGTCATCGCCGGTTCGATCGGGCTTGCGCCGTCGGCCTCGCTCGGCGACGCAAGGGCGGGGCTCTATGAGCCGATCCACGGGACCGCGCCCGACATCGCCGGTCAGGACAAAGCCAATCCGACGGGCGCAATCTTGTCGGGCGCCATGCTCTTGCGCTTCAGCCTGCAGCACGAAGCCGCCGCGCGCGCCGTCGAACGCGCAGTCGAGGAGGCGATCCATAAGGGGCGCGGCACGGCCGACATCGGCGGCGAGGACGGCTGCGCCGCGTTCGGCGCGGCGATCGAAGCGCTGGTGAGGAAAGACTGACCGCCCGCTCGCGTTTTGCAACCCTTGGGTGAAATTAACCATAAGGCATTCCCCTGATGGAGGGCTTGACTTCCGGCGCCGCTTGGCCCAAGATCTCAAGATAGCCCCTCGGCCCCGCCGCCGGCGCGATCATCGGTTAAGACAGCCCTCGTCTGGCGCGGCGGCTTGAACAAGGGCGGCGAATTTCAAATCGGCGGCCCGCCGAAAAGTCCGCCGACGCCGCGCGCGGGCCGCGCCTTCATCCCAAACGGCCAATTCGGAAAATATCGCGCGACCCCGCGGGAAAGGCGGGTTCGACCGCTGCAAGACCCTCCGATCTTTCCGAAGTTTCCGGATGTTCCGGATAGTCGCGGCGCCCGCCTTCAACCCTTGCCGGCGGCGGCGGCAAGGGCCTTGGCGCCCGTCAGGCGAGGGCGCGCTTCAGCGCCGCGGCGAGATCGGTTTTCTCCCACGAGAAGCCGCCCTCGGCGTCGGGCTGGCGGCCGAAATGGCCATAGGCCGCCGTGCGGGCGTAGATTGGCTTGTTGAGGTCGAGATGGCGGCGGATGCCCGAAGGCGTAAGATCCATCGCTTCCCGAAGCGCGCGCTCAAGGCGGGCTTCATCGACCTGCCCCGTGCCATGCAGATCGACATAGACGGACAGGGGCTCGGCGACGCCGATGGCGTAGGAAAGCTGGATGGTGCAGCGGTCGGCAAGGCCCGCCGCGACGACGTTCTTGGCGAGATAGCGCGCGGCATAGGCGGCGGAGCGGTCGACTTTCGTCGTGTCCTTGCCGGAGAACGCGCCGCCGCCATGCGGGGCTGCGCCGCCATAAGTGTCGACGATGATCTTGCGGCCCGTCAGGCCCGCATCGCCGTCCGGTCCGCCGATGACGAACTTGCCGGTCGGGTTGACGTGCCATTTGCAGTCGGGCGCGATGTCAAGATCGGCGAGCGCGGTGCGGATGGTGGGCTCGACCACCGACCGCACCTTCGCCGAATTCCAGGTCGGGTCGAGATGCTGGGTCGACAGGACGATCGAGGTGACGGCGGCGGGCCTGCCGTTTTCATAGCGCACGGTCACCTGGCTCTTGGCGTCCGGACCGAGCAGCGCCGCATCGCCGACGCCTTGATGGCGCGCGCGCGCGAGCAATTCCAGAATCTTGTGGCTGTAATAGATGGGCGCCGGCATCAGCGCCGATGTCTCGCGGCAGGCGTAGCCGAACATGATGCCCTGGTCGCCCGCGCCTTCGGCGTTGGCGTCAGCCGCCTTGTCGACGCCCTGCGCGATGTCGGCGGACTGGCCGTGCAGCAGGACTTCGATTTTCGTCGCCTCGCGCCAGGTGAAGCCGTCCTGCTCATAGCCGATGGCGCGGATCGCCGCCCGCGCCGCCTCGATGAAGCGGTCGGGCTTCACATGGGTCGCGTCCTTCATCAGCGTTTCTGGCACGCGCACTTCGCCCGCAATGACGACGCGGTTGGTCGTCGCCAGCGTTTCGCAGGCGCACCGCACGTTCCAGGGGTTCATGCCGGTCGCGACCGCCTCCCGGTAGACGAGGTCGACGATCTCGTCCGAAATCCGGTCGCAAACCTTGTCGGGGTGGCCTTCGGCGACGCTCTCGCTGGTGAAAAGATAGGACTGGCGCGCCATCGGCGTTCGATCCCCCTATATAAGGAAAAGTTTATACGTCAGCGGGCGCGCTTCTAACGAAGCGGCGCGGTGAAGTCTATTCCGAAATGCGGGGCGGCGTCAGCCCGAAGCGCCTTCGTCCGAGAGCGATTTGACGAGCTCCAGCACGCGCTTGCGGATCTTCGGATCGGTGATCGAGGCGAAGTGCTTGCAGAGCTGCACGCCCTCCGGGGAGTTCAGAAGCTCCATCATTGCCGCGCCGTCATCGGGGCCCGATTCGGCGAAGCCGTAGGACCGCCCGGTCTCCGCGTCATAATCGTCGAAGAAGAACTGGATCGGCACGCCGAGGATTCGGGACATCTCGAACACCCGGCTCGCGCCGATGCGGTTGACGCCTTTCTCATATTTCTGAATCTGCTGGAACGTGAGCCCGAGCGAATCCGCCAGCTTGTCCTGGCTCATCCCCAGCATGGTCCTTCTGAGCCGAACCCGCCCGCCGACATGGACGTCGATCGGGTGCGGCCGCTTGTCGTCAGCCATGTCGCCCTTTCTCCCGCCGGTTCCCTGTCAGCCCGACTGCTGGAACCGCCGGGGTCTCCCCGGAGGCAAGGTTATAGGCGATCCTCCGGGACGCGCATAGATTGCATTACATTTTTTGCAGGCGTTTCGGCGGGCGCACGGAAAAAGCGAAAACCGCGGCCATCATGAACCAGAAAAGCGAATCGCCGACCCGCTGATAAAGGGGCGCCGAAAGCGGTCTCGGCAGCGGCCGGTCGATCACCCCCGTCCGGTAGAGCGGCACGCGCGCGATCAGCCGGCCGGCCCCGTCGAAGAGGGCCGAGACCCCGGTGTTGGCCGACCGCGCCATCGGCAGGCCGGTCTCGATTGTCCGCAGGCGCGCCTGATCGAGATGCTGGCGGGGCCCGGAGGAATCCCCGAACCAGCCGTCATTGGTGACCGTGGCGATCCAGGCCGGCCGCTCGCCCTTCGGATAGACGCGGCCCGGGAAGATGGCTTCGTAACAGATGAGCGCGGCGAAGGGCGGCCCGCCCGCCGAGAGCGTCTTCGGACCCTCGCCAAACGCAAAGCCCTCGTCATAGGGCGCAAGCTGGGCGAGGCCGACGGCGCGGAGGGGCCCGCTCATCGGCAGATATTCCCCGAAGGGCACCAGATGGTGCTTGTCGTAATTGGCGACCACCCTGCGGCCCGCCGGCGTCTCCTCAACGACGGCGATCGAATTGTAGACCTTCTCCCGCCCGTCGGCGCCGGTTTCGCGGCGCACCGCGCCCGAAAGCAGGACGGCGTTCTTCGGCAGGCGGCGGGAGATTTCCGCAAGCCCTTCCGGGACCTCGTCGATGACTGGCACGGCGTTTTCCGGCCACAGGACGAAGAGGACGCCGGAGGACGGGCCCGGCGCCGAGGACAGGTCGATGTGGCGCGCGTAATTGCGGCTCCAGAGATCGCCGTCGATCTTCTCGCGCTGGGGGATGTTCGGCTGGACGATGCGGACGGCGGCGTCATTATATTCTTTGTAGGGATTGATTTTCAGGCGAAACGCTCCGGCGCCGTAAAGCGTCGCCGTCGCCGCCAGCATGAGGCCCGCGCCCTTAAGGATGCTGCGGCCGGCCGCGGGCGCCATGGCGATGAGGAGCGCGACGAGGCTGAGCCCGTAGACGCCCCACCAGGCGGCCGATTGCGCCCCCATCGCGGTTCCTGCAAGCGCCTGGCCCGGCAGGTTCCAGGGAAGACCCGTAAGGATATGGCCGCGCAGATATTCCGCGATCATGAGCACGCCGGCGGCGAAGAAGACGCGCCGCGCGCCCCTGACCCGCGCGCCCGCGATGGCGGCGCCCGCCGCGCCGGTGAAAAGCCCCAGGAAGGCCGGCATGCCGAGGACGGCGAACGGCGCCATCCAGGCGAACTCCTCGGCCTGCACCATGAAAGCGTAGCCGAACCAATAAAGACCGAAGAGAAAATAGCCGAAGCCGAAGAACCAGCCGATCAGAAATCCCGACCGCATCGGTCGCGGCGAGGACCGCGCGCCGTCGAGCAGGAAGATGAACGCGCAATAGCCCGCCGCCATCAATGGCAGCGCGTAAAACGGCGCCTGCGCGAGCGCCGCGCCGAGCCCGGCGGCGAAGGCGGCGAGACGCCGGCGCCAACCGGCCGCGCCCGCGAGCGCCGCAGCGCCCGCGGCGAGCCTTTCCTCAAGACGACGAAGATTCATTTCGCGCCGTCGGGCTTTTGAGCGCCTGCGGCGTCCGGCGCCGAGGCGGGCGCCGCCGCGGCGGGCGGCGTCTTCCGTATGCGGATTTTTCGCACCTTGCGGGCGTCCGCCTCGACGATCTCGAAATCGAATCCGGATGGATGGGAAAGCACCTCGCCCCGCTGCGGCACGCGCCCCGCGAGCGCCACCGCGACGCCGCCGATCGTGTCGACCTCGTCGTCTTCGGTCGCCAGCGACACGCCCGAAAGCGCCTCAAACGCGTCAAGTTCGACGCGCCCGTCCGCCTCAAAGCCGCCGCCCGGCCTTGCGACGATCGTCGGCGCAGCTTCATCGTCATGCTCGTCATTGATGTCGCCGACGATCTCCTCGACGAGGTCCTCAATGGTCAGAAGGCCGTCCGTGCCGCCGAACTCGTCGATGACGAGCGCCATGTGAACCCGGCTCGCCTGCATTTTGAGGAGCAGGTCGGTGATCCGCATCGACGGAGGCGCATAGAGAATGTCGCGCCGGATCTTCTTCAGCACCGGCCCGTCGGCGGGCGAATGAAGCGAGGGATCGGCGATCAGCCTGACGACGTCCTTGATGTGAACCATGCCGAGCGGGTCGTCGAGATCGCCGCGATAGACCGGAAGCCGCGAATGACCGGCGTCGGCGAACGCCTTGATGAGCTCGGGCAGCGGCGTATCGACTTCGACGGCGACGATGTCGGCGCGCGGCGCCATCACGTCGGCGACGCGCTTTTCATCGAAGGCGATCACCCGCTCGATCATGTCGCGCCGCGCCCGCGGCAGGCGCAGCGCCGCGGCGCGCTGCCCGTCATCGAGCGCGTCGGCGAATTCGCCATCGGGCGCCGGACGCGTGAAGAGGCCCTTGAGGCGCTGAAAGAAGCCGCCCGATGCGCTGTCTTCTTTGGCGGCGTCGGCTTTCGGCGAAGCCCCGCTCATTCAGCCGCGCTCCGCGACGTCGTCGGACGCATAGGGGTCTGCGATCCCGAGCGCGGCCAGAATGCGCGTTTCGAGGGCTTCCATGCGTTCGGCGTCGTCGTCAGTTTCATGGTCATGGCCGGCAAGGTGCAAAAGGCCGTGAATGATAAGATGCGCGGCGTGATTGCGAAAGCGGGGGCCGTCATCGCCCGCTTCCGCCGCGCAGGTCTCATAGGCGATGGCGATGTCGCCAGGCGAGGCTGCGCCCGGAAAGGCGAGCACGTTGGTGGGTTTGTCTTTGCCGCGATATTGCGCGTTGAGGCGCTGCAGGGTCGCGTCATCGGCGAGCAGCAGCGCGGCGCCCGGGCGCACGCGCGCCTCCGCCGCGCGCGCCGCCGCATGGCAGCGCGCCGCGAAAGCGTCGGCGTCGCCGAGAGCATCCAGCCAACGCAAGTCATCAACGACGACCTCGATCGCCGCATGGTCCTCAGGGAATGCCAAAGGCGTCACCTTGCGTCGCCTCAGCGGCGCTCCGCCGCATCCCGCGCGTCATAGGCGTCGATGATGCGCCCGACAAGCGGATGCCGGACGACGTCGGCGGCGGTGAAGCGGGCGACCGCCACGCCCTCGACGCCTGAAAGCAGTTTGACCGCATCCGCCAGCCCCGACGTCTCGCCGCGCGGCAGGTCGCTTTGCGAAGGATCGCCGGTCAGCACCATGCGTGCGCCCTCACCGAGACGCGTCAGAAACATCTTGGTCTGCGCAACCGTCGCGTTCTGCGCTTCATCGAGAATGACCGCCGCGCGCGCGAGCGTGCGCCCGCGCATGAAGGCGAGCGGCGCGATCTCGAACTCGCCTCCGGCGATTCGCCGCTCGATATAGTCCGCATGCAGCATATCGTGGAGAGCGTCATAGAGCGGACGGAGATAGGGGTCGACCTTCTCCTTCATGTCGCCGGGGAGGAAACCGATGCGTTCGCCCGCTTCGAGCGCCGGGCGCGACAGCACGATCCGCTCGACAGCGCCCGACAGATAAAGGCCGACCGCGTGGGCGACGGCGAGATAGGTCTTGCCGGTGCCGGCGGGACCGACGCCGAAGACGAGATCGCTGCGGCCGAGGGCCTCGAGATAAGCGCGCTGGGCGGGCGTGCGCGGGCCGACGAGGCGCTTGGGCGTCTTGATCGCTGGCCCCTGGGCTTCGCCCGCTGCGGGCTCGCCGCTTGAGAATTTGGCCGCCGCCCGCACGTCCTCGACCGTCACCGGCTGGCCGGAAGCAAGGCGCTGATAAAGACGCTTGAGGACGGCGGAGGCCTGCGCGCGCCGCCCCGCGGCCCCCGATATGGTGAGAACATTGCCGCGGGGATCGATCCGGACGCCGAAGGCGCGCTCAACAATGAGAAGGTGCGCGTCATGTTCGCCGGCAAGGCTGGCGACATGGCGATTATCGTCGAAGGAAAGCTGCTCGAAGGGCTGCTCGCCGGGGGCCTCACGCTCGTCAGCCACGCGCCGCTT
The DNA here is from genome assembly GCA_046296195.1 of Parvularculaceae bacterium. Lineage (GTDB taxonomy): Bacteria > Pseudomonadota > Alphaproteobacteria > Caulobacterales > Parvularculaceae > Amphiplicatus. The sequence continues at coordinate 27,540 of JBKBLR010000009.1, read as the reverse complement.
CCGCATCCTGAGGTTCGGTTCCCTCTGCTTCGGCCAGTTCGCCCGCGAGCGCGTTCGGCGTCACCGCCAAGACGCGAACGGGCGCGACCTTGCCGAGGAGCGATGCTGGCGCCGAGGCATGAAGGCTTTGCAAATAGGGCGTCCGGCCGATGAGCTGGCCGGGTCGGCGGCCCGGTTTTTCAAACAGCACCGGCAGGGTTCGGCCGACGAGCGCCGCGCAGAAAGCGTCGCGTTGCGCCGTCAGGAGGGACTGGAGGCGCGCGAGCCGTTCGTCCTTGACCGCTTCCGCCACCTGTTTCGGCATCGAGGCGGCGGGCGTTCCCGGCCGGCGGGAATATTTGAACGAGAAGGCGGCGGCGTATCCCGAGGCCTTTACCAAGGCCAATGTCGCTTCAAAATCCTCGTCCGTTTCGCCGGGAAAACCAACGATGAAATCCCCCGACAGGGCGATATCGGGACGTACGGCGCGGACGCGCCCGATGATCTTTAAATAGTCTGCCGCGGTATGGCCGCGATTCATGGCGGCGAGGATCCGGTCCGAGCCCGACTGCGCTGGCAAGTGAAGATAAGGCATCAGCTTCGGCTCCTCGCCGAAAGCCTCGATCAGCCCGTCGTCCATGTCGCGCGGATGCGAGGTCGTGAAGCGAATGCGCTCAAGGCCGTCGATTCTCGCCAACGCCCGGCAGAGCGCGCCGAGCCCCATGCCGCCGTCGCGCCAGGCATTGACGTTCTGGCCAAGGAGCGTCACTTCCGCGACGCCCTTCGACACCAGCGCGCGCGTCTCGGCGATAATCGCGCCGCCGCTGCGCGAGATCTCGGCGCCGCGTGTGTAGGGAACGACGCAGAAAGTGCAGAACTTGTCACAGCCTTCTTGCACGGTGACGAAGGCCGAGACTCCAGGCGCCTCCCGGTCGCGGGCGAGCAGGTCGAATTTCTCTTCGACGGCGAACTCCGTATCGAGCGCCTCGCCCTTCCCGCGCGCGGCCTTCGCAATCAGCTCCGGCAGGCGATGATAGGCCTGCGGGCCGACGACGATGTCGACGATCGGCGCGCGCTTCGGGATCTCGGCCCCTTCGGCCTGCGCGACGCAACCGGCGACCGCGACCAACATCGCGCCGTCACGCGCAACTTTCGCCTCCTTCAACCGCCCGAGATCGGAATAGAGCTTTTCCGCCGCCTTCTCGCGAATATGGCAGGTGTTGAGAACGACGAGATCGGCCTCGCCCGGCGTGTCGACGAGGCGGTAGCCGAGCGGCGCAAGCAGGCCCGCCATACGCTCGCCGTCATAGACGTTCATCTGGCAGCCATAGGCCTTGATGAAGACGCCGCGCTTCGGGCGCGCCGGTTTGGTCGCCTCGATCGTCGCCGGACGGGCGTCAAACCCAGTGGTGATCGGATCCTTGGCGCTCATGCCGCCTTGATTTCGCCTGCAAAATCGTTCGCCTCTATGCGACGCGGCGGGGCCCGAGGCAAGGCGGCGAAAGGCGAAAGGCCTCGCAGCGATGTGAAGCCGATTTTCATTGCGCGCCAACGGGTTTGGCCTATTTTCGAAACTGATCGAGGTGCGACAGCGGGTGATGGTTCGGAAGTCGGCGTGCGCCGCCGTGGGCGGCATGGTGTTGATGTCCGGGGCGTGCGCGGCGCAGGCGGAGATCGATCCGGCAAAGCCCGTCGTGGTCGAAATGTTTCTTTCCCAATCCTGCAAATCGAGCCCGCCGGCCGCAAAGCATCTTAGCGACATCGCCCGCCGCGAGGATATCGTCGCGCTCGCCTGGCATGTTGATTACTGGAATGAAGCGCCCGGCTATGAAACCGCGGCATGGGCTGATCCTTTCGCCCGGAGCGAATTCAGCGCGCGTCACAAAGCCTATAATCTGCGGTTGCGCCGCAGCTCCATGGTCAAGACCCCGCAAGCCGTCATCGACGGCGTCTTCGTCGCGGCGGGATCGAAACGAGAGGCGGTTGAGGCGCGCATCACCGAAGCCCGTTTTATCGATGAGCATGCGCGCGGATCGACGCCGCGGCTCGAGCTTTTAATCGGCAAGGAAGACACGATACGCGTCCGCATCGACCGCATTGGCGCGCCATACGATGCTTATGCGGTGACCTTCAGGCCAAAGGCGGTGACGGAGGTCAGCGGCGGCGATAACGCCGGGTCGACCTTCGATGAGACGAATGTCGTGACCGGCGTGAAGACGCTTGCGACGGCGGCGGAAGGCCCTCGGACGCTCTCCTTCCAAGCGCCGGACGACGGCGAGGATTGCGCCGTCATCGTGCAGGAGCGCGGGCTCGGCCGCATCGTCGCCGCGCGCTATTGCGCCGGCCGGCTGACGAACTGACGCTTCAGGCCGCCGCGCCGACCGCGGCGACGCTTTTCACATAGGCTTCGCGCTCGGCCTTGCGCTGCTCGTCGAGTTCGACCGCACGCCGCTCGTCTTCGGCGACCAGCGCTGAATAGTCAGTTTCGGCGAAGTCGATGACGCCCATTTCGGCGTAAGCCTTCTGGATTTTCATCGACCAGAGGCCGATGTCGCGGACGATCGGCACTATGCGCTGGAACAACATCGAGCGATAAATGCGCATCGCTTCCGATTCATTGTTGTGACGGATGCATTCCTCGACCGGCAGGCCAAGGATTTCATACGTCTCTTTCTGTTCGAACCGGTCCCGCATGTGATAGCAGGCCTCGACCAGAAACTCCTCGCGCTCATCGCGTTCGGCGTCGGTAAGATGCGGGTAGTAATCGCGCAGCGCGAGCCGTCCGAAGGCGACATGGCGCGATTCATCCTGCATGACGAAGGCGTTGAGCTGCTGCGTGAGCTTGTTCCGCGCAATCTCGCGGATGTTCCCGAAAGCGGCGAGCGCAAGGCCCTCGATGACGACCTGCATGGCGAGATAGGTCATGTCCCACCGCGAATCGCGCAGCGCCTGATCGACGAGCGTCTGCAACGGCTTCGTCATCGGATAGGCAAGGCCGAGCTTGTCGAGAAATTTCTTGTACGCCTCGACATGTCGGGCTTCGTCCATGACCTGCGTCGAGGCGTAGAACTTCGCGTCGAGGTCCGGCACCTGCTGAACGATTTTGGCCGCGCAGATCATCGCCGCCTGTTCGCCCTGCATGAACTGGGAAATCGTCCAAGCCTGAAAATGGCGGCGGACGTTCGCATGTTCCTTCGCGCTCATCTTCGCCCAGAAGGGGGTGTGATAAAGGCCGGTCACCTCGTCCGGGATCCCCATCGGGTTTTCCGAGTCGAGCTCAAGGCTCCAGTCGATGCGCGCCAGCGCATCCCACTGCATGTCCTTGCCCTTCTGGTAGAGGTGCATCATGTGCGCCCTACCCTCATCGAAGCGCCAGTCGAAGGCAGCCTCAAAATCCTGCGGGACGCTCCAGATCGGATCGACGTCGGGGATTGGATAAAGGTCTCGAAGCGCCATCGCCTCTCTCCGGTCAGCCACGAAGTACACTAACCGGTTTACTTTAGTGGTTCAAGATTGAAACGGCGTTACTTTTTCGGGAGCGGAACCCCGTAAAGCTCCAATCTGTGGGCTTTCAGCTCATAGCCGTGCTGCTCGGCGATTTTCCGCTGCAGGGCCTCGATCTCGGGGCTGACAAATTCGATGACCTTGCCGGTCTTGAGGTCAATGAGGTGGTCATGGTGGTCGTCGGTCGCCTCCTCGTAGCGCGACCGTCCATCCTGAAAGTCGTGCCGCTCGACGACGCCCGATTCCTCAAAGAGCCGCATCGTCCGGTAGACGGTCGCGATCGAGATTCTCGGATCGATGGCGACGGCGCGGCGGTGGATCTCCTCGACGTCCGGGTGGTCCTCGGAGACCGACAGGACGCGCGCGATGACCCTGCGCTGGTCGGTCATGCGCATGCCTTTGTCGGCGCAAAGCTTCTCAAGTCGGTCCATGGGCCTCTCCTCGGGAGAGGCTTTAATCACAGATCGAAGCGCATGACGAGCGCGTCCGCCCCAGACCGGTAATAGCGCTTGCGGCGCGCAATGCGGTGAAAGCCTCGACCCTCATAAAGGGCGATCGCCGCGGCGTTGCCGGCGTCGACCTCGAGGAAAAGCGAACGCACGCCCTCGCTGCGCAAGATCCCCATGACCGCATCGACAAGCGCCCCGGCGCAGCCGCGCCTTCGCGACTGAGGAGCGACGGCGAGCGTCAAAATCTCCGCTTCGTCGCTCAGGCGACGCCACATCAAGAACCCTCGTGCGTTCGCCTCATCATCCTCGGCGACCAGCGTTCTCGACAGGCGGTCGGCGAGACCATCGGCGACGCCGCGAGCGCCCCAGCTCGCCAGACCGAAAGCGTCGGATTCGATCGCAACGAGCCTGTCCAGATCGGCGTTTCCTGCCCGCCGCAGGCGCCAGTCGGTCATGACCGGAAGAGCCCCGCAAGCGGGGAAGCGGCGGCCGGCGCAGCGTCAGGAGGACGCAGATAGAGCGGGGCCGGCGGCGCCGAGACCGGCGCCATCGCCTTTGCAAGCCGCGCAACCGCGACCGGGTCGGCATGGAGGGTTGAATCAACCATTGAGCGAGAATCATGGCTGATGAGAGCGGCGCCCGAACCGGCGAAGCGCAAGACGCCCTCCGGGGCGGCTTCCTCAATCTTCGCCGTCGCCTCCGAAGGCCGCGCGACGAAAGGCGGGACGACTTCCGTCAACGCCGCATCATAGACCGCGGCGTAGACTTGGCCCCGGCGAGCGTCGAAGACGATCGCGGTCGGGCCGGCGTGCGGCCCAAGCGAAGCGGCGAGGGCATGCGTGGTCGAGACACCGACGACATCAGCCTTTAGCCCGAGACGAAAAGCTCTGGCGAAAGCGAGGCCGACGCGCACGCCGGCGAAAGCGCCCGGCCCAATGACGACCCCGACGCGGTCGAACGCCGCCGGATTGACGCCTGCGGCCGCGAGCCCCGAAGCCACCATCGGCGGCAGCGCCTCGCTATGGCCCTTGCCGATGATTCTCCGTTCGGCCCACAGAACATCATCGTCTTGAAGGATCGCCGCCGAGCAAGCGTCAAGGGCGGTGTCAATTGCAAGGACGATCATGCGGGCTCCCCGCGCGGCCGTCAGACTATCCGACAGGCTTCATCGAAGGAAAGCCGCGGGCTTCGGGGAAACAGGTTTTCGTCCGTGCCATACCCGATATTGCAGAGGAAATTAGACTTCCATGTCGTGCCGGCGAGGAACTCCCTGTCGACGCCGGCGTCGTCGAACCCTGACATCGGCCCGCAATCAAGACCAAGGCTGCGCGCGGCGAGCATGAAATAGGCGCCCTGGAGCGTGCCGTTCCGGAACGCCGTGTCGGCGATCAGTTTCTCATTCCCTACGAACCAGCTTCTTGCATCCGTATGCGGAAAAAGCTTGGGAAGCTGCTCATAAAACGCCATATCATGCGCGATGATCACGCATGCCGGCGCCTTCATCGTCTTTTCAGCGTTATTGCCGGAGAGCAGGGGCTTGAGCCGCGCTTTCGCCTCGTCGGAAGCGACGAAGACGAAACGCGCCGGGGAGCAATTCGCCGAAGTAGCGCCCCATTTCATGAGGTCGTAGACGGCCTGCATCAACGGGCGCGAGACCTTTCGATCCTCCCAGCCGTTGCGCGTGCGCGCCGTACGGAAGAGGAGATCCATCGCCTCGTCATTGATCATCTTGTCGGACATGCGCTCCCCTTCCTTTTCCGGCGCAAGAAGCCGGCAGCAGCTTCAACGCCCATCAAGCAACCGCCTCGACCTTGGCTATTTCGGGAACATAATGCTTCAGCATGTTCTCGATGCCAGCCTTCAGCGTCATCGTCGAGGAGGGGCAGCCCGAACAGGAGCCGTGCAGCGAAACGAACACGACGCCGGTTCGCGGCTCCCAATGCTGGAAGGCGATGTCGCCGCCGTCCGCGGCGACGGCAGGACGCACGCGCGTATCGATGAGCTCGATGATCTGCTCGACGATCTCGCGGTCCTCGCCCTCATACTCATTAAGGCTGGTCGCCGGCTTGCGCGCCGCCCCGGCCGCGGCGGCGGCGTCGACGACCGGAGCTCCGGCCGCGAGGAAATCGGCGACAGCCCCGAGGATATGGGGCTTCACATGCGCCCAGTCGACGCCTTCGGCCTTCGTCACCGTCACGAAATCGGGCCCGAGAAAAACGCCGGTTACGCCGTCAAGGGCGAAAAGGCTGGTTGCGAGCGGCGAGACCCGCGCCGCGTCCGCATTCGGGAAATCCAAGCCTGCGGACGGCCGGCCGTTCGCGTCGAGCCCGAGCACCGCCCGGTCGGCGATGAATTTCATGGACAGGGGGTTCGGGGTGTCTTCGGTCTGGATGAACATTCAAGGCTCCCGCCGCTTGCGCCGGCGAGACCGGAGTTAAGCGTCCCCGGGCGAGGGCGCAATGCCCCGGCGATTGCCCTTGCCCCGCGCCGAAGGCTAAGCCTCGCTGGATCACGAACTCCTGATGGGGCGCCGGCATGGACGATACATCGACCAAGGTCTCGGACGAAGAGGCACTCGCCTTTCATTCTCGCGGCAAGCCCGGCAAGCTCGAGATCACGCCGACCAAGCCGATGGCGACGCAGCGCGACCTGTCGCTCGCTTACAGCCCCGGCGTCGCCGCGCCGGTGAAGGAAATCGCCCGCGATCCGGACCTCGCCTACGATTATACGTCGAAAGGCAACATGGTCGCCGTCATTTCGAATGGAACCGCGATCCTCGGCCTCGGCGATCTCGGCGCGCTGGCGTCAAAGCCGGTGATGGAAGGCAAGTCTGTCCTCTTCAAGCGGTTCGCCGACATCGACTCGGTCGACATCGAGGTGGACACCAGGGACCCCGAAGCCTTCATCAATTGCGTGCGCTATCTCGGCCCCGCTTTCGGCGGCATCAACCTCGAAGACATCGCCGCGCCGGAGAGCTTCGTCATCGAGCAGCGCCTTAAGGAGATCATGGACATACCGGTGTTCCATGACGACCAGCACGGCACAGCGATCATCGCCGCCGCCGGCCTGTTGAACGCGCTCGACATCACGGGCAGGTCGATCCGCGAAGTCAAAGTCGCCGTCTCGGGCGCGGGATCGTCGGCGCTTTCCGTCATCGGCCTGATCAAGGCGATGGGGCTCCCGCACGAGAATGCGATCGTCTGCGATTCCAAGGGCGTGCTGCACAAAGGCCGGCGACTCGACCAATGGCGCTCGGCGCACGCGGTCGAGACCGACAAGCGGACGCTCGCCGAAGCGATGGAGGGCGCCGACGTCTTCATCGGCCTTTCAGTCGCCGGCGCGGCGACGAAAGAAATGGTTCGATCAATGGCGAAGAACCCGATCATCTTCGCGATGGCGAACCCGACGCCTGAAATCCTTCCTGAAGAGATCAAGGCCGTGCGCGACGATGCGATCATCGCGACGGGGCGCTCGGACTATCCCAATCAGGTGAACAACGTCCTGGGGTTTCCCTACATCTTTCGCGGCGCGCTCGACGCGCGGGCGCGCACGATCAATGAGGAGATGAAGATCGCCTGCGCGCATGCGCTTGCGAAATTGGCGCGCGAAGACGTGCCGGACGATGTCGCGGAAGCCTATGGCAAGCGTTTGAAGTATGGCCCGGGCTACATCATCCCGACGCCGTTCGACCCACGGCTTATCTCGACCATTCCGCCGGCCGTCGCAAAAGCCGCGGCGGATTCCGGCGTCGCCCGAAAGCCGGTCGAAGACCTCGCCGCCTATGGCGCGAGCCTTGCTGCGCGCACGGACCCTTCCGCCTCGTTCCTGCAGAAGATCTATTCGGCCCTGCGGTCGGCGGCGAAGCCGAAACGAATCGTTTTCGCCGAGGGAGAGGAAGAATCCGTCTTGCGCGCCGCCTACGCCTTTCAGCAGGAAGGTCTCGGAAAGGCCGTCCTTATCGGGCGCGAGGAGCTGATCCGCGAAGGCCTCCGATCCGCCGGCCTGCCCGACGACGCCGACTTCGAGATCTACCACTCCCGAACCGCGCCGAACACCGCGCTTTACACGGATTACCTTTACGACAGGCTGCAGCGCCGCGGCTTTTTGAGGCGGGATGCGCTGCGGCTCGTCATCACCGACCGCAACGCCTACGCCGCCTGCATGCTCGCGCACGGCCACGCGGACGGCATGGTGACGGGCGTCACCCGCAATTTCGACGTCGCGCTCGCCAATGTGCGCATGGCGCTCGACCCGCGCCCGGGCGAAAGGCTGATCGGGCTTTGCATCATTCTCGCCAAGCACCGGACCCTGTTCGTCGCCGACACCAACATCACCGAACTCCCGACGTCGCAGGACATGGCGGAGATCGGCGTCCAGGTCGCGCATGCGGCGAAGGATCTCGGCTACACGCCGAAGGTCGCCTTCATTTCACATTCGAACTTCGGCAACCCAGACACCGAGCATTCGCGCCGCGTCGCCGGCGCGGTGCGCATCCTCGATGCGCGCGCCGACATCGACTTCGAATATGAGGGGGAGATGACGCCGCGCATGGCGCTTAATGAGCGCGTGCGCGAGGTCTATCCCTTCTCAAGATTGAAGGGGGAGGCGAACGTCCTGATCACCCCCGGCGCGCATTCAGCGACGATTTCAACGAAGCTCCTCGGCGAGATCGGCGGCGCGACGGTGCTGGGGCCGCTTCTCATCGGCCTTGAGCGCCCCGTTCAGATCGCCCAGGTGGGCGCGCGCGTTCCTGACATCGTGACGCTCGCCGCCATGGCCGCCTACAACCCCGACACCGAACATCGCGAGTGGGCGAGCCGCAGCGAGTGAGCGCGCTCACGCAATTCTGAAGCCGGCGGCATTTTCTTTCAACGCGGCCCCGGGATAGAATTTTCGCTTCAAGGTGGAAGCGATTTATGATCCGTCTGTTGATCGCCGTGGCGTTTGTCCTCGCCGCGCCGGCGGGCGCCGCCCCGATCTCCATCGAGCGCCAGTTCGCGCCGAAGTCGCTGCTGATCGATCCGCGTTTTGACATTCACGCTCCAGACAGCGCGACCACAGTCGACCATGGCGCCTGGGACCGATTTCTCGGCGCTTACGTCATCGAAAGTCCGGCCGGGATCAATCTGGTGCGCTATGACGCCGTCGCCGCCGGGGATCGCAAGGCGCTCGACGACTATATTTCAGCCCTGGAAAGCGTCGATGTCGCCGCGCTCTCCCGGCCTGAGCAGATCGCCTTCTGGATCAATCTTTACAACGCCGCGACCGTCAGGCTGATCCTGCGCAATCCCGGCGTAAAGTCGATCCGCGACATCCGCAAACCGTGGGATACGGCGACGGCGACCGTCCTCGGCAGGGCGCTGACGCTCAATGAGATCGAGCATGGAATCATCCGCCCGATCGCGAAGGATCCGCGCATCCATTACGCCGTCAACTGCGCGTCGATGGGATGCCCCAATCTCGCCCTCGAACCCTTTGTCGGGACAGAACTCGATGCGCAGCTCGACGCCGCCGCCCGCCGCTACGTCAATCATCCGCGCGGCGTGCGCGTCGACGGCGGCAAGGCGGTTTTGTCTAAGATTTATGGGTGGTATCGGGACGATTTCGGCAAAGACGACGCCGCCCTGTTCGACCATCTGCGCCGATACGCCGATCCGCCCCTCGCCGAGCAGCTGAAGGGCGTCAGCAAGGCGTCTTCCTACGAGTATGACTGGTCGCTCAACGCTGCGCCGTAGCGGCTTCAATCTGTTCGACGATCGCAGACGCCGCTCCGCGGCGGTCATGAGCCTGGACGATCGGTCTGCCGACGACGAGATAGTCGGCCCCGTTGCGGATCGCGTCCGCCGGCGTGACGATCCGCGCCTGATCGTCCGCGCTTGCGCCTTCAGGCCTCACGCCGGGCGTGACGATCATCAGGTCCGTCCCGAAGCGGGCCCGGATGGCGGGGGATTCCTGCGCCGAGGCGACGACGCCGTCGACGCCCGCCTTCGCGCAGAACTCAGCGCGCTTGAGGACAAGATCATCTAGCCGCATCGAAATCCCGCTCTCGTCGAGGCTCGCCTGCGTCAAGCTTGTGAGCACGGTGACGCCGAGGATTTTCAGCCGTTCGTCGCCGGCGCGCCCAGCGACGGCGCCTTTCAGCACGTCGGGTTCGGCGTGAACGGTCAGGAAATCAGCGCCGAGCCTTGCAACCGACGCGGTTCCGCGTTCGACCGTCGCGCCGATGTCGTGAAACTTGAAATCAAGGAACACCTTCCGCCCGGACGCGGTCAGCTCCCGGGCAAGATCAAGCCCGCCGACGGGAATCAGCTGGTAACCGATCTTGTAAAATGAGGCCGCCGACCCGACGGCGGCGACCACGTCGCGCGCATCCGTCGCCGCCGGAAGATCGAGCGCGACAATGAGTCTATCGCAGGCTTTCAAGGTCATGCGGCTTTCTTCTTCTTTCTTGCCCTCAGTCTTCTCGGCGCCTTCGTCGGAGCGCGTTGTTTCGCCCCGGCGCCTTCGGGCGCAAGCTCCTTCGCCTTGTACCGGCAAAGGTCAACGATGAGACAGCGCCAGCATTCGGGGCGGCGCGCCTTGCAGACATAGCGCCCGTGCAGGATCAGCCAGTGATGCGCGTCATTCAGCATTTCAGGCGGCGTCACCTTAAGGAGGCCCTCCTCGACGGCGCGCGGCGTCGTCCCCGGGGCAAGGCCCGTGCGGTTGGCGACGCGGAAGACATGCGTGTCGACAGCGATCGCGGGCGCGCCGAAAGCGACCGAGGCGACGACATTGGCGGTCTTCCGTCCGACGCCCGGAAGGGCCTCGAGCGCCTCCCGGCTCTCCGGCACTTTGCCGCCATGCTCCTCGATAAGCCGCCTCGAAAGCGCGATCACGTTCTTCGCCTTTGAGCGCCAAAGGCCGATCGTCTTGATGTAGCCGCCGAGGCGTTCCTCGCCCAGCGCCAGCATTTTTTCCGGCGTGCCGGCGACCGCAAAAAGCGCCGGGGTCGCCTTGTTTACGGAAACGTCCGTGGCCTGCGCTGAGAGCACGACGGCGACAAGGAGCTCGAAATTATTCCGGTATTGAAGTTCGGTCTCCGGCGCCGGCGACGCCTTCCGGAAGCGATCGTAAATCGTCGCGGCGTCGCTTTTCGTTATCCTAGCCATGCGAACCCTGTGCTGCGGACCATGCGGGCCAGGCCGCCCCCGCGTCAACGGCGCCGCTGACGAGGCGCCTGTCTTCCGCTATAGACTCCCCCATGCCGCAGCGCCCCGCCGATGTCGAAACCATGGCTCCTGACGAGAAGGGGCGTTCACTCGATCCCAGGATAGAGGCTCCTTCCGGCGACGCGCTTTTTGACGCGACGCTCCAGCCCAACCGCTCGCTGCCGAACGCCGGGTTTCTCGCCGTGATGAGCGTCGTCATCGGCGCGAACATGGTGTTCGGCGCCTATTTCTACGCGATCGGCGCCTGGCCCGTGATCGGGTTCTGCGGCCTTGACGTCTTTCTCGTCTGGCTTGCCTTCAAGCTTTCATACCGGCAGGGGCGGCTTCATGAGCGCGTTATCATTCATGCGGGCGACATGCGCGTTGCGCGCGTGTTGCCGTCGGGACACGAATCGCGGTGGCGGCTGCAGCCGACGTGGACGCGCGTGGTGATCGACCGCGAAGGCGAACATGAGGCGCAGGTTCGCGTCATTTCGAGAGGGCGATCGCTCATTCTCGGGGCCTTCCTGTCGCCTGACGAGCGCGTCGAATTCGGCCGTGCGCTCGCCAACGCGGTCAAGCGCGCAAGCAGCGGGGCCTGAGCCGATGCTCGCCTTCTTCCTTGCCGCGTTCGGCGCGCTCGGCGTCGCCGCGCTCGCCTATTGGCGCTGGGCGAAGAAGATGCGGGCTGACATCGAGGAAAGCGCCGGCCTTGAATGGGCGCGCCGGAAGGAGGGCGATAGGGACTCGGTCGCCGGTCTTGATGAAGCGCGGTTTCGCGCCTTATTCGTCAGGGTGCATTTCCCGCGGCTGCCGAAATACGCGCTCGCCGCGGCGACCGCCTTCGTCATCGCCCTGCCGGCGACGTTCTACATTCTCGGCGCGATCGCCTGGGGGCTTGGCTCGCTCGGCCTGTCGCCGGACGCCGAACGCCTCGCCCGCGCCGTGCCGGTAGAGGGCGCCGAGCGGCTGCTCAACCGCGACGACGGGGAGACGGTCGCCATGCTCTGGATCAGCGACATCCTCCTGATCGGCTATTATTTCGGCCTGCTTGTCGTCTGGATCGCGATCGTCGCGATCGCCATGCGGCGCTACCATGCGCGCCGTCCCGGCTATCTGGAGGAAGAGCTGGAGATCGAGCGCGCAAAAGGAGCTTCGGCGTGAACTACCTGCATACGATGGTGCGCGTCAGCGACCTCGAAGCGTCGTTGCGCTTTTATCGCGACGGGCTCGGCCTCGTCGAGATCAGCCGTCACGACAACGAGAAGGGCCGCTTCACGCTCGTCTTCCTCGCCGCGCCGGGCGACGCCGAAACGGCGCGCGAGACAAAGGCTCCTATGATCGAGCTGACTTATAATTGGGACCCGGAGGAATACAAAGGCGGGCGGAATTTCGGCCATCTCGCCTTCCGGGTCGATGACGTCTACGCGGCTTGCGAGAAGCTCGCGGCCATGGGCGTCGTCATAAACCGGCCGCCGCGCGACGGCCATATGGCGTTCGTGCGCTCTCCCGACGGCATTTCGATCGAGCTTCTTCAGCGCGGCGCCCTTTTGCCGCCGAAGGAGCCCTGGGCGTCGATGCCGAATGTCGGCAGCTGGTGAGGGCCGGCGACTTATGGGACCCGTGCGGGATAGGCCGGCTGGATGTCGACCGGAATGTCGACCAGCGACGCGATGATCTCTTGCGCCGGCGCATCGAGCGCGGCCCAGCGGTCGAGAAACGACTTCGCCTTCTCGTAGTCGCCGTCGCCCTGAACGATGACGAAGTCGCGGGTGAGGTCGCGGATCGCGGCTTCAAGCTTTCCGAAATCAAGGCGCAGCTTGCCGCTCGCCTCGTCGACGCCGACCGCGCCGGCGTTCCTGAAATAGGCGTATTGGACGGCGGCCCCGCGGCCATGGGCTTCGTTGACGCCGAAACGCATCGCGCGGAAGAGCCCGACGAAATAGGTGGCGAGGAATTGTTGTTTCTCCGCCGCCGGAAGCTCGCCCTTCTCCATCATGAAGAGAATGTTCCATGCGCCCATGACGTCCGCCTTGCCTTCTTCGGTCGCGGAGTAGAGTTCCTTCAGCTCCGCGCCGACCGTCGTCGGCGCGCCGTTCTTGACGATCGCGCCGGGCCCGAGGCTGTGCGATAATTCGTGAAACAGCGTTTCCGCGCCCATATATTTTTGCAGCAGCATCGACGCCTGATCAGGCGCCAGCACATGAGCCGCCATCGGCGCGAGGATGCGGTCGAACTTCGCCGCCATGACGTTATTGAGCAGGACTTTCTTAGCGCCCTTGGCTTCGCGCACGCGTTCGTCATTCGGCAGGTTGAAAGCGATCGTCTGCACGCCCGGAACATTGTCGCCGCCGCCATGGATCTGCGTGACGACGGCGATCGGGCTTTCGAAACCGCGCTTGAAATTCTTGTAGCTCTCCGGGACCGGCAGATTAGCCTCCATGTCGCGGAGATATCGCTTGTATTTGTCGAGCGCGGCGCTTTCCGCCGGATCCTTCACGGTGACGAAGGCTTCGTAAGCGGTCTTGTAGCCGAACAGCCCGTCCGTATAGACCTCGTAGGGCCCGATGGCGACCTCGATCGTTCCGTCGAGATCCATCCAGGCGAGCTCCGACTCGAAATAGTCGTCGCTGAGGAACGCGTCCGCCCGCAAGGTCAGGAACTTCTTGAGGCTTGCGTTTGACGTCCGCTCGGCCGCGCGCCGGAGAAGGTCCGCCGCCGGCTCCAACCATTCGCGATATTGCTCCCGGTACGGAATGGCGATGAGCTTGCCGGCTCCGTCTCGACGAATGACGGTGTAAGGACTCGTGAAGGCTTCCCTGTCGGCGGGGTTGGCGGCGATATGCGCCTCGAATTCCTCTTTCGTCATGTCGGCGGGATAGAACGCCGCGCCGGCGGGTTTTTGACCCGCCCCATAGAATGGTTTGTCGTGATCAAGGGTGTTCCAGGGTCCGAAATGAAGATCGAAAAGATCGAGGAGAAGGTCGCGGTCGACGAGATCGCTTGCGGCGATTGCAGCGCGCGTCGCCGGATTTTGCTCGGCGATCTGCCGGAGATAGATCGCGCTCATGAGTTCGCCCGCCTCATTGAGGAGGTTGACGACGTCCTTCTCCTCCGCCGTCAGGAACGAAAGGTCGGATCGCATGTCGACGCGGGCGAAGGCGGCGCGCATGGCGTCAAGCTCCGAGCGCGGCGCGACGGCGACCGTCGCTTCGGCGCGCGCCGCAGGACTTTCGGGCGCCGGGGCCGGCTTGTCGCCGCGCCCGCAGGCGCTGACAAGCGCAACGAACGCCAAAGCAGCGATGAAGGCGCGCATGAGCAAACTCCTTAACAGCCCCCGGTCGCCGCTCTTAAGACATGTGGAGCGCGGACTGAAGCCGCAAAGCCAGGCCCCTTGCCCCAATCCGGCCTTGTGAGGCAGGCAGGATCATCCCTAAAGGGAGAGCGAAGTAGCCGGGGGCGTGAACTCGATGCGGTTTTTCAAAGGTCTTGCAGCGCTCGCCCTGGCGGCCATCGCCGCCCAGCCCGCCCTCGCCGACGACCCAGGTTTTGAAGACTGGCTGAAGGGCTTCCGCTCAGAAGCGGCCGCCGCCGGCATCAGGCGCGAGATCATCGATCTCGCCCTTGACGGCGTCATCATGAACCGGCGGGTCTTCGAACTCAACGACAATCAGCCCGAATTCGCCCGCTCGGTCTGGGACTATCTCGACAGCGCGGTTTCAACAAAGCGCATCGCTGACGGTCGCGCGAAAATCGCTGAAAACCTTGCGCTGCTCAACCGCGTTGAAGCCGAGTTCGGCGTCGACCAGGAAATCATCGCCGCCATCTGGGGCCTTGAATCGTCATATGGCGCGGTGATGGGCGATTATGACGTCTTCAGCGCGCTGGCGACGCTGGCGTGGAAAGGCCGGCGGACCGCTTATGGTCGCGAGCAGCTGATCGGCGCGCTCAAGATCCTGCAGAACGGCTATGCCGACCGCGCCCAGCTGCGCGGCTCATGGGCCGGCGCGATGGGCCAGACCCAGTTCATTCCGACGACCTATCTCGTCTACGCCGTCGACCATGGCGGGGACGGCAAGCGCAACATCTGGACGGATCTCGACGACGTGTTCGCCTCGACGGCGAATTACCTTCGCGCCTCAGGCTATCGTGCGAACGCGCCCTGGGGTTTCGAAGTGAAACTCCCCGCCGGATTCGACTACGCGCTCGCCGATGTCGACGTCACCAAGGCGGTTATTGAATGGGCCGGGGCCGGGATCAGCGGGGTCCACGTCAACCTCGCCGCCGACATCGACCCCAACGCCCATGGCCGGATTCTCCTGCCGGCGGGCGCAAAAGGCCCAGCCTTTCTCGTGTTCGATAATTTCGAGGCGATCCTCAAATATAACCGGTCGACGTCTTATGCGCTCGCCGTTGGGCTCCTCGCCGACCATTTCGCCAATCGGCAAAAGCCGATCGCCGCGGCCTGGCCGCGCGCCGACCGCGCGCTGACGCTTGAGGAGCGCAAGGCCCTGCAGCAGGCGCTGAAGGACAAGGGTTTCGATCCCGGACCCGTCGACGGGGTGATCGGGGCCGGCACCAAACGGGCGCTGAAGGCCTGGCAGCAGAGCACCGGGCAGCCGGCGGACGGCTATGCTTCCCTCGACACCCTGACCCGTCTCACGTCCTAGGGCTTGCTGCACCGCCGAAATTGGGCTAACCCCTCCGAATGCTGCGCTGCAACATGGCGCGGCCGCCCGTTCCGGGCTGGAAAAACCTTTGCAAGGAGCCACCCATGGCCGCAGCCAAAAAGACCACGACGCGCCGCGTCGCCAAGGACGTCGAGGACACTGTTGAAACCGGTGCGGAGACCGCCTTTGACGCTGTGAGCAGCTGGTCGGACGCCGCCCGCGATCAGTACGAGACCGCGCTGAAGACCTTCAATGACAATGCCGAGAAGTTCCGCGCCGAGGCTGAGGACGCCTTCGCCGCCGCCCGCGACGGGTTCGAAGCTGCGAACGAGCGCATCAAATCCGTGAACGCCGACCTCATGGCCGCCGCCCGCGAAGAGATCTCGGAAGCCGTCGAATTCGCGAATGAGCTTGCGCGCGCCAAGTCGGCCGCCGACGCCTTCGAGATCCAGCGCAGCTATTTCACCAAACTGTTCGATACGCGCGCCGAGCGCTTGCGCGCCATCACGGAGGCCTCGGCCGAAGCGGCGCGCGCGGCGTTCGAGCCGATGTCTAAGAGCTACGCGACGGCCTTTTCATTCACGCCTGCCTTCGACCGGTTCTTTCCGTTCCAGGGCAAGTGACTTATCGGCTCGTTCATGACGAACGGGCGGGTCATCACCTACGCCGAAGTGGACTGGGAGGCGAACGCCCCCCGGTCCATTTTTTTTGATGACATCTATTTCTCCGGCGACGGCGCTGAGGAAACGGACCACGTCTTCATCAAGGGAAATGATCTTGAGCGCCGCCTGGCCGCCTCACACCGGTTCACCATCGGCGAGCTCGGATTTGGATCGGGCCTGAATTTTTTCTCGGTCCTGGCGCTGTGGCGAAAGACGCGTCGGACCTCGGCCCGCCTCGACTATCTGTCGTTCGAGAAGTTTCCTCTTCGTCCTGAGGACCTTCGCCGCGCCGGCGCTGCCTGGCCGTCTTTCGCAGCGGATGTCGATCGGCTCGCGCGGGCTTTTCCGCCGCCGATCGCCGGGCTCCATCAGATGAGATTTCCCGACGGCGTGACGCTGACGCTCGCGCTCGGCGATGCGGGCGATCTGCTTGCCTCGTGCGAGGCCGCCGTCGACGCCTGGTTCCTCGACGGATTTGCGCCGGCGAAGAACCCTCAACTGTGGAGCGACGCGATTCTCGGCGAGATCGCGCGCCTCTCAGCGCCGGGCGCGACGGCGGCGACCTTCACCGTGGCCGGCGCTGTGCGGCGCGGGCTTGAGGCGGCGGGCTTTGTGACGGCAAGGCGCGCCGGCTACGGACGAAAGCGCGAAATGCTGACGGCGCGCATCGAAAGCCCTCCGTCAAGGACGCTGCGTGCGCCGTGGTTTCCGAGATCGCGCAGGCCGCTGGGTCCCAACGACATGATCGCCGTGATCGGCGGCGGCGTCGCCGGCGCGAGCCTTGCCGATGCTGCGGTTGCCGCCGGTTTCAAGGCCGCGATCCTGGATCCGGCCGGCCTCGCCGGGGGAGCGTCCGGCAATCCGGCCGGCCTGATCATGCCGCGGCTCGATCTCGGCGATGCGCCCCCGTCGCGATTTTTCATCGCTGCTTTCGCGCACGCCCTGCGAACGATCGAACGACTTGAAACCGATGCCGGAGGGCGTTTCTTCAACCCCTGCGGCGTCTTGCAGCCGGCGCTGACGGCGGATGATCGTCGGTGGACGGAAAAGGCGCTATCGGCGCGCCTTCTGCCCGCAGCAATGATGATTCCGCGCGACGGCGGACTGTTCTTTCCGCATGCAGGCGTGGTCGATCCCCCTGCTTATGTCCGCGTGCTCGCCCGCGAGGCGGACCTCATCCGATCGCGCGCGATCCTGATTGATCCGAGGCCGGACGGCGTGTGCATCCATCTGGAGTCCGGCGCGGAGATCGACGCGGCGGCCGTCGTCATCGCCAACGGCGCCGAGGCGCTGCGCTTTCCCGAAGCGCGCACCTTGCCGCTGTCGCGCGTCGCCGGACAAATCGACTTCTTCGCGCGCGCGCCTGCGACTGAATTCGCATACGCCTTTGGCCCATACGCCGCGCCGGGGCGCGGCGGCGGCCTCGTCATCGGCGCCACCTATGACCGGATCGCCGACGGCGAACAACCAAGGATCAGCCGCGACGCGACGCAGTCCAATATCGAGGCGATCGCCGCCGGCCTGCCTTCTTTTGTCGGCGCACTCGACGTCGCCGAGGCTGCGCCGCGCGCGAGCGTGCGCTGCCAGACGCCCGACCGCTTGCCCATCGCAGGCCCGGCCCCGGACCTTCATTTCTACGGCGCCCATTATGACGATCTGCGCTTCGGCAAGGCGCGCGATTATCCCTCGGGCGGGCTGATTCCGAATGTCTTTCTGTTGACCGGGCTCGGGTCGCGCGGCCTCGTGACGGCGCCGCTTTGCGCCGCGATGATCATCGCTGAAATGACCGGCGCGCCTGCGCCTGTCGAGCGGGAAATCGCCGAAGCGCTGCATCCGGCGCGATTTTTCATCCGCGACCTCAAACGCGCGGTCGCGCGCCGGTCGACTTAAGCCGGCTTTCAGTGATCGTAACCGATCGCTGAAGGGCGATCCTCGCTTCGCTGCGGGCGCGCAGTCGCGCTCGCCTTGCCGCGCCGCGCCGGGTCGGGTTTAAGGGGCGGCGCGCCTCGGGAGATCCAACATGCAGGAAACGCCGTTCGGACCGGTCTTCGACAATGTGCTCGAAGGAATCGGCAGGACGCCGATGGTGCGAATCTCGAAGATCGACACCGGGCCCTGCGAGCTGTTCCTGAAGCTTGAGTCGAACAACCCCGGCGGCTCGATCAAGGACCGCATCGGCCTGGCGATGATCGAGGCGGCCGAGCGCGACGGCAGGTTGAAGCCTGGCGGCGCGATCGTCGAGGCGACCGCCGGCAACACCGGCCTGGCCCTCGCCCTCGTCGCGGCGCAGAAGGGCTATCGCCTCACCATCGTCGTTCCGGACAAGATGGCGCAGGAGAAGATCTTTCATCTGAAAGCGCTGGGCGCCGACGTGCGCCTCACGCGCTCTGACGTCGGCAAGGGCCATCCCGACTATTATCAGGACGTCGCGCAGCGGATCGCCGATGAGACCGGCGCATTCTACGTCAACCAGTTCGGCAACAAGGCGAATCCGGACGCGCATGAACGGATCACCGGGCCCGAGATCTGGGGGCAGACGGGCCGCGACATGCACGCGCTCGTCGCCGGCGTCGGCTCCGGCGGCACCATCACCGGCCTGTCGCGCTTCTTCGAGCGCGAGGCCCCGCATGTCGAGATGATCCTTGCCGACCCCAAGGGCTCGATCCTCACCGACTACGTCAACACTGGCGTCAAGCCGAACGAGGTGGGGTCCTGGCTCGTCGAAGGCATTGGGGAGGATTTCATCCCCGACGTCTGCGACCTCACGCGCGTGAAGAAGGCCTATGGCATCTCCGACAAGGAAAGCTTCGAGGCGGCGCGCGACCTGCTGAAAAAGGAAGGCATTCTCGGCGGCTCATCCTCCGGCACGATCCTCGCCGCCGCGCTCAAATATTGCCGCGAGCAGAAGACGAAGAAGCGGGTGGTCGCCTTTGTCTGCGATCGCGGCGACAAATATCTCTCCAAGATGTACAATGATTACTGGATGTACGATCAGGGATTCCTGAAGCGCCCGCCGAAGGGCGATCTCACCGACCTCATCACCCGAAAGCATTCCGAACGCGCCACCGTGACGGTGAAGCCCGACGACACGCTGATGGTCGCCTATGGGCGGATGAAGCTTTATGACATTTCGCAGCTTCCCGTCCTGAGCGAGGACGGAACGCTCGCCGGCATCATCGACGAGGAAGACATTCTCTTCGCCGTCGTCAGGAACCGCGACAAGTTCAAGGATCCGGTGAAATCGGCGATGACCTATCGCGTCGAGACGCTCGATGCGTCTGAAAAGATGGAGGAGCTGCTGCCGGTCTTCGCCAAGGGCCATGTTGCCGTAGTGACCAAGGGCGGCAAGTTCGAAGGGCTCATCACGCGAACGGATTTGCTGAATTACCTGCGGCTGCAGGTGGCGTGAGTGGCGACGCTCGACCTCTACGGGCTCAAGACCTGCGACACCTGCAAACGCGCGAGAAAGGAACTCGACGCGGCGGGTGTTTCTTACGCCTTTCACGACGTGCGCGAGGACGGCCTGACGAAAGCGCAAATCGCGAAATGGGCGAAGACCGCCGGCTGGGAGGCGATGCTGAACAAGGCGTCGGCTGCCTGGCGCGCGCTGTCGGTCGATCAAAAAGCGAGTCTTGCCGAAGCCAAAGCCGTGACGCTGATGGCGGCGCACCCGGCGCTGATCAAGCGCCCGCTGATTGTTCGCGGCGTAACCGACGTTCACGTCGGCTGGACCGCGGCCGTCAAGGAAAAAATCCTCTGACGGCTGCGCGCGCTCATGCCTTCTTTCGGTGGTCGAAACCGATCACCGAAAAGGCGTCTTCGCTTCGCGGCGAGCGCGCGGCCGCGCTTGCTGGGGTGCGATGAGTCAAGGTCATCGCGCCCTCGTATTACGCCCTATTGTCAGGCTGGGCCCTTACCGAGAGGCGCCCCTCGTAAGTGATGCGGTAGGGCCCGCCGCCCTTGCTGGCGATAAGCCCGCGCCGCCGAAGCCGCTGGAAGACGGCGAGCGTGCAGTCTTCCAGCGTCCAGCCTTCGCACGTCACGCAGCTGATGGCGACGATCTTGCCGCGCGCGTCTTTTTCGACGAGCACGGCGCCGCCGCGCGCGAGCGCGTGGAGCGTTCTTTGCTCCGCTTTTGAGATGTTCATGAAGAAGTCCGGGTCTGAACGGAATTCGCCTCGCGCCGGTCAGGCGCAAGGCGGCGGCGTCGTTCAGAGAGTCACAATCCCGGACATGGTTTCCTCACCAGACGTGCACACAGTAATTGCGGTGCGCCGGCCTGTCAAAGCAGGCGCTTCAGCGCCGCGATGCGCGCACCGTCCTTGTCGCGCCCCATCGCCTGCAACAGCGCGATCTGCTCGGCGACCGAGGGCGTGAAGACGCCGCCCCTCGCCTCGCGTGTCAGCGGAAGAACCGCCCGCCATCGGCCGCGGATCTTCAGCTCGAAGCCCCCGAAGGCGTCGACCGGTGACGGCGTCGCCTCAAACCGCGAAAAGACCGCCGAGCGGAACTTCGCGTCAGGCGCAGCTTCGCTGCGCTGCGCGCCAGCCCAGAGATCAAGGAGCCGGCGCGCATCTTCTTCGCTGAGGAGGAGGTCGACATCGCGCACCGCGCCAAGATCGGCGCCCGAGAGCGCGGCGGCGGCGCTGCCGATGATCCACCAATCATCCTGGAACCGGTCGGAAATGGCGGCGATCTCTGCGATCGTGCCGGCAAGGCGGGGTCGCCACCGGCCGGCGGTCATCGGACCGGTTCTTCGATGAGAAACGCCGTCCGCGCCGCCGCCTGCCGCGCAAAGCGGAGCGTGATCGCCTTGCGGCGAGCCGCCGCGAGGGCGCGCTGGACCGGGTCGCGCACGACCGCGCCGCCAAAGCCGTCGGCGATGATCAATCCTTCCGTATCGGGAAGAAGATGGCGCGGAAAGTCGGCGCCGACAGCGAAATAGAACTCATCGCAGAAGGGCAGGTAGTCCGTCCACTTTTCGTCGGCCGTGAAATCAGCCTCGCAGGATTTTATCTCGGCGATGACGAGGCGGCCTTTCGCGCAAAGCCCCGCCATGTCGGCGCGCCTTCCGTTCGGCAGGCGAAATTCGGGCATCGGCGCAAGGCCGAGATCGCGAAAAAGACGAGACACGCCCCTTGTCAGGGCGGCGGTGACGTCAGGCCGGCACGGCGCCGGATCAAAGGCGAGGACGTTCCCCATACGTTCAGGGAAGCAAGCGCGCATGCAAAGGTCAAGCGCGACGCATCAACCCTGGAATTCGGGCAGTCTGACGATCAACCCGTCGAGCTCGGCGCGCACGGTGATCTGGCAGGAGAGGCGCGAATTCTCTTTTGGCTGATAGGCGAAATCGAGCATCGATTCCTCCATCGGCTCGGCCTTTCCGGTTTTGTCGAGCCATGCCGGATCGACATAAACATGGCAGGTCGCGCAGGCGCAAGCGCCGCCGCAATCAGCGTCGATGCCGGGAACCATGTTCTTCACCGCCGCCTCCATCACCGAAACGCCAGTCTGCGCCTCGACGACATGTTCGGTTCCATTGTGCTCGATATAGGTGATCTTGGGCATGCAGC
Source organism: Parvularculaceae bacterium (assembly GCA_046296195.1). Lineage (GTDB taxonomy): Bacteria > Pseudomonadota > Alphaproteobacteria > Caulobacterales > Parvularculaceae > Amphiplicatus. The sequence continues at coordinate 5,513 of JBKBLR010000009.1, read as the reverse complement.
TCTCGGGCGGAGGGGTTTCAGGACGCGAGGGATTTAAAGTCTGTCGCCGGATCGGCAAGCGATTTTGCATCAATGGGCGTTTTCGCCGCGATGATCTTCTTTGCGGCGAGGAACGAGGCCGGGTCGTTGACGGCGTCGACGGCCAGCACCCGCCCCGACTTAAGACTCCAGACCGAGAACCGGGCCAAGGCGGGGTCGCCGCGAACGACAGCCGCGTCCGCGCCCTCGGCGACGCCGGCGGTCTGGAGCTTGACGTCGTATTGGTCCGACCAGAACCAAGGCACGGCGTCATAGGTGACGTCGCCGCCAGCCATGTTGGCGCCGGCGACCTTCGCCTGTTCGATGGCGTTCGGCACCGATTCAAGCCGTAAGCGGCGGCCATAGAGCCGCGAGGGGTGGCTGGCACAATCGCCGGCGGCCCAGATCGCGGGGTCTGAGGTCCGTGCATGATCATCGGTCGCAACGCCATTGTCGATCGCAAGGCCGGCCTCGACAGCAAGCGTGATCTCCGGCGCGGCGCCGACGCCCACAAGGGCCGCATCGCAGTCGATGATCTCGCCGGCCGCCAATATGGCGCGCTCGATCCGTCCGCGCCCCTCAAATCCCGAAAGCATGGCGCTGAGGCGAAGGTCGACGCCCTCGGCCCGGTGGCGCGCGTCGAAGAAGGCGGAGATCTCGGGCCCGGCGACGCGTTGCAACACGCGCGCTTGCGATTCAAGCACGGTCACGGCGCAGCCCGCCTTGCGCGCCGACGCTGCGACCTCGAGCCCGATATAACCAGCGCCGACGATGACGAGGCGGCTTGCCTTCGCCAGCACAGGGCGCAGCGCTTCGCAATCTGCGATCGTGCGCAGGTAATGCACCCCGGGAAGCTCAGCTCCCGGACAGTTCAGGCGCCGTGGCGGAGCGCCGGTCGCCATGAGGAGCCGGTCATACGGAACAGCATCGCCGCTTTCGATCTCCACCCGCCGGGCCGATCGGTCGATGCGACGGGCGCGCACGCCAAGACGCAAGTCTATGTCATGCTGCGCGTAGAAGGCATGAGGCTTCAGCGCCAGGCGGTCCGCCGCAAGTGTTCCCTGCAGATAAGCCTTCGACAGCGGCGGGCGCTGATAGGGCGCCGCCGGTTCCGCGCCCAGCATGACGATCCGCCCGGAAAAGCCGGCCGCGCGCAGGCTCTGCGCGCCTTGCGCGCCCGCCTGCCCGGCCCCGATGATGACCGCCTGTTCCGACATGGCCCGGGCTCGTCGCATGGCGGTTCGGCGCCGGTCAATTGCGCATGGGCGCTCGCGCGTCCTATCTCCCTCGAATGGAAATGATAGTCGCCCTCCCCGATGAAGCCGCGACGGGCGCCCTCGGCGCCCGCCTCGGCGCCCTGTTGCGCGCGGGCGACGTCATCGGCCTCGCCGGGCTGCTCGGCGCCGGCAAGACGACGCTCGCCCGGGCGGCGATCGCCAGGCTGACCGGGATGACCGAGGCGCCAAGTCCGACCTTCGGCCTTGTTGAAACCTATGACACGCCCGCCTTCACGCTATGGCACTTTGATCTCTACCGCCTCGAAAAGGCCGAAGAGATCTGGGAACTTGGCTTTGAAGATGCGCTCGATGGCGGCGTTCTGCTGATCGAATGGCCCGAGCGCATCGCGTCCCTGCTGCCGGAGAACGCGCTCATCATCAGTCTTTCCCGCGAACCGGAGGGCCGCCGGGCCCTTGTAAGGGGCGGCGAAGAATGGTCAGCGCGGCTCAAGGGCCTTTACGCTTCGGGAATAGGGCCCGCCTAAGGTTCGCCGATGACCGCTTCCAGCGCCCACAAGACCAACGCCGCCGCCCGGCGGGCTGAGTTGCGCCGCGCTTTCCTCACCGCCTCGGGCTGGGGCGCGGCGATCGCCCTGCCGATGGCGGGCGACGCTTCGACCCGCAGTTATGAGCGCCTGACGCTCGGCGGGCGCACGGCCGTGCTGATGAACGCCCCGCCGGCCGCCGAGAGCGCCGCCTGCCCGCCGCAGGCAAGCCCCGCCGAACGCCGAGCGCTCGGCTACAACGCCATGGCGCGCCTCGCCGGACCCAATCTCAACGCCTTTGTCGCGATCGCCGACGCGCTGCGCGGCGCCGGACTCTCGGCGCCCGAGATTTACGCCGCCGATGCTGCGACCGGTTTCGCCCTGATCGAAGACCTCGGCGACGATCTTTTCGCGCGTGCAATTCCTGCGGGTGCGGACGAATTTGAACTCTACGCGTCAGCGATCGATGCGCTCATCGCCCTGCATCAAGCAGCGCCGGCCGCGCCGTCCGGGCCCGGCTATCAGATGCTGACCTATGACCTGACGGCGATGGAAGCCGAGGTCATGCTCGTCACCGACTGGTACTGGCGGCATCTCAAAGGCGAGCCGGCGAGCGAGGCGGTCAAGGCGGATTATGTCGGCGCGTGGTCGGGCGTTCTCGCGGCGCTGCCCGCCCCCTCGACGATGGTGCTGCGCGATTTTCACGCGGAAAACATCCTTTGGCTGCCGACGAGAAGCGAATGGAGACGCGCCGGCGTCATCGACTTCCAGGACGGCCTCATCGGCAATCCCGCCTATGATCTCGTCTCACTTCTCGAGGATGCGCGGCGCGACGTGTCGAATGATCTCGCCGCCGCGATGATGCGCCGCTACGCCGATGGCGCGCGGCGCCTGCCCGGCTTCGAGGAGCACGCCTGGCGGCGCGATTATGCGATCCTCGGGGCGCAGCGCAACGCCAAGATTCTCGGGATTTTCGCGCGCCTCATCCACCGCGACGGCAAGCCGCGCTATGCGGAGCTCTTTCCGCGCGTCGAAGGACATTTCGCCCGCGATCTTCAGCACCCGGATCTTACGCCGGTCGCCGCGTTTTTCCGGCGCCATTTCGCGGACCGCTTCTGATGGCGCAGATCCCGCACACGGCGATGGTGCTCGCCGCCGGGCTCGGCACGCGCATGCGGCCCCTGACCGATCACCTGCCGAAGCCGCTCATCAAGGTCGCCGGCAAGCCGCTCATCGACTGGACGCTCGACCGCTTCGCGGGCGCGGGCGTCCGCCGCGCCGTCGTCAACGTCCATTACCGCGCCGACCAGATGGAAGCCCATCTCGCAGGCCGCCGGTCGCCTCAGATCGTCATTTCGGACGAGCGCGCGCTGCTTCTCGAAACCGGCGGCGGGCTCAAAAAGGCGGCGGCGCATCTCGGGACCGATCCCGTCTACTGCTCCAACACCGACGCGATCCTGGTCGACGGCGCCGGCCCCGAGCCTTGCGCGGCGCTCGCCGCCGCCTGGCGGGACGAGGCGATGGACGCGCTCCTGCTGCTCGTTCCGATCGGGCTCGCCAGCGGCTATGACGGCGCGGGCGATTTCGCGCTTAAGCCCAACGGGACGCTCGACTGGCGCAGCGGCGATCACGCGCCCTTCGTTTACACCGGTCTCCAGATCATCCGGCCGGCCCTGCTCGGGGGCGCGCCGGAGGGCCCGTTCTCCCTGCGCCTCCTGTGGGACAAGGCGAGCGCGGGCGGGCGCATGCGCGGCGTCGTTCATGACGGTCCCTGGATGCATGTCGGCGACAGCCAAGGGCTTGCGCTCGCCGAGGCTTTTTTCGACAAGCGGATGAATGACCCGTCCGCCGTCAAGCGCGTTCATCGCTGACCACAAGGCGCCGCGCTTTTTCTCGATCGCCCCGGGCCGTCCGTTTCTCGCCGACCTCGCGCAAGGCTTGATCGCCGTGTTTGGCGAGGATCTTCCCCGCGCGGAGATCTATCTTCCGACGCGCCGCGCGGCGCGGGCGCTCGGCGAGGCGATCCTCGAGGCGCGCCTCCGGGACGGCGTGCGCGCCAGCCTTCTGCCGCGGATGCGGGCGATCGGCGATGTCGATGAGGAAGAGCTCGAGGCTTTCGCGGGCGATGCGGCTGACGATCTCGACCTGCCGCCTGCGATTTCGGCGACGGCGCGCACGCTCGCCCTTGCAAGGCTGGTGGCGGAAAAAGACAAAGCCTTCACCGGGCATCGGAACTGGCCGGCGGCGCTCGCCGCCGCGCGCGAGATCGGCCGGCTTCTCGATTCTCTCTACGCGGAGGAAATCGATCTTGCGCGCATCGACCTCATCGCTGTCGGCGAGCATGCGCGCCACTGGGACGTTTCCGCCGCGTTCTTGAAGATCGTTACGACCGCGTGGCCGGCCTTTCTCGAGAGGGGCGGCCTCTGCGATCCGGCTTGGCGGCGCCAGCGCCTCATCAGCCTCAAGGCGGCGCGGCTGTTGGCGTCGCCGCCGACCCACCCCGTCGTCATCGCCGGCACCACCGCGAGCGCGCCTGCGGTCGCGCGTCTTGTTGCCGCGGTCGCCGCCGCCCCGCAGGGGCTCGCCGTGCTTCCCGGCCTTGATCGCGGCGTTGACGCCAGGGCGTTCGAGACGATCGAAGACGCGCATCCGCAGGCGGGGCTCAAAGCCTTGCTGAAGACTTTGGGCCGCGCGCCCGCCGACATCCTGCCCTGGCCCGGTTCTGAAGGAACCAGCCCACGCGCCGACCTGCTGCGCCTGGCGCTGCGCCCCGCCGACGCGACGGATGAATGGCTCGACCTGATCGGGCGCGTGACCAAGGCCGACCCCATGCTCGCCGCCGCGCGGCGCGGCCTTGCTCTCATCGACGCGGAAACTGAGGACGCCGAGGCCTCGATCATCGCCATGCTGTTTCGCGAAACGCTGGAAGCCGAGGGTGCGACGGCGATGCTGGTGACGCCGGACCGAAACCTCGCCCGACGGGTCGCCCTGAAGATGCGGCGCTGGAATGTCACGGTCGACGATTCCGGCGGCGTCCCCTTGGCCAACACGGCGTGCGGGACGTTTCTCCGGCTCGTCGCCCGATTCCTCGACGATCCAGACGATCCGGTCGGGGCGCTCGCCCTCATTCGCCATCCGCTGGCGCGCCTCGGCCTCGACGAGCCGGTGCGGCGGCGCGGCGTCGACAGGCTTGATTATGTCTTGCGTGGTCCGCGGCGGATCGGCGGGCTCGGCGCCGCGCGCGAACGTGAGCGACAGCGGGAGACGCCCGATGAGTCGCTGTTCGCCGTCATCGCCGCGCTCGAAGCCGCCGCCGGCGGCGTTGCTGCGCGTTCGCATCAGAAGACGAGCCAAAGGATGCGCGCGCACCTGGCCGCGGCGGAGACGCTCGCTGGCGGCAAGGCGCTCTGGTCAGGCGATGACGGCGCGGCCGCCGCCGGTCTCCTGACGGACCTTCTGCGGGAGGAGGAGTCCCTCGATGCGGTCGAAGGCGCGCGCTATGCTGAGATTTTCGACGCGCTTGTCGCCGGCGCGGTCGTCAGGCGGCGCAGCGCCGCGCATCCGCGCCTCATGATCCTCGGGCCGCTCGAAGCGCGGCTCCTGAGCGTTGATCATGTCATTCTCGGCGGCCTTAACGAGGGCGTCTGGCCGCAGGGCGCGCCGGCCGATCCCTTTCTGTCGCGGGCGATGCGGGAGCGCATCGGCCTGCCGTCGCCGGAACGGCGCATCGGCC
>JBKBLR010000008.1:0-114093 GCA_046296195.1 Parvularculaceae bacterium | reverse complement strand
GCGCTGAAGGCGGGCTTCCGCCATGTCATCAGTCCCTATGCGTTCGTCTTTCACAAACGCAGTGCGAGCTTCGGCGCGGAGAAGGAAAGGCTCATCAAAGGCGCGGTCGACACCGTGATTCGGCGCCACCCGGATTACGCACGCCTCGTCAGCGAGGCTTTTGGGGCGCCGGAGATGCTCGCGCTGCGCGAGGCGGCGGCGGGGCGGGCATGAGCGACGGCTTCTACCTCGAGATCCAGGGCTGGTGCCCGATCTGCGAGACGCCGGCGACCTTCATCGCGCGCCATTCCTGGCTGCGCGGCAGCCTCTTCTGCCAGTCTTGTGAGAACGGCTCTTCCCCGCGCGAGCGCGCGCTGGCGCTGGTTCTCGCGCGCACCCGGCCGAACTGGCGCGATCTCGTCATTCATGAATCATCCCCGATGAAGCGCGGCGTCGCCATGAAGCTCCAGCGTGAATGCAAGGGCTACATCGCCTCGCACTATTTCCCGGGCCGTCCTTTCGGCGCGATGGTGAACGGGTTTCGCAATGAGTCGCTCGAAGCGCTGACCTTTCCTGACAACGCCCATGACATCGTCATCACGCTCGACGTGTTCGAGCATGTCTTTCATCCGGACTGGATGATGAGGGAGATCTGGCGAACGTTGAAGCCGGGCGGGGTCTATGTCGCCACATTCCCGATCTTGCGCGCGCAGGTCGAGGCGCTGAAGCCGCGCGCCCGGCGAGAGACCGATGGTTCCGTGACCCATCTCGAGCCCGCGCAGTATCACGGCAATCCGATTTCGGGCGAGGGCGCGCTCGTCACCTTCGATTACGGCTATGACATCCACAAGCAGATCGCCGAATGGGCGCCGTTCGACGTCGAAATCTCGCGCTTCCAGTCGCGGCGCATGGGCATCCTCGGCGAATTCCTTGAAGTGGTCGTTTGCGGAAAACCGGAATGACCCCCGCCTGCAATCTTTGCGGATCAACTGAATTTCAGGAGATGAACGGGCGCGCCAACGCCTATTGCGCCAGGTGCGGCTCCTATGAGCGCACGCGCGTCATGAAACTCGCGCTCGACCGCCTCGGCGTTCCGTCGGAGGCGGCGATCTTGCACCTTGCGCCGGAACGCGGCCTCTCGGAATGGCTCCGCTCGCAATCGCGCAACTATCTGGCCGCCGACATCGATCCGGCGACCTATCCCCATATTCCGGACATTGTGAGCCTCGACCTTTGCGATTCAACGGCGCTTGATGGACGCGGACCCTTCGATCTCATCGTCCACAGTCATGTCATCGAGCATGTGCCCTGCAACTGGACAGCGGTGATGCTGCGCCTTCATCGCCGCCTTAAACCGGGCGGGTTCCATGTCTTCTCGATGCCGATCTTCGGTCTGGCGTATGAGGAAGATCTCTCCGCGTTGAGCGGCGAGGCGAGAGCGAAGCGCTTCGGCCAGTTCGATCACTGCCGGCGATTTTCGCCGACGGATCTCGGCGTGACGCTCGGCGCCGTTTTTCGCTTTCCTGAAACCTACGATCTCGTGCGGGAATTCGGTGAGTCGTCGCTGCGTGCCGCCAATATTCCCGAAGCGGCGTGGCGGGGATATTCGGGGCACAGCGTCTTCGTGATCGCGCGCGAAGACGCGCTGCTCTGAACGAAGGTCCGCCTAGTCGAACAGGCTCGACACCGATTCTTCGTTGGCGATGCGGCGGATCGCCTCGGCGAGAAGGCCGGCGATCGACACCTTCTCGATCTTCTTGCAGGCGTCGATCTCGGGGCTCGACTGGATCGAATCCGAGGTGACGAGGCGCGTCAGCGCCGTCGCTTCGCCGATGCGGTTGGCGGCGCCGTTCGACAGGACGCCGTGCGTCACATAGGCCGAGACGGTCTTGGCGCCCTTGTCGATCAGCGCCTGCGCGGCGTTGCACAGCGTGCCGCCGGAATCGACGATGTCGTCGAAGAGGATGCAATCACGCCCCTTGACGTCGCCGATGATGTTCATGACCTCGGAATGGCCGGCGTGCTCGCGCCTCTTGTCGACGATCGCGAGCGGGCAGTTGTCGAGCCGCTTCGACAACGCACGGGCGCGCACGACGCCGCCGACGTCCGGGGAGACGACCGTCACGTCGCTGATGTCGCCTTTGTGGAGCGCGCGGATCTTCTCCTCGAACACTTTGACCGCATAGAGATTGTCCGTCGGGATGTCGAAGAAGCCTTGAATCTGTCCGGCGTGAAGATCGACGGTCAGCACCCGGTCGGCGCCCGCTGTGGTGATGAGGTTGGCGACGAGCTTGGCCGAGATCGGCGTCCGCGGGCCCGCCTTCCGGTCCTGCCGCGCATAGCCGAAATAGGGGATGACGGCGGTGATGCGGCTCGCCGAGGCGCGCGCAAGCGCATCGATGGTGATGAGGAGCTCCATCAGATTGTCGTTCGCCGGGTTCGACGTCGACTGGATGACGAAGACGTCCTCGCCGCGCACGTTTTCCTTGATCTCGACGAAGACCTCGCCGTCCTTGAAGGTGCGGATCTCCGCTTCGGCGAGAGGCGTGGCGAGGCGCCTCGCGATGGTTTCGCTGAGACGTCGGTTCGAATTGCCCGAAATCAGCTTCATGACGTGCGGCCTCTCAAGGAAATCGCGGGGGTTGTGACGGTTTCGAGAAAAAGGATCAAGGCGCCGCCGGCAGCGCGATCGCCGAGAGGTTCCGGCCGTAATCGGGCTCATCCGCCCGGCGGCTCGCCCGATAGCTGAAATAGGCCGATTTTTCCCCAAGAGTGCAGACGCCGAGATCGTCAAGGCTTTCCACGCCGGCGCGGGAGAGCTCCGATCGCCCGAACCCGGCAAGGTCGAACTGGCGCTTTTCCGGCGTCGCGCCCGGCGCGAAACAGGCCTCCGCATACGGATATTTCGCCGTGAAGGCGTCGACAAGGTCGAGGCCGACCTCAAAGTTCGGCTGGCGAAGGCAAGGCCCGAGCGCGGCGCGGATGCGGTGCGGCCGCGCGCCCAGCGACGTCATCGCGGCGATCGTCGCGCCGAGAACGCCGGCGAGCGCGCCGCGCCAACCGGCATGCGCCGCGCCGATGACTTCCGCCTCCGGATCGATGAAAAGAAACGGCATGCAGTCGGCGGCGAGAACGCCGAGCGCGACGCCCTTCAGCCTTGTCGCCATCGCGTCGGCGCGCGGCCCGGCGCCGTCCCAGGGCTCCGTCACAATGACGGCGTCCGGCGAATGGATCTGATAGAGCGTCAGCAGGCGGTCGGCGCCGAGCGCCTCGCGGCACCGTTTTCTGTTTTCGGCGACATTGGCGGGCGCGTCGCTTGATCCGAGCCCGGTGTTGAGCGCGGCGAACATGCCTTCCGACACGCCGCCGGCGCGCCCAAAAAATCCGTGCCGGGCGCCGGCGAGAGCCGGCGACGCAAGGAACGGCGGCGTCATGGCTGGAATCCCGCCGGCGCCGGCAATCCGGGCGCCGAAATGCAGAACGCCTTGAAGAGCTCGCCCATCGCGTTCGGGCTGACGAGCCGCTGTGCGCCCTGATGCAGCGCCATCACCTCTTCGCGCGTCTTGCCATGGCTGAGGCGCTCGAGCCGAAACGGCAGTCCGAGGCGTTCGAGGAAGGCGCCTTGGGGAACCGGCCCATGCGCGCTCGCTCCGGCGCTGAAGGCGGCGCGCGTCAGCCGCTCGAAATTGACATGGGCGGTGATGTCGGCGGCGCCCGGCGCTGACAGCACCGGCCAAAACTGGTGCCGCCGGACGGCCTGCAGCGTCTCGCCGAAGCCGTCATGCAGATGGCCGTAGTCGATGATGAGCGCGCGCCCGCCGCGCTCGGCGAGCGCCCGCGCGATCTCGTCAGCGGCGGCTTCGGCGGCCTCGCTGATCTCGAAGACGGCGCCTTCCGGCGCCGCTTCCTTCGGCGGCAGCGCGATCAAAGGCTCCGGCGGCACGTCCGACAGGACGAAGGTGAGGCTAGTCCCGTCGGGTCCAAGGCCGACGAGCCGCTCGCGCCAGCCTGTGGCCCCGCGCCGGAATTGGCGGATCGGGAAACAGTCGAAGAACTCATTGGCGATGATCAAGGTCGGCGCCGCGTCGACATCGGCGAAGCGGTCCTTCCAGTCGATCCTGACGCCGGTGTCCTTCAGGCGTCGGCGCTGTTCGAGGCGCAGCCGTCCGCTCGTCTCGACGAGGAAAACATGCGCGGCGTCGAGAAAAGCCGGCCGCAGCCGCGCCGCGCGCAGGATGTCCTGCATGAGGACGCCGCGCCCGGGCCCGAGCTCGACGAGGTTGAACGCCGGCGGCGAGCCCATGTCCGCCCAGGACTGGACGAGCCACAGGCCGATGAGTTCGCCGAAGATCTGGCTCACCTCCGGCGCGGTGATGAAGTCGCCGTCCGCCCCGATCGGCGCGCCGGAAGTGTAGTAACCGTCCTGCGGGTGAAAGAGCGCGTCCGCCATGTAGTCGGCGACGGTGATCGCGCCGCGGGCGCGGATGAGGGCGATGAGGCGGTCCTCAAGCGCGGTCCGTTCGGCTGCGGCCTCGCCGCCGGTCATGGCGCCCCGGCGGCCGCGGGGGCCTTGGCGAAGGCGCGCCACAGGAAGAATGCGCCGAGCGCCAGCATCGGAAGCGACAGCATCATCCCCATGGTGAGGCCGATCGGGAAATCCGGCATCAAGGCGTCGGGCTCGCGGAAATTCTCAACGATGATGCGCGACACGCCGTAGCCGGCGAGAAAAAGGCCCATCGCCGCTCCCGGCCGCCTCAGGAAGCCGAACATCCGTGCGCCGATGAGCAGGACCGCGAACAGGACGACGCCTTCGAGCGCGGCCTCGTAGAGCTGGCTTGGATGGCGCGGCAGCTGGTCGGGATCTGCCGGGAACACCATCGCCCAGGCGACGTCGGTCGGCCGCCCATACAGCTCGCCATTGATGAAATTCGCGACGCGTCCAAAAAAAAGGCCGATCGGCGCGGCGCAGGCGAAGAGGTCGCCGAGCCCCAGCGCGTCGAGCTTGTGGCGGCGCGCGAACCAGAGCCCGGCGAGCGTCACCCCGATGAGCCCGCCATGGAACGACATGCCGCCGCGCCAGAGCATCAAGGCCGGCGGGACCGGGATCCAGCCGATGAGCGTCTTGACGAGCCCATCGCCCATGCCGGCGCCGAGCGGCTCCCACGCGCCGACGAGGAGCGAAGGCTCGTAAAAAATGAGATAGCCGAGCCTTCCGCCGGCCATCACGCCGATCGCCACCCAGAAGATGAGATCGTCAAGCTGGACCTTCGACAGCGGCGCGGCCGATTTCGGCCAGAGCGCCGGGCGCTTGATGAGCGACAGCGCGTACCACCAGCCGAGCCCAATGCCGAAAATATAGGCGAGCGAATACCAGCGGATGGGCAGGGGGCCGATCGAAACGGCGACCGGATCGATGTTGGGATAGGGCAGGGCCATTGACGCTCGCGCTGAAGCCGGGGCGGTCTTTAGCGCGCTTTTTCGCCGCTGTCGCCATCAGGGTCCTCGGGGTCTATGATCAGCATTGAAGGAGCTTTCCATGCAGACCCAGAGTCCGTTCTTCGATGAAATCGCCAAGCTGATGTCGGAGGCGGCGGGGGCGGTCGACGGCGTCAGGCGCGAGGCCGAAACAGTCGCGCGCGGCCAGCTTCAGCGGCTGATCGCCGATATGGATCTCGTCACCCGCGAGGATTTCGAGACCGTCCGTGATCTGGCGGTTGCGGCGCGCGCGGAAAACGAGCAACTCGCAGCTCGAATCGCCGATCTTGAGGCCAGGCTCGCAGCAAGGGGCTGACCGGGTTGGGCAAAATCAGCCGCGAGCCCGGGGGAAGGAATCCTTGCGCCCTTCCGCCGACTCGCCGCGCAATCCTCCTGTCTCCGAAACAGGATGGCTCATGTCGATCGAACTCCTCAAAGCGCCGACGCCGGACATCGATCCCCTCGAGGCGCTGGAGGCGGTTGCCGACGATCTCGCCCTCAGCGTCGAGCGCGTCGACGACGACGAGCTTCATGTGGCGATGCCGGGCCTGTGGCGGGACGCCGGCTTCTGGTTCACGTGGCGCGCCGAACTTTCGACCCTTCAGATGGGCGCGCCGCTCGACCTCAAGGCGCCGAAAGGCCGGATCAATGAGGTTGCGCGCCTCGTCGCCATGATCAACGAGCGGCTGTGGATCGGCCATTTCGATCTGTGGTCGGAAGACAATTCCATCGTCTTCCGCAACGCCGCAGTGCTGCCGTCGGACGGGCGGCTCGACGCTGGCCAGGCGGAAATTCTGATCAAGGGCGCGCGCGAGGCGATCGACCGCTTCCTGCCGGCGTTCAATTACCTGATCTGGGGCGGCAAGTCGCCGGAAGAGGCGCTCGACGCCTCGATGTTCGAAACGGCCGGCAACGCTTAACTCCCGTACCCTTTCGGATTGGCGCTCTGCCAGCGCCAGTGGTCGGCGCACATGTCCTCGAGCGATTTCTGCGCGCGCCAATTGAGCAGCGCAGCGGCTTTCGCCGGGTCCGCGTAGCATTCCGCGACGTCGCCGGCGCGGCGCGGCGCGATCTCATAGGGAATGTCGCGGTTCGATGCGCGCTTGAAGGCCGCAATCGCCTCAAGAACGGAAACGCCTTTGCCGGTTCCGAGATTGATGTCGGTCGCGCCGCCTTGCGCGGCGGCGAGATGATCGAGCGCGGCGAGGTGGCCGCGGGCAAGGTCGACGACATGAATGTAATCGCGCACGCCGGTGCCGTCGCGCGTCGGATAATCGCCGCCGAAAACTTTGAGTTTCGGGAGGCGCCCGACCGCGACCTGCGCGATATAGGGAAAGAGATTGTTCGGAACCCCCGAGGGGTCTTCGCCGATGCGCGCAGAAGGGTGGGCGCCGACCGGGTTGAAATAACGAAGGTTCGCGATCCGCCAGCGGGAATCGGCGGCGGCGAGGTCCTTCAGTATTTCTTCGATGAAGAGCTTGCTTTTGCCATAAGGATTCGTCGGGCCGGTCACGCCCGTCTCGTTCACGGGGCTCCTGTTGAAATCGCCATAGACGGTCGCTGATGAGGAAAACACGAGGGTGCGGGCGTTCGCAGCCGCAAGCGCGCGCACCAGGGCGAGGGCCGAGCCGAAATTGACGGCGTAGTAGCGCACCGGATCGGCGACCGACTCGCCGACGGCCTTCAGCCCGGCGAGATGGATGGCGCCGTCGGGCCGGAAATCCGCAATCGCGGCGGCTGCCTGACGCGCGCCCTCGGGGTCGGCGAGATCGGCCTTCAAAAAAGCTGGCGCGCGGCCCGAGATCTCCGCGACGCGCTCGAGCGCCTTCGGGCTCGAATTGGAGAAATCGTCGATGACGAGAATGTCGCGCCCGTCGGCGAGAAGCTCTACGCAGACATGGCTGCCGATATAGCCCGCCCCGCCGGTGACGATGACGCGTCTCGCCATGGGATCCTAAAGTAGATCGTGGCGCTTGCGCGCCTTGAGATCATCGACGATTTTCTTCACCTCCTGCGCGCGAGACTTCGGCGCCACCAGCACCGCGTCGCCCGTCGCGACGATGATGAGATCGCTGACGCCGAGCGCCGCGATGAAGGGGCCGTCCGTCCGGATGAGGTTGGCGGCGCAGTCAAATTCGGCGATCCGCGCGTCCCCGGACAGGGCCTCAAGCGCGGTCCAGGAGCCGATGTCGCTCCAGCCCGCGTCGACCGGGGCGACCACGGCGGCTCGGCGCGTCTTCTCCATAACGGCGTAGTCGATCGAGTCCGACGGACAGTCGGCGAAGATCGCCGCATCGAGCGTCAAGACCGGCCCGGCCGCTGCGGCGGCGGAGAGCGCGTTGGCCGCGGCGACGCGAATGGCGGGGGCATGGGCGTTGAACTCGCCGTCCATCGCGGCGGGCGAGAAGAGGAACACGCCGGCGTTCCAGAAATGCCGCCCGCCGGCGACATAGCGTTCCGCCGTCGCGCGGTCCGGCTTCTCGCGAAAGCCGGCGATTTCGAAAACGCCGTCGGAGATCGGGGCCCCGGTCTCGACATAGCCGAAGCCCGTATGCGGCTCCGACGGCCTGACGCCGAAGGTGACGATCGCGCCCTTGGCCGCAGCAAGGGCGCCGCGCCTTACCGCTGCGCGAAACGCTTCCGCGTCCGCGACGTGGTGGTCGGCGGGCGTCAAGAGAACGATCCGGTCATCGCCGGCGCGCGCCGCCCAGGCGCTCGCAGCGGCTGCGACGGCGGCGGTGTTGCGCGCCATCGGCTCGATGATGATCGCCGCCGGAGCGACGCCGATGTCAGCGAGCTGCTCCTCAATAAGCGACAGGTGTGCGCCGCCGCCGATGATCAGCGGGGGCAGAAACTCCGGGCCTGAAAAGCGAAGCGCCGTCTCCTGAAACAGCGACTGTCGGCCGGTGAGCGCCAGGAACTGTTTCGGCCGCCCCTGCCGGGACATCGGCCACAGCCTCGTGCCTGCGCCGCCGGACATGATCACAGGCTGGATCGCGATCGGGCTGTTCATGGTCACCGATCATGCCGCGCATCGGCGACGGCGCAAACGGCCTCGAGGAGATGATAGAGGATGCTCGCCGGAACCGGCGTGGCGACTGGCGCTCCCGATGCGTCGAATTCGTCGATCCAGAGGCCGTCGACGTCGCCTTTCAGGTAAGTATTGAACAGCGCTTCAATTATCGAAGCCGCCTCAGGGAATTTCTCAACGATGATCGCAGCGCGCAGGAACTCGGTCTGCGGCCAGAGGCGACGGGAAGCCGCCGCCGGGCGGGCGTTGATGGCGACGACATTGGGCAGGAAGGGCTCGCCCGGGATGCGCCGGGCATCGGCGGCCTCGTAAAGCGCCTTCTTGAGGCTGCCCCGCATTTCCCCCGTCTGGCGCTCATAGCGGTCAAGAAGCGCAACCCATTCCGCGATATGGCCGGGTTCCAGTCGATCGCTCACGCCCTCGATCAGCGACCAGTCGTCGTTGAAGAATTCCCGCAGGATACCGGACCTGGCCTCGAAGAATTTCGCCCGGAACAATGCCTCGATCCCGTGCAGGCGCTCCGTCACGTCGGGGTCGCCGGATGCCGCGCTGAGCGCCAGAAGCGCCTCGAACAGATGCATATGAGGGTTCTGGCGGCGCGGATAACCGCCGCGGTCGTTCTCGCGAAATCCGCCATGCGGGGAAGCAAACTCGCGGTCGATAAAGGCGAGCGTGTTGCGGGCGACGCTCCGTGCCCGCAGGTCGCCTGCGGCTCTGAGGCGCGCGGCGCAGGCGAGAATGAGAAACGCCTGATCATAGAGGTCGCGCAGATGCTGGTCGACGCGTCCATCATCATGGAGCGTGTGAACGCAGCCTCGCAGACCGTCGTTCGGAACGGCGGTCTCTAGCAGGCGATCGAAGCCCCGCGCCGCGATCGCCTCGCCTTCGGGAAGCCAGCCGCGACGCGCCGCTTCGGTGAAGGTATGGATCTGGCGGCATTGAACGCGCACGCGCCGCCGGCCGGGACAGGCGGCGCCGTTCTGGTCGAGGCTCTCATAAAATCCGCCGGCAGGATCGACGCCGGCCTTGGCCCACAGCGGCAAGGCGCGCGTGACGAACCAGTCTTCGAGCCTTTTTGCCGCCGCCTGAAACCGCATCTGTCTTCGCCGTTCGCCGTCATCCGCCTTGATCGCCCGCGCACGCAGTCCAGTGTCACTCGACCGTGACCGATTTCGCAAGATTGCGCGGCTGATCGACGTCGGTGCCCTTGGTCGTGGCCGTGGAATAGGCCAGCAATTGGATGGGAGCGGCGTAAACGATTGGTGAAAGCAAAGGGTGCGTTTCAGGAACCTCGATCGCCGCCCACAGGCCCGGGCCGGCATGCGCGATCCCTTTCGCGTCGGAAATCAGCAGGGCCTTTCCTTCGCGCGCCATCACCTCATGCATGTTGGAGATCGTCTTTTCATAATGGCGGTCTGACGGGGCGATGACGACGACCGGCATGTCGCGGTCGATGAGCGCGATGGGCCCGTGCTTCAGCTCTCCGGCCGCATAGCCTTCCGCATGAATGTAGGAAATCTCTTTCAGCTTCAGAGCGCCTTCCATCGCGAGCGGGAAACTGACCCCGCGTCCGACATAAAGCGTGTCGCGGGCCTTGGCGATTTCACGCGCGACCTCTTCGATTTTCGGCGCCTGCTTCAACGCCTCGCCGACAAGCCGCGGAACCTGCAGAAGGCTCGTCACGGCGTCGCGCGCCGCAGCTTCGGACAGCATGCCGCGCTGACGTCCTGCAGCGATTGCTATCGCGGCGAGCGCTGCGAGCTGGCAAGTGAAAGCCTTGGTGGAGGCGACGCCGATTTCAGGACCGGCCGCCATCGGGAAGATGATGTCCGCCTCGCGCGCGATCGAGCTTTCGGCAACATTGACGACGGCGGCGATCTTCTGACCGTGCGCCTTGGCGTCGCGCAGCGCCGCGAGCGTGTCGGCGGTCTCGCCCGACTGCGAGACGAAAAGCGCGCCGCCGTTTTTTGGATAGGGAATGTCACGGTAACGAAGCTCGGAGGCGATGTCGATCTCGACGGGGAGCCGCGCCCACGACTCGAACCAGTATTTCGAGATGAGGCCGGCGTAGTAGGCCGTTCCGCACGCCGAAATCGTCAGGCGGTCGAGCGCGCTGAAGTCAAAAGAGCCGGCGGGCAGACGAATGTCTCCAGTCGCTCCGTCGATGTAGCGCGAGAGGGTGTGGGCGATGACTTCCGGCTGCTCATGGATTTCCTTCGCCATGAAATGGCGATGGCCGTCCTTGTCGACCATGTTCTCGGAGGCCGATGAAATCGTCTCGGCGCGGTTGGCGAGCCGCCCCTCTTCGTCATAAATCTCGAACCCGCGCCGCGTGATGACGGCGAAGTCGCCCTCTTCAAGATAAGTCACCCGGTTCGTGAAGGGCGCCAGCGCGTAGGCGTCGGAACCGACGAACATTTCGCCGTCGCCGCGCCCGATCGCCAGCGGCGATCCGCGGCGCGCCGCGACCAAGAGGTCATCCTCTCCGGCGAAAATGATGGCGAAGGCGAAGGCGCCGCGCATGCGGCCGAGCACTTTCTGCACCGCTTCTTTCGGGGGCAGATTCTCATTGCGCAGATAATAGGTGATGAGCTGGGCCGAAACTTCGGAATCGGTCTGCGAGCTGAAGGTGAAGCCCTTCGCCTTCAGCTCGTCCCGCAGCTCGGCGAAGTTCTCGATGATGCCATTGTGGACGAGCGCCACGCGGTCGGTCGCGTGCGGATGCGCGTTCGCGTCCGTCGGCGCGCCGTGGGTCGCCCAGCGCGTGTGCCCGATGCCGGTCGCGCCGCCGAGCGGGAACGCCGCGAGTTTGTCCGCCAGCGCCGACAGCCGCCCGGAGGCGCGGCGCCGGTCGAGATGGCCGTTGCGGATCGTGGCGACGCCCGCCGAGTCGTAGCCCCGGTACTCAAGGCGCTTGAGGCCCTCGACGATCAGCGGCGCGACGTCCGACTTGCCGAGGATGCCGATGATGCCGCACATGGAATTCGACCTGCTGCCCTGTTCGCCGCCGGGTCTTATCAATTAACCGTGCGACGCGAAACTGACGGCGGATAAAAGCAATTCAAAGGCCGCAGGGCGGCCGTCAGGCGGCGGCGCGGATGATGGCGGCGGCCTTTTCTCCGATCATGATCGACGGTGCGTTGGTGTTGCCGGAAATGAGGTTCGGCATGATCGATGCGTCGGCGACACGAAGGCCTTCAATCCCTCTGACCCGCAGCGCCGGATCGAGCACCGACCGGTCATCCGTCCCCATCCGGCACGTTCCGACGGGATGATAAATGGTGTCGCTGCGCGCCCTGATGTCGGCGATCAGGGCCTCATCAGAGCAATCCGGCCCCTCATAGAGATAGGGGCCCGGGAAGGCCGCAAAGGCCGGCGCCTCGAAGATCCGGAACATGATCCGCGCGCCGCGCATCAGACGGCGGAGATCATCTTCGTCGCTGAGGAAGTTCGGGTCGATCTCCGGCGCCGCCATCGGATCGGGGGAGGCAAGGCGCACCTTGCCCCGGCTCTTCGGGCGCAAGACGCAGGCATGCGCCGAGTAGCCGCCGCCGAAATGTTTCTTGCGGCCATGGTCGTCGACGAGCGTCGGCAGGAAGTGAAGCTGCACGTCCGGCTCTGCAAGGTGCGGCTCGGTCCGGATGAAACCGCCCGCTTCGGCGAGGTTGGAGGTGAGGGGGCCGCGTCCCTGTTTTCGGAACTTGCCGAATGCGGCGGGAAGGCCAGCGATGAAGGGCAGGGTCATGCCGATCGGATGCGGCGAGCGGGTTCGCCGAAGGACGGTGTAATCGACATGGTCCTGGAGGTTCTTGCCGACATCCGGCGCATCGACGAGAACATCGACGCCGAACTGGCGCAAATGCGCCGCCGGGCCGACCCCTGACAGCATCAGGATCTGCGGGGACTGGAACGCGCCGGCGGCGAGGATCACCTCCCGGCGCGCCCGGACCGTCCTTGTTTCGCGGCCCTTGCGGAAGCTGACGCCGGTCGCCCGTCGGTTTTCGATCAGGATTTTTTCGCAGCGCGCATTCGTTTCGACCGTAAGGTTCGGCCGTGACCGCGAGGGATTAAGATAAGCCGCCGCCGCTGAACATCGCCGGCCGTTGCGCTGCGTGACCTGATAATAGCCCATGCCTTCCTGCCGGGGGCCGTTGAAATCGGGGTTCGCTGAAAGCTGGAGTTCGGATGCGGCTTGCAGGAACACCTCCGAGAGCGGGTTCTTGTAGCGAAGATCGCTGACGCCGAGCGGCCCGCCGGCCCCGTGAAGCGCGTCGGCCCCGCGCTCATTGTCTTCGGCGCGCTTGAACCAGGGCAGGACATCGTCCCAGCCCCAGCCGGGCACCCCCCAGCCGTCATAGTCGGCCCTGGTTCCGCGAATATAGATCATCGCGTTGATCGAGCTTGATCCGCCGAGCGTGCGGCCGCGCGGCTGGTAGCAGATGCGGTTGTTGAGGTGACGCTGCGGCGCCGTGTCGAACGCCCAGTTGTAGATCGTGCCGTTCGGGAAGAACGCGAAGCCGAGCGGCATGTGGATAAGCGCGCTTCTGTCTTCGGGACCTGCTTCGAGAACGCAGACGGTCGCCTTTGGATCTTCGCTAAGCCGCGCCGCGATCGTCGCGCCGGCCGAGCCGGCGCCGATGACGACGTAATCGAATTCGGCGGATAGGGTTGTCAGGCCGGCCATGTCACCATTCATGGAATTGCAGCGGCGCGCCTTGTGTGACGGGCGTCAGATGATCTTCCGCACCATGGCGAGAAGCTTGTCGGTTTTCTCCGAGAACGGCGGATAGAGCATTTTGTTCGAGGCGAATTTGCTCTGATAGAAGACGGGCTTCATGTGCGAGAACGTCTCAAAGCCTTTTTCGCCGTGATAGCCGCCGATGCCGCTCTTGCCGACGCCGCCGAAGGGGAGGTTCTCCTGCGCGACGTGCCAGAGCGTGTCATTGACCGTGACGCCGCCTGAAATCGTGCGCCGGAGGGCGGCGTCGCGCGCTGCTTCGTCGGTCCCGAACCAGTAGAGCGCGAGCGGACGGTCGCCCGCATTGACCCGTGCGATCGCGTCGTCGCGGCCCGACACGCCGAGCACCGGCAGCACCGGCCCGAAAATCTCCTCCTTCATCAGCGCGATGTCCTCAGGCGGATCGACGACGATGGTGAAAGGGATTTTCCGTTGCGGGTCGAGCGCGTTCGCCGAGCCGACTTCGAGGACGCGCGCGCCTGCGTCCTTCGCCTCGGCGACCATCGCCTTAAGACGCGCGAAATGCCGCGGCGAAATGATCGCCGTGTAATCCGCGGTGGCGCCGATTTCGGGATAGAGCCTGCGCACGGAGGCGGCGATCGCCTCGACCGTCGCCTCGAGCTTTGACTGCGGCGTCAGGACATAATCGGGCGCGACGCAGGTCTGGCCGGCGTTGAAGGATTTGCCGTGCGCGATCGACAGCGCCGCCGCCGCGACATCGGCGCTTTCGTCGATGATCGCGGGCGACTTGCCGCCGAGTTCGAGCGTCACCGGCGTCAGGTTCTTCGCCGCCGCCATATAGACTTTTTGCCCGACGCTCGTTGATCCCGTGTAAAGCAGATGGTCGAACGGCACGGAAGCGAAGGCCTGTCCGACGTCGACGCCGCCCGTCAGCACGGCGAAAAGATCCTCATCGAACTCACCCCTGACGATGTCGCGGAGGAGCTCGCTCGTCCGCGGCGTCAGTTCGCTCGGCTTTAGCATCACGCGGTTGCCGGCGGCGAGCGCCGCGGCCGCGGGCGACAAGGCGAGCTGCACCGGATAGTTCCAAGGCGAGATGATCCCGATGACGCCGAGCGGCTGCGGTTCAAGCCGGCTCCTCCCAGGTTTCATGTGGAGCGGCGTTGCAACGGCGCGCGGACGCATCCATTTCGCGAGATGGGCTTGCGCCATTTTCGCAGCGGAAACGCTGACGATCACTTCTGCAACGAGCGTCTCATGCCGGGAGCGGCAGGAGAAATCGTCATTGACGGCCTTGATGATGCGATCTTCATTCGCCTCGACAAGTCGGATAAGCGCGTCGAGCCGGGCGCGCCGGGTCTCCATCGAGGGATAAGGCTCGTTTGCGAAGGCCTGATGCTGCAGGGTGAAAACGCGTTCGATCTCGGCGTTGGATGAATCAAGCGAGCGGGCGGTGTCGGCCATCGGGGGCCTCCTCTCGGAAAAGCGGGAAACGCCTCAGTTTCCCGCGAAGCGGCAGTCTCTGTCCAGCATTGAGGGCGCCTGGTGAGGTCGCCGGGCTGACTGACGGGCACGGTCGGGCTTGTGCGGCCGCAAGCGTCACAACCGCCAAGGCCGCAGGGCCCTGGTGGAGCTGAGGGGAATCGAACCCCTGACCTCCTCATTGCGAACGAGGCGCTCTCCCATCTGAGCTACAGCCCCTTGCAGCCGTTTGAGCGGCCGGCAGGTGAGTGGGAGCGGCTCCTCTAGGACCCGACTTGCGCGCTGTCAATTGTAAGGCGATGCTCGCCGCCGACGCCTTCGAGAGAGCCGATTCCATGCTCGATTTGTTGGTCGCCGCCTTGCTCGGCGCTTCCCGTGAAGGCCTGCCGCCCGACGCCTGGCGATGCCGGAATCAGGTCGAGGTCTGGTGCGCCGCCGATGGCTGCGCCGCCACCAGGCCCGACGAGTTCACGCCGATGGACATCTCGGCAAAAGCCGATGGGGACCTATCGATCTGCGCTTATTCGGGATGCTGGACCGGAAGGGCCAAGGTAGCGCGGGCCGGCGGGCGCTGGCTGTGGGCCGGCGACGGCTTTGCCTTTTCGTCTTCGCCGGACGGCGAGAAAGCCGACGTGACGCTCATGATCGTGGCGCGGGAGGGCGTCGGATTCGTGCGCGCTGGCGGCCTCGCGACGCCGGTCCTGTGCTCAAGGGCAAAGGCCGGCGAGGGATAGCGCCTTGGTTGCGCGCCGGCGCAACGCGCCATAAATGGCGCGACAGGGGCCCGGGAACCAGGGCCGAGGCGGAGCGCATGCTGGTCATCTCTTATCTCTTCAACGCCGTCATCCAGCTCTATGTCTTCGTGCTGATCGTTTCGGTCATCATGAGCTGGCTGATCGCCTTCAATGTCATCAACCGGCACAACCAGCTTGTCGACGCCATCTGGCGGACCTGCACGGGGCTCACCGAACCCTTACTGCGCCCGATCCGCAATATGCTGCCGAACCTCGGCGGCATCGACATTTCGCCGATCATCCTCATTCTCGGCATCAACGCCCTGCAAATTGGCGTCAACAATTACGTGCTCCGTCCCCTGATGTGACGGCCGTTCCGCTGCACGTCCGCGTTTCACCGGGCGCAAAGCGCAACGCCATCGGCGGGTCGTGGACGGATGAAAAGGGAACCTTGCGCCTCGTCGTCCGCGTCGCCGCGCCGCCGGAAGACGGCAAGGCCAACCGGGCGGTCTGCGCCGCCGTCGCGGAAGCCTTCGGCTTGCCGAAATCCGCCATAGCCGTTACCGCGGGCGAAAAATCGCGCCTCAAGACGCTGCGGGTCGAGACCGACGACGCCGCGGCGTTCGCCGCGCGACTTGACGATCTGACGAAGGCTGGACCGTGACGGCTACGATCATCGACGGCAAGGCGATCGCCGCCGCCCTGCGGGACAGGACCGCCGCCGGCGTCGCCGCCTTGCGCGAGCGCGGGGCGCCGGCGCCGGGACTGGCGGTGGTGCTCGTCGGCGACGATCCGGCGAGCGAGATTTATGTGCGCAACAAAGGGATCGCAGCGCGAAAGGCCGGCATGCGCTCCTTCGAGCACCGGCTTCCGGCCGAGGCGCCGGAAAGCGCGGTCATCAGCCTGGTGCGCCGGCTGAATGCGGACGACTCTGTCGACGGCATCCTCGTCCAGATGCCGCTGCCGGCGCACATCGACGCTGCGCTCGTCATCAACGAGATCGATCCGGACAAGGACGTCGACGGCCTCACCGAAACGAATGCCGGCCGCCTCTTGCTCGGCAAGCGCGGGCTCGAGCCTTGCACGCCGCGCGGCTCGGTGATGTTGATCAAGACCATTCTGCCGCAAATCGCCGGGCTTCACGCCGTCGTCGTCGGCCGGTCGATTCTCGTCGGCAAGCCGCTCGCGCTCATGCTGCTCGCCGAAAACTGCACGGTGACGGTCGCGCATTCGAAAACGACCGATCTTGCGGATGCATGCCGCAGCGCCGACATCCTGTGCGCGGCCGTCGGACGGGCAGGGCTCGTGAAGGGCGACTGGGTGAAACCCGGCGCCGTCGTCATCGATGTCGGCATCAACCGGATCGGCGACCGGCTTGTCGGGGATGTGGAGTTCGCTCCAGCGAAAGCCCGTGCGCGCGCGATCACGCCGGTGCCGGGCGGCGTCGGCCCGATGACCATCGCCTGCCTGCTGCGCAACACCCTTCTGGCGGCAGGACGGCGGCGTGGGTCGCCTGACCCCGCTTAGTCGCCTGCTCGTTGCGGACGAGCCGTCGCCTTCCCATATCGACGATTGGAAAGGTGCATCATGGTCCGACCTCACGCCCTCAAATCGATCCTTCTGGCGGCGGCGTCCTTGGTCGCGGTCAACGCCAGCGCTGCGCCGCCGACGGCGCCCGTCGCGATCGCCCCGATTGAACACGCCGCCGACTTCGATCAGGCGCAACCGGAGGCGCGCGCGCCCGTGATTGCGGTCAAGCACTGGCTCGCCGGCGGAGCGATCGCTGCAGCGCTCGCCGGCCTCATTCGGCTTTTTGGCTGGTCGCGGATGGGGGCCGCCCTCGCCGCAGCCGGCAAGACGGCGGCTGCCGCCCCGGTGGTCGCCGTGCGGTATGTGGGCGAGGCGGTGAAACGCCCGGTCCGGTCAATGCTCTTGGTCCTCGGGCTGTCTCTCTTCGCGCTGGCCGGCGTCGGGATTTACGACGTCGAATGGCTGGCGGGGATGATCGCTGGCGGCGCGCTGGCGGCCGCCGGCTTCCTCGGCGTTCGCCGGATCGGACGCGCTCTTGAGCGCCGTTAACTGATAATTAACCAGCTAAATCAACGCATTAAAGTGAGTTAAGGCGAAAAGCGCCTCAATTCCGCCCCATTGGGCTGCAATAACAAACCATCGCTTAAGCGGCCCCTGACGACCCTGCACCCCCGAAGCCGCCCGGTCGACGCGTCCTCCCCCGCACGTTCCGACCGGGCGGTTTCATTTTCGGGCGGATTGCGAATTTTCACGCGAAAGACGGTGATCGTGTTGCGCGTTTTGCGCGCATCAAGATAGGCAGACTGGATGCGTCCCGTCCGCATTGCGCCCTCCATTCTTTCGGCTGATTTCGCTCGTCTTGGCGAAGAGGTCGCGGCGGTCGCCGCCGCCGGCGCGGATTTCATTCATGTCGATGTCATGGACGGGCACTTCGTGCCGAACCTGACGATCGGCCCGGCCGTCATCAAGGCGATTCGCACGCACGCAACGATTCCCTTCGACGTGCATTTGATGATCTCGCCCGTCGACGGCTTCATCGACGATTTCGTAAAGGCCGGCGCCGACATCCTCACCGTCCACCCGGAGGCGGGGCCGCATCTTCACAGGACCCTGCAGGCGATCCGGCGCGCGGGCGCAAAGCCCGGCGTCGCGCTCAATCCGGCGACGCCGGTGGCGATGATCGAGCCTGTCATCGGCGATGTCGACCTCGTCCTCGTCATGAGCGTCAATCCGGGGTTCGGCGGCCAGACCTTCATTCCCTCCCAGCTCGAGAAGATCAAAGCCATCCGTACACTGATTGACAAGTCAGGCCGGTCCGTCATGCTTGAGGTGGACGGCGGCGTGAACGCCGAGACGGCGCCCGCCGTCATCGCCGCCGGCGCCGACGTGCTCGTCGCGGGCTCGGCCGTCTTCAAGGGCGATGCGGCCAATTACGCGGCGACCATCGCCGCGCTGCGAAACGGGCGAAGCTAGTGGCTCAATCAGCGCGAAATAAACAAGTCGACCGGGCGCTCGCGGGCGACGTCATCGACCGGTTTTCGCGGGCGTGGGGGGAAAGCCCCTTTTATCAGGCCCAACTCGACGGACCGGCGCCTGACCGCCTTAGCCATCAGCCGATTGACCCTTATGAACCCGATGCGCAGCTTGGCGACGCGATCCTGCGCGGGCGGCTTTCCATCGGAGCGGCGTCGATCGATTGCTATGGCGAACTCGAACGGCTCTGGGATCTCGCCGGCCGTCAGGGACCGCTGCATGATTTCATGCACGAATTTCTCTGGCTTCGTCATCTCGCCCGCTTCGGCGTCAAGGCGAAGGAGCCCGCCATGCGTCTCGCCCGCGCGTGGTTCGACGCCCATGAGCGCTGGTCCCCGGACGGCTGGGCGCCGCACACCACGGGCGAGCGACTTATTCACCTGTGCTGTCACGGTCATCTCGTGCTGGCGGCCGGCGACGCGATGTGGCGCAGCCGGGTCCTGTCGTCGATGGCGCGCCAGACCCGCCATCTGGCGCGGTCGGGCCATCGCGCCGGGTCGGCCTATGAACGGCTGATGACGGCGACGGCGCTCACGGTCGCCGCGCTGTCGCTGCCGGGCTGCGAAGCGGCGAGCGAGAAGGGCCTTGAACTCCTGCGGCGGGAGCTTCGCCTGCAAATCCGGCCGGACGGCGGCCATATCAGCCGTAATCCCTCAAGGCAGCTCGAACTCGTGGTGCGCCTTCAGATGGTCGTGAAGGCGCTGGAGGTGCAACGCCTGACGCCGCCGGCGTTCCTCAAACATGTTGTCGGGCGTGCGGCGGCGCACGCCCAGCTGTTCCGCTCCGGCGACGGCCGGCTTGCGGTCTTCAACGGCGGGCATGAAGATGATGGCGGCGCCCTTGCTGCGGTGCTTCAATCTGTCGAACAGGACGTCGAGCCGGCGGGCTTTGCGCGTCATTCCGGTTTCCAGCGGCTCGAAGCGGCGCGCGGCGTGCTGATCGCCGATGTCGGCGCTGCGCGCGGCGGCGCGATTGCGCCGAATTCCTATCAGAGCGGCGCCTCGTTCCATTTCTCCTCGGGGAGAAGCCGGATTGTCGTCAATTGCGGATCGGGCGAGCGCCTCGACAATGAGTGGTCGAGCGCTCTGCGGCTCGCGGCCGCTCATTCCACCGTCTCAGTCGACCCGCCAGCGGTCGGCGGAAACCTGTTCAACGGCGCCGTCATCACGCATCGGCGCGCCGAAGAGCAGCGCGGCCATCTTCTCGAGATTGAGCGTTCCTTCCATGGCGAAGGGATGTCGCATGCAAGCGCCGGCGGGCTCACGCATTTGCGACGATTTTATCTTTCCGCGCGCGGTGACGATCTGCGCGGGGAGGATCGGCTGTCGAGGACCGTTCCAGCGATCGGCGGCGCCTGGAAACTCCGCTTCCATCTGCATCCTGGCGTGCGCGCCTCGCTCGCCCGCGACGGTCGCAGCGTCATTCTTGCGCTTCCAAACAAGGAGGGGTGGAAGTTTCGCACAAATTCCGACGCAGTCGCGCTCGAAAAAAGCGTCTATTGCGGCGCCGGCGGCGCGCCGCAGGCGACTGAACAAATTGTCATTTCGCCATCGGTCGCCGGCGGCTTGGAAGGCGGTTGCGCCGCGGATATCGTCGTCAAGTGGGTTTTTCGCCGGATGGACGGCGTCTGACGCAACAAAGGGAGGGGGAGCGCGCATGCTGACGAAGGCCTTGCGGCGGCTCCTGGGGCGCAATCGTAAGGAGTCTCCGCAGGAGCGTCTGCGGTCGCTCGATCCCGCCCGGCTTCTCAACCGCTCCCAACGGCGGATCGATCAACGCTTCTCGCGCCGGCTGATCGAGGGAAAGACCGTTCTCATCACCGGGGCCGGCGGCACGATCGGCTCTGAGCTTGCGCGGCAGGCGGCGTCGCTGTCGCCGGCGCGTCTCGCGCTGATCGACAGTTCCGAATTCAATCTTTATGAGATCGATCTCGAGCTCAGAGAGGCGGGCCACGGCGATCTTCTGTTCACCTCGCTCACGGATGTCTGCAACAAGCCGCATCTCGACCGCGTCTTCGACCTCTTAAAGCCCGATATCGTTCTTCATGCCGCGGCGTACAAGCATGTGCCGTTGGTCGAGAACAATCGCTGCGCGGGCGCGCTCGTCAACGTGCTCGGGGCGAAGCTCGTCTTCGACAATGCGACGCGTCTGAAGGCGGAGAAAGTCGTCTTCATCTCGACGGACAAGGCGGTCAATCCATCGAGCTTCATGGGCGCGACAAAGCGGATCGCCGAGCTCTATGCGCAAGCGCTCGACGTCGCGCAGAACGAGACCCGGTTCGTGACGGTTCGGTTCGGCAACGTTTTCGGTTCGACCGGCTCCGTCGCTCCGCTGTTCGTCCGTCAGATTGCGCGCGGCGGGCCAGTGACGGTGACCCACCCGGACATCAAACGCTACTTCATGACGACGAAAGAGGCCGTCCAGCTCGTCCTTCAGGCGGCGAGCCTCGATCATGGTCAGAATTCGGTGCTGACGCATGACGGGCGCATCTTCGTGCTCGACATGGGCGAGCCGATCAGGATCCTCGATCTCGCCAAGCGGATGATCGAAGCGGCCGGCCTCGTCCCCGGCAAGGACATCGAGATCAAGTTCACCGGGCTGCGTCCGGGAGAGAAACTGTTCGAGGAAGTCTTTCTCGATACGGACAAGCTGGTGGCGACGGGCGCGGACGGCGTCCTGCTCGCCTCGCCCGCCATGATCGACCTGCCGCTCCTCAACCCGCGCCTCGGCGAGATCGTGAAAGCTGCGCGCGAGGGCGACCGGAAGTCGCTGGATGCGGCGGTTCACGCGCTGGTCCCGGAGTTCTCCCCGGCGCTCGGCGAGGGCAGCAGCGCGCGCCAGTCGCCTTGAAGGCGCTTTTGTTGAAGGCCGCGCCGGACTAGAGGGGCTTCATCAGAACGGAGCCTCCCATGCCTGATCTTACGCCGGTTCGGCGCGCCTTGCTTTCCGTATCGGACAAACGCGGGCTGGAAGCGTTCGCGCGGCGCCTCGCCGAGGCCGGTGTCGAACTCGTCTCAACCGGCGGCACGGCGGCGGCCTTGAAACAGGCCGGCCTCAATGTCCGCGACGTTTCGGATCTTACCGGCTTTCCCGAGATGATGGACGGTCGCGTGAAGACGCTGCATCCGAAGGTGCACGGGGGCCTTCTCGCCCTGCGCGATGATGCGCGCCATCTCGAGGCCATGCGCATCCACGGGATCGAACCGATCGATCTCCTCATCGTCAATCTCTATCCGTTCGAGGCGACCGTCGAGAAAGGCGCCGATTATGAAACGACGGTCGAAAACATCGACATCGGCGGACCCGCGATGATCCGCGCGGCGGCGAAGAACCATGCCTTCGTCGGCGTCGTCGTCGACATTGACGATTATGACGACGTCGCGTCGGAGATCGAAACGAAAGGCGGGCTGTCCCTCGCCGCCCGCAAGCGCCTGGCGGCGATCGCCTATGCGCGCACCGCCGCCTATGACGCCGCGATCGCGGGATGGTTCGCGACCGCGCTCAACGACCCGTTCCCGCGGCGGTTTGTGCTTGCGGGCGAGCGCAGCCAGTTGCTGCGCTATGGCGAGAACCCGCACCAGAAGGCGGCTTTCTACAAGAGCGGCAGGCCGCGATACGGCGTTGCGACAGCGCGTCAGCTGCAAGGCAAGGAGCTTTCCTACAACAATCTCAATGACACGGATGCGGCTTATGAGCTGATCGCGGAACTCGGCGTCGACCGGCCGAGCGTCGCCATCATCAAGCACGCCAATCCTTGCGGCGTCGCTTCGGCCGACACGCTCGTCGAAGCGTGGGGCCTGGCGCTTCGCTGCGATCCTGTCTCCGCCTTCGGCGGAATCATCGCGCTCAATCGCCCGCTCGACCGTGCGACCGCCGAATGCGTGACCTCGATTTTCTCTGAAGTGATCATCGCCCCGTCAGTCGACGAGGACGCGATGGAGATCGTGAGAGCGAAGAAGAACCTGCGCGTTCTCGCCGCCGGCGGGGCGCCGGATCCGGCGGAGGAAGGGCTTGTCCTGCGCCCGCTCGCCGGCGGCTTCCTGCTCCAGTCGCGTGATAATGGCCGCGTGACGCGCGCGGATCTCAAGGTCGTCACGCGGCGCAGGCCCAGCGAAGCGGAATTGCGCGATCTCCTCTTTGCGTTTCGCGTCGCTAAACATGTGAAGTCGAACGCCATCGTTTATGTGAAGGACGAAGCGACGGTTGGGATCGGCGCCGGCCAGATGAGCCGCATTGATTCAAGTCGTATCGCCGCGCAGAAATCGGCGGACGCTGCGAAAGCGGCGGGGCTCGCCGAGCCGCTGGTGCGGGGGTCGGTCGTCGCGTCGGACGCCTTCTTTCCCTTCGCGGACGGCCTCATCGCCGCGGCGCAGGCCGGCGCGACGGCGGTAATCCAGCCCGGCGGCTCCATGCGCGATGATGAGGTCATTCGCGCCGCCGATGAGGCGGGCCTTGCGATGGTTTTCACCGGCATGCGCCATTTCAGGCATTGAACCGTGAAAAAGATCGCGCTGCTTCTCGCCCCCGTTCTTGCCTCGGCTTGCGCCAGCAAGCCGGCTCCGGCGCCGCCCGCCCCGCTCGTCCGCCCCATCGTCATCGGCGAACAGCGCATGGTGCGCTCGTCGGCGCTCGGCGACGAACGCGAGATCAATATCTGGCTGCCGCCGTCCTATGTGCAGTCCGGCAAACGGTATCCGGTCGTCTATCTCGTCGACGGCGCGCTCGATCAGGACTTTCACCATATCGCTGGGCTCGCGCAGTATGGCGCGCTGAGCTGGAGCTTCGCCGATCTGATCGTCGTCGGCGTTCAGACAAAGGACCGCCGCGCCGAGCTCACCTGGCGCTCGACCGACGCCGCCGAAAACCGGGACTTTCCGACGAATGGAAACAGCGCCGCCTTTCGCAGGTTTCTTACAGATGAAGTAAGGCCCCTGATCAAGGCGAATTACCGCACGAGCGGCGATGACGCGCTGATGGGGGAAAGCCTCGCCGGCCTTTTCATCATCGAGAGCTTCCTGAAGCATCCGGAGACGGCGGATCGCTACATTGCGATTTCCCCGAGCCTCTGGTGGGATTTCGGATCGCTCGGCAAGGAAGCGCGCAAGCGCCTCGACGATTACCCCGAAGGCGAACGCAAGCTCTACCTTGCGATCGCCAATGAGAAAGGCGCCATGCGCGAAGGCGTTCTCTCGATCGTTTTAGCGCTCAAGAAGAAAAAGCCGAAAGGCGTCGCTTGGACGTTCTCGGATCGCCCCGACCTCGAACACACGACGATCTACCATCGCGAGGCGCAAGAGGCGCTCGAATGGATCTTCCCACGCCAGAAAGAGGAGTAGCGCCGCTACTTCCCGGCCGACCGCTCGACGAGTTCGCCGAGCTTCTGATTCATCAGCGAAAGCTTGCCGATTGTCATTCCGGCGCCGATGTCGAGATCGGTGATGAAGCGCTGATAGCGCTTCGCCGGTTCGGCGAACTTTTCCGTCCACGCGGCGAGCAGACCGTCGAGCCAGTTCCGCTCGCCCTTCGCCGGCTCCTCCTTGGCGAAGCGTGCAATGGCGATCGCAAGATCGCCTTGCCGGAGCGAAAGCTCGTCGCTCAGGCGATCCGCCGCCAGCCGGTCATGGTGACCCTCCGGCGCGGCCTCGCGCGCGGCGATCCTGGCGGGTTCGATCGAGAACGCCCTCCCGGCGCCGAAGAACAGGGCGCCGATCGATTCCGTCGACCAGCCGGTCGCCCGCGACAGATTGACGATATCGAAGGCGAATTCGAGCGCGGGCATCAAAGCCGCCTCGTTCGCGAGCGCCGCCGGGGCGCCTTGGGCCTTCCAGCGATCGGCCCTTTCCCTGAGGGCGCGCGCCTCGTCCGCCGGCAGGATCGACGGCAAGGCGGATTTCAGCGCCTGGATCGGCTCCTTGTACTGGTCGACGACGCCCTTGATGCCGCGGCTGGCAAGTACGTTGCCGGCCTCGACATTGGAGATGATCTTGTTCACCTGCTCTTCGAGCAGTGCGACGGCGGTCCAGTAAAGATCGGTCTGGAGCGAGGCGGGCGCCTTGTTATCGAGGGCGTCGACGGCGGCCCCGAAGTCTCGAAGCTCCAGGATCCGGCGCGCCGCCTCATAGCTGAGCGCCACCTCGGCAAAGCCCGCGCCCGACGTCTCCATGAGCTGATCCATGAAGACCGCGCCGCAAGTGTCGACGATTTCGTTGGAAATGCGCGTTGCGATGATCTCGCGCCGCAGCCGATGCGATTTCATCGCTTTTTTGAATCTGTGGGTTTCGTCGGGGAAGTAGAAGCCGAGTTCGCGCTCGAACATCGGATCGTCGGGCGCTTTGGAGTTCACGAGCTCCTCGAAGATCTCCATCTTCGCATAGGCGAGAAGGACCGCAAGTTCCGGACGCGTCAGGCCCGCCCGCATCAGCTTGCGCGCAGCGATCCCTTTGTCGTCCGGCAGCCCCTCGATCGCCCGGTCGAGACGCCGCTGGCTCTCGAGCCGGGTCATCAGGCGCTGATAGGCGTCATTGTCGGCGACGGCGGTCTTTTGCATCAAAGACAATGCCCGCGTCTGGTCGTAATTGTGCTGAAGAACGTGCGCCGCAACGTCGTCCGTCATCTTCTTCAGGAGCGGATTGCGGTCGGCTTCCTCAAGCTCGCCGTTCTCGATCGCCGCCGACAAGAGAATCTTGATGTTGACCTCATGGTCGGAGGAATCAACGCCGGCGGAATTGTCGATGGCGTCTGTGTTGATGCGCCCGCCCGCAAGCGCGAAGGCGATGCGCGCGGCCTGGGTGAGGCCGAGATTGGCGCCTTCGCCGACGACCTTCATGCGCATTTCGTCGGCGTTGACGCGGATGGCGTCGTTGGCGCGGTCGCCGACGCGCGCGTTATCTTCGTGCGGGGCCTTGAAATAGGTGCCGATGCCGCCGAGCCAGAAGAGCTCGACCTCGGCCTTCAGGATCGCGCGCATCACTTCCTGCGGCGTCGCATGGTCGGCGTCCAAGCCGAGAAGCGCCTTCATCTCGGCGCTCAGGGGAATCGATTTGGCCGAGCGGGAGAATACGCCGCCGCCTTTTGAAATCAGTATCTTGTCGTAATCCTGCCAGGACGAGCGGGGCAGGGCGAACATGCGGGCGCGCTCGGCGAAGGATTTGGCCGGGTCAGGGTCGGGGTCTATGAAGATGTCCCGGTGGTCGAAGGCGGCGACCAGCCGGATCTGCTCGGAGAGCAGCATGCCGTTGCCGAACACGTCTCCCGACATGTCGCCGATGCCCGCGACCGTGAAAGGCTCTGTCTGGATGTCCTTGCCCATTTCACGGAAATGGCGCTTCACCGCTTCCCACGCGCCGCGCGCCGTGATGCCCATCGCCTTGTGATCATAGCCGGCCGAGCCGCCGGAGGCGAAAGCGTCGCCGAGCCAGAATCCATAGTCGGCGGAAACGCCGTTCGCCGTATCTGAGAAGGTCGCCGTTCCCTTGTCGGCGGCGACGACGAGATAGGGGTCCTCGTCATCCCAGCGCACGACGTTCTTCGGCGTGACGGTCTTGCCGCCGACAATGTTGTCGGTGATGTCAAGAAGGCTGCGGATGAATTCGATATAGGCGCCGCGCCCCTCTTCAAACACGGCGTTGCGGTCGCCGCCGGCGGGCAGTTGCTTCGGATAGAATCCGCCCTTCGAGCCGGTGGGCACGATGACCGCGTTCTTCACCCGCTGCGCCTTGACGAGACCGAGCACCTCGGTGCGGAAATCCTCGCGGCGGTCCGACCAGCGCAATCCGCCACGCGCCACGGGTCCAAAGCGCAGGTGCACGCCGTCGACGCGCGGGCCCGACATGAAGATTTCGCGGTAAGGCCGCGGCTCGGGAAGCTCGTCGACCGCGGCGCTGACGATTTTGAAGCAGATATAGGGCTTCGCCGCGCCGTCGTCGCCGCGCTGATAATAATTCGTGCGCACCATCGCGAGAATGAGATTGAGGAGGCGTCGCAGAATTCGGTCTTCATCGAGGCTCTCGACGGCTTCGAGCAGCTCCTTGACGCGCGCGACCGCAGCGTCGAGCTCTTTCAGTCTGGCTTCCTTCTTCGCCGGCCCGGCCGGGTTGAAGCGCGCGTGGAAGGCTGAAACAAGCGCGCGCGCGATCGCGGGATGCTTTGACAGCGACCGTTCGATATAGCCTTGGGAATAGGGTATTCCGGCCTGCAGGGTGTATTTGGCGGCGGCGCGCAACAGCCATGCTTCCCGCCAGTTGAGCCCGCCGTTGACCACGAGCGCGTTGAAGCCGTCATCTTCGGTGCGGCCGGCGAAGATCGCCGCGAGCGCCTCTTCGATGCAGCCGCGCGCCGCGTCGGCGTCGATCGCGCGCCCCATGCTTTCCTCGGCGCGAAAGTCGTGGATGACGCAGGGCGCAACGCCGTCGCCCGGCGTCACGACATAGGTCGCTTCCTGCGCCACGCTGAGGCCGAGATGTTCAAGGGGCGGAATGACGCGGGAAAGCTTCAAGGGATCGCCGCGGCGGTAAATCTTGATGTTGATGACATGTCCGGGGTCGCCGCGGCGCCGCAGCACCCGCTCCGTCTGCGCCGCGCCGCCCATGCTTTCGATGACGGCGATGTCCTGCAGCGCTTCGGCGGGATCGATGTGGTCGCGATAGGCGGCGTCGAACGCATGCTCATAACGCTTGTAGAGTCCTTGAGGCGTCGCGCCGTCATGCGCAGCGCGCAGCGCCTCCAGCAGCCCGTCCGACCAGTTCCGCGTGATGAGGCGGATGCGGCGGGTCAGTTCGGCGAGCGGCGGACCTTCCGGCGCGCCGGGCTTCAGGCCGATGATGTAGTGAACGCGGACGAGAGAAGCGTCGCCGAAATGCGGATTGAAGGCTGCGACATGGCCTTCATAGGCGGAAGCGAGCGCGGCGCCGATCTCTTCCCGCACTGACGACGAAAAACGGTCGCGAGGCACGAACACGAGCGCCGACACGAAGCGATCGAAGCGGTCGCGGCGGAGGAACAGCTTGGTGCGCGGGCGCTTGTAAAGGCGAAGGATGCCGAGCGCGGTCTCGCGCAGCGTGTCGACGTCCGTCTGAAGCAGTTCGTCGCGCGGGAACGTTTCCAGAATGTGGACGAGCGCCTTGGCGTTATGCCCGCCTTGCTTGAAGCCGGCGGCTTCGACGGCGCGTCGCACCTTGAGATTGAGGATCGGCAGATCCGAGGCGGGCCGATTGTAGATGTCCGACGTCAAGAGGCCGACGAAGCGTTCCTCACCCGTCACTTTTCCGGCGGCGTCGTAGAGTTTGACGCCGACATAATCGAGATGCACGCGGCGGTGCACGGTCGAGCGGACATTCGCCTTGGTGATGATGATCGGATCGTCCGACGCCATGAACGCGGCGACCGGCGCGGAAAGCTCGCCCTCGCCGGAGAACGTCGTCTTGAGAACCCGGCGGGCGCTGTCTTTCAGGATACCGAGATCGGCCTTCTCATCATGAACGAAATTGGCGCGGCCGTTCTTCGTCGAGTAGGCGTAACGCCGAACGCCGAGGAAGGTGAATTTCGATTCCCAGAGCTTGTTCAGAAACTCGATCGACTCCTTGCGCATTTCGGCGTCGCCGCCCTTGACCGGCGACTTCGCCAGCTGGTCGATCGCGCTGCGCATGCGCGCGCGCATCGCCTGGAAATCCTCCACCGCGAAAGCGACGTCTGCGAGCACGCTGCGAATTTCGGCTTCAAGGCGGGCGACTTCGGCCTCGTCGACGGGCGGGTCCATTTCGGCATGAACCATCGACTCGGCGATGGTCGCGGCGCCGTCGCTCCGGCGACGGCCGTCTGCGTCGCGCGCGACATTGACGACGGCGTTGACGAAGAACG
This sequence comes from Parvularculaceae bacterium, assembly GCA_046296195.1. Lineage (GTDB taxonomy): Bacteria > Pseudomonadota > Alphaproteobacteria > Caulobacterales > Parvularculaceae > Amphiplicatus. The sequence continues at coordinate 85,775 of JBKBLR010000008.1, read as the reverse complement.
ACACTTGTTTGCCCGCCTCGGCGAGCGCGCCGGTGACGCTGTCGACGATGAACGGCATGTCGTCGGTGGTGATGTCGAGAACGAGGCGCGTGTCGCGCCAGTCCTCGCCCTTGTGGAGGCGCAGGGCGACGATTGGCTCGCCGGGCGTCCGCCTCTCGCTGGCGCAAAAGGCGTCGATCGCGCGCGCCAGCAAGCCCGCCGGCTCATCCCAATGGCGGTCGTCGCCGGTCGCGAACCGGACGAGCTGCTCGACATAGTTTTCAAACGCCGCTGACAGGGCGCCTGAGGCGGACTTCGGCGCGTCTTTGCTCGATCGCGCCAGATCAAGGACGCGCTCAAGGGTCTTGGCGTCCGCAATTGAGTGAAAACCTTCCGCCACCGAAATCCTCCCGCCATACCGGCGATCGCCGTCGCCCGCCGGCGGCGGGCCGTGAGGGCTGCGTCTGATTGTCCGCCGGGCCCGAATTGGCGAGCCTCATAGCGTAACGCGGCTTTGGAAGTCTAACGGAATGCGGGCGCCGTCACGCCTTTGCAGCCGCCTTGATGGCGGCCGCCGCGGCCGCCGGCTGCTGCGCAGCGGCTGGCTTAATTTCGCGACGCACAAGGCCGGTTCGGGGAAACTTCCGGTCCGCGGCGGTGGCGGCGATCGATGATGAAATCCAAAGGGCTGACACGCCGGCGGCAAGGATCGCCGTCAACGCGGCGGGCGCCAGCGATAATCCATCAATTCTGAGCGCCGCCGCGACAAGAAACGCGCTGGCCGGCAGCGCCGCCGCGAGAGCCGCGAGGCGGTGCGCGACATTGAAGGCGGAAGCCGCGAGACTCCCAATCACCATCGCCGCAAGGATCTCGAAGCGAACGGACTGCGACGTCGCCGGAACAGCCAGAAGAAACGCTCCCGCGCCGAAGGCCGCGCTGACGACCGCCAGGGTCGAGGTGTAATAGGCGCGCCAGCGGAAGGGCCTCGCGGCGATCCGGTCGCCGCGCCGGAACTCCTTGCGGTAGCGCCTGCACAGATAGAGCGCCGCGAAGACCATCGCGGCCCACACCCACGCCCGCAGCGGGTAATCTCTGCCGATGACCACCGTGATGAAAATTGCGGCCGCCGCAAAGATCGCCAGCCCTGATCCGCCCCACCGGGACAGCAGATCGATGAGGTGGAGGTTCGCCGCCCGCGACCGCGCCTTTCGACCTGAGGACGCGGCCTGCTCGACAGCCGCCTCGACCGCCAGCGCCTGCAGGTCATGGACGTTCAGCGGCTCGGGTGTCGGCGTTTGCGGCATGTCAGGTCGCAAGGCCCCTTTCGACGGCGTCTGATAGATGTCAGCGCCCGGCATTAACGAATTGCTAACGGATCAGCCTGGGCTGATTTGCCGGGGGGGTCCATCCGGTTTTACGGGGTCGAAGCCCGGCGGGGCGAACTCGAAACCGGCGAAGCGAAATCCGGGCGCGACCGGGCAGCGAGCGTCCAGGATCCAAGGCTCAGCGCCGCCTGCCAGGCGCCGCTCGGCGCGGTCCCTTACGGTGTCTTACCAGCGAGCCGTCCGGGCCGAGCGTGATGACGGTCCGCCGCCCGCCATCGATCCGCGTGCGCAGCGGCGCGCCGGCTTTGAAATGTCAGGTATCCGTTGCGTCGACGCGGCGCCGAGGGAAGCGCTCGGCGGTCGATGCGGCCCGCCCGTCGATAATGGCGGCGGCGCGAGAAGTCTCGCGATGATGTCATCGGCGGCGACGGTCAGGGCTTCTCATCGCCATAATAGGCCTCGATTTCGACGCCTGCCTGACGCAGCTCGCCGCGCAGCGTCAGCGCATCGACATTGAAGGGGTCCATTGAAAGCGCCGCCACGACGTCATTTGCGGCGTCTTCAATGCGGCCAAGGGCGCGGTAGGCGCGCGCGCGGATGATGTAGGCCTCGGGCGACGTCGCGCCATGTTTTTCAGCGGCCGACACGGCGTCGGCCGCCGCCTGCCAGCGGTTGGCCTCGGCGTAGATCTTCGCCGCGACGAAATCGAGCTCTGCAAGATCCGGCGCACGCGACTTCGCCGCCATGATCGCTTGTTCGGCTTCAGGGATGTCGTCGGCTTCAAGCCAGGCGAGCGCGGCTTCGGCGAGCACGCGCGCGCGCGCTCCGGCATCGCCGGCGTCGCCTCGCTCGGTGATGTCGGTCAGCCGGGCCGCGGCAAGTCTTGGAAATCCGGCGGCCAGATCGGCGATCGCGAGGCAATGCTGCGCCGGCGCCCCGCCGCCCTCAAGCGCCCAGCGCTGCGCGCCGTCACGGCCCTTGGCGACATCCTCGACGATCAGGCGCACGCATTCCTGATGGCGCGCGCCCGCCGACATCTCCGACGCCAGATAAGTGGGAAGGTAAGGCGCTTCAGGCGTCAGCAGCGCGATGACGACGAGGTTCAGCATGACCGCTAGCTAGACCGCCTGAAGCGGGCGGAAAAGGGGCGAGGACCCTATTCGGCCGCGTCCGCCCGCGGCGCGCGACGCGAGGGACGTTTTTTCGTGCCGCCGGCGCCATCCGCAGCGGCGGCGCCCGCCTTCGCCTTGTCGCCGCGGACGATGACGACGTTGTCAGTCGGTTCGGCCGGCGCCGAGACGCGGCGCGGATCGGCGGGAAGGTAGCAGGTGACCCTTGTTCCTTCGCCGGGCGTTGATTCCATCCGCACCCAGCCGCCATGCAGGCTGACCAGCCTTTGCACCAGAGACAGGCCGAGGCCCGCGCCGGCCGACGGGCCGGCCGATTCAAAGGGCTCGAAAACGCGGGCCTGATCGTCGGCCGACACGCCGCGCCCCGAATCCGCGACCCACAGGCGGACGAGCCCCGGGGCCCGGTCGGCGCCGATCGTGACCGATCCGCCGGGGCCGGTGTAAGCGAAGGCGTTCGACAAAAGGTTGAAAAGGATCTGCTTGAGCTTGCGCTGATCGGCGCGGAAAGACCCGATGTCAGGGTCGCAGACGACCGACAGCGACACCTGCGTGTCCTCGGCCTTCAGCGCCGCATAAGCCGCCGCACTGGTGAGAAGGTCGCGGAGATCGATGTCTTCCGCGTCCACCGACATCTTCCCGGCGTCGATGGCGGCGAGGTCGATGATGTCGGTGATGAGGTCGCGCAGATGATGCGAGGCCTGCAGGATCGAAGCGATATAGTCCTTCTGCCGGTCATTGAGCACGCCGAACATCTGCCCGTCGAGCATCTCGGTGAACCCGATGATGGTCGCGAGCGGGGTGCGCAGCTGATACGATACGTGATCGACGAATTTCGATTTCTGCCGGTCGATGTCTTCGAGCAGTTCGTTGCGCGCCTTGAGCTCCTTTTCACGCTCGCGGCTGTCGGTGACATCGAGGAAGTAAAGGAGCGTCGCTCCGTCGGGCAAGGGCTCGCTGCCGAAGGAAAGCGTGCGTCCGTCGGACAGTGAGACAATCTCGTCACGCGACGGAATGCGGTCCTCGGGCGACATCGACGTGGCGCGCCGCTTGGCCGCCGCCAGCGCCGGCGCGCCGGCGGTGACGCGTTCGCTCATCGCCGAAAGCGCCGTTTCGATATGAGGACGGGCCGCCAGCGTCTGATCGTCGAAACGCCACATCTTGACGAACGCCGTGTTGTAAAGGCGGAGCTTGCCGTCGGCGCCGAAGACGGCGACGCTTTCCGACAGGTTGTTGAGTGTCGCGCGCTGCACGCTGATCTGGGTGTTGAAGCGCGCTTCGAGCGCCATCTTTTCCGTGATGTCTTCGAAGACGATCAGGGCGCCGCCGAGCGGATGGCGCGCCCGCGCGACACGCAACATGCGCGCGTCTGGAAGATTCCAGATTTCATCCGGCGCGCGGCCGTCCCGCTCCGTCCCGGGGGCCGCCATTCCTTCAGTATAAAGAGCAAGCTGGCGCCGCCGCCACTGCGCGAAATCCGGCTGCTCCGGCAAGCGGCCGAGTTGGCGCAGCCGATCGAGCAGTTCGCCATGCTGGGGGCTTGCGGCGAGGAAAGCGTCTTCAAGGCCGAACAGGCGCTTGAAGGCGGTGTTGTAATAGACGAGCTCCTGTCCCGCCCCGAACATGGCGACGGCGGTCGGTATCTGGTCGAGCGTCGCGCGGTTCGCCTCGATATGGCGGTCGAGGTCCGCCTTCGTGCGTTCATAATCGGTGATGTCGACAGCGAAACCGGCGATCCCGGCGTCTCCGGCCGCATGGACGGGCGTTTCGGTCACCTTGAAGGAGCGCCGCGCGCCGTTGACATTGACGACGAGGCGGCCTTCGACGGCGCGGCGCTCGGCGCTCGCGCGCTCGGCGATTTTTTTCGCCGCAGGGTCAAGTTCGATCTGGTCCTTGAGCACTGACGCTGCGCTCGCAGCCTCGACCGCCTCGACATAGGCGGCGTTGACCCAAGCCAGAGACAGGTCCGCCTGACGCCGCCAGGCTGGGATCGGCGCGCGTTCGAGCTGCGCGAGCGCGCCATGGAGATCGGCAGTCTTCTCTCGCACTTTGCCGAGGATGCCGCCGTCTTCGGCCATTCGCGCCGCCGGGTCGGCGAGCCACAAGGCGACCTGACCGCCGGCGACGCGTCCATCGGCCTCGATCGCGCGGCCTTCGCTCGTCATGATCGATCCCGAAAATGCGATGCCGTGCTTGCGCAGCTCCTGCACAAGCTCGCGAAGCTTTCGCTGTTCGTCGGGGCGGCTGTCATCCTGAAGCGGGAGGTCGCCGAGCGTGTTGAGAAGCCGCGTCACCGGCGTCGCCGCCGGGTCATCGACATCGACGGCGAAGGACATCAGCGAAGCGAGCGCCGCCGGACCGCCGAGGATCTTGGGCGATCCCCAGCCCTGCTCGATCGATTCGTAGTCGTCTTCCCAGACGAGCACGAGGCCTGGATGGGCCGAAAGCACCGCGTCCGATTTTTCGAGCTGCGCTTCGAGTTCGGCGAGCTTCTTCGTCCAGAAAGCCGAGGCGTTGCGCGACGCCGCCGACACCCGGAACGCCCAGGCGAGCGCGGCGACCGTGACCGCGCCGGCGGCGATCAGCCCGACCAGGACGGGGCTTGGGCCGAGCGGCTCGACCGCCGTTTGAGCAAAGGCCGGCGCCAGGGGGCCTGAAAGGGCGCAGATCCCGGCCGACGCCATCAGCGCCGCCGCTTGCCGACCGCCCTTCGCCGGACCCTGCATGTTAGACCTTTCGCCGGACGGCCGCCGCTCACGACAGACGCCGTTCTTGCGGCCATATCTGGTGTTCAACCGCGCCAACACCGCAATCTCTACCCTGTTCGCGTACGCCCGCTAGAGGCCGGCGTGCGCGAATCACCTGCGTTGCCGGGGTAATTTTCACCAGCGCCGGACGGCGTCAGTTCGGCGCGTCGCTGGTTTCGGTTTCCGGCTCTTCAGCTGGTTTGGGCTTGCGGCCGAAAATGCCCTTCAAGGCTTCCGTCGCCAGGGATTTGGCAGGATCGGCGGCCGGCTTTTCCGGGTTGGCGTTGCCCGACGGGGTGGGCGCGGGATCGGCCGGCGCTCCGGAGGACGGGGCGCCGCGCCCGAGGATGCCCTCGAGCAGCGCTTTGCCGGGGTCGCGCGCGTCGCCCGCCGTGGGCGTCAGCGCGCCGTCGAGGAGGCCGCGCAGCGGCTGGTCCCCGCGGGCGCGCACCAGCGATTCGACATCGACGCCGATCGTCGGCTGCGAGAAGGTGCCGCCGACCTTGACCGGGATGGCGATCTTGCGTCCTTCCTTGCCGTCCGCCGACGTCGACGCGCGCGGGAGCAGCCTGATGTCCATCGACTGACCCGGCAGATTGACCTGACCGACGCCGGTCATGGTCAGGTAGGGACCTTCCATGGAAATCGTCGGGGCCTGCATCTGTCCGTTGACGATGGTGAAGGTCGTCAGGAATTTCGAGAAATCGGTGCGCTCGTCCGGCCGGCGCGCCTCGGCGATCGCAGCGCTGATCGCCGCCGGGTTGGTGATGCCGCCTTCATAGAGCTTCGTCACCGCGGCGGCGATCTTGGCGATGTTGATGCCCTTGAGCGCGCCGTCGGCGAGATCGAACCCGCCTTTGCCGTCGAGCGATTCCATGATCGCTTTCTGGCTTGATCCCGTCGCGTTGAAGGTCAGGGTGAAGCCGCCGAGACCGAGCACCCGGTCCATCTTCATGAGGTCTATCGTGAACGGGTTGGCGTCGACCGACGCCATTTTGAAATCGCCGGCGATCGAGGGCGTCGCGCGTGCGGCGTCGACGACGAGCTTGCCGGAACCGCCGCCTTTGTAAAAGGCGATCTGCGGGATGTCGGCGGTCATGCGCGCATCGGCGATCCTGAGGCGCATGCGCGCCGCGCCGGTCTCGATGTCATTGAGAAATACCTGTTGCGCGCTGAGATCGAGGTCGGCGTCAATGTTCCTGAGACTCGTGAAGTCCATCTTGTCGGTCGACCACGCCGGAAACCCCTGCGCCGAGGTCGCCGGCGGCGGCAGATAGGGCCTGAGGTCCAGCGCGCCCATCGTCAGCGCGCCCGTCGCCTTCGGCTTCGCCCCTGACCAGTCAAGCTTGAGGTCGCCGTCGGCGTCGATCTTGTCAAAGCCGATCTTCGCGGCGGAGAGGGCGAGCGACGTCGGCGCGCCGACCGCGTTCCCGGAAACCGACAGCCGGTCGAAGCCGGGCGCTTCTTGAAGCTGGACGTCGAAGAGCCTGGCGAGGGCAGGCAGGTCCGGCGCGTTGAACGTCACCGGACCCGAATAAGCGAGCTTGTCGCCGCCCGCGAGCGTCAGATCGGCGCCGACCGTCGACTTCCCGAGCGTCAGGTCGAGCTTCAGATTGGAATCCTTCTTCGCGATCAGGTCCGACAGGTTGGTCAGAACGATTTTTGCCGTCGACGGCGCACCCTGAAAATTCATCGCCCCGTCGATCTCGAGCGGCTCGGAAAGGCTTGCAAGGCGCACCTCGGCGTTGATGGCGTCGAGAGTGAAGGTCTTTCCCGCCGCAGCATCGGCATAGACGGCGCGACCGTCGATCAGGCGAACGTCGCCAAGACTCAATTCTTTCGGCGCCTGCTGGGGAGCGTCGGCGCCCTGCGGCGCGCTCGCAGCGGCGAGATTCCAGTTGACGGCGCCGGATTTCGACTTCTGCAGGTTGAGGTCGGGCTTCGTTAGAACGAAATGCGAGATTTCGACGCGGCCTTTGAAAAGCGGCATCAGCCTGACGCCGATATCGGCGCGCTCGACGCGCGCAAGATGATCGCCCGGAAAGCCCTCGGCGTTGGCGATGACGAGGTCGGAAGCCGAGAACGCCGTGCGCGGGATGATCTTGAAGGAAATGTCGTCGCCGAGCGTCACGCGGCGGCCGAGCGCTTTCGACGCTTCGGCCTCGATCCTTCCCTTGTAGGACTTTGCCGGCACAAGCCCTGGCGCCAGCAGGACGATCGCCGCGAGGAGAACGATGAGGGCGAGAATGGCGGTGAGGAAACGGGTCATTCGGACGCTCCGAAAGAGGCGAAACTCGATCGCCGTTTAAGCGGGTTTGCCTCAGGATTTCCACCCGTAACGCTCGACCACGCGGCGGGGGTGGGCGGGCGCGCGTTGGCGGCGGCCGCGACGGAGGGTAGTCTCAATGCGAGTTGGCGAGGGGGCCCTCGATGACGATCCGCATTTTCGGGTGGATGGCCGCGCTCTTGTTGATGTCAGGGGCCGCCGCCGCCCAGGCCTCGTCCGGCGCGTCGGGGCCGGCGCCGGCGCGGCGCCATGCCGCCGGTGCCGGCGGGGCGACATTGTCAGACCCGTCGTCGATCGAGCCCTTTCTCGACGGCTTTGTCGCGAACGCCATGGCCGACCAGTATCCGCCCGGCATGATGGTCGCCGTCGCCACGCGCGACCGCGTCTTTGTCAAAGCCTACGGGCTCGCCGATGCGGAAAAGAACATCCGCGCGACGGATAAGACGCTCTTTCGGATCGCGTCGATCTCCAAGACCTTCGTCTGGGTCTCGGTCATGATGCTGGTCGACGAGGGCAAGCTCAGCCTCGATGCCGACGTCGACGACTATCTGAAGACGATGAAGGTCGGCGTTGCGGGCATGCCGCCCGTGACGCTGCGCGCATTGATGGCGCACCGTCCCGGCTTTGAGGACACTTTCGGCGACTTCTTCCAATCGAAATCGGGACGCACTTTCGAAGAGGCGCTCGCAAGGACGAAGCCCGAAAGGGTGGCGCGCCCTGGAGAACGGACGGCCTATTCGAATTGGGGAACAGATCTTGCGGCGCAGATCGTCGCCGACGTCTCCGGCCTGCCGTTCGACAAGTTTGTCGAGACGCGGCTTCTCGCGCCGATCGGGATGGCGTCGACGATCCAGCATGATCCGGCGTCGATATCGGGTCTTGCGCTCAACAATCCAGCGCTCGAAGCCCGGCTCGCCGCCCCGCACAAGCTCGACGGCGGCGCGCCGAAGTCGATGAACCACGACGCGCTCGATCCGCTCCATGCCGCGGGCGCGATCGCGCTCGACGCCAATGACGCCGGGCGGTGGCTGCAATTCCTGCTGAACGACGGGGTCGCCGGCGGCAAGCGCTTGCTCAGCCCGGAATCCTTCGCCCGCATGCGCACGCGCGCCTTCAAGGATCGCCCCTTCGCGCCGGACTTCGCACATGGCTTCATGGAAAACGAAATGGGCGGCGCGATCACTTTCGGCCACGGCGGAACGCTGTCGGGGTTCATCAGCGACATGACCATCGCGCCCTCGCTCGGCGTCGGCGTGTTCGTCGTCGTGAACGGCGCCGAGAGCCCGCGCCTTCCCGACCTCATCAGCCGCTATGTCATCGAGCAATTCGCCCGCGCGGAGAGCTATCCGACCGCCTGGCCGGTGAAGGCGACGCCGCAGATGATTGAAAAGGCGAAATCGGCGGCCGGCGCCTATCTGCCGAACCGGCGTGTCTATTCGCGGTTCGAGAAGATCACGGCGTTAGGCTCCGAGATCAAGCTGACGGCGAAGGATGACGGTTCTCTCGTCATGACGGCCGGCGGCAAGGAGACGCGCTATCACCCCCTGTCGGACGATCTCTGGTCCGACCGCTCGCGCGACAGGCTCTTCGTTTATCGCGACGGCGACGGCGCGCCGCTCCGCATCGCGACGGCGATGGGAACGACGACCGCGGACCGCGTCACTTTCCTGCAATCGAGCGACGCTTTCAACGCAGCGATTGGTCTCGTCTCCCTGATGTCTCTTGTCGCATTCATCAGCGCCTGGCGGCGTCAGGGAAGAGAGGTTCAGACGTCGCAGATCGGCAAATGGCTGGCAGGGGGGCACGCGACTTCGGCGCTGCTCTGGCTTCTATTCATCGGCGCGCTGACGGCGGTCAGCGCCGGGCTCGTCGGCAAGGATCTCGCCGATCTTCAGGCCGCGGGCTGGCCGCCGCCGGCGCTGATCCTTGTGATAATCGCGGCGCACCTCGCCGCGATAGCGGCCGTCGCCGCCGCGGCGGCGGTCTTTCCCGTGCTCGCAGGGTCCGGTTGGTCGGCGTGGCGCAAGGCGCACTATATCCTCTTCGCCGCCGCGGGATTGTTCGCGGTCTGGCAGCTCGCCGTCTGGAAGGTCATTCTCGCCGCGCCGAGCGGCTAAAGGAACCGGGCGACGGCTTCCTTGTAAGAGCGCGAAAGCTTCAGCTCCGACCCGTTTTCGAGAATGACGAAATATTCGCCGTTCGAATGAGGGTGCAGCTCCTTCACCTTCTTCACATTGACGATCGCCGAGCGGTGGATGCGCTGAAACCGGCTCGGATCGAGTCTCTGTTGAAGGGTCTTCATCGTCTCGCGGATGATGTGGGTCTTGCCGCAAGCGTGAATGCACATGTAATCGCCCGCAGCGTCGATCCAGTCGATGTCATCGGCGTTGAGCACGACGACCTTGGCGCCGTCCTTGAACGAAAGACGTTCCGTATAACGCTCCTTCTGCGTCCACGAGGGATCCTGGATCAGCTCCTTGATCTGGTCGCGGTCCTCGTCGCTGAGCGAGGCGAGAAGCTCGACCAGGCGCGATTCCCGGCTCACCGCGGCGCGGGTCTTGATCGCCTCGCGCGCGCGGTGGACCGCGTCCTTGAGCCGCTCCTCCTCGACCGGCTTGACGAGATAGTCGAGCGCGTTCGCCTCGAAGGCGTCGATGGCGTATTTGTCATAGGCGGTGACGAACACGATGAGCGGCGCCGGTGCGCCGATCAGCGCGCGCACGACGCCGAAGCCGTCGAGGCCCGGCATCTGGATGTCGAGGAAGACGAGATCGGGCGAGGACGCCTTGATCTCCCGCACCGCCTCGCGCCCGTTGGAGCACTCGCCGATGATCTTGATTTCGGGGAATTCCTGCAGCCTGAGCTTCAGCCCCCTGACGGCGAGCGGTTCGTCATCGACGAGCATCACGCGGATCTTCTGGTCTTCCATTGGAAATCGCCCCTAAATCTGAGTGGTGACCTCGAGCGGAATCCGCATCGTGACGGCGAGGCCCTGCGGCTCGCGCCGGGCCAGCGCGAAGGTCTGCCGGGCGCCGTAAAGATGCGCTAGCCGGTCGCGCATGTTGACGAGGCCGACGCCGGTTTTCGCGTCCGCAAGCAGCCGGTCGGGATTGTCCGGCGCCGCGGGGCCGTTGTCCCAAACCTCAAGCTTCAGCAGGTCCCCGTCGCGCTTGGCGACGATGCCGATCTCGCCGCCGGATTCCATGCGCGCGATCGCATATTTGATCGCATTCTCGATCGCAGGCTGCAAGATGAGCGAAGGGACGCGCGCATCGAGGATCCCGTCGTCCACGTCAAGGGTGATCCTCAACCGGTCTGCAAAGCGCGTCTTCTCGATGTCGAGATAGAGCTGCAGGGCGCGGATTTCTTCGGCCAGCGACGTCTTCTGCAGCGGATCGCTGTCGAGCGAATAGCGCAGGAACGCCGACAGCTTCGTCAGCATCTGGTTCGCCTGCCGGCCGTCCTTCTCAAGGACGAGCGTCGAAATCGCGTTGAGGGTGTTGAAGAGAAAATGCGGATTGAGCTGGTAGCGCAGCATCTTGAGCTGCGCCTGGTCCGCGAGCCTCGCCGACATCAGGGCGCGTTCGGATTCATCGCGCAGCTTCAGGTAGTAGTTGATGCCGAAGTAGAAGCCGCCCCACGACATCAGCAGGAAGAAGTTCGGCGGCAGGTCCGGCCGGATGAGCATGAGGATGTTCATGCTGCCGAGATCGGCGCCGCGGTTCAAAATCCATTCCTCGCCGAAAATGAGGATGAAGGTTTGCAGTTTCGCGAGCGACATCGCGACTGTCGCGGCGAGCGTCGTCGAAATCGCAATCAGGAGCAGGGCGGCCGGGTGCTGGCGGCGCGCGAAGCGGTAGATCGGCCGCAGCACGATCGAGGTCGTCAAAAGCCCGACGATCGACATCGCGATCGAATAGGCGACCGATTGCGGCGTCCAGCCGGCGACCAATGAAGAAACGGCGAGAACGTGGAAGACGAAGAAGCCGAGCCAGCCCGAAATCTGAAGAAACCAGAACAGGCGCTCTTTTTCAGCGAAGAACCAGTTGAACGCCTTCCGCGACCGCGATTGCGGGGCGACGAAGGCCCCGGCGTCGGCGGCGTTGAGGTCGATCGCGGTCATGAGCGTCCGGTCAAGGTTTTGCACCGGCTTCGCCTCCTTGCGCCCCTCATTCAACGCCGATGCGGCGAACGGCCTCGGCGGCGCGGCGAACGGGGCTCGCGGATCCGCTCCTAACCCTATTCAGGCAGGGATAAAAGGCGAACATCGCCGCCGGCGGCGGTCGTATTGATGGTAAGGGTTCGTTCCGTCGCGAAGCGCGCCGGCGGATCGACGCTCGCGAGGAGAGGCGCGATGGGGCCCGTCCGGCGCGCCAGCGCCGCTGCGATCCGGCTGCAGGACTCGGCGGCTCCGTCAAAGGCGATGGCCCGCACCCTTGGATCGAGCAGCGCGGCCTCGTTGATCGCGGCGCCGACGGGCAGGGTTACGACAAGATGATCGGGCGCGCCGGCGGCCGTGAGCGCTTGCGCTGCTTTTTCGGCGATCGGCAGGCTGGAGATCACGGCGTTTCCGGCGGCGAGCGCCAGGGCGAGCTGACGGCGGTTCGCCGCGTCGGTCCCGCCGCCGAGGCAAAGAACGATGCCGCGTCCTTTGAGGCGCAGCGTGTTCGACTCGCCGGTCGGACCCGGAAGCTCGACGGCGTCGCCGAAATATTCCGCATAAAGAGAGACAGAAATACGGAAGATTTCAGCCGCCTCATCGCGCGCGCTCGCCGCCGCGCGGACGAGGCGGTCACGCCGGTCGGACGCAGCGTTCCACCGGTCGAAGGCCTCGCAGGCGCGGCGAAGCTGCTGGTCGAACAGCGGCATAGGGGCCGACGCGCTGATGTCTATGGCGCCCGCCCCGGCAGGACGCGGACGCTTCTGCAGCGCGTGCAAATAGTGCGGACCGCCCGCCTTGGGCCCCGTTCCCGAAAGACCGTCGCCGCCGAAAGGCTGCACCCCGACGACGGCGCCGATCTGATTGCGGTTGACATAGATGTTGCCGATGCGCGCCCGGGCGACGACGGCGTGCATCGTTTCGTCGATGCGGGTGTGAAGACCAAGCGTCAGGCCATAGCCGAGCGCGTTGACGTCGTTGACGACCCGCTCGATCGACGACGCCGGAAAGCGCGCGACGTGAAGAACGGGTCCGAAGATTTCGCGGGTGAGGTCGCTCAGCGCGCAGATCTCGATCGCGATCGGACGAATGAAGGTTCCTTTGAGGCTGTCCGGCGGCGCGGGCGCCTCCGCGATGACCTTCGCCTTCGCCCGCAAATCTGCGACATAGGCGGCGATGGTCGCGCGCGCCTCCTCGTCGATGACCGGCCCGACATCGGTCGACAGGCGCGCGGGATCCCCGACCGACAGCTCCGCCATCGCGCCGGCGAGCATCTCATTGAATCGGTCGGCGACATCTTCCTGCACGCAGACGACGCGCGCGGCGGAACAGCGCTGGCCGGCGCTCTGGAAGGCGGAGGAGACGGTGTCCCTGACCGCCTGTTCGAGCAGCGCCGTTGAGTCGACGATCATCGCATTGATCCCGCCGGTTTCGGCGATCAGCGTCGCATCCCATTTTCCGCTGGCGATCAGGGTCCGGTTGATGATCTGTGCGACATCAGTCGATCCGGTGAAGACGACGCCCCGGACGCGTTTGTCGGCGACGAGGGGAGCCCCGACCGTGGGGCCGTCTCCCGGCAGAAACTGCAAGGCGCCCTTCGGGATCCCCGCCTCATGCAGCAGCGCGACAGCGTCGTGGGCGATGACCGGCGTCTGCTCGGCGGGCTTGGCGATGACCGCATTGCCGGCGGCGAGCGCCGCCGACACCTGGCCGAGAAAGATCGCCAGCGGGAAGTTCCAGGGGCTGATGCAGGCGACGACGCCGAGCGGCTCTCCCGTCAGCGTCAGACTCTGCTTCGCGTAATAGCGAAGGAAGTCGACCGCCTCGCGCACTTCGGCGATGGCGTCAGGGATCGTCTTTCCGGCTTCGCGAACGGCAAGATGCATGAAGCGCTCCGCGCGCGCTTCGAGGAGGTCGGCGGCGCTTTCGAGCGCGGCTGCGCGCTGACGCGCGGGCGTCGCCGCAAAGGCCGGCGCGGCGAGCGCCGCCTTGTCGCAGGCAAGGCTTACATCGACCGCGCTCGCCGTCCGCACCAAGCCGATGACTTCGCCGGGATGGGCGGGATTGACCGACGCCGCCGCCGGCCCTTTCTCGGCGAGCCCGTCGAGGATCGGGCCGTAGACGGCCCCGCTCGCCAGCGCGCCGCCGACGGCAAGCGTCAATTGTTCGGCGGTGTCGGGATCGGTTTCGTCCCAGCCCTCCGCCGACAGGCGTTCGCCCCGGAAAAGGTCGCGCGGCGCCAGGATCGCCGGATTGGGGAAGAGGTTGAGAGCGCGCGCTTCCTCGATCGGATCGGCGACGATGTCGTCGATCGAATGATCGGGATCGAACAGCTGGTTGACGAAAGACGAGTTCGCGCCGTTCTCGAGCAGACGGCGCACGAGATACGGCAGAAGCTCCTTGTGTCCGCCGACCGGCGCATAGATCCGCGAACGCGCGCCAGCCGCGATCAGGCTGTCATGCAGCGCCTCGCCCATGCCGTGAAGGCGCTGGAGCTCGTATTCCGCGACCTCGCCCGCCATTTCGCGCACGATCGAGGCCGTCAGCGCGTTGTGCGTCGCGAACTGCGGATAGATGACATCGGCGTTGTCGAACAGCTTCCGGGCGCAGGCCTGATAGGAGACGTCGGTCAGCACCTTGCGCGTGAAGACGGGATAGCTTTCGAGCCCCATCATCTGGGCGCGCTTGATCTCCCCGTCCCAATAAGCGCCTTTGACGAGGCGCACCATGATGCGCCGCTGCGTTTGCCGCGCGAGCGCCGCGAGCCAGTCGATCACGAAGGACGCGCGGCGCTGATAGGCCTGCACGACGACGCCGAACCCGTCCCAACCCGACAGCTTCGGATCCCGCATCAGCGCTTCGATGAGGTCGAGCGAGAGGTCGAGCCGCGCGGCCTCCTCGGCGTCGATGTTGAAGCCGATATTCGCCTCTCTCGCCGCAATCGCGAGCGCGCGCACGCGGGCCCCGAGTTCATCGAGCACGCGCGTGCGTTTGCCGAATTCATAGCGCGGATGCAGCGCCGAAAGCTTGACCGAGATGCCCGGATTGTCGATCGGGCGGGAGGCGGTCGCGGTCCTGGCGATTTCGGCGATCGCGTTTTCATAGTCGTGGAAATATTTTTCGGCGTCTGCGGCGGTGTGCGCCGCCTCGCCCAGCATGTCGTAGGAGAAGTTATATCCCTTGGCGGCGTAATCGCGGCCGCGGCGCTGGGCTTCGCCGATCGTCTCGCCGAGCACGAAATGCTCGCCCATGATCTTCATCGCCTGCGCAACCGCAGCGCGGATCACGGGCTCGCCGACCCGGTCGAGGACGTCCTTGGTCGCCTTGACGAGCTTGCGGGTCGGATCCTTCGCCTCGACGTCGTCAAGCCAGGCGGCGGTCAGCATCAGGGCGCGGGTCGAGAAATTGACAAGCGGGAAGGGGCTCTTGCCCTTGTGCGCCGCCCAGTCGCCGGCTTCGACCTTGTCCTTGATGAGCGCGTCGGCGGTCGCTGCGTCCGGCGTCCTTAAAAGCGCCTCGGCAAGGCGCATCAGCGTGACGCCCTCCGTCGTCGACAGGCCGTATTCCTGCAGGAATTTGTCAACGAGGGTCGAACGTGACGCGTTGGCGCGCGCGGTCTTGACGAACGCCGCGGCTTTTTCCTGCGCCGCCCGGCGCCGTTCGGCGGGCATCTCGGCGGCGGCGAGGAGCGTTTTGGCCAGATCGGCTTCGTCCGCGAGGGTCGCGGCGCGCATGGCGGAGCGAATTGTTGAAAGGTCGGCGGAGGCCATCGGCGGGGCGATCCAGGGGGTTAATCGGAGGCGCCGACCGCTTAGCGCGAAGCCCCTCGGGTGTCATTCCCGACAACCGCCGAAAGTTGATCTGCCGCACTGCAAGAGAGCGTTGCGGGCGGGCGGCTCGCCGCCTAGGTAGATCATTCTAAACGCGCGGGCCTAGCCTGCGCGCCGTCGCTTGAAAGGAAGCCTCCGATGACCGAAGCCTTCGTCTACGACGCTGTCAGAACCCCCCGCGGCAAGGGCAAGTCGGACGGAAGCCTTCACGAGATCACGCCGGTCCAGCTTGTCACCCAGGTCCTCGAGGCGGTCCGCGACCGCAACAATCTCGACACCTCAACTGTCGATGACGTGGCGATGGGCGTCGTCTCGCCGGTCGGCGAACAGGGCGCGGTGATCACCCGCACGGCGGTCCTCAACGCCGGTTTCGCCGAAACCACGGCCGGCATCCAGGTCAACCGTTTCTGCGCTTCGGGCCTTGAGGCGATCAACATCGCGGCGGCGAAGGTGAAAGGCGGCGAGGCGGACCTGACAATCGCGGGCGGGGTTGAATCGATGAGCCGGGTTCCGATGGGTTCGGACGGCGGCGCGTGGCCGATGGACCCCTCCGTCGCCTTCAAGACCTATTTCGTGCCGCAGGGGATTTCGGCCGACCTCATCGCCACGAAATACGGCTTTTCGCGCGACGATCTCGACGCTTACGCGGTTGAAAGCCACAAGCGCGCGGCGCGGTCATGGAAGGAAGGGCGCTTCAAGAAGTCGATCGTGCCGGTGAAGGACGTTTTCGGCATGGAGGTGCTCGCGCATGACGAAACCGTGCGCCCGGACACCGACATGCAGGCCCTTGGCGCGCTGGCACCGTCCTTCGCCATGCTGGGCGAGAGCGTCGGGTTCAATTCGGTCGCGATCCAGAAATATCCTGAGGTCGAGAAGATCAATCACGTCCATCACGCGGGCAACTCCTCGGGCATCGTCGACGGCGCCGCCGCAGTGCTGATCGGCTCGAAGGAAATGGGCGCAAGACTCGGCCTGAAGCCGCGCGCGCGCATTGTCGCCGCAGCCTCGATCGGCGCCGAGCCGACGATCATGCTGACTGGGCCCGAGTTTGCGGCGCAGAAAGCGTTGAAACGCGCCGGCATGACGAAGAAGGACATCGACCTCTGGGAGCTCAACGAGGCGTTCGCTTCAGTCGTTCTGCGCTTCATGCAGGCGCTCGACATCGACCACAAGGACATCAACGTCAATGGCGGCGCGATCGCCATGGGCCACCCATTGGGCGCGACGGGGGCGATGATTTTCGGCACGATGGTCGATGAGCTCGAACGCTCCGGCAAATCGACGGCGCTCATTACGCTCTGCATCGGCGCCGGGATGGGCACCGCAACGATCATCGAGAGGGTCTGACGGTCGATTCCGCGGCGCCCTTGCCGCGCCGGCGAGAAAGACCGATCGCGCTCCCTCGAACCATATCAATACGGGAAACACCGCCATGACCAACGACGCCATGACAGTTGAAATCGACGGCTACGGCATCGCGCTCGTCACCATCGACCTCAAGGGCCAGTCGATGAACGTCTGGAACGAAGCGCTCATGACCGAGTTCGCCGCGTTCATCGAAAAGTTCTGCGCCGACGATGCGATCAAGGGCGCCGTCATCACCTCAGGGAAAAAATCCGGTTTTCTCGCGGGCGCCGATCTCAGGATGCTCGGCGGCGGCGGCATCACCGGCGGCGTGACCGACAAGAAGGCGGTGTTCGAGCGGCTGTTCAATCTAAACGCCATGCTGAGGAAGCTCGAGACAAGCGGCAAGCCGGCGAAAAAGCTGATGAGCGGGGAGGCTTCGGCGAAGCCGGTCGCGGTCGCGGTGAACGGCCTTGCGCTCGGCGGCGGGCTCGAGCTCGTGCTCGCCTGTCACTATCGCATCTGCGCCGACGATCCGAAGATCCAGCTCGGCGTGCCCGAAGTGCAGGTCGGACTCCTCCCCGGCGGCGGCGGCACTCAGCGCCTGCCGCGCCTTGCAGGGCTTCAGCAGGCGGCGATCATGGCGACGCAGGGTCAGCCGATCGACCCGCAGACCGCGAAGAATTTCGGGATCATCCAAGAGATTGCGCCGGCGGCCGAAATCGTCGCCAAGGCGAAGGCCTGGGTGAAGGCGAATCCCAAGGTCACGCAGCCCTGGGACCGCCAAGGCTTCAAATATCCGGGCGGCGCAGGCCCGATGAACCCGGCCGCGGTGCAGTTCCACATCGCCTCCAACGCCATGGCGCAGCGCGAGACGCAGCATAATTACCCGGCGGTGCAGCACATCCTCTCGTGCCTCTATGAAGGCTCGGTGGTGCCGTTCGACACCGCGCTGCGGATCGAGTCGAAATATTTCGGCAAGCTCGTGACGAGCCCGCAGGCGCGCAACATGATCCGCACGCTGTTCATCAACAAGCAGGCGGCGGAGAAGGGCGAGCAGCGGCCGAAGAATGTCGAGAAATCGGTCATCCGGAAGGTCGGCGTGCTCGGCGCCGGCATGATGGGGGCCGGCATCGCCTATGTGACGGCAAAGGGCGGCATGGAGGTCGTTCTCCTCGACCGTGACATGCCCGCCGCCGAGAAGGGCAAGGCCTATTCCCAAGGCATCGTCGAGAAGGGCGTCGCTAAGGGCAAGGTTTCAAAGGAAAAGGGCGATGAGCTGCTCGCCCGCATCAAGCCGACGACGAAGTTCGAGGACCTCGCCGACGTCGACATGATCATCGAGGCGGTGTTCGAGGACCCGGATGTGAAGGCCGACGTCATCAAGAAGACCGAAGCGGTGATCCGCAAGGATGTGATCTTCGCATCGAACACCTCGACGCTGCCCATCACCGGCCTTGCGAAGAATTCCCTGCGCCCAGACCAGTTCATCGGCGTTCACTTCTTCTCGCCGGTCGACAAGATGCCGCTCGTCGAGATCATTCCGGGCGAGAAGTCCGGCGACCGCGCGCTCGCCATGGCGCTCGATTACGTCGCGATGATCAAGAAGACGCCGATCGTCGTGAAGGACACGCGCGGCTTCTTTACGAACCGCGTCGTGCCGCCTTACCTCAACGAGGCGATGCTGATGGTGAAGGAAGGGATCAGCCCAGCCCTCATTGAGAACGCATCGAAAATTCTCGGCATGCCGGTCGGCCCGCTCGCGCTCGTCGATGAGACTTCGCTCGAGCTCGGCAAGCGCGTGATGGAGGCGACAAAAAAGGAGCTCGGCAAGGATTACAAGCCTTCGGGCGTCGAGGACCTTTTCGAGGTGATGGTCGACAAGCTCGGCCGCAAGGGGCGGAAGTCCGGCGGCGGCTTCTATGACTATCCCGCCGATGGCAAGAAATCGCTCTGGAAAGGGATCGCCGACTATTTCCCTCCGGCGACGACCCAGCCGACCGCCGAGGAAGTGAAAGAACGCATCCTTTACGCGCAGCTCATCCCGGCGGCGCAATGCTACGCCGACGGCATCGTTCCCGATCCGCAATCGGCCGACCTCGGGGCGATTTTCGGCTGGGGCTTTGCGCCCTGGACCGGCGGACCGATGAGCTACATCGATACGGTCGGAATCGAGACCTTCGTCCGCAAGGCCGAAAGCCTCGCGCAGAAATACGGGCCCCGCTTCAACCCGCCGCAGAAATTCCGCGACATGGCGGCGCGGAAAGAGACGCTTTACAAAGCGGCGTAACAGCCGCCTCCGACGGCACTTTCAATCGTCGAGGGAACCGTTCGGCGGCGCCGCCCCGAACGGCCGGCCGGCTCTTTCCTCTGTGAGCGCTGATTAGTGTTAGTGAAACGCTAACGAATTCCCGTCAAGGTTGCATATACGGACATGACACCCGCATGGGAGGCGTCGGCGCCATGACTACTTTCGACGCGCAAGCGAGAATCCACGCCCGGATCGCGGCATTGGCGGCGACTCCGGCGTCGAAGTCGGCGCCGGCGATCGTTGCGAACCCCAAAAATTCCCGCGCTGAGCCGCGGGAAAAAGTCTATCGCTTCGCCCGGCTGGCGCTGCCAGGAGGATACTCGGTCAAATGCATCGTGCTTGATCTCAGCGTCAGCGGCGCCCGCGTGCAGTTCGACAGTTTTGGCGCCTGTCTGCCGCAATTTGTGACGCTCGAATTCGAAGCCTCGGGCGTATCGCACAAGGCGCGGGTGGCCTGGGAACGCGATCACACCGCGGGGCTTGCATTTCTCGATCCATCAAGACGCGCCTTTGGAACCCGGTCCAATGGCGTTCGCGCAGGTGCGCCTCCGATCGCCCGCCACGACTCCAGCGCCCGGTGATGAACTTCCGGCGCTGAAATCAGGCTCGCGCGGCCCTCGAATCAAGTTCCGATGCCGGCTTGCCGCCGTCGGCTTGCGACTTGAGCGTGTATTCGGAACGTTACCGGAACACTCGATAATATTCCAAAGATTTTCAATTCTTTGGGCGGATTGCCAAACCGGAACAAAAAGGGTACATAATCGGCGATTGACGGGACGAGGTCCTAAAGGCACGGAGATTTCAGTGATGACGAGACCCGGATTGCGGCTGGTGGAGGCGGAAGGCGTGGACAAGAAAAAGGCGCTCGAGGCGGCGATCTCGCAGATCGACAAGGCCTTCGGCAAAGGTTCGCTGATGCGCCTTGGCGACCGGGAGGTCATCGACATCGAGGCGATCTCGACGGGGTCGCTCGGCCTCGACATTGCGCTCGGCATCGGCGGTCTGCCGCGTGGGCGCATCGTTGAAATCTACGGACCTGAAAGCTCCGGCAAGACGACGCTGGCGCTTCAGGTCGCGGCGGAAGCGCAGAAGAAGGGCGGCGTCGCCGCCTTCATCGACGCAGAGCATGCGCTCGATCCGGTCTATGCGCAAAAGCTCGGGGTCAATCTCGACGAGCTCCTGATCTCCCAGCCGGACGCTGGCGAGCAGGCGCTCGAGATCGCCGATACGCTGGTGCGCTCCGGCGCGATCGACGTCCTGATTGTCGACTCGGTGGCGGCGCTGACCCCGCGCGCCGAGCTTGAAGGCGAGATGGGCGACTCCCTTCCCGGCCTCCAGGCCCGGCTGATGAGTCAGGCGCTGCGCAAACTCACCGCCTCGATCTCGAAGTCGAACACGCTCGTCATCTTCATCAACCAGATCCGCATGAAGATCGGCGTCATGTTCGGTTCGCCCGAGACCACCACGGGCGGCAATGCGCTGAAATTCTACGCCTCCGTGCGGCTCGACATCCGCCGCATCGGCGCGATCAAGAAGGGTGAGGACGTCGTCGGTAACCAGACGCGCGTCAAGATCGTCAAGAACAAGGTTGCGCCGCCCTTCAAGCAGGTTGAATTCGACATCATGTACGGCGAGGGCATTTCCTACGCCGGCGAGCTTGTCGATCTCGGCGTCAAGGCGAATGTCGTCGAGAAGTCGGGCGCCTGGCTTTCCTTCAATGGCGAACGGATCGGGCAGGGTCGCGAGAACGCCAAGGAATTCCTGAAAGGACATCCCGACGTCGCAAACGCCATCGCCGCCGAGATCAAGGCAAACGCCGGACTCGTGGCGACGGAAATGCTCGCCGGCGAGGGCGACGACGATATGGCGGCGGAAGCCTGAGCTCGCATCGCCGTGCGGAAATCAGAGGGCGCCAACCGGGAGAAAGACGATGATTGGTTATGTGACGTTTGGGACTAACGACATCAATCGGGCCGCCAAGTTCTATGACGAGCTACTCGGCGAGATCGGCGCCAAGCGGATGATGGAGGGTGAGAACTTCATCGCATGGGGCCACGGCATGGACAAACCAGGGCTTGGCGTGATCAAACCGCATAACGGCCTTCCTTCCACCTGGGGCAATGGGACCATGGTCGCGCTGGTCATGGAGTCCAAGGAAATGGTCGACAGGCTCTACAAGAAGGCCCTTTCCCTCGGGGCGATCGACGAGGGCGCGGCCGGACCGCGCGGGGACAATTTTTACGCCGGCTATTTCCGCGATCCGGACGGCAACAAGCTAAACTGCTTCTGCATGTCGGCTTAGCGACCTGCAGGCGGCGGGAACGCGTCCCGCCGGCGTTGGGCGCGGTCGGCTTTACCGGCGCCGGCATTCCTTTTATGAAACTGCGCCGCGCTGCGGGAGCGATCTCGCGGCGCGGTCGCGCATTGGCGCCAGGCCAGAGCCGGCCGTCGCGCCGCGTGTTCCTCGAACCTTGGGTCCTCTGCGCATGACGACGTCGCTCAACGATATCCGCACCGGCTTTCTCGAGTTCTTCCGCGGCCGCGGCCATACGGTCACGCCCTCGGCGCCCTTGGTCCCGCAGAACGACCCGACTCTCCTTTTCACTAACGCCGGGATGGTGCCGTTCAAGAACGTTTTCACTGGCGCTGAAAAGCGGCCCTATGTACGGGCGGCTTCATCGCAGAAATGTGTTCGTGCGGGCGGCAAGCACAATGACCTCGACAATGTCGGATACACGGCGCGGCATCACACCTTCTTTGAGATGCTGGGCAATTTCTCGTTCGGCGACTATTTCAAGGAGGAGGCGATCAATGCGGCCTGGACGCTGGTCACGAAGAATTTCGGACTGGCGAAAGAACGGCTGACCGTCACCGTCTATCATACCGACGACGAAGCGGCCGCGCTCTGGAAGAAGATCGCCGGGCTGTCGGACGCGCGCATCATCCGTATTCCAACGAATGATAATTTCTGGGCGATGGGCGACACGGGTCCTTGCGGGCCCTGTTCGGAGATTTTCTACGACCACGGGCCCGGCATCGAAGGCGGCCCTCCCGGATCCGCCGACGCGGACGGCGACCGGTTTATCGAGATCTGGAATCTCGTCTTCATGCAGTTCGAGCGGCATGCGGATGGGGCGATGGTCCCGCTGCCGAAGCCGTCGATCGACACCGGCATGGGGCTTGAGCGCATCGCGGCGGTCCTGCAGGGCGTTCATGACAATTACGACACCGATCTCTTCAGGAAGATCATCGCTGCGTCGGTCGACCTCACCGGCCGCCCGGCCAAAGGCGATGACGCGCCGGCGCATCGCGTCATCGCGGACCATCTGCGTGCGTCGTCCTTCCTGATTGCTGACGGCGTCTCGCCCTCGAATGAAGGCCGGGGCTATGTCCTGCGTCGGATCATGCGCCGCGCGATGCGTTACGCGCACGGGCTCGGCGCCAAAGAACCGCTGCTGGCCCGTCTTGCGCCGGTTCTTGAGGCGGAAATGGGCGCGGCCTTTCCTGAACTTCACCGCGCCTCGGCGCTGATTCGCGAGACCCTGCGCGCGGAGGAGGAGAAATTCCGGTCACTGCTCGACCGCGGCCTGAGGCTGCTTGAAGAGGAAGTCGAAGGGCTCGGGCCGTCGAAGACGCTTTCCGGCGAGGCGGCGTTTCGCCTTTACGACACTTACGGCTTTCCGCTCGACCTGACGCAGGACGCGCTGCGCCGGCGCGGGCTGTCGGTCGATGCTGCGGGTTTCGACAAGGCCATGGCGGCGCAGAAGGCGGCGGCGCGCGCGGCCTGGGCGGGCTCGGGCGATGCGGCGAGCGAGGCGTTGTGGTTTGATCTGCGCGACCGCATCGGCGCCACCGACTTCCTCGGTTATGTGCATGAGGCGGCGGAAGCCGTCGTCGCTGCGATCGTGAAGGGCGGCGTCGAAATCGCCAAAGCGAAATTGGGCGACGAAATTGAACTCTTCGTCAACCAGACGCCGTTCTACGCCGAATCCGGCGGTCAGGTCGGCGACGCCGGCGCGATCGCCAGCGACAGTGGCCTCCTGATCGAGATCGTCGACGTCAAGAAACGCGCCGGCGCGCTCCACGGTCATGTCGGACGCGTCGTCAAGGGCGTCGTGAAAAAAGGCGACGCGGTCAGGCTCGCCATCGATGTCGCGCGCCGCGACGCCACGCGCGCCAATCACTCTGCGACCCATTTGCTGCACAAGGCGCTGCGCGACGTTCTCGGCGATCATGTCGCGCAGAAAGGCTCGCTCGTTGCGCCCGACCGGCTGCGCTTCGACTTTTCGCACATGATGGCGCTGACGGAGGCTGAAATCGCCGAAATCGAGCGGCGCGTCAACGCCGTCATACGCCAGAACGGCGAGGTGACGACGCGCATAATGCCCTATGACGACGCCGTCGCTTCGGGCGCGATCGCGCTCTTCGGCGAGAAATATGACGAGGACGTCCGTGTGCTGAGCATGGGCGCCGCCGGCGCCGGCGCCTATTCGATCGAGTTATGCGGCGGCACCCATGTGCGCCGGATCGGCGACATCGCGTTGTTCAAGATCACGTCCGAATCGGCGGTCGCCGCCGGCGTTCGGCGCATTGAGGCGCTGACCGGCGAGGCGGCGCGGCTCCATCTTGAGGAGCAGGCGCGCCTTGCGCGGGCGGCGGCGGAGGCGGCGAAAGCCCCGCTCCTTGAATTGCCCGCGCGGATCGAGGCGCTCATCGCCGACAGGAAGCGGCTCGAACGCGATCTCGCCGAGGCGAAAAAGAAACTCGCGCTCGGCGGCGCCGCCGCCGCGCCTGAGCAGGAGGTCATCGAGATCAGGGGCGTCAAATTCATGGGCAAGGTGCTTGACGGGGTCGAGGCGAAGGACCTTCGCGGCCTCGTCGATCAGGCCAAGCAGAAAATGGGCTCCGGCGTCGCAGCCTTCATCGGCGTCTCGGACGGCAAGGCCTCGCTCGCGGTCGGCGTCACCGACGATCTCAAGGCGCGGCTTTCAGCCGTCGATCTCGTGCGCGCCGGCGCCGAAGCGGTCGGCGGCAAGGGCGGCGGCGGCCGGCCTGACATGGCGCAGGCAGGCGGTCCCGACGGGTCGAAGGCGGGTGCGGCCCTCAAGGCGATTGAAAGCGCGCTCGCCGGATAGGCGCTCGGCGAAGCGCGCCTGTGCTCGACGCTCACCTAGGCTCGACGCTCAGTTGATATCGACGCTGCCGCCCGATGAGGACCGCTTGTTGACGGTCTTCGGCGCGCCCGAAACGTCGATCGAGCCGCCAGACGAGGCATTCGCGTTCACGCTCTCTGAAGCGAAGATGTCCGCCGAGCCGCCGGAAGAAGCCGAGGCGTTCGCCGTGCGGCACTCGAACTTGTCCGCGTCGATGCTGCCGCCGGAGGAGACGTCGACGGTGAGCGCGTCGCAGCGCCCGACGATGTCGAGGCTGCCGCCTGACGATACGTCGATGGCGAACGCGCCCGCATCGACGCCGGTTGCATCGATCGAAGCGCCGGACGAGACGTCGAGCGCTTCAAGCGCGGGCAACGAGACCGTAACCGTCACCTGATCGCCGCGCTTCCAGCGAAAGCCTTGCGATTTTCGACGGATCTGCAGTTCGCCCTCGACGACCTTAACCTCCAGGCGTTCAAGGCCCGCGGCCGAGCTGGCGGCGACGACAGAATAATCGCCTCGCGCTAAGACGTCGACGGAAACGCCGGCGGCGGCGGATACGCGCGTGAAATCGGCGACCGCGTAGGTTTTTGTGTCGGCGAAGGCCGGCGAGGCGGCGAACGCGGCGACCAGGACGGCGGATGACATCAAGGCTGCTCTGGACAAGAGATTTCCCCTCTGACGGTGGTTTGGCGTTTTGGCGCGACGAGAATGCGCCGGCGGCCCGCCTGCCGGCAATATGGCGGCGGCGAGGCGTTCCCGGCGCGCGACGAGATCCGAGGACCGCCTATCGCGCCGCCACGTCGAAAGCGATGGTCAAGCGCCGGCCGGGCGTGTTGAAGGGGACCGTGCCGTGCCAGCAATAGCTTGGAAAGAGTGCGAGCCTGCCAGGCGCCGGCGTGATCGTCCTTTTCGGCGCCTCAAGGCCCGCGATCGGATAGGGCGGCTGGCCGAGCGTGAGGCTGCCGGCGTCGGGCCCATCGCCGCCAGGCGGCGGCAATGCGACATAGTAGGCGGAACTGATCCAGCCGCGCGGGTGAACATGCGCGGCGTGACGCCCGCCCGGACCCAGCAGGACCGACCACGCGCCGGAAATGTCGCGCGCTGCATCGCGGCGTTGGTGAAAGGGATGATCGGGGTTCATGGGCAGCTGACCTGCAAAATCGTCAACCGCCTGCTTCGCGGCCGTGAAGAACGCCGAGATCGCCGGTGAGGCGAGCGTTTGCAACGGACGGCGGGTTTGCGAGCCGGCGCGGACGGATTGGCCGAGCGGCGCGCCGGCCTTGGCGTGCAGCGGTTCAAGCTCGGCGGCGAGGGCGGCGTTGAACGCCTCGATTTCGGAAAATCCGACCGGCGGATCGATGTCGACCGCCAAGACGTCGCGGTCAAAATCGAGAAGCGCGTCCGCTTCCCGAGCGCCTTGCGCGGCGAGCGCGGTCCACAAGAAGGCGAGCCACAACTGGCTGCAGGGATCAGCCTCGAGGATTCGGCGTGAAATAGATTCAGCTTCGGGCGCGGCGCCAGTCATGAGGAGAAGGCGCGCCAGCGGCGCGTGGGCGTCTGCGTCATCGGGCGCGAGGCTGGCGGCTGCGCGCGCCCGCGCCAGCGCCGCGATGAGGTCGCCTTCTTCCCGCAAAAGGTCGGCGGCGAGCATCTCGATCGCCGCCGAGGGCGCATTCGACGTTCTCAATCGATCCAGCGCCGAAAGCGCCTCGGCATGGCGGCCAATTTGCGCCAGCACGGAAATCGCGCGAAAGGCGGGCGCGCCGCCCTGCCGGGTCGCATCGGCGAGGATCCGTTCGAGCGGCGAGCGATCTTCATCTTGGTGGAGAAGCTCCGCAAGCAGATGAAAGGCGAGCGGATGGCCGGGCGCAAGGGCGAGGGCGCGCTCGAACGCGGACCGTGCGACCTCGTTTTCACCGGCGAGATAGGCCGACTCGCCGAGGCGCGCCGCGATTTCTGCAACATCCGGAAAGGCCTGCTCGGCGCCGGCGAAGGCGGCGATCGCCTCTTCCGGTTCGCCGAGCATCATCAGCGCGCGCCCGGCGTTGAAGGCCGCGGCGGCATGCCCAGGCGCGAGTCGCATCGCCGTTTGCGCCGCCTGCAACGCCTCGCCCGGTTCGCCCAGCGCCAGATGCGCCGTCGCCCGCGCGGCGAATATCTCCGGGTCCGGCGGCCCGTCATGGCGGACAAGAAGCGCCAGCGCGCTCGCCACCTCGCCCCGTTCGATGAGGTCCTGCGCGGCGATCGCCAGAGACGCGCCTGCGCCTGTCATCATGTCCGTTCCCGCCGTCAGGAGGGGCGGAGCGCCGTCAGCCCGCCGCCATCGCCGCTTGGAAATGCTCGTCGATCTTGTCGAGGAATTTCGTCGTCGTCATCCATTTCTGTTCGGCGCCGATGAGGACCGACAGGTCTTTCGTCATGTAACCTTTTTCGACCGTGCGGATGACCGTTTTCTCGAGCGTCTCGGCGAAATGCGCGAGTTCTGGCGTGCCGTCGAGCTTGGCCCGGTGGGCGAGGCCGCGCGTCCAGGCGAAGATCGAGGCGATGGGGTTTGTCGAGGTCTCCTCGCCTCTCTGATGCTGTCGGTAATGCCGCGTGACCGTGCCGTGGGCGGCTTCGGCTTCCATGGTTTTGCCGTCCGGCGTCAGGAGAACCGAGGTCATCAGACCGAGCGAGCCGAAGCCCTGCGCGACGGTGTCGGACTGGACGTCGCCGTCGTAGTTCTTGCACGCCCACACATAGCCGCCCGACCATTTGAGGCACGAGGCGACCATGTCGTCGATCAGGCGATGCTCGTAGGTCCCCTTGAACGGCGCGAATTTCTCTTTGAACTCCGTGTCCCAGAGCTCCTGGAAGATGTCCTTGAAGCGGCCGTCATATTTCTTGAGAATGGTGTTCTTGGTCGACAGATAGATCGGGTATTTTCTTGCAAGCGCGTAGTTGAAGCAGGCGCGCGCGAAATCGCGGATCGAATCGTCGAGATTGTACATCCCCATATAGACGCCGGCGGACGGCGCCTTGAACACCTCGCGCTCGATCACCTCGCCGTTGTCGCCTTCCCATTTCATCGTCAGGCGCCCCTTGCCGGGGAAGAGCATGTCGGTCGCGCGATACTGATCGCCGAAGGCGTGACGGCCGATGACGATCGGCTGCGTCCAGCCGGGGACGAGTCTCGGCACGTTTGAGATGATGATCGGTTCACGGAAGACGACGCCGCCGAGGATGTTGCGGATGGTGCCGTTCGGCGACTTCCACATCTCCTTTAGGTTGAATTCCTTCACCCGCGCTTCGTCGGGCGTGATCGTCGCGCATTTGACGGCGACGCCGTATTTCTTCGTCGCCTCGGCCGAATCGATCGTGACCTGATCGTTCGTCCGGTCGCGTTCCTCGATCCCGAGGTCGAAATATTTGAGGTCGATGTCGAGATAGGGATAGATGAACTTGTCCTTGATCATCTGCCAGATGATCCGCGTCATCTCATCGCCGTCCATGTCGACGACAGGGTTTACGACCTTGATTTTCTTCATGAAAAAGACCTCGGGCAACGGGCGGGCGACGGCGCGCGCGAGGCCCTATAGCACCCTCGGCCAAGGGCGCAAAGGCGAGGCGTCCGTCGTTGCCGCGGGCTGGCCATGCGCGATAGAGCCGAGGCCATGACCGCGCCCCATCCCAAACTCCGGCCCGGCCTCGGCGCTCATGTCGACAGGCCGGCGCCGTCGATCGTTCTTGTCGAGCCGCAGCTCGGCGAAAATGTCGGCGCCGTCGCGCGGGTGATGCTGAATTTCGGGCTCACCGACCTTCGCCTCGTCAAACCGCGCGATGGCTGGCCAAATGAGAAAGCGGTTGCGATGGCGTCCGGCGCGAGCCGGGTCGTCGAGGCTGCGAGCATCGACGGCTCGACCGCCGAGGCGCTCGCCACGGCGCGTTTCGTCGCGGCAATGACAGCGCGCCCGCGCGAGTCGCTCATTCCCGTCCTGACGCCGGAGGACGCCGCACGCGCAATGAAAGCCCGTGTCGATCGCGGCGAGCCTTGCGCGCTGCTGCTCGGTCCTGAACGCACGGGCCTGTCGAATGACGACGTGATGCGCGCTGACGTCATCATATCGATCCCGGTCAATCCGGCGTTCCCGTCCTTGAACCTTGCGCAGGCCGCCTGCGTTTTCGCCTATGAATGGGCGAAGGCGGCGGATTATGCGCCGCCGCCGTCGGATCTCGATGCGGCGACGCCGGCGGCGAAGGCCGAGTTCGAGGGGCTGATGGAGCACCTTTTCGCCGAGCTCGACCGCCAGCGCTATTTCTATCCGGAAGAAAAGCGCCCGATCCAGCAGCGCAAGCTCCGCGCCGCGCTCACCCGCGCCGGCCTCACCGAGGGCGAAGTGCGGACCCTGCGCGGCGTCATTAAGGCGCTGACGGATCGGCGCCCCAAGGACTGACTTCGGCCGGCGAAGCGGTCTAGTCTTCGCCGGACAGACGGGGCTCCCTCATGCATTTCCGATTTTCCGCGTTCATCCTGATCGCGCTCGCGCTCGCCGCCTGTGCGAGCGGCCCCTCCTATGACGCCCTGATCCGCGGCGGGACGGTTTATGACGGAACCGGCTCGGCGGGCGTCCTCGCCGATGTCGCCATCGACGGCGACCGCATCGCGGCTGTCGGCGATCTTGGCAAGGCGAGGGCGTCGCTCGTCATCGACGCGACCGGGAAAGCTGTCGCGCCGGGCTTCATCAATGTTCTGAGCTGGGCCACCGAGACGCTGATCGAGGACGGGCGTGGCGAAAGCGACCTCATTCAGGGCGTGACGCTGGAGGTCTTCGGCGAGGGCTGGTCGATGGGCCCGCTGAACCAAGCGATGCGCGCTGAAAGCCTCAAGCAGCAGGGCGACATCAAGTTCGACATCCCTTGGACGAGCCTCGGCGATTATCTCGACCATCTCGAGCGCCGCGGCGTCTCGCCGAACGTAGCCTCCTTCGTCGGCGCGACGACGGTCCGCATCCACGAACTCGGCTATCAAGATCGCGCGCCGGACGCGCAGGAACTGGCGCGCATGCAGGACCTCGTGCGCGAAGCCATGCGCGAGGGCGCGCTCGGCGTCGGCGCCTCGCTTATCTACGCCCCCGCTTTCTACGCCGGGACCGATGAACTGATCGCCTTGGCGAAAGCGGCGGCGGAATTCGGCGGCGGCTACATCGCGCATATGCGCTCGGAAGGCGACCGCTATCTTGAGGCGATCGACGAGACGATCGCCATCGCGAAGGCCGCGAACACGCGCGCGCAGATCTATCATCTGAAACCCGCCGGCAAGGCCAACTGGAGCAAGTCGGAAGCCGGCCTTGCAAAACTCGATGCAGCGCGAGCTTCGGGCGTCGACATCACGGCGAACATTTACACCTACACTGCCGGCGCAACCGGGCTTTACGCGGCGATGCCGCCCTGGGTGCAGGAGGGCGGACATGACGCTTGGGTCGCACGGCTCAAGGATCCGAAGATCCGCCGCCGCGTCGTCCGCGAGATGCGCGCGCCGGCGAAGGGTTGGGAGAATCTCTATGAGCTCGCCGGCGGGCCCGAAAATGTTCTGCTGATCGGGTTCAAGAACCCGGTGCTGAAGCCTCTGACCGGAAAAACGCTCGCTGAAGTCGCGAAGATGCGCGGGACGAGCCCCGAGGATGCCATCATCGACCTCGTCATCGAGGACGACAGCCGCGTCGACACGGCGTATTTCCTGATGTCGGAAGACAATATCCGGCGAAACATCGCCTGGCCGCATGTGATGTTCGGATCCGATGAAGGGGCCTATTCTCCTGCAGGCGTCTTTCTGAAATCGAACGCCCATCCGCGCGCCTATGGAACTTTTGCGCGCCTCCTTGGCAAATATGTCCGTGAGGAAAAGGTCATTCCGCTTGAGGAGGCGATCCGCCGGCTGACGAGCCTTTCGGCGGACAGCCTCCGCCTCAAAGAGCGCGGCCGGATCGTTCCGGGACACTTTGCCGACATCGTCGTCTTCGATGCGGCGACGATCGGCGATGTGGCGACCTATGACAGGCCGCATCAGCTCGCCCGGGGCGCGGACGCCGTCTTCGTCAACGGCGTCCTGACGGTCTCGGGCGGCGCGCACACCGGGGCGAAGGCAGGCCGTGTCGTCCGCGGGCCCGGCTGGAGGGGCGGGAAGGCTGAATGAGCCTCGAAAAGATCGCGCGCGCCGACGCCCTGTCGGCGCATCGCTTCCGTTACTTCGAATTTGTCATGGCGGCGTCCTGCGTCGTCCTCGTCTGCTCGAACATCATCGGCGCCGGCAAGGTCGCCGAAGTCGCCGGGCTCTCCTTCGGCGCCGGCGTCCTCTTCTTTCCCTTCTCTTACATCGCCGGCGACGTCCTGACCGAAGTCTATGGCTACGCCCGGGCCCGGCGCGTCTTCTGGGCGAGCGTTGCGGCGGCGGCCTTTGCGGCGGGCATGGCGGCCTTCGTCACCTGGATTCCTTCGTCGCCAGCCTGGAATGTCGACCTCGGCGGGATATCCCGGCAGGAAGCCTTTGCGCTCAATTTCGCGCAGGCGCCGCGCATCGTCGCCGCCTCCTGCCTTGCGATCTGGGCGGGCGAGTTCGTGAACGCCTATGTGCTCGCCCGCATGAAGGTCGCCTCCGAGGGACGGAATCTCTGGTTACGGATGATCGCGTCGACTGCAGCGGGGCAGGGGGTGGACAAGCTCATCTTCTACCCGCTCGCCTTCGCCGGCGTGTGGACGCCGGACCTGATCCTGACCGTGATGGCGACGAATTATCTCCTTCAGGTCGGGTGGGAGACCCTGCTGGTGCCCGTCACCTATCGCGTGGTCGGGTGGATGAAGCGCGCGGAGGGAGTCGACGTCTATGACAGGGAAACGGATTTCACCCCGTTCAGCCTGAAGCAGTGAGGAGCGAATGATGACAGCGGCGATGCTGAGACCGGCGACGCTTGCGCTCGCGGCGCTTCTGATCGAAGCGTGCGGCGGCGGCGGCGAGCCGGTCCCAGACTCCGGCGAGCGCGTGCGGGCGATTGCGGACGAGTATCTCGCGGCGATCACCGAGCTTACCCCTTTCTCCGTCGTTTACGCCGGCGCCTCCGACGTCATTGAGGCGGACGATGCGGCGATGGAGAAGAACTCGCCGCGCGCTCTTGCAAACTTCCGCGCCGTCGAGGATCGGCTCGCCGCGTCGCTTGCAGCGATCGATCCCGTGACCCTGGCGGCCCGGGCCGACTGGGTGACTTACTGGACGGTGCGGGAGGCGATCGCCGCCTCGCAGGGCCTGCGCGTCTGCGAGGCGCATCTGTCAAATGTCAATCACATGAGCGGTTGGCAGAACTCGTTCATGCAGGTTGCGGAAGCGCAGCCGGTCGAGACGACGGTTGATCGGGCGAAGGCCCTCGCGCGCTGGCGGCGCCTTCCGGGCTATCTCGCCCAGGAGGAGGCGAATCTGCGCGCCGGGCTCGCCGCCGGCTACTCGGCGCCGAAGCGCGTTGTCGCCCGGGTCATCGAACAGCTTGACCGCATTATCGCTGCTGGTCCGGACGGCCTGCCTTATCTCGCCTTTGCGCGGCGCGCCGCCGGCGACGGAAATTTCCTGAACGCCGTAAAGACGCTCGCCTCCGACGAGATGATGCCGGCGATCGTTCGCTACCGCGATTTTCTGCGCGACGACTATCTTCCCGATGCGCGCGACAGCCTGTCGCTCGCCGCGACCCCGAACGGCCCCGCCTGCTATGAGGCGTGGCTGCGCACCTATCACACTGCGTCGATCGGCGCCGAGGCGACCTTCGCGCGCGGCAAGGAAACGGTCGAGGCGAACCGCAAGGCGGTGATCGAACGCGGCGCCGCGCTGACGGGCTCGGAGGATTTCACTGAGATCCTCGCCCGCGTCAAATCTGCGCGCGAGAATTTGTTCGCTTCGGAACAGGACCTCATCAGCTGGACGCAGGCGCTGGTTCCGGTCACGCGGGAAAAGGTGAGGCCCATGTTCACGGCGCTTCCGGCCCAGGACTTGGTCGTGGAGCCTTATCCGGCGAGTCTTAAGGGCACGGGGCAGTCGTCCCGATACGAACCAAAGCCGGCGAGTGAAGGGGCCGCCATCTACCGCATTGCGACCGACGACTGGGCCGACCAAACGCGGGGCGAGGCGGAGATCGTCGCCGTGCACGAAGGCTGGCCCGGTCATCATCTGCAGGTCGCGACCGCGGCGTCGATCGACGGGTTGCATCCGATCATGCGGCTTCTCGGATCGACCGCCTATATCGAGGGATGGGCGCGCTACGCCGAAATGCTCGCGGAGGAGGCGGGCCTCTACGCGACCGGCTACGGCGCGATGTTGCGCCGCGCCTGGCCGGCGCGCGGCATGGTCGTCGATCCGGGGCTTCATCTTTACGGCTGGACCAATGAACAAGCGAAGGCGTTCGTCATCGAGTCCGGACGCTTCACCGACGAAACGGCGGAGAACCTGCTCGATCGCATCGCCGCCCTGCCGGGTCAGCTCACCGCCTATGACACGGGCGGCCTCGAGATCATGCGCCTGAGGTCTGAGGCCGTCCGCCGCCTGGGGCCTCGATTTGATATTCAGGCGTTTCATGAAAAGGTCCTCGAGAACGGCGCCGTGCCGCTCGCGGCGATGACGGCGCATGTCGAGGCATGGATCGCCGCCGAGGAAGCGCGTCAGCGCTAGAGCGAGCAAGCTCCTTGGCTGTTCCCGTCCACCAGGCTTTGCTCGTCGCCGTCGCGCTCATGCTGATTGCGCGCTGGACGGCCTATCTGCGGGCCACGGCGAAGAAAGAAGGAACGAACCTTGCGGCCCTCGCCATCGGCGCCGCCGCGAACTTTTTCGACACGCTAGGCATTGGAACCTTCGCGCCGACGACGGCGGCGATCAAGTTCCTGAGGCTGACAGACGACGAGAATATTCCGGGCACGCTCAATGTCGGCCATGCTTTGCCGACGGTCGTTCAGGCGCTCATCTTCATCGCCGTCGTGAACGTCAGCGTCAGCCTTCTCATCGCATGCATCGGCGCGGCGGTCGCCGGCGCGCTCATCGGCGCGCGCGTCGTATCCCGGCTGCCGGCGCGGGCGATCAGGATCGGCATGGGGCTCGCGCTTCTCATCGCGGCCGGCGTTTTCATCGCGCGCAATCTCGGGTTCCTTCCCGGCGGCGGCGCATCACTGGCTCTCGAGGGGCCGGCCTTTGCGGCTGCGGTCGGCCTCCATTTCCTGTTCGGCGCGCTGATGACCCTCGGCGTCGGGCTTTATGCGCCCTCGCTGATCGCGCTCAGTCTTCTCGGCATGGATCCGCGCGGCGCCTTTCCGATCATGATGGGGGCATGCGCTTTCCTGATGCCGGCCTCATCGCTGCAGTTCATCGCGCGCGGCCGGTTCGATCCGCGCCTTGCGCTCGGCTTTGCGCTCGGCGGCGCGCCGGCGGTGCTGGTCGCCGCATTCATCGTCAAGGAGCTGCCGCTCGACGCCCTGCGCTGGCTTGTCGCTGGCGTCGTCATTCTCGCGGCCCTAATGATGCTCGCGGGCGGAGGAAAGACGGCGAAAAGCGATAGGGTCTGAGACAATGTTGCGATCCATACTGGCGGTCCTCTTCGGCGTCATCGCCGGCGCTTTTCTAGTCTTCCTTTCGGAGCGGGTCTCGCACATGCTGTTCCCGATCCCGGCGGGCTTTGATCCGACCAAGCCGGGCGCAATCGCCGCGCTTCCCTTCGGCGCCAAGGCGGCGGTCGTCATCGCCTGGTTCGCCGGCGCGTTCGGCGGCGGCGCCGTCGCCTCGCTGATCGCGCGGCGCTGGGCGCCGGCGGTCTGGATCGTGGCGGCGACGATCCTCCTCTTTGCGATGACCAATTTCAGCGCGTTCCCGCATCCATTATGGATGGTGATCGCTTCGGCGCCGGCGGCGGGTCTCGGCGGCTATTTTGCGGTCAGGCTGACGGGCGCGCGCTGCGGCCGTCCGCCGGTTACGGAGAAGAAGTCGTTCCTATGAGCCATGACGCCCCGATCCCGGCGGCGACGGTCATCCTCTTGCGCGACCGGCCTGAGTTTGAGGCGCTGATGATCGCGCGGGCCGAGCGCTCGTCCTTTGCGGGCGGCGCGCTCGTATTCCCCGGCGGGCGCGTTGATCCTGGCGACGCCGATCCTCAGTGGGCGGAGGTTGCGACCGGCCTTGCATCCGACCCGGCGATCGCGGCGGCGCAGATCGCGGCGGTGCGCGAGGCGTTCGAGGAGGCGGGAGTGTTGCTCGCGCGCGGGCCGGGCGGCGCTTTGCTGACTGCGGATGAGGTGAAGGCGCTGAGCCCCTGGCGCGCCAATGTCGAGCGCGATGACTCGCTTTTTCTGACGCTCGTGCGCCGCCACGGCCTGTCGATCGCCGCCGACCTCCTGACGCTCTTTGCGCACTGGATCGCCCCGCCGGGGCTGCATAAGCGCTTCGACACGCTGTTCTTCGCCGCGGCCTTTCCGGACGGCCAGGAGGTGCTCGAGGACGGCGATGAAGCGACGGAGGCGGTCTGGTTCGCGCCGCAGGCGGCGCTCGCCGCGCGCGCCTCGGGCGCGCGCAAGATCATCTTCCCGACAGCCCGCAATCTCGAGCTTCTCGGCGTTTCGCGTTCGACCGCGGAAGTCGTCGATTTCGCGCGCCGGCGGCGCATCGAGCCCGTGACGCCGGCGATGGAGACGCGCGCCGGCGCGCTTTGTTTGACGATCCCCGAGGGGCTTGGCTATCCGGTGACCGCGGAGCCGTTCGATATGGCGAGCCGCAACTGATCAGAGGCGTTCGAGGCGGAAGATCTCGCCGTCGATCCCGACGATGAACAGATTGCCGGCGTCATCCTCGCCGAAGCTCGCGATGTTATTGAGCGTCCCGATATCGGGCGCGAAAGCGGCCGTCTGGATCGTGAAGGCGGAAGAGGGGATGGTCGATCCCTGCGCGGCCGAGTTGGCGGCGAAAGACCAGACATTGGCGCTGATGAAATCAGCGATTACATATTGGCCCTGCAGCGCCTCGACGGGGCCGCGATAGACATAGCCGCCGGTGACCGAATTGCCTTCGCGGGGGCCGGACCCATGCGCATATTCGGCGATGGGAGGCGTCATGCCGGCGGTCGATCCCGGCTGATTGACGCGCGTTCCTTCAAGGACAGGCCAGCCGAAATTGACGCCGACGTCGGTCGGCCGGATGAGGTCGATCTCTTCGATCGCGCCCTGGCCGACGTCGCCGATGAAGAGATCGCCGGTCGCCCGGTCAAAGCTGGCGCGGAAGGGATTTCTGAGGCCGAAGGCCAAGATCTCCGGGGCGCCGCCGCCGCTCGCGAAAGGGTTCGATGGCGGTATCGCATAGTCGCGCAACGGATCGGCGGGGAAGGCGTCCGTGGACGGATCGATCCGCAGCATGGCGCCCAGCAGCGTGTTGCGGTTCTGTCCGTTGCCGAACGGATCGTTCGCGCCGCCGCCGTCGCCGAGCGCAATGTAGAGGAGGTCGCCGGGTCCAAAGCCGATCCAGCCGCCTTTGTGGTTCGTGGCGGCCGGCTGGTCGACCGTCAGGATGACGTCGCCGGTTGCGAGGTCTGCAAGATCGGGGTTGGAGACCTGCGCGCGGTAGCGGCGGATTTCGGTGTCGCCGGAAAGATTGTTGAGGTGGACATAGAAAACGCCGCTCGTCGCGAAATCGGGCGCGAGCGCCATGCCGAGAAGACCCTGTTCGCCGCTCGCATTGATCGCCGTCGTCAGGTCGAGGAATGGCGTCGGATTGAGAAGGCCGGTGGCGAGATTGAGGATCTCGACCTGGCCCGCCTTCTCTACGATGAAGACGCGGTTCGTGCCGTCGCCGCGGCCGAGGAGGAAGAGCGGCTGGCTGAGGCCCGAGGCGACGCGCCGGATGCGGAAAGCCTCCGAGACATCGGTCACCGTCACCCGGAGGTTGAGCGTCGAGGAAGTCGCGCCGTCGCTGGCGCGGATCGTCACTTCATAGACATTGTCGGCGTTCGCATCGGACGGCGCCTCGAAATCGGGCGCGGCGTTGAACCGCAGCGCGCCCGCGGCGGTGATCGAGAAGCGCGCGGCGTCGGCGCCGCCGGAAAGGGAAAAAGTGACCGCAGCGCCTTCAGGATCGCTCGCCGTCGCCGTGTAAAAGACGCCGCTTGTGTTTTCGGCGACGGAGATCGTTGCGGGTGAGGAAAAGACAGGTGCGCCGTTTGCGGGCGGCGGCGCGCTTCCTCCGTCGCCGCCGGAGCAGCCGGTGATGACAAGGGCGGCGAAGATCAGGTTGAAAACCCGGAACCCCATGCGCGCACCCTTTCTGAAGACATCCTCTATCTGAACAGTCGCCGTTACTGAAGTCTGCACGGCGCGCGTGACATTTTATTAAGGACCGCTGTTTGCGGCCCTGCCGTCAGCGCTTGCGTTTGATGGTTCCGAAAAGACCGCGCGCGAGCTCATTGACAAGGATCGTGGAAAATCTTCGGACGGCCGTTTTCGCCGCCTCCTCGCCGACCGATTGCCGGTTAGAGCGGCGCGGGGCGGGCCTGGATTTCTCCGGCGCACGGGGGTTGCTCTGGGCCTGCTTCGCCTTTCGTTCGGCTTTCGCCTGAAGGAGTTCGAACGCCGACTCGCGGTCAAGTGGCTTGTCATAGCGCTTGCCGAGCGCCGAGCGCCGAACGATGTCGCGCCGTTCCTCATCGGTGATCGGGCCGAGGCGCGAGGAGGGCGGGCGGATCAGCGTCCGGTCGACCATCGAAGGCGCGCCTTTCGCTTCCAGCGTTGAGATGAGCGCCTCGCCGACGCCGAGATCGGTGATCGCCTCGAGCGTCGAGAAGGCGGGGTTCGGCCGGAACATCTCCGAGGCCGTCTTGACGACCTTCTGTTCCTTGGGCGTGAAGGCGCGCAGCGCATGCTGGATGCGCGCGCCGAGCTGGCTCGAGACGCGATCGGGAATGTCCTGCGGATTCTGCGTCACGAAAAAGACCCCGACGCCTTTCGACCGGATGAGCCGCACGACCTGCTCGATCTTCTCGAGGAGGGCCTTGGGCGCATCGGCGAACAGGAGATGCGCCTCGTCGAAGAAGAAGACGAGCCTGGGCTTATCCGGGTCGCCGATTTCGGGCAGCTCCTCGAAGAGCTCCGACAGCATCCACAACAGGAAGGTGGCGTAGAGCTTCGGCGACTGCATCAGCCGGTCCGCGGCGAGGATGTTGACGACGCCGCGGCCGTCGCGGTCGACATGGATGAAGTCGTTGAGGTCGAGCGCCGGCTCGCCGAAGAAATTCTCGCCGCCCTGTTCTTCAAGCGTCAGCAGGCGGCGCTGAATCGAGCCGACGGTGGCTTTGGCGACATTGCCATATTTCAGCGTCAGTTCGTCCGCGCGCTCGCCGACGTCGATGAGGAGCGCGCGAAGATCCTTGAGGTCGAGGAGAAGGAGGCCCTCATCGTCAGCGACGCGGAAGGCGAGGGTGAGGACGCCTTCCTGCGTCTCGTTGAGATCGAGGAGCCGGGCGAGCAGCAAAGGCCCCATCTCTGACACGGTCGCGCGGATTGGGTGGCCTTTCTCGCCATAGAGGTCCCAGAAGACGACTGGCGGGGCCTCGGGCGCATATCCCTCAAGGCCGATCTTGGCGGCGCGGGCGACAAGAAAATCCTTCATGTCGCCAGGCGCGGCGATGCCGGACAGATCGCCTTTGACGTCGGCGGCGAAGACCGGAACGCCGGCGCGTGAAAATTCCTCGGCGAGAATTTGCAAGGTCACCGTCTTGCCGGTGCCGGTCGCTCCCGCGATGAGGCCGTGGCGGTTGGCGTATTTGAGGGCGAGATATTGGGGGCTCGCGCCCTTGCCGATGAAAAGGGCGTCATCCGCCATGGTGTCATGCTCCTCGGGCCGGTTCGTCCCTGGATACCGGTCGCTGATGCGGTGCGGCAAGCGAGGTTAAGGCGATTTTAGCCAGTCCGGTTGCCGAAGCGGCGCGGATTCCGATAAGAACAAGGGGAAGGGCTGATGGCGGCCGGTCGCCGCCGAACGGGAATTATGGGGATCCCATGCTGAGAATCCTGCTGATCATTCTGGTGGCGCTCGCCGTCATCATCGGTCTGATGCGCCTTACCGGCGCCAAGCCTGGCGACCCGGCGCCTGCGGCGGCGTCCGGAGCGGCTGCTGCGCCTGCCGCAGAGGAAGCGCCTGCCGCCGAGGAAACGATCCTTGATGAGCCGGCCGTCGATGCGCTTGACGTGCCCGTCGATGTCCCCGTTGAGGGCCCGACCGACGCGCCGATGGAAGCCGCAGAGACCGCCGTCCCCGACAGCGCGCCCGCCGAGCCTTCGGTCGACAACGCGGCGCCGACCGCCGCCGATCCGAATTCGCCGGGACGGTAGGCCTTAACGCTCGCTAAGACTTTTGCGGCCAAACCCACGGGTTACGCTTCCGGAGTTTGGGCATGAACGCGCCGATCGATCTTGATCACCTCAATCGCTATGTCTTCGGCGATGCGGCCCTGCTCGCCGAGATCCTTGGCATCTTTCGCGAGCAGGCCGGCGCGGTCGCGGGCCGGATGGATCCGGCGATGGATGCAGAGGCTTGGCGTCTCGCCGCCCACACGCTGAAGGGCGCGGCGCGCGGCGTCGGCGCCTGGGCGCTGGGCGATGCGGCAGAGCATGCGGAAGCGCTCGCCGGCGCTGCGGCGGAAGAACGCGCGACGGCGCTGAGATCGATCGTTGACCTTGCAGCGTCAGCCGCCGACTATGCATCCGATCTCATCGGCCGCGCCGCCTGAAAGAATGCACTCCCGCATTCCGGCGCACTGACGGGCGTGTTTACCAGACCGGGAGCCATCGAGCGTGTCGCAAATCTGGGTCGCTGTCGCGGACGGACGCAAAGCGCTGCTCTTTGAAAATGCGGGCAGCATGCTGAAGCCTGACCTCAACGTCATCAGCGTCGATGAAATCGACAACCCGCCGACGCGCGCGCAAGGCGCCGACCGCGCCGGCCGCATGAATGACGGCCGCGCGGGCGGCGTTCGCAAGTCGGCTTTCGAAGCGAAGGATTTTCATCAGCTGGCGGAGGATCGCTTCGCCGCGAAATTCGCCGCCGCGCTCGACAAGGCGGCCGCGAACGGGGCTTTTGATCGGCTCGTCGTAGCTGCGCCGCCGTCGACTCTCGGCGCGCTTCGCGAAGCGTTTACGCTGCGGCTGCGCTCGAAGATCGCCTTTGAAGCGGACGTCGACCTCGTCAATCATCCGGTGTCGGAGATTGAAAAGCGGCTCGCCGCCGCCTACGACAACCGGCGCGCCTGACGCCTACCGCCGCAGTTCCGTCATCGCGGCGTCGAGGCCTTCGAGCGTCAGCGGATACATCCGGTTCTCCATGAGCTCTCGGATCATGCGAACGGATCCGGAATATTCCCATTGTTTCTTCGGCAGCGGATTGAGCCAGACGACGCTCGAATAAACCCGCGTCACCCGCTCGAGCCAGATCGCGCCGGGCTCCTCGTTGAAATACTCGACCGAGCCCCCGGGCACGGTGATCTCATAAGGGCTCATCGACGCGTCGCCGACGAAGATCACCTTGTAATCGTGCGGATATTTATGAAACACGTCCCAGGTCGGCGTCTTGTCGGACCAGCGCCGCCGGTTGTCCTTCCAAACGAAATCATAAAGACAGTTGTGGAAGTAGAAATACTCCATGTGCTTGAATTCGGCGCGGGCGGCGGAGAAGAGCTCCTCACACAGACGAATGAACGGGTCCATCGAGCCGCCGGCGTCGAAGAAGATGAGCACCTTGATCGTGTTGCGCCGTTCGGGGCGCATCTTGATGTCGAGATAGCCGGCGCGCGCCGTCGCATCGATGGTGCCGTCGAGGTCGAATTCGTCGGGAACGCCCTTGCGGGCGAAACGGCGAAGGCGCCGGAGCGCAAGCTTGATGTTGCGCGTGCCGAGTTCGACCTGATCGTCGAGGTTGCGGTATTCGCGCTTCTCCCAGACCTTCACCGCGCGGCCCTGACGCTGGCCCGCATCGCCGATGCGCACGCCCTCCGGGTTATAGCCGCCCGACCCGAAAGGCGATGTCCCGCCTGTCCCGATCCATTTGTTCCCGCCCTCGTGGCGCTTCTTCTGTTCTTCGAGGCGCTTCTTCAGCGTCTCCATCAGCTTGTCCCAGCCGCCGAGCGCTTCGATCTGCTTTTTCTCCTCTTCGGTCAGGTATTTCTGCGTCAGCAGTCGCAGCCAGTCTTCCGGGATCTCCGCCGTCACGCCTTCGGTGATCGACTCGATCCCCTTGAAGACATGCGCGAAAACACGGTCGAACTTGTCGAGGTTGCGCTCGTCCTTCACGAGGCTGGCGCGCGAGAGGTAATAGAAATCCTCAACGCGCCGGTCGGCGAGGTCGGCTTCCATCGCCTCGATCAGCGTCAGATATTCGCGCAAGGAGACCGGCACGCCGGCCGTCTTCAGCTCATGGAAGAATTTTGTGAACATGCCGCGAGTGTGGCATGGAAAGGCGGGGCCGGGGAGGCGCCGCGCGCAGCTCGAACGCCGCGCCGGGGGTTGGAATCAAGGCGCTCGGTCAAGTCCTTATTGAACGCCCCGGCGCTTTTGCGCGCAAAACCGCGCGCCGTTTCCAGTGCGTCGCCGCAGCGTCAGCGCCAGTTGAACTCGAACTGCCGCATCAGGTGAAAGCCGACCGTATACTGGTTGCGGTCGCCAAGCTGGTCGATGATCGGCGTCTTTGCGATCCCGTCGAAGATGTAGCGGTAGGAGACGTATGGGTTCAGCGACCAGCGCTTGCCGATGTTGATATAGGCGTTGAAGCTGCCGCCGATATCGCGCATGCCCCGGTCGGCGTCATAGACCGGAAGGCCGGACGCCAGCGACTGCGCGGGCGTGATCGAGAAATAGGTGTCGGCGTACCGATTGCCGATCCAGCTTGCTTGCGCCGAGACCGAGGTCGAGACGCGCCCGACCTTGAACAGAAGCGCGGTGCCGGTCGCGTCGACGATGAGGCCGTCATGGCCGCCGACGACGCCCTTGCGCACTTTCGCGCGCACCAGGAAACGGTCGATGAACTTCGTCGCAGCGAAGCCGCCGACCTCGAAAGCGTGGTCAATGTCGCCAAGACCGGTGAGGGCGACATTGTCGGTCTCATCGCGATCGCCGACGAGGCGGATCGACGGGCCGAAGCTGAAGCCGGAAAAACCGAACAGCGCGAAGTCGGCGCCGTCATTGTCAAGGAAGACGAAGTTCCGGAATTTCACGTAGACTTCCGGGTCCGGCTGGATCTCGTAATCATTCGAGCCGAAATAATCAGGCCGGTAGGCCGGGCCGACGCCGACGCTGAGGTCGGTCGTTTCAGGCGTCAGGAAGGTCAGAACGCCGATGAAGTCGCGCAGCGGCCGCCAGCCTTTTTCATTGTCAAATTCGTCGTCATTGCGGATGCGCTGGCGTTCGCGCTCGCGCTCGGGCGTGCGCTGGCCGAAAATCGGGTCAAGCTTCGGCTCGTCGATATCCTGCTGCGCAAACGCCGGCGCGTCGGAAAGACAAACCGCGCCCAATATCGCCGCCGACAACGCTGTGATCCGCCCCTTCACTGACCCCTCCGATTTCGTCCCGGCCCATGGCCCGGGCTGCGTCGCCCCCGACGCGACCTGACCTGGTCTCTATACAATTCTATGGTTTCCGACCGCTAACGCCGCGACGGATTTTTGCAGAATGTTCACGAAATTTATCGCGGATGCGGCAGGATTGACGCAGCAGCGCTCGAGTCGCCAGGGCGCGCTCAGAGTGAATTATCAACCGCTTCGCCGAGATTTTCGATATCCCGGCCGATGCCCTTGACCGTTTCGCAGGCCGAAAGGAGCGCGCAAAAGGCGAGAATTAGGGCGAAACGCTTCATGAACACTCTCCCTGAGGCAAGGGTCGGCGAGAACCGTCACCCCTCTTTACGCGGCGGGCCGGAGGGGATCGACGCGCCGCAAAAGGTGCGCTCCCTGCCCATTCCGGCCCTGCGGCCGGCAGCCTAGACGACGCCCTCGCGCTGCATCCGCTTGCGGATGAGTTTGCGCGCGCGGCGGACTGCTTCCGCCT
Organism: Parvularculaceae bacterium; assembly: GCA_046296195.1. GTDB lineage: Bacteria > Pseudomonadota > Alphaproteobacteria > Caulobacterales > Parvularculaceae > Amphiplicatus. The sequence continues at coordinate 43,441 of JBKBLR010000008.1, read as the reverse complement.
TCTGGCGAGCCTTCTTTTCAGAGGGTTTTTCGTAGAATTTGCGGCGCTTCATCTCGCGGAAAGTGCCTTCGCGCTGCATCTTCTTCTTGAGCGCGCGGAGAGCCTGTTCGACGTTGTTGTCGCGGACGACGATCTGAACCAGGGGAAGTCCCTCCTCTGAACGGCCAAGCCCCCGGCATCGCGCCCCTCGGGCGCTCTCGTCGGCGGGCAACGCTTAAGCTGGTCCGCCGGGCCAAACAGGCCCCGCGGCGACGCGGCTCATATCAAAGGCCCTTCTCCCTGTCCATATTGGAAAAGCCGTAACCGGAATGCCGCGATGGCCCAGGATGACGACGTTTTCGCCCCGGTTCGGGACGCGATTCTCAAGGAGGCCCTCAAGGCGGCGGCCTTTGACGGATTTACGCCCCTTGGTCTCGAGCGGGCGGCGAGGGCGGCCGGTCGCAACAAGGCCGAGCTCGCCGCCGCTCTTCCCGGGGGGCCGGCCGACCTTCTCGCCTATTGGTCGGCGAAGGCCGATGAAGCGGCCGCGGCGGCGGTCAGCGCTCCGCACGACCCGCCGCTGAGGATCAGGGAGAAGGTCGCGCGCGCTGTCGAGGCGCGCCTTGGCTATCTGAGGCCGCACAAGGAAGCCGCGCGTCGCGCGGCGGCGCAATTGGCGCTGCCGCACAACGCCCCGCGGGCCGCCCGTCTTGTCTGGGCGACGGCCGACGAGATCTGGCGGGCGATCGGCGATCGCTCGACTGATTTCAATTTCTACACCAAGCGCGCGATCCTGTCGGGCGTGTGGAGCGCGACCTTCGCGCGCTGGCTCGCTGACGACAGCGCGGACGAAACCGCGACCAGGACCTTTCTCGCCGCGCGCATCGATAACGTGATGCAGTTCGAAAAGTTCAAGTCCCGCATGCGCGAGAGCGGAGCCGGCCGCGATGGCCTGCTCGGCTGGCTTGCGAAGGCGCGATATTCAGACCGGCGTTAATTGCGCGGCGCAATGCGCGTCACATGGCCCATCTTGCGGCCGGGCGCTGCATCACGCTTGCCGTAGAGGTGAACGCAAGCGTGAGGCTCGCGCGCAAGACTTTCCCAGCGATCGCCTTCATCGCCGAGAAGATTCTCCATCACCGCGTCGGAATGGCGCGCCGGAGAGCCGAGCGGCCATCCGGCGACGGCGCGAATGTGCTGTTCGAATTGCGACACCGCGCAGGCGTCGATGGTCCAATGGCCGGAATTATGGACCCGCGGGGCGAACTCGTTGACGGCGACGGCGCCGTTCTTCAAAGCGAAAAACTCGACGCCGATGACGCCGACATAATCGAGCTCCTCAAGCATCCGGCGGGCGATGCCGGACGCGGCTCGGATCGTGTCTTCCGCCGCGCCGGAGGGCACGGTCGATCGTCGCAGGACGCCGTTTTCATGTTCGTTGCGGGGGACGTCATAAAGTGCGATCTCGCCCGACGACGACCTTGCTCCGATGACAGAGATCTCGAAGTCGAAATCGACGAAGCCTTCGAGGATCGACGGACGCGCGCCGATTTCGGCCCACGCTTTCTCGGTGGCTTCGCGCCAGGTTCTGTCCGCATCGCCCCCGACGGCGCGAATGAGCGTCTGGCCCTTGCCATCATAGCCGAGCCGTCGCGTTTTCAGGATCGCCGGCGCCCCGAGGCGATTCAACGCTTCGGCGAGCTCTTCGGCGCTGTCAACGGCTTCGAACGGCGCGGTCGCCGCGCCGAGCGAGCGCGCGAACTGCTTTTCGATCAGCCGGTCCTGCGCCGCCGCGAGGGCCTTCCCGCCTGGCGCGACGCGAACGCCCGCGCGCGCGAGGATTTCGACCGTCTCCGCCGGCACGTTCTCGAACTCATAGGTCACGACATCGACCGAGCGGCCAAAGCGCTTGAGCGCTTCTTCGTCCGTATAGGAACCATGTGTCGTTCGGGCGCTGACGGCGCTCGCCGGCGCATCGGTCTCAGGGCAATAGATGTGGCAGTTGAGCCCGAGGCGGGCGGCCGCCATCGCCAGCATGCGCCCGAGCTGGCCGCCGCCGAGAACGCCAATCGTGCCGTTGGGACGGACCCGGATCATCGGTCGGCGACGGTCGTCGGCACGGCTGCCGTCTCCTTCGCGCGCCAGTCGGCGAGACGGCGGGCGAGCGCTTCATCGCCGAGCGCCAGAATCGACGCCGCCATCAGGCCGGCGTTCGCCGCGCCCGCCTCGCCGATCGCCATCGTCGCGACCGGAACGCCGGCCGGCATCTGGACGATCGACAGAAGGCTGTCGAGCCCGGAAAGCGCCTTCGACTGAACCGGCACGCCGATGACCGGCAGCGTCGTCATCGAGGCTGTCATGCCGGGCAGGTGCGCTGCGCCGCCGGCGCCGGCGATGATCACCTTGACGCCTCTGACGGCGGCGTTGTGCGCGAAATCGAACAGGCGCGACGGCGTCCGGTGCGCGGAGACGACGCGCGTCTCGAACGCAACGCCGAGCTTGCCGAGCATCTCGGCGGCGCGCTGCATGGTCGGCCAATCCGACCGCGACCCCATGATGATGCTGACCTGCGGCGCCGGCGCGGCCTTCGCCGCGCGCTTCGCTTTGGGTGCCGGCAAAGGGTCTCTCCCTCAAAAAACGCCGCTTAGCGCAAAACACCCTTTCAGGGCAATTCGGTTACGCGATGATGTCGGGGGTCAGCTGGTCTTTCAGCCTCTGGATCATGTCCTTCAGCTGAAGCTTCTTCTTCTTGAGGCGCGCGAGTGAAATGCTGTCATGGCTCGCCGAGGCGCTCAGCGCCTTGATGGCGGCGTCGAGGTCGCTGTGCTCTTCCTGCAGCAGAGCAAGGCGCACCTGCAGGGCGTCTTCGTTGGCGCCGGAAAAGGCGCTTTCCCGCGCCTTGAAAAGGTGCGACGCGTCGAGGATCTGCGGCGCATTAGGCGGCGCGCCGTCGATGCCGTCATTGGAGCCGTCTTTGGCCATCAGGGATCGCGAGGGTTTCGGCTGGCGCCCGGAATCGGACGCCTGACCGTAAGCCCGACGAGCTCTTCTAGCAATGCGATCGAGAAGCCGGGCGTTTCCGCCGCGCCGGCCCTGCGGCCATAGGCGGCGAGCATACGCCGGGCGCGCGCGACGCCATCCGAATCAGGGGGCGGCGGCGCCCGATGGCGGGCCAGCGCGTCGAGCGCCATGAGGGCTGCGCGTTCGGCCGCAAGCTCTGCATCCTTTACCTGCGCGCGAAGGGCCTCGTCGGTCACGCCTTCAATGCCTGCTTTCAATGCCCGGCGTGCGCTTCTCAGCGGCGCAATGACCTTGTTCCGCCAGCTGGTCCCCACGGCCATCGCGCGCGTCAGCGTCGCACTATCGGGTTCGGCGAAATGAAGGCCGACCCACAGGCACCAGAGCATCACTGGAACATCGAGGCCGTGATCGTCCTGCAGCGTCAGCAGCGCGCGCTCCGCGCCCGGCTGCGCATGAAAGGCGACCGACCATTCCCAGAGCGGCGGCGTCTCTATCGGCGCGCTCCCTTGTCGAGGTCTTCACCCCAGCGGCGGGTTAGCGCGCTGTCGATGCCAAGCAAGTCGAGCGCGCGCCCGACCGACTGGTCGACGAGCTCGCCGACCGATTTCGGTTCGATATAGAAAGAGGGAAGGGGCGGGGCGATGATGGCCCCCATTTCGGCGAGCGCCGTCATGGTGCGCAGGTGCCCGAGATGGAACGGCGTCTCGCGCACCATCAGCACCAGGCGCCGACGCTCCTTCAGCATCACGTCGGCGGCGCGGCTGACGAGCGTCGTGGTGACGCCGGTCGCGATCTCCGACATCGTCCGAACCGAGCACGGCGCGATGATCATGCCGTCGGCGCGGAAGGAGCCCGAGGCGATCGCCGCGCCGATATCGCCAGCCGCATAACGCACGCTCGCCAGCGGCTCGAGGTCCGCCGCCTTGACGCCGAGCTCATAGGCGAGCGTCATCTCGGCCGCCTTGCTCACGACAAGGTGAGTTTCAGCGCCTGCCTCCTTGAGCGCCTCAAGACAGCGCCGGCCATAGACGACGCCGGAGGCGCCGGTGATGGCGACGACGATCCGGGGAAATGATTTCACAAGCGAACTCAAATGGTTGAGCCTTATCCTTAATCCTTCGCCGGACGGCTGGCAAAGGTCCGCGCGTTAACCATTTCGCAGCGCCCGGTTTTCATCGACAGCCGCCGGTTTTGGTGATGTAGTGAGGCGTTCCGAGCCTAACCAAGGAGGTTAGTTTATGGCGCTTAAGGCACACTTGCAGTCCCTGAACACGCGGCATCAAGAACTGGAAGCTCTTCTTTCCACCGAAATGAAGCATCCGCTGCCGGACGATACGCGAGTGGTGGAACTTAAGCGACTTAAGCTCCGGATTAAGGACCAGATCGAGCGGCTCCGACAAGGCGAGCAGGCGACGGACTGACGACGCTGGCATCAGCAATTCGCGGCGCCTTCCGGAAGGAAGGCGCCGTTTCGTTGGAGGGCGACCATGAACGGGCGGTCTGTCATCATCGCGGGCGCAGCGTCGGCGATCGGCGAAGCCGTCGCGCGCCGTTTCGCGGCCGCCGGCGACAGCCTCGTTCTCGCCGACGCTGACGAGGCGGCGGGCCGGGCGCTCGCCGCCGATCTTGGAAAGGGCGGGGCCGCGGTGTTCGTGGCTGCATCGGTGGCGAACCGCCTCCATGTTCACAACATCATCGCTGAAGCGCTGGAAACTTATGGGCGCGTCGACACGCTGGTGAACGTCACCCTCGATGTCGCCTGGGGCGATTTCCTCGACTGTTCCGAAGAGGCGTTCGACGCGCTCATCGCCGGCAATCTGCGCGGCGCGTTCCTAATGTGCCAAGCGGCGGCGCGCCAGTTCGTCAAGCAGATCGACCAGACGACGGAAAGCGAGGCCGATTACGCGATCGTCAATCTCGTTTCGACCGAAGCGGTGACCGCTGCGCCCGACCGCGTCGCCTTCGCCGCCTCGCAGGGCGGGCTGCAACAGCTCACCAAGGCGGTCGCGCTGGCGCTCTCAGGCTACGGAGTGCGCGTCAATGCGGTCGGCATCGGCGCGATCAGCGCCGAATACATGGACGATTTCGACATGAAATCCGCGCGCTCGACGGTGCCGCTCAACCGCCTCGGCGATCCGGCGGAGGTCGCCGAAGCAGTCTATTTCCTCGCCTCGCCGGCGGCGTCATACATCACCGGCCAGACGCTCTTCGTCGACGGCGGCAGGCTCGTGCGTTCCGCCGCGGCGGACTATGTGGAGCGCGGCGAGAAAAGCTAGCGCCGCCGCTTCCTGCGGCCGAATTCGTCCTCATCTTCGTCGTCTTCCCATTCCTGCGGCTTCGCCGAGCCGCCGAGATTGGCGAAGACCTTGTCGAGATCGATCGGCTTTTCGCGCTCTTCGCGCGGCTCTTCGACGAGGCGCGCCGGCGCGACGGTTTCCGCCGCCGGCCGCAGCGTCGGGCCTGCGTCTACGGGCGCCGGGGCGAGCTTGGCTTTTTTGGCGGCGGCTTTTCTGACCAGCATGTCGAGATCGGTCTGGCTGCAAAGGCCGAGAGCGACCGGATCTTGCGGCGTGATGTTCGCAGAGTCCCAGTGCGTGCGGTCGCGCACCGACTGGATCGTCGACTTCGTGGTGCCGAGAAGCTTGGCGATCTGAGCGTCGGAGATTTCCGGGTGGTTCCTCACGATCCAGAGGATCGCATGAGGCCGGTTCTGGCGCTTTGAAACCGGCGTGTAGCGAGGCCCCTTGCGCGGGGCCTCGGCGACGATCGTTTTCGCGCGCGCGAGCTTCATGCGGTAGTCCGGGTCGGCCTGCGCCTTCTCGAGTTCCTCGCGCGCGAGCTGCCCGTTGGTGATCGGATTGATGCCGCGCACGCCGACCGCGACGTCGCCGTCGGCGATGCCCTTCACCTGCAGGGGATGGAGAACGCAGAAATCGGCGATTTGGTCGAAGGAGAGCGAGGTGTTCTCGATCAGCCAGACGGCCGTTGCGAGCGGCATCAGCGGTTTGTCGGACATGGCGGCGTCTCCAGAAAAATAGTCCAATGGCCCGGGCCGCCCTGTGCAAGAGCGGCCCGCGCATACCCCCCGGATTGTAGGGAATAGCGCCGCGCCATCGGCGCGTTTCGGCGGCGCTTATAGGCCGGGGCGGGGCGCAGGCCAAGTGCCAGTCAGCAGGCTCTCAGGAGGATTTTTCCGATATGGGTGCCGGCTTCCATCCGGCGATGGGCCGCTGCGGCCTCGGCGAGGGGGAAAATGCGGTCAGTTACGGCTTTCAACGCCCCCCGCGCGAACAGGGGCCAGACCTCGCGCCGGAGGGCGGCGGCGATCCCGGCCTTTTCAGCCATGGAACGGATCTTCATGGTCGACCCCGATAGGCGCAGGCGCTTGCGCATCAGCTGGAAGATGTCGAATTCGGCGCTATTGCCGCGCAGGAAGGCGATCGAGACATGCCGGCCGCCGGGATTGAGCGCGGCAAGGTTGCGCTTCACGAAATCGCCGCCCACCATGTCGAGGACGACATCGGCGCCGCCCGCGGCCGCGACGTCCGCCTCCCAGCTGTCGCTGCGATAGTCGAGCGCCGCATCAGCGCCGAGGGCGCGGATCGCGGCGAGCTTTTCTTCGCTCGAAGCGGTTGCGAAAACGCGCGCGCCCATCGCCTTGGCGAGCGTGATCGCCGTGACGCCGATGCCGCTCGTGCCGCCATGAAGGAACAGCGTTTCCCCCGCCTTGAGCTTGGCGTCATCGAAGACATTCGCCCAGACGGTGAAATAGGTTTCGGGAAGGCCGGCGGCGTCGTCGAGGCTGACGCTTGCAGGAACCGGCAAGCACGAGCCTTCATGGGCGATCGCGAATTCCGCATAGCCGCCGCCGGTGAGCAGCGCGCAGACCTCATCGCCGGGTCGCCACGCCGTAACGCCGGGGCCTGCTTTCTCGACGACGCCCGAGACTTCGAGGCCCGGAATGTCGCTCGCGCCCGGCGGCGGCGGATAAAGACCCATGCGCTGCAAGACGTCGGGGCGGTTGACGCCGGCGCAGCGCACGCGGATCAGCACCTCGTTTGCGCCGGGCCCGGGAACCGGGCGCTCGCAAAGCGCGAGCGCGTCCGGCCCGCCGGGCGCGCGGATTTCGACGGCTTTCATCATCCTCGTCATGCCAAAGGCTCCGGAGCGGTTGAACGCGGCCGCGATTTGAGGCGAGATAAAGAAGGATCGCCAAGGACGCCAGCGATGGAAGACGACCGGCCGAGAGAGCTCCCGGACCTGACCCTCGAAAAAATCTGCAAGCAGGATCTCTACACGATGTCGGTCGGCGACCTGCGGGCGCGGATCGACAATTTGAAGGCCGAGATCGCCCGCTGCGAGGCCGCGATCGCGACGCGCAACGACACCCGCTCGGCGGCTGACAAGCTGTTCAAATTCTAGCCCGATATCTCCATGACGAGCCCGCGCGCATCGCGCGCGCGATCGCCCATGCGCCAGGCCTTGCCGGCAAGGCGCGCCTCGGCCGTGAGCGCGAGCGCCGCGGCGTCGAGCAGATCGTCATCAGCGAAGAATCGGCGCGCCGGAAACGACGTGCGCGCCGCCGCCAGGAGCGCGGCGCCGCAAACGCCGTGATCCTTGAGGCGCCGCAGCCGCTCATCCCTGCCTTGGGGGGCGCGCTTGGCGTGGAGGCAGGGGGCGTTTCCGAGGCGAGCGAACGCAAGCTCGGGATGGCCTTCGGCGATGCGCGCCTGTGCGGCGGGCGTCATCAGCGTGTCGAGGTCGCGGATCTTCGGCGTGATGTTCCACGCCTGTTTCGACAACCCGGCGCCGCGCGCCTTTCCGTAGGCGTTGGCGTCCTCATAACGGTCGAAGGCAAGCATGCCGCGCAGCGGCGCCGAGAACACGCTCGAGCGACGCGGGCCGATCGCGCGCCGCGTTTCGCGCTCGCAGGCGCGCCCCGGCGTCTCAGGCAAACCGATCGGCATGTCGACGACGATCATCAAGGTTGATGCGAGCGGCCCATCGAGGAGCGCGTCGAACCTGTCTGCAATTGCGACAGTGAATTCGCCTGTCGCGTGCAGTTTCCCAACCGCGATCCACCCGAAGGGGCAACCGTCGACGCCGGCAACGCGAATTCTCCTGTCGGCGGCTGGCATATCGGTTGCTCTTGAACACGCGGGAAGCACAGAAGCGGCCCCTGGGCCGGAGCGGCGTTAACCTTATTCTTGTTGTCACCGCGGGGGCGGTCCGGCAATCTGGATGAGCGGGCTGAAAGTCGGGTGGGATGGAACTGGCGGAACTGAACAGCGAAGCCCCGACGGGCGCGGCGTCCTTCGTACGGTCGGAAGTGTTCGCGCGGACCTTCCGGGAGGGCATGTCCCTTGTCGAAGAAACGGCCAACTATCTCGACGGCGAGGGGCGCGATGCGTCAAAATCGCTGTCGCGATCGGCGGCGCTTTCCTATGCCGGCGCTTCGATGCGCCTGACGACGCAATTGATGCAGATCGCGTCCTGGCTTCTCGTCCTCAGGGCGCTGCGCGAGGGCGACATGTCCGTCAAGGAGGCCACCGCCGACAAATACCGGCTCGGCAGGCGCGAGCCCCTGTCGCCCGACATGCTGAGCGGCGAGCTGCCGAAAAAGCTGATGACCCTTATCGATGAGGCCGGTCAGCTTTATGACCGCATCCTGAGGCTCGACACCGAGCTTTTCCGGGGTGAGGCCGCGCGCTCCAAAGGGCAGGACGCGGCCGCGCAGCAGCGGGCGCTCTTCGACGCTTTTGGAAGAAACTGAAGTCGGGCGGCCGGTCAGCCCTTCTTGAGGCTGAACGCGCCAAACTTCTGCTGGAATTTCGACACCTGGCCCTTGTCGGCGATCTTCGCCGGGCCGCCGGTCCAGGCCGGATGCGACAACGGGTCGATGTCGAGCGACAGCGTTGCGCCTTCCTCGCCATAGGTCGAGCGCGTTTCAAAGGACGACCCGTCAGTCATCACGACCTTGATCTTGTGATAGTTCGGGTGGATGCCTTTTTTCATGACGGCGGCTTTCGGCTGGGACCTGATGGATTTCTGCGAGCGCGGGCCTATAGGCTGCAGCCGACCGGATTGCAACCCCGTCCGGACGGGAAGGACCGCGCCGACCGCCGACCGATGACCTTCATTTCAACCCGCGGCGCGGCCGCGCCCATCAGTTTCCGGCAGGCGGTGCTGTCGGGGCTCGCCCCTGACGGCGGTCTTTACATGCCCGCGGCCTGGCCGCGCCTGTCGCCCGCCGACCGCGCGGGCTTTGGAACGGCGCCGTTCGCCGAAGCGGCGGCGCAAACGCTTGCGCTATACGCGGGCCATGAAATCGACGCCGGCGCGCTCGCCGCCATGGCGCGGCGCGCCTATGCGCCCTTCGATCACCCCAAAACGGCCCCGCTCCGCCGCCTGTCGGACGACACCGATCTTCTCGAGCTTTTCCATGGCCCGACTCTCGCGTTCAAGGACGTCGCCATGCGCATGCTCGCCGAGCTTTATGGCTGGGCGCTCCAGGGCGCGCGGCGCGGCAAGACGATCATCGGCGCGACTTCCGGCGACACCGGCGGCGCCGCCGTCGCCGCCTTTGCGGACAAGCCCGGCGTCGAAGTCTTCATGCTGCATCCGAAGGGCCGCATTTCGGAGGTGCAGCGCCGCATCATGACGACGTCGCGCGCCGCGAACATCCACAACATCGCGGTCGAGGGAACTTTCGACGACTGCCAGCACATCGTGAAGAGCCTGTTCGCCGACGACAGGATCAACCGCGCGCTCGATCTCGGCGGCGTCAATTCGATCAACTGGATCCGGCTCGCCGTGCAGTCGACCTATTTTCTCATCTCGGCTGCGAAGCGGCCGGATGCGCATTACATCGTGCCCACCGGCAATTTCGGCGACATCTTCGCGGGCTTCGCCGCCAAAAAGATGGGCGCGGCGGTCGGCATGCTCGCCGCGGCGACCAACCGCAACGACATCGTGCGGCGGGCGATCGAGACCGGCGCCTATGCGCCGGACGCCGTCGCCGCCACGACCTCGCCGTCGATGGACATTCAGGTCGCCTCGAATTTCGAGCGCCTGCTGTTCGAAGCGTCCGGACGTGACGCGGCCGCGATCACCGCGCTGATGGCGGCGTTCGCGCGCGAGGGCCGGTTTTCGATCCCCGCCGCCTGGCGCGGCGCCATCGCGGCGGATTTCGCCTCGGCGCGCGCCGACGAGGACGAGGTCGCCGCGAAAATGCGCTGTCTCCACGAGATGCAGGGCCTGCTGGTCGATCCGCATACGGCGGTCGGGCTCGTCGCGCTCGACAAGCTGCTCGCGACAGGCCGCCTGAAGGGGCGGGCCGTCGCCCTCGCCACCGCGCATCCGGCGAAGTTTCCGGAGGCGATCCTCGCCGCGACGGGCGCGGCGCCGCGCCTGCCGGAGCGCCTCTACGCCATGATGACCGCCGAAGAGCGCTGCGAAACGGCCCCGGCGGATCCGGCGGAAATCCGCAGGCTGATGATGGCGAAGAGCGCTTTCGTGGAAAGGCCGATGACATCATGACGCCTGACGTCACCACCTTGCCGAACGGCGTTCGACTCGTCGTCGATCCGATGCCGGGACTCAAATCGGCGGCGATCGGCGTTTATGCGCGCGCCGGTACGATCGACGAAACGCTTGCTGAAAACGGCGTCGCGCACCTACTCGAGCATATGGCGTTCAAAGGCGCCAAGCGCCGCAGCGCGCGCCAGATCGCCGAAGAAATCGAGGCCGTCGGCGGTTATCTCAACGCCGGCACCGGATACGCCCGCACCGGCTATTACGCCCGGGTGCTGAGCGGGGATGTCGCGCTGGGCCTCGACATTATTGCCGACATTCTCTGGGCGCCGGCGTTCGACGGCGGCGAACTCGCCAAGGAGAAGGACGTCGTCCTGCAGGAGATCGGCGAGGCGTCGGACCAGCCCGACGACGCCGTCATGGAGATGCTGCAGTCGCTGTCCTACGGCGATCATCCGCTCGGGAGGCCCATACTCGGCACGCCGGAGAGCGTCGCCGCGCAATCGCCTGACACGCTGCGCGCCTTCATGCGCCGCACCTATCAGGCGCGCGACATGGTGATCGCCGTATCGGGCGGCGTCGATCCGGCGGCGATTGAGCGCCTCGCGCGGGAGAAGTTCTCCTGGGCGGCGACCTCGGCGGAGTCCTTGCGCGCAAGGGCGCGCTATCAGGGCGGTCGCCGGCATGACGATCGCGACATCGAGCAGACGCATTTCGCGCTCGCCTTTCCGGGGGCCGCCGTCGCCGACGCGGATTATTTTGCGACCCGCGTCTTCGCCGATGCGCTCGGCGGCGGCATGTCATCCCGCATTTTCCAGTCGGTGCGCGAGGAAAGGGGCCTTGCCTATACCGTCTATTCCTTCGCCGACGCTTATGAAGACGTCGGAACGGTCGGCGTCTACGCCGGCACGGACGCCGATCATGCCGCCGAGGCGATCGCGCTCATCCGCCGCGATATCGAGGCGCTCGCGACCGCGCCCACGGAGAGGGAAATCGCGCGCTCGAAGGCGATGCTGAAATCGACGATGCTGATGGGACTCGAAAATCCCTCGAGCCGAATCGAGACGGCCGCCGGCCAGCTTTTCGCCCATGGCCGGCTGTTCAGCCCCGATGAGCTCGCCGAACGCCTTGACGCCGTCACGCTCGCCGATGTCAGGGCGGCGGCGGCCAAGGCGCTCGCCGGGAGCGCCAGTCTGGCGGTCGTGGGGCCGGCCGATTTCCACAGCCTGTCGCAAGCCCTCGACGGGGCCTGACAGGCGAGGGCCGTCCCCGTTTGACGCCCGTCCGGATCGGCGCGAAAAGCGGCCGGGCGCACCGGGGGGCGGGTTCTGGGCATTTCCTTATTGAACTTCGAATTCGGCCGCGTGCCCCTTCGGCCGCCGCTCCTCAGCGCCGGCCCCGTCTACCTGCGGGCGCCGGAGGCCGAGGATCATGACGCCTGGGTCCGCCTGCGCGAGCAAAGCCGGGCGCATCTGACCCGGTGGGAGCCGGACTGGCGGCCCGCCGAAACGACCTTCGACGCCTTTAAACTTCGCGTTAAAGCTTATGAGCGGCAATTTCGGGCGCACAGCGGGGTCGCCTTCCACATCTTCGAGCGCGGCGGCCGCCTCGCCGGCGGGGTGACGTTGTCCGATATCCGCCGGCACGCCGCCCAGTCGGCGACGATCGGCTACTGGATCGGCGCCCCCTTCCTGCGCCGCGGCTATGGCCTTGCCGCGGTCGAGGCGGCGACGGCCTATGCCTTTGACGCACTGCACCTCAAGCGGGTCGAGGCCGCCTGCCAGCCCGGCAATGTCGCGTCGCGGTCGCTTCTCGCAAAAGCCGGCTTCACGGAAGAAGGCCTTGCCCGGGAATATCTCTTCATCAACGGCGCCTGGCGGGATCACGTCCTTTACGCTCGTCTGGCGCGCGACCGGCGCGGCTGACTCCGGTTCGCCCATTTCGTCGATTAACCGCTTGCAGCCCCTTGTCAGCCGGCGAGTCACAAACGAGTATCGATGCGGGGCGATCCCGGGCGCCGTGGTCCGGGCGTGGATCTGGCGGGGCGTATGGTGACAGAGCTTCTTGCAGCAGCCGAGGCGCCTTTCGCCGCGGTGGCGGGCGGCGTTCAATCGGATCAGCTGGCGCGCGGCGCGATCATGGGCGCGATGCTGATCAGCGCGGCGTTTCTCGCCGGCATTGCGGTCCTGAGAAGCAGCGCCGCGGCATTCACCGGCTTCATCATGGTTGCGAGCGCGGGTGTTCTTCTGGCGTTCTGGCTCGGGCTCGCCGGCGAGCCGGGGCCGGCGCTGTCGCCGCTCCTCCAGGGCGTCTTCGCGGGGTCGGTTCTGATCTTCCTCACCGCGACCGTTCCCTTGGCGCGTGACAACCGGCTGTTCGGCGGCGTCCTTTTCGCTGGCGCCTTGTCGATCGTCGGCATTGCGATTTTGAACGTCGCCCTCGTCGGCGAGGAGACGCATCTGCAGCGCATGGGGATTTATGGCGCGGCGCTCGCCACCGTGGTCGTTTCCGGCATTGACGCCGTGCGCGGGGACAACGGCGCTCGGCTGATCCTGCCGGGCGCGCTTCTCGCCGCCGCCGCGCCGCTCCTCTTTGGCGTGGGCGCCGGGTCGGGCCCCTTCGCGGTCGTCCCGCAGGCGATCTTCGCCGCTGGCGTTCTGACCGCGAGCCTTGTTGCGCTGCTCAATCCTGCTGGCATGCGCGCGCCCGTTTCTTTCGCGGGCGATGCGGCCTCGCAGCGCTTCGACGGCGGGCACCATGGCCGCCGCCATGGCGATTCTTACGCTTCGCGCCACGCCGCGACGGTCTGCGAAAATCAGCTGGCGCAGGTGCTCGATTATTCGGGCATTGCGGTCTGGGACTGGAGTCGCAGCGCCAACCATCAGACGGCGTCCTTTGGCGAAGTGATGGGCGCGGATTGTGATGGGCTGTTCACGCCGGACGCCATTCGTGAATTCATCCATCCCGACGAACGCGAGCGCTTCGAGCAGCGAATCTTCGGACCTTCGGAAGGCGACGGCGGCTTTGACGAGGTGATCCGCCTCGTCGGCGGCAAGACCGTCCGCATGCGCGGGGCGCGTGCGGTGTCAAAGGACGGCGAGCTCGAGCGCATCGTCGTTTTCCTTGAGCGGTCGGAATGCGTCGCGCAGCACGAGGCGGTGAAGCCAGATGCGCTGAAACTCGCCGCGGTGACGTTGACCGGCGCTGCGCCCGCGGCGACGATAGGTCCGCGTTGCCATGACATCGCGTCGCCCCATGGCCATGATCACGCTCATGATCATGCGCATGAAGTCGTTTCCGATATCGGCCGGAAGTTCACGTCGAAAGCGCCCGCCGAGAGTTCGGCGCCGCCGCCGCCGGCCGAAAGGGGGCCGTCGGTCGCCTTCCAGCCCATCGTTTCGCTAGAGACCGGCCGCGTCTGCGGCGTCGAGGCGCTCGCGATGTCGGCCGAAGACGGCGACCGCCGGACGCTGACGATGACGACGCTGCGGCAGGCCGCCGCTCATGCGGGCGACCGCATCGCGGCCGGCGACCGGACCTATTTCGCCAGCGTCAGTCTGCCGGCGGAAGAAATCCTGCGCGACGGCCTTGCCGCGGACGTCAGGGCGCTCATCGCCGAGCATCGCCTGCCGAAGCGCGCGCTTGTCCTCGAGTTCGGCGACGCGGAGCGGCTGCTGGCCGATTCGCAATCGGCGAAAGCGCTGAAGGCGCTGCGCGCGGCCGGGGCGGGGCTCGCTTACGCCGGCTTCGGGGCGGGCTATTCGTCGCTGTCGAAGCTCCATCGCCATGAGGTCGACATCTTAAAGATCGACCGCCCCTTCCTCGACGACATCGCCAAGAACGGCGGCCGGAAGAAGATCGCCGCCGCGCTCGCCAAGCTCGGTCGCGATTTCGACATGACGGTGATCGCCGAGGGGATCGAATCCGACGCCTCGGCGAAGATTGCGCGCTCGATCGGCTGCAAGATGGGGCAGGGCGCGCATTTCGGCCCGCCCTCGGCGTCGGCGCTCGCCGCCGCTTATGTCGCCAATGACGACGCCCCGCACGGCGGTCACGACCACGAAGAGCCGGCCCCGCGGCGCGGTCTCTTCGGGCGCAAGATGCGTTAATTCAACGGCGCATCGCCCGGCCGCGCATTCGCCCATTCGGGCGACAGCATCGCTGCGGTCACGCCGAGGCTCTTCAGCGCGGCGTTCCAGAGATCCTTCGCCTCGCCGCCGAAGATGAGGCTCGCCTGCGCTTCGGAATGGCACCAGGCGTTGAGCGCAATCTCGCTTTCGAGCTGGCCTTCGCCCCAACCTGCATGGCCGATCGCGAGAAGATATTGCGCCGGCCCATTCCGCTTGGCCGCCGCGCCGCCGATATCGACGAGAATGTCCTTCGAGGCCGTGACGCCGAGTTCGGGCGTCACCTCCATCGTCTGCGGCGTGCGGTAGTCGAGCGAGTGGACGACGAGGCCGCGATCGGTCTGCACCGGTCCGCCGTAGAAGACCGGCTCGCCGCCGACGCCCTGTCGAGGATCGATCTGAAGCTGCTCGAGAAGGTCGCCAAGCTCGACATCGGCGAGCGGCTTGTTGACGACGACTCCCATGGCATGGCGCTCGTCGTGCGAGACCATCAGCACCACAGATTTCTCGAAGCGCGGGTCGGTCATGTTCGGCATGGCGATGAGCAGC
Source organism: Parvularculaceae bacterium (assembly GCA_046296195.1). Classification (GTDB taxonomy): domain Bacteria; phylum Pseudomonadota; class Alphaproteobacteria; order Caulobacterales; family Parvularculaceae; genus Amphiplicatus. The sequence goes on along the minus strand of JBKBLR010000008.1, from coordinate 28,232 downwards.
TTGCCGGCGAGGAAATCGCGCCGCGCCGGCGTCTTCTCGCGTCCGTCGGCGCCGGGCGTGTCCTGCTGCTGTCGTGGCATGGTCGAATGCTAGGGCAGGGCCGCGCGGCCTGACAAGCGGGGGGCGATGTGGCGTTTTGCGTGGCGCCGGCGTATGCACGTCGCCCGTTCATTCATCAGGCGCCAGACAGGGAGACCCCGATGACCATCTCGAAAGGCGACAAGATTCCCGCGGTTGACGTGACGCTCGCGACGGCGGACGGCCCGCAAAAATCGAACACGGCCGACATTCTCGAAAAGGGAACGGTCGCGCTCTTCGCCGTCCCGGGCGCCTTCACGCCGACATGCTCGGCGCGGCACCTGCCGGGCTTCGTCGACAAGGCGGGCGAATTGAAGGCGCGCGGCGTCGACAAGATCGTCTGCATGGCGGTCAACGACGCCTTCGTCATGAAGGCCTGGGGCGAGGCGCAAAAAGCGCTCGGCGTTGTGGAAATGGTCGCCGACGGCAACGGCGATTTCACCCGCGCGCTGGGGCTTTCGCTCGACGCGCGCGGCTTCGGCATGGGCGAGCGGTCGAAACGCTTCGCGGCGATCCTCAAGGACGGCGTCGTCAAGGACATTTTCATCGAGGCGCCGGGCGCATTCGAGGTGTCGAGCGCCGACTACATGCTGTCGAAGCTCTGACCTATCGCATGAAGCGGGCGGCGCCGGCGCGTGCAAGCGCGTCGGCGCGCTCGTTCTCGGCGTGCCCGTCATGGCCTCTGATCCAGCGCCATTCGACCTTTCGACCCTCGGTCGCGGCGTCGAGCGCCATCCAGAGGTCCTGGTTCTTGACCGGCTTGCGGTCGGCGGTGCGCCAGCCGTTCCGCTTCCAGCCCTTGATCCACTCGGTGATGCCGTTTTTGAGATACTGGCTGTCGGTGTGAAGGCGGATCGGCCCCGCAGTCGCCCTTAGGGCTTCGAGCGCGGCGGTCATCTCCATCCGGTTGTTGGTCGTCGCCGCCTCGCCGCCCGAAAGCTCAATCTCTTCGCCGTCGGCGATGATGATGACGCCCCATCCGCCGGGCCCGGGATTGCCGGCACAGGCGCCGTCCGTATACGCATCGATCATCAGCTCTGTCCGAACAGGTTTGCGGCGCCGCCGCCGCGATGGAAAAGAAGGAGGTCGCGATATTCGAGCGGATCCTTGACCCTGACGATCGCGCCCTCGACGCGATGGATGAAGTCATGAAGCCGCGTCAGGAGGATGCGCAGACTCGCCCCGCGCAGGCAAACCGGCAGCGCCGCCTTCTCAGCGGCTGAAAGCGGGCGCACGCAGTCATACCCTTCAATGAGCGCGCGCGCCCGCCCGGGGTCGAAGGGCGCGCCGGCGGCCGCCCAGGCGTTCAGCGTCAGGGAAAGGTCGTAGATGAAGAAATCGGTGCAGGCGAAATAGAAATCGATGACGCCCGAAATCCGGTCGCCGGCGAAGAACACGTTGTCCGGGAAAAGGTCGGCATGGATGAGGCCCTGCGGCAGGGCTGAGGGCCAATGCGCGGCGAGAAAGGCGAGTTCCTCGTCGATCAGGCTTCCAAGACCCGGGGCGGCCTCGTCCGCCCGCGCGCGGCATTTTTCGGCGAGGACGCGCCAGCCGGGCAGCGACAGCGCGTTCGCGCGCACGGGCGCAAAGCCGGTCGCAGCGAGATGAAGGCGCGCATTGAGCTCTCCCATCTGGCGGCAATCCGCGACGGACGGCGCCATGCGCTGGAGGCCCTCGAGGAAGGTGAAAAGCGCCGCCGGGCGTCCGCACAGGCGCGAGAACACGGCGCCGGTCCGGTCGGCGACGGGGCTCGGCGCCGGCACGCCGCGCGCCGCCATATGCGCCATGGCGCCGGCGAAGAAGGGCAAGTCGGCCTCGGCGGTCCGCTTCTCAAACAGGGTGAGAACGACTTTCCCTTGCTCGGTCCGAACGATGTAGTTGGTGTTCTCGACGCCCTGTTCGACGCCCGCGAAATCCCTGAGCGCGCCAAGATCATAGGCGGTGAGGAAGGTCCCGAGCGCCTCGCGGCTGACATGGGTGTAAACTGCCATCGGGGCGTTCAGCGCCGTTGCGGCGCGGCCTTGGTCAACTCGCCAGCATCAGGGGCTGTTTGAAGACGACGTCCTCGCGGACGCTGTCCACCGTCTCTATGCGCAGGCGGAAGGCGAGGGCAAGGCGGGCGAGCAGGGTTTCAACGAGGTACTCGGGGGCCGACGCGCCCGAGGTGAGGCCGAGCACGCCGCCGCGGATCGCGGCGAGATCGAACTCGGCAGGCGTCTCGACGAGCCGGGCCGCCTTGGCGCCCGCCGTCAGCGCCGCATCGACGAGGCGGTTCGAGTTCGACGAGGCGGGCGAGCCGATGACGATGACGAGCTCGGCGCCGGGCGCAATCTTCTTGACCGCGTCCTGACGGTTCGTCGTCGCGTAGCAGATGTCGGATTTGCGCGGCCCGACGATGCCGGGAAAGCGCCGTTCGAGCAGCGCGACGATCGCAGCGGTGTCATCGACCGACAATGTGGTCTGGGTGACGTAGGCAAGCGGCCCTTCGGACGGCGAGAAGGCGGCCGCCTCGTCGATCGTTTCAACCAGCGACACCGCGCCGTCGGGCGCCTGGCCCATGGTGCCGACGACCTCCGGATGGCCGCGATGGCCGACGAGGATCACATGACGCCCGAGGCTCACATGCCGCCGGACCTCGTTGTGGACCTTGGTCACCAGCGGGCAGGTCGCATCGATCGTCAGCAGCCCGCGGTCGCTTGCGTCCTCGAACGCAGCGCGCGGCGCGCCATGGGCCGAGAAGATCACCGGCCGGCCCGGCGGAACGCGGTCGAGGCTTTCGACGAACACGGCGCCCATCGCCTCCAGCCGGCGCACGACATGGAGATTATGGACGATCTCGTGGCGAACGTAGATCGGAGCGCCGAAGCGGGCGAGCGCATCCTCGACGGCGCGGACGGCGCGCTCGACCCCGGCGCAGAAGCCGCGCGGTGAAGCAAGCCGGACAATGAGCTCGGGCTTCGGGATGGGCGGCCGGTTCGTCTCTTCAGGCACTTGAAACTCTCTCCCCCGGCGCAAGGTCGCCCTAGCGGCGGCCGGCGCCGACGCCGTTGCGCAAGGGAACGCCAACGGCTACGAGGTTCGACACCGCAATCAGGGCCCCCGCGGGGCGAAAAGCCGGCGGCGGCCTGACTTTCTGTCGATATAAGGGTTCGCTTTGATGAACAAAGGGTTAGCCGGCGCGCTTATCGCCGCAGCATTGGCCGCCGGCGCGGCGGGGTGCGCGTCCAACCGCAAGGAAGCAAAGCTCTCCAATCCCGCGCCATGCCCGAACATCGTCGTCCTGCAGGATGCGGCCCGGCTCGTCGACTTCGCCGGCGAGGAGAGTCTCGAAAACATCGCCTGGACCGCCGAGATCGAGGATGTCTCGCTCGCCTGCCGTTATGTCGGCGCAAAGCCGATCGACGCCGAGGCGGAAATCAGCATCGCCTTCGGCCGCGGCCCGAAGGCGGTGGAGGAAAAGCATCAATACGCCTATTGGGTCGCGGTGACGCGCACCAATCGCGAGGTCATCGAGAAGAAGGAATTCCTCGTCCCGGTCGATTTCGGCGGCGGGGACAGGGTCAAGCGCTCGCGGCGCAAGATCGACAAGATTATCATTCCGCGTCGGGCGGAGCAGACCTCGGGCGAGAATTTCGAGGTCGTCGTCGGCCTCGTCGTGACGCCGCAGCAGGCGATCTACAACCGCTCCGGGAAGAGCCTCAAATTTCCTGACCTCTAGATGCTGCTGACGGCCGAGCTTTCCGACCTCGCCGGGGCCGCCTTCTCCGCCGAAGGCTTTGACGCTGCATTCGGCGCCGTGCGCGCGTCGGACCGCCCCGACCTTGCGCAGTTCCAGTGCAACGGCGCGCTGGCGGCGGCGAAGTCCGCCGGCCGCAATCCGCGCGAGCTCGCCGAGAAAATCGTCGCGCGCCTGAAATCAAACCCGACTTTCGCGGCGGTGTCAGTCGCCGGACCGGGCTTCATCAACCTGTCCCTGACAGATGAAGCCCTCGCCGCGCGCCTCAACGCGGGCGAGGGCGGCTGGCGCGCTTCGCCGCGCGAGACTATCATTCTCGACTATGGCGGTCCCAACATCGCCAAGCCGCTGCATGTCGGGCATTTGCGCTCGGCGATCCTCGGCGAGTGCCTGAAGCGCATCCTACGCGCGGCCGGCCATGAGGTGATCGGCGACATCCATATCGGCGACTGGGGTCTGCCGATGGGGCAGCTCATCACCGAGGTGAAGCGCGAGCGGCCCGAACTCCCCTATTTCGACGCCGCCTATACCGGTCCGTATCCTGACCAATCCCCGGTCAGCCTTGAAGATCTCGAGCGGCTCTATCCCCAAGCGTCGGCGGCGTGCAAGGCGGACCCGGCGCGTGCGGCGGAGGCGCGGGCGGCGACCGCCGAGTTGCAGGCCGGCCGGCCCGGCTATCGCGCGCTGTGGCGGCATTTCCAGAACATTTCCCGCGCCGCGATCGAGCGCGATTATGAAGAACTCGGCGTCACCTTCGACTGGTGGAAGGGCGAAGCCGACGCCGATCCGCTGATCGCCCCGATGGTCGGAAAGCTGCGCCAAGACGGGCTCACCGAGATCGATGACGGCGCGGAAATCATGCGCCTTGCGCGCCCCGGCGACAAAAAGGAAACGCCCCCGCTCATCCTCTACAAGTCGGACGGCGGCGTCATGTATGGCGCCACCGATCTCGCGACGATCCTCGACCGGCGGGAAACGGCGCATCCGGACCGCATTCTCTATGTCGTCGACGGCCGCCAGCGCGATCATTTCGAGCAGGTCTTCCGCGCCGCCGGCAAGGCCGGCATTTTTCCCGAGGACCGGCTCGAGCATCTCTGGTTCGGCACCATGAACGGCAAGGACGGCAAGCCGTTCAAGACGCGTGAGGGCGGCGTCCTGAAGCTGCGCGACCTGATCGGACAGGTGCACGCTGCTGCGCTGGAGCGCATGACCGAAAACGACATCGTCAAGGGGTTGTCGGCGCGTGAAGCTGACGACGTGATGCGCAAGATCGGCGTCGCGGCGCTGAAGTTCGCCGATCTCTCCAACCCGCGAACGTCCGATTATATTTTCGATCTCGATCGGTTCACGTCGTTCGAAGGCAAGACCGGACCCTATCTGCTCTATGCGAGCGTGCGCGCGCGTTCGATCCTCAGAAAAGCGGCCGAGGCGGGCGCTGGCGACGCTGGACCGGTTGCGATCGGGGCGGCGGAAGAGCGCGCGCTTGTTCTCATGTTGCTCCAACATGGCGATGCGCTGAGAGACGCTGCGGAGCGGCGCTTGCCGCATTTTCTCTGCGACCATGCCTTCCGTCTCGCCCAGAGCTTTTCGAGCTTTTACGCCGCCTGCCGGATCGTCGACGAGCCGGATGCGCGCGTCAGAGCGGCCCGGCTTGGGCTCGTCGCCGCCTTTGCGCGGCAGCTCGACGCCGTGCTCGACCTCCTCGGGATGCCGGCGCCCGAGCGCATGTAGCGCCGGATTTTTCCACAGCACCTTGTCTGGATCGCGGAATGTTACCCATTCCCGCCCGAAAGTGTGGCCCGCAGGTGACGCTGGTTGAAGGAATCTCTTGGGGCAGAATTGTGTCACCAGCCTGTCATGACCGATGAGTAGGCCGACATCGCCGCCTAGGTCGCAGGGGATCGCGGGGCGGGGTCATCCACAGGGTTTGGGGTCTTACATGAAACTAGCGAAAATTCTCGCCGCGAGCGTCGCCATGTCCGCGCTTACGGCCGTCGTCGTCGCGCCGACGGTCGCCGTCGCGCAACAAGTCACCTCGTCGGTCCGCGGCACGGTCGTCGACGGGTCGGGCGCGCCAGTCGCCGGGGCGACCGTCACGATCACCGACTCGCGGACGGGAACGAGCCGGACGGTGCGCACCAGCGCCAACGGCCAGTTCCAGATCGCCAACCTCGAAGTCGGCGGACCCTACGAAGTGCGCGTCGGCGCCTCGGGCTATCAGTCGACGTCGGTCGAAAACGTCGTCGTCGACCTCGGCAACCGCACGACGCTGCGCATCGCGCTGACGAGCGGCGTCGCCGATGAAGTCGTCGTCGTCGCCTCGCGCTCGGTGCAGTCGGACCTCGCCATCGGCCCCAACAACGTCTTCGGCCTCGACAAGCTGACCGAACTTCCCTCGATCGGCCGCGACTTCCGCGACATTATCCGCATCGACCCGCGCGTGCGCATCGACGCCACGAACCAGCAGGCGGTGAGCTGCCTCGGCACCAACAACCGCTTCAACACCTTCACCATCGACGGCGTGCGCAACGGCGACGCGCTCGGCCTTAACGCGTCGGGCTTCCAGAATCGCCGCGGCATCCCGATTCCGTTTGACGGCATCCGCGAGACCTCGGTCGAATTCGCGCCGTTCGACGTCCAGTACGGCCAGTTCACGGGCTGCGCGCTCAACGTCGTGACGAAATCGGGCACCAACGAATTCTCGGGCTCGGCCTTCGCGGTCTTTAACAACCAGACGCTGACGGGCTCGACGCTTGAGGGCCGCAACGTCAACACCGTGCCGTTCCGCGACTACAACTGGGGCGCGACGCTCGGCGGTCCGATCATCAAGGACAAGCTGTTCTTCTTCGCAGCCTATGAAGAGACGATCGAGAACGAATCGCAGGATTTCGGCCCCTCGGGCGGCGGCTTCGCCAACGAGGCGAGCTTCGCTTCGGTCGCGCAGGTTGAAGCGATCGCCGCGGCGCTAGAGGCCCGCGGCATCCCGACCGGCGGCATCAGGAACATCCGCCCGCGCGACAGCCGTCGCATCCTCGCCCGCGGCGACTGGAACATCACCGACAATCACCGCCTCGCCTTCACCTATCAGCGCCTGTTCGAGCAGTCGACCGTCGCGGATGATCAGAGCATCAACAACCGGCAGCTCATCCTCGGCAACACGTTCTACACCTCGGGCACGCGCTCGCAGACTTACTCCGCGCGCCTCTTCTCGCAGTGGACGGACAATCTCTCGACCGAGATCCGCGCCTCGCGCGCCGACATCAACGACCTGCAAGATCCGATCGGCGGCGGCGAAGCGCAGACCGGCAATCCGATCCCGCGCGTCTTCGTCGGCGTTGGAACCGGCGCCGTTGTCGCGGGCCCCGGCTTCTCGCGGCAGGCGAACGCCGGCGTGTTCCAGATCGACCAGATCCGCGCCAAGGCCGATTACACGGCCGGCGAGCACACCTTCACCTTCGGCTACGATTTCGACAGCCAGGACACGTTCAACCTCTTCGCGCAGAACGCCGCCGGCACGCTCGTCTTCAAGAGCCTCACCGACCTCCAGAACGGCATTCTGAGCGACGGCGCGAACCTCAACTTCAACGGCACCAACATCCAGACCGTCGGTCTCGGCGGCCCGGTCGGCGCCAGCTTCCAGAACTCGTTCACCGGCGACATCAATGACGCGGCGGCGAACTTCACCCGCACCATCCATTCGCTGTTCGTTCAGGACAGCTGGCAGGTGACGGATGCGCTGACCGCGCTCATCGGACTGCGCTACGACTTCTACAAGTCGGGCGATGCGCCGCGGTTCAACAACCGCTTCTTCCAGCGTTACGGTTTCGCCAACGACCAGGGGTTCGACGGCCTCCACGCCTGGCTGCCGCGTTTCGGCCTCACCTATGAGGCGGGAGAAACCTTCGCCGGCTCGACCACCTTCCGCCTCGGCGCCGGCGTCTTCTCAGGCGGCGACCCGACCGTCTGGTATTCGAACGCGTTCTCGAACTCCGGCAACCTCCTCAGCGGCAACACCGGCATCCGCACGACGCTCGGCTTCACCGGAACCTGTACGGCGGCCGATCTCAACCTCGGGCCTGTCGGCGACCTCGCGATCCCGACCTGCTTGCAGACGGCGGCGCAGAACTTCGCGCTCGCCGCGGACGGCCGCGCCGATGCGATTGACCCGAACCTCAAGCTGCCGACGGTCATCCGCTCGAACTTCGGCTTCACGCACAACACCGATTTCGGCGGGGCCGTGGGCGGCTTCTTCGACGACTGGACCGCGCAGATCGACGTCATCTACACGCGCGGCCGCAACAACTATGACGTCGTCGATCTGTCGCTGACGCAAGTGGCGACCGGCATCGACGGCCGTCCGATCTACCGTCATGTCGATCCGCTGAATGCGGGCTGCACGGCGACCTTCAACGGCATCCGTCAGGGCTTCTCCGGCGTGACCGCGCCCTGCTTCACCGCGGGCAACCCGCCTGGCGGACGCGACAGCATTCTTCTCACCAACGGGTTGCAGGGCGACCGGAGCTTCTCGGTCTCCGGCGTTTTCTCCAAGGATTTCGAGATCGCGTCGCCCTTCAATCCGCGCACTTCGGAAATCGACGTGCAGCTCGGCTATGCCTATAGCGACGCGGAAGACTCCTTCCCGGGCACGAGCTCGGTGTCGCTGTCGAACTTCCGCAATATCGCGGCGTCCGACATTGGCGCGTTCCCGCTTTCAACCTCGAATTACGAGATCAAGCATAACGCGACGTTCAACCTGACGTGGCGGGAGGAATTCCTTCCCGACATGATCTCGTCCTTCGGCTTCTTCTTCTCGGCGCGGTCCGGCCAGCCCTACAGCCTGACCTTCCGCAACGGAGCCTTCTTCGAGAGCGGCGGCACCCAGCGCGCCCTGCTTTACATCCCGACGGGCCCGACTGATCCGAACGTGACGTTCACGATGCCGATCGCGCAGCGCGACGCGTTCTTCGCCTTCCTCGAGGCGATCGGCGCGGACAAATACGCCGGCCAAATCGCGCCGCGGAACGCCTTCAAGTCGGATTGGGTGCTCGATCTCGACTTCCGCTACTCGCAGCAGCTTCCCTTGATTGCGAACAGGGTCCGTCCGACTTTCTTCATCGACATTGAGAACCTGCCCAACTTCTTCACGGATGAGGCGAACATCCTCCGTCAGATCAGGTTCCCCTATGCGGCGAACATCATCGGCACATCCACGCCGACGACGGGCTCTCCGGGCGCGGCGTACACCTATACGTCATTCGTTCCGAGCGCCGCCGTCCAAGAGATCAACACCGACGCGTCGATCTGGCGCGCGCAGGTCGGCCTCCGCTTCGAATTCTAGGCGGCGCGACGAGAACAAGATTGGAGAGGCGGCCCGGCGACGGGCCGCCTTTTTACATGCGAGGCGTGGGTGGTTTCATCGCCGCAACTGCGAGCGCAGCGATCAGGGCGGCCCCTGCATAGACGACAAACACTGTCGCGAAGCCGCCGGTTCTGTCGGCCGCCCAGCCCGCAATGGTCGGGCCGGCCATCGCCGCCGTCGCGGCGAGATTGACGGCGCCAAGCAGCGCCGGGGAATTCTTCAGGCCGAAATACTCAATGATGAGCGCCGTGGTCGCAAAAAGCGCCATGCCGAACGCAAAGCCGTCGAAGAGAGCGAAGGAGACTGCCGCCGGCGGCGTCGCGGCGAAGGCAAGGCACGCCATGCCGATCACATTGCCTAGGAGCGCCGTGATGAGGAGCGTCTTCGCGCCGATGCGCTTGACGAGGACGCCGCCGGCCGCCCGGCTCAAGGCGTTCGCAAGGGCGTAAAGGCTTAGCATGCCGACGGCGAAATCGGGCCCGAGCCCCTGCTTCTGAAGATGCGAGACCGACCAGGTCGACACGGTGACGCCGCAGAAATAGGCGACGGTGAGCGCGAGCGCGATGATCAGGAACGCGGACGTCGTCATCGCGTCGCGCGTTCGCCATGTCGGCGCTGACGCAGAGTCGTGCTCCTTCGCCTCATCAGCGCCGCCGCGCGCATCGCCGGCGAGGAACGCGACGGCGGCTGCGCAGAACGCCACCGCGACTGCCGACGCCATCCAGTAGCCGCGCCAGTCGCCGGCGCCGGCGTTCGCCATGAAGGGGCCGAGAACGCCGCCGGCGCCGCCGGCCGCGAGATAAAGGCCGATAAGGAGATTGCGCCTTGTTGCGGTCGCTGCGCGCCCGACGAGATAGGTGCCCGCGACATTGGCGAGCAGCGCAAAGCCGGCGCCGATGAACGATGCGGCGGCGAGGTAGGCGAGGGCGCCGGTCGCTGAGGCCAACAGCAGGAATCCGAGCGCCATGACCGCGCCGCCCGCCGCGTAAAGCGCCCGCGCGCCAAAGCGGTCAAGCGCGCGTGCCGCAAGCGGGGAAAAGACGCCGGTTGCGAGCGCGAGCGCGGTGAAGCCGAGCCCGGCGGTCGTCCAGCTCCAGTGAAACTCGGCGATCATCGCCGGAAGCAGCACGCCGAGCGAAGCGAAGGTTGTCGCCGTGATAAGAAAGAAAAGGAGGCTGAGCGCGGCGATGAGCGCGCCGGATCTGAGGGACACGAGCCTAGAACCTCGCCGTCAGCGAAATCTGGAACTCACGTCCGCGGCCGGGCAGCGCGCCGACTTCCTCGTAGACATTCTGCACCGGGAGGAAATAGCGCTTGTCGAAGAGGTTGTCGGCGTGCGCGGTGAGGCGGAAGCGGTCGCGCTCCCAAAAGATCGACGCCCTTGCGAGCGCATAGGCGGGCAGGCGGATCGCGTTCTCGATCTTGCCGCCGGTCGCCCCGATATAGGTTCCGCCCGCGGTCACGCCGAAGGCGCCGAGCCGGGTCTCAGGCGAGGTGTAGGTGAGAAAGGCGGAGGCGAGCGCGGTCGGCGCGGTGCGGCGGCGATAGCCGGCCTCTAGTTCGGGCAGGCAGCTCGCATTGAGCGCCGCAAAGAGCCCGCCATAGCCGTCTTCGGGCGCAATCCCGAGCCGCGCGGGCGGCAGCACGATGAACTCGCCATTGCCGGAGCCGCAGGGGCCGGGCGGGGCGATTCGCGTTTCCTGCACGGTGACGGCGGCGTTGGCGCTGAAGCGGTCGCTGACGAGCCAGCGCAATTCCGCCTCGACGCCTTTCGACGTTTCCTGATCGATATTGCCGAAAGGATCGGCGCGCGTGCGCTCTTGCCGATAGACGGCGAGCGAGGCCTGAAGGGCGTCTGCGCCGGCCTTGAGCCCGGCTTCGATGAGCCCGGAGTCGGCGACGAAATTGCCTTGGGCGATCCGATCGACCTCGATCCCGCCGGCGTCGTTGGTTTCGAGCGCGTTGTTCTCCGCGAAAGTCGCATAGGCGCGGAGCGACGGCGTGATGCGGTAGGTGAGCGAGGCTTCATAGCTTGCCTTGAATTCCTCATCCCGGAACCGGGCGAAGCCGAGCGCCGGATTGAAGATCGTCGCGCCGGTGTTGATCGACGAGGCGGTGAAACGGTCGAGCCGGAAGCTCGCCAGGAGCGACAGGCGCTCCGACAGCGTCGCGTTCGTCACCGCGAAGAAAGCAAGATCGGTCGTCAGCGAGGAAAGGTCTGTGTCCCATGAAACGCCGGTCGGATCGTCCGAGAACGGATCGTCGAAGATGTCATTCGCCGCCGGCCCTTGCGTCAGGTCGCGGCGGTCGACGACGAGATAGCCCGAGAGGAAGGTCTGGCGCGTCCTGTTGTCATAACGCCGCCAGGAGACGCCGAGGAGGGTGTCGAGCCTGACAGCGCCGATCGTCGCGGGCAGCTCATAGCTTGCGCGAAGCTCGGCGACATCGGCGCGATAGTCGGCGGCGAAGCCGTAGCTCTGATAAAGCCGTCCATCGAGCGAGTCGAAGAACGCCTGCAGGCGGAGCTCTCCGGCGCCGGCGCTCATGGCGAGGTCGGCATAGGCCGTGCCGGTCGAAGCGTCTGCGATGTCGCGGTCGGAAATGAAGACCGTGCGGTGATCGAGCCGCGCCGTCCCGACGCCGATGTCGAGCGCGAAGGCCGGCGAGGTAAAAACGCCGAAATCGATGAACTGGCGGATGTTCGAGGTTCCGAAGAACGATCCGACGGCGGCGTCGACCTCATCCGGCGTCAGCTTGCCGTCGCCATTGAGATCGGCAAGGTCGTTGTCGCGCCCGGTGATGTAGACGCCGTTGTCGATGAGGTCCTGGGTGACGCGGTTCCAGCCGATCGTCTGCTTGTAGCCGTCGGAGGAATAGAACGCGCCGCCGAGCTCGAGCGCCCACCCCCCGCCTTCAAGCGTCGCCGCGCCCTGGAAGAGGAAGCGCTCCGGTTCGACGCCGCGATAGAAGCTCTCGGAGTTCTCGTACTCGACATAGCCGTAAAGGCCCGCTTTCCTGCCGCCGAGGTCGAAGGCGGCGCCTGCCGCTCCTTGCGCGATGCGCTTGCCCCAGGAGCCGAGCGTCACGCCGGCCTCAAGGAGGCTGCCTTCATCGCCGATGCGACGCGCAGTGAGGGCGGTCAGCGGCGTCACGTTGACGAAGCCGCCGACCCGGCCCGCGCCATAAAGCGCCGGCGTCGTGCCGCGGACGACCTCGATACGCTCGCTCGCGCCGATCGGGGTCGGGAAGGTGCCGGGGTTTTCCGCCCGCCTGAAGCCGCGGAAATAGCTGTCGGCGCGATTGCCGCGGATGGAGACGCTGCCCGGCACGCCGAAGAAGCTTCCGGTAAAGGTTCCGGGCGCGATCGCCGCAAGGTCGTCGACCGTCTCGATGTTGAAGCGCCCGATCGCCTCATCGCCGATCGCCGAGATCGAGCGGGGGATTTCGTCATAGTCAAGGTCAAGGCCGTAAACGGTGCGCGAGCCCTCGAGCGCGACGAATTCGAGCGGGTCGGCGACGACGATGATCTCGTCCACCGGCTCCTGCGCGAGCGCCGGCGCTGCGGCCGCGGCGGAAAGAAGAATGGCTCTGAATCCCATGCGCGCTCCGAACCTCCGACAGGACGGATTCCGGGGCGCCAAGAGTCGCCGCGCGCTGATGAGCAGCCGCTCGCCCGCCCGGCCATGGGCGAGCGACCGCGCAACAAGCGCGTCGCCTCCTGCGATCTTCTCCCATCCGGACTTTGACCGTCGGCTCTGGAGTTGCGCCAGATCCTGCTCTGCAAGGCGCAGCGCCTCGCTCGGCTCGCGGGCTTATGGAGCCTTCGCCCCAATCACCGCCGGTGGGGACTTTCACCCCGCCCCGAAGATCGTCTCTCGCGGCTTGCGCCGCATCCGGTATATAGCGGCGCGAGTTTTCTACCTCAACAAGGGGCGCGCAGCCCGCGCCCTGCGACAGGACAGCCCATGAAATCGCCCCGCCGCCAGCCTGCCGAATGGACCGCGCATGAGGCGGTATGGATCGGCTGGCCCTCGGCGGCTGGCCTCTGGGAGGAGAACCTCGCGCCCGCGCAGGGCGAGGTCGCCGAGCTCATCGGCGCCATCCTCTTTCCTGATCCCGCCGACGAGAAGGGCGCGCGCATGCGCGGCGAGCGCGTGGAGCTTCTCGTTCGCGGCGAGGAGGCCCGGGTCGCCGCCGAGGCGATGCGCCTTGGACTTCCCGATCCCTCGCTGGTGCGCCTTCACGAAGCGCCGATCGGCGATGTCTGGCTGCGCGACACCGGGCCCATCTTCGTCGAGGACGGCGCGATCGGCCTCTCGGCGAGCGCCTTCCGCTTCAACGGCTGGGGCGGCAAATACGAGCTGCCGGAGGACGACCGCATCGCCGGGATCGTCGCGGAGATGGCCGGCGCGCGCCTTCGCCGCTTCGACGGCCTCGTCGCCGAGGGCGGCGCGATCGAAATCGACGGGGAGGGGACCGTCATCACCACGCGCCAGTGCCTCCTTAACCGCAACCGCAATCCGGGCATGAGCGAGAAGGACGTCGAGGGCGTGCTCGCCGAAGCGCTCGGCGCCGAGCGCGTCATCTGGCTCGATGAAGGCATGATCGGCGATCACACCGACGGTCATGTCGACAATCTCGCGCGCTTTATCGCGCCCGGGAAGGTCGTCTGCATGCGCCCGACGGGAAGCAATGATCCGAATACGGAGATTTTCGCGGCGATCAGGAAGACGCTCGAGTCGTCAAGAGACGCCGCCGGACGCGCGCTCGAGGTGATCGAGATTCCCTCACCCGGACGCGCCGAGAACGACGGCGCGATCGTTCCGGCGAGCCACATGAATTTCTACATCGCCAATCACAGCCTGGTGATGCCGTCTTACGGGGGGCTCACCGGCGAGGACGAGACGGCCCTTGAATGTCTTGAAATTCTCGAGCGGCATGTCGATCGGCCGCATTTCTACGCAATCGACTCGACCCATCTTCTCTCCGGCGGCGGCTCGTTCCACTGCATCAGCCAACAGCAGCCGGCGAAGGCGGGCCGCTAGGCCCGCACCAGCGGACGGCGCCAGCAGGGGCGCCAGGGCTTAATTGCGGAAAACACAGGCGCGTCTTTTCCACGCCCGCTCCGATCGCCGCGCCCGCTGCGAAACGCCGTTCTGTCAGGGTCCCTCGACGGCGACGGGAGCGGCGCTCTATTTCGCCCTGACCGTCTTTTTCTTCTTCGCCGGTTTTGCGGCGCGCGCCGGTTTTTTCGCGGCGGCCGAAGCGCGCAATTTCTTGATCCACTCCTCGGCCGGCTTCGCCTCCCCGGCGGTCAGCTTGCAGATGCGCACGCGCCCGGTCTTGTAGGAGGAGATGAGACCTGCATCCTCGAGCATGTCGATATGCTGCATGAAGGAGGGAAGCGCCATCGAATAGGGCCGTCCGAGATCGCTGCAGGTCGCCGGCCCTTCGAGAAGCTTCATCAGCACGGCGCGCCGTGTCGGATCGGACAATGCGACGAAAACCCGGTCGAAGTTCGAGGTTCTTGGTTTTGGCATGGCGGCGTTCCTGCGCCCTTGAGCGGCCAATGTCAAGATCGGTTAGCTTTAGGGCTCAGGATTTGCTTTTGCGGCCGTCATTCCGGACGCGGGACTATCTGTGGTCTCCCCACACCTTCTTCACCCGCGCGTCGCGCCCGCAGGCCGTGCGGTAATAGCGGTAGCGGATCGGATTCTTCTTCGCGTAATCCTGATGATAGTCCTCGGCTTTCCAGAAGGGGCCGCGGTCGAGCGCCGGCGTCACGATATTTTGACCAAGCGCCTTCTCGGCGTCAGCGATGGCAGCGCGCGCCGCCTCGAATTCTTCCGCCGTGGCGGCGAAGATGGCGGTGCGATAAGCGGGCCCGCGATCGCAGAACTGGCCGCCGGCGTCGAGCGGATCGACATGGCGCAGGAGATAGTCGGCAAGCTGACGATAGCTGACGACGGCGGGATCGTAAGTCACTTCGACCGCTTCATAATGGCCTTCGTGATCCTCATAGGTCGGATTTTCTTTCAGGCCGCCGGAGTAGCCGGAGACGACGTCGAGAACGCCAGGCAGCTTTTCGAAATCGGATTCAACGCACCAGAAGCAGCCGCCGGCGAAGACGGCGGTCGCCGTGGATGAGGGCGGCGCCATCGAGCCAGCGCTTGCGGCGGCGAAGGTCCCGAGGACGGCGGCGACGAGGGCGGCGAGGCGATGCAGCATGGGCGCTCCTTTCCGGTCGGCGCGCATTTACAGCCTGGCGCGCCGGCGGGTCGAGGGGCGCAGCGTTCACAGCTGCGCCAGCCTCGTCGTGATTTTTCGCGAATTCACCATGCATTTTGCCCAATTTTTAAGAGAGGTCGCGGCAACCCTTAAGACGGCTCGTCAAGGGTGTATTGTTGCCTATCCTGTTCGTCGCCACCGCCCTTTTCTTCGCCGCCGCCGCGCCGGCCGCGGCGGCGACGACGGTGTTCGCTGCGAACGTTTACGCCTCTTCCGGCAACGTCGCCAATCTCGGCGATGTTTTCGGCGCGCCGAACGGCGTCTCCGGGCGGATCGGCAATCCCGGTCAGGCCGGGCAGGCGGTATTCGGCTTCCTTGAAGCGCTCTCGGGCGCTGATCTGCGGCTCACCGCTGTCGCCGGCGGCGGCGCGACGCCGACGGTCTTTGTGTCGATCGGCGAAATCGTCGGCGGAGTCGCCGTTTATTCCGCCGAGACGAGCTTCACCGGCGGCGCCGGCGTCTTCGCCTTCGATTTTTCTGCGCGCTGCGCGCTGATTTCCGCAACCGGCTGCTCGCTGGTGCGCGTGCGCACGACGGGCGGCGCCTTTCGCCTTGACGCCGTCTCGGGCGTCGGCGCCGCCCCGGAGCCGGCGGCCTGGGCGCTGATGCTTCTGGGATTCGGGGGCGTTTCCTGGCGCATGAAGCAGTCGCGGCGCGCCAAGGATGTGTTAACCATCGTCTAGAATTCCTTTCGATGGCTTCAATTGTTAAGCCCCCGGAAAGCTCGCCTTAAAAAGCCCTGAATAATCTCGGCCCTGCTGAATGAGGGGGGCGTGGCGATGTCACGTCCAAGGAGATAGGGCCATGCTGATGGCTACCCGTATCGCAATCGTCGCGCTTGTGGCGATGCTGGCTGCGTTCCCGGCGCGCGCGGCTGTTACAGTCTTTCCTGCGTCGGTCTACAGCCAGACCAATGTGACGAACGCGAATAACGCGGTCTTCGCGACCAACGGCGCGGCGGCGGTGATCGGCGCCGGCGGCGAGCTTGTTCTGCAATATAACCTGCCGCTCACGGGCGCGAGCATTGCGGCGACCTTCCTGCCGCAGTCGACGAGCCCCGCTTTCAACATCATCGCGGTGTCGATCGGCGAGGTGATCGGCGGCGTCGCGACGTTCTCGGGCGAGTTTGTGCTCGGCGACGGCAGCGGCGTGCAGACGGCGGATCTCTCCGCGCTGTGTTCGAGCGTGTCGGCGACCGGGTGCTCGCTTCTGAAGCTGCGCAACGTCTTCAGCTTCAACAGCGCCGGCGCGCTCCTCGACAGCGTTTCGGGCGTCTCGAACGCGCCGGAGCCGAAAGCCTGGGCGCTCATGCTCCTCGGTTTCGCCGCGCTCGGCTGGAAGATGAAGGATGCGCGAAGGAAAGGGCTTCTCGGCGGCGCGCAGTTCGCCTGAAGCCTGAAGATATCCCCCTCCGTTCAAGTCCCTCCGAACGGCAGATCAGAACCGCCCGGCCGACCCCGCCGGGCGGTTCGTCCTTTCGGGGCCGTTCGCCGCTGCAGATACATCCTCCGGATGCGGACGAAGGCGGCGGCTTTCGTCGCAGGGTTGTCGGCCCGGCAGGCCCCGGAAGCGGCTTGGGTCTTGCCCTCGGTTAGGCCCGCAAGTCTTTGACGCCTCTACGAAACAAAAATCCGTCCGACCGTTTATCCCCCATGTTATCCCCCGCTTTATCCCCATAGTTATCCCCCGCCTTATGCCCCGGGTTATCCCACCCCTTTGCACGAGGCTTAGGATCGCCGCGCTCAGGAGTCGAACCGAGGCTGGAGATGGCGGCGGACGTTTGGGAGATCGACGCGAAGCGCCGCGCGCGGGTGAGGATGACGTCAGCCCGCGGCGGCCTTCTTCTTTGCGGGCTTCTTCGCGGCCGCCTTCTTGACTGCCGCCTTTTTCGCGGCGGGTTTCTTGGCCGGCGCCTTTTCCTTTTTCGGCGCGGCCTTCTTCCGCGCGGCCTTTCCGCCGCCTTTCGCCTCGCGTTCGGCGATGAGCGCAAGCGCTTCTTCAAGCGTCACTTCGTCCGGCGATTTCCCTTTCGGGATGTTGGCGTTGACCTTGCCGCTCTTCACATAGGGGCCGTAGCGCCCGTCCATGATGGCGACGGGTTCGCCCGTCGCCGGGTGGCTCCCCAGCTCCTTCAGCGGCTTCGGCCCGGCGTTGCGGCCGGCGCGCGGGTTGGCGCGTTTCTCGGCGATCAACGCGACGGCGCGGTTAAGGCCGATCTCGAACACGTCGTCGATGCCGGGCAGGTTCGCCCAGGTCTTGTCATGGCGCACATAGGGGCCGAAGCGCCCAAGGCCCGCCTCGATCATCTGCCCGTCTTCGGGGTGCGGGCCGACCTTGCGCGGCAGCGACAGCAGCATCAGCGCCTTTTCGAGCGTGACGTCTTCAGGCTTCCAGGTCTTCGGCAAGCTGGCGCGCTTGGGCTTCTCTGCAGCGCCTTTCTCCTGTTCTCCGAGCTGGATGTAGGGTCCGAAGCGCCCGACCCTCAGAAAGACCTGAAGCGAGCTTTCAGGATCGATCCCAAGAACCTTGTCGCCTTCCGCGGCCTCGCCCTCGGCGGCCGACAATTGCCGGGTGAAACTGCAATCGGGATAGTTCGAGCAGCCGATGAAGGCCCCGAACTTGCCGGTTTTCAGCGACAGGCGCCCGTTCCCGCAGACGGGACAAGCGCGCGGATCCGCGCCGCCCTCGCGCGCCGGGAAGATGTTGGGCGCAAGCGCGTCGGTCAGCGCGTCGAGAACATTGGTGATGCGCAGCTCGCCGACGCCTTCGACGGTCGCCGAGAAATCGCGCCAGAAGGCGCGCAGGAATTCTTTCCAGTCGATCTCGCCGTTCGAGATGCCGTCGAGCGAGCCTTCGAGATCGGCGGTGAAATCATATTCGACATAGCGCTTGAAGAAATTCTCGAGGAAGGCCGTGACGAGACGGCCTTTGGAATCCGGAACGAACCGGTTCTTTTCCATCGTCACATAGCCGCGATCGCGCAGCACGCCGAGAATGGAGGCGTAGGTCGAGGGCCGGCCGATGCCGAGCTCTTCAAGGCGCTTGACGAGCGAGGCCTCCGAATAGCGCGGCGGGGGCTGCGTGAAATGCTGGTCGGCCTTGACGTCCTTGACGTCCGCCCTCGCGCCGGCGCGCACCTTCGGCAGGACGCCGGCGGCGTCCTCGCCCTCGGGCTCGTCGCGGCCTTCCTCGTAAAGCTTCAGAAAGCCGTCGAAGAGAATGACCGAGCCCGTCGCGCGAAGGCCGATCTTTTTGTCCGTCGACAGAAGGTCGATCGTCGTCTGCTCGAGATCGGCCGAGGCCATCTGGCTCGCCATGGCGCGCTTCCAGATGAGCTCGTAAAGCCGCGCCTGGTCCTGGTCGAGCCCGCGGATCTTGCCGGGCAGGCGCGCAAAGGAGGTCGGCCGGACGCACTCGTGCGCTTCCTGCGCGTTCTTGGCCTTGGTCTTGTAGACGCGGGGCGCATCGGGCCGATACCGGTCGCCGAATTCCTTGTCGATGGTGCGGCGCGCATCGGCGATCGCCTCGCCGGCCATGTCGACGCCGTCGGTCCGCATATAGGTGATGAGGCCTGTGGTCTCGCCGCCGATGTCGATGCCTTCGTAAAGCGCTTGCGCGATCCGCATGGTGCGCTGCGCATTGAAGCCGAGCTTGCGCGCCGCTTCCTGCTGCAGGGTCGAGGTGGTGAAGGGCGGCGGCGGGTTGCGCTTGGCGGGCTTGGCTTCGACTGCGTCGATGACGAACTCAGCCGCTTCGACCGCGCGCCGGGCGGCGAGCGCATCCGCCTCCGTCGCGATCGAGAATTTTTTCAGTTTTCCGCCATTGAGCGTGACGAGGCGCGCTTCGAACGGCGGCGAGCCTTCCGATGTCGCCTGTGCGGCGATGGTCCAGTATTCCTCGGCGACGAATTTCTCGATCTCGAGCTCGCGTTCGCAAATGAGGCGGAGCGCGACCGACTGCACCCTTCCGGCCGACCGTGCGCCGGGGAGCTTGCGCCACAGCACGGGCGAGAGTGTGAAGCCGACGAGATAGTCGAGCGCGCGGCGTGCGAGATAGGCGTCGACAAGGTCCTGATCGACCTCGCGCGGATGGGCGATCGCCTCGGCGACGGCGCTCTTCGTGATGGCGTTGAAGGCGACGCGGTCGATCCTGAGATCTTTCTTCAGCGCCTTCTTCTGCCGGAGCACTTCGAGAAGGTGCCAGGAGATCGCCTCGCCCTCGCGGTCGGGGTCAGTGGCGAGGATCAGCCGGTCCGCGCCTTTGACGGCCTCAGCGATCTCGGAAACCCGCTTCTTCGAGGCGGCGTCGAGCTCCCACACCATGTCGAAATCCCGGGCGGGATCGACCGAGCCGTCTTTGGAGGGGAGGTCGCGGATGTGCCCGTAGGAGGCGAGCACCTTGTAGCCCGGACCGAGATATTTGTTGATTGTCTTGGCCTTGGAGGGCGATTCTACGATCACGACCTGCATGCGTCGCGGCGGCTCCTCAAGGTCTGCTGCACGGGGTGGAAGACGGCCCTGGCCTTGACGGCCCCCCGCCGAATGGGCGCGGACCCTGCGTCCGCCATGATGAAAATGTCAACCACGCCTTCGCCCAGCCACAACCCACGGTATATTTACATCTTGTAATTATCGTATGGGTTGTTAACATTCGACGTCTTCACGTGGCGGTCAGCCACTGGACTCAAAGGGGTGCAGATGTCTACGAAAACTGGAGCCGCGCGCGGGCGGTCCGGGACCGAGCCCCGGCTGGCGAGTGAAACCGAGACGGCGGAATACATCGCCGATCTCCTGCGCGAACTGGAGGCCATGGCCCGGACGGGCGGCCTCGTCCGGCTCGCTTACCTGTTGCGGGAATGCGTCGAGGAAGCCGACAAGGCCGCCTGACCCGTCAGGCCCGGCGGGCGAAACGACCCCCCGGATGCTCTTCGGCCTCGCCGGCGAGCACCAGGTCGATCAGCGCATCGATGATGAGGGCGGGCGGCGCGTCCGCCTCGCGCAGGATGTCGTCGCGATGAGCGGGGGTGAAACTCAAAAGCGCCCGCACAACCTCGCGGATGCGGGTGGTCTCAGACGCGTCCGGCTCGCCTTCTGCTTTCCAGGAGAACCCGTCAGGCGACGGCTCGCGCGCCGCGCGGCTCTGTTGGGCGAGCGCGGTGAGAATGTCGTCCGCCGATTCGATGAGGGTCGCGCCCTCGCGGATCAGGCGGTTCGCGCCCTGGCAGCGCGGATCGAGCGGCGAGCCCGGCACGGCGAACACCTCGCGCCCCTGTTCGAGCGCAAAGCGCGCCGTGATGAGCGTTCCTGACCGCGCCGCTGCTTCGACGACGACGACGCCGCGCGACAGGCCGGAAATGAGTCGGTTCCGGCGCGGGAAGTCGCGCGCGGTCGGCTCGGCGCCCGGCGGCTGCTCGGACAGGATCGCGCCCTCATGCGCGATCGCCGCCATGAGGTCCCCATGTTCCGGCGGATAAACGACATCGGCGCCGCCGGCGACGACCGCGATCGTGCCGGTCTTCAGCGCCGCTTCATGCGCCGCGCCGTCGATCCCGCGCGCAAGGCCCGACACGACGACGACGCCCGCCGCGCCGAGCCCTTCGGCGAGCAGACGCGCAAGGCGCCGGCCAAGGCTCGACGAATTGCGCGCACCGATGATGGCGACCGCCGGGCGCTCGAACAGGGAGGCGTGGCCGCGGACATAGATCGCCGGCGGCGCGGCCGGAATCTGCGCAAGAAGCCTTGGATAATCCGGCTCGCCGAGGACGATCAGGCGGGCGCCGCCTTCGCGCGCGCGCTCGATCTCGGCCGCCGCCTCGGCGCGCGAGACCGGCTTTAGCGTCGCCCGGCGCCCGGCCCTGGCGGCAAGCCGCGGCAGCGCGTCGAGCGCCGGCGCCGGCGCACCATAGCGGTCGAGAAGCCGCGCGAAGGTCACCGGCCCGATCGTCTCGGTGCGGATCAGCCGCAGCCAGTCGATGCGCTCGTCCTCGGTGAGCGGCGCCATCATCTCCCCCTCCTGCGCGCGTCAGCCCGCCGGCGCTTCGGCCGGCTTCTTCTTGGCGATCTTCGGCTCTTCGCCTTTCAAGAGGCGATCGATATTCGCCCTGTGCCGGATAAAAATCAGCAGCGTCATGAACAACGCGGCGATCGCGAAAGCCGGCTTGCCCATCGCGAAGAGAACGAGCGGCGAGGCCGCGGCGGCGATCAGCGCGGCGAGCGAGGAATATCTGAAGAGGAACGCGCAGCCGAGCCAGATCGCGCAGGCGAAGGCGCCTGCCGGGAACCAGAGGGCGAGCAGAGTGCCAAGGAAGGTCGCAACGCCCTTGCCGCCCTGAAACTTCAGCCAGACCGGAAAGCAGTGGCCGAGAAAGGCCGCCGCGCCCGCGACTTCAGGGCGCCAGTCGAGGGCGTAGGCGATCAGAACCGCGATCGCCCCCTTGCCGCTGTCGAGGACGAGCGTTGCGGCGGCGAGATCCTTTCGTCCGGTGCGCAGCACGTTCGTTGCGCCGATATTGCCCGAGCCGATCGCCCGGATGTCGCCAAGCCCTGCGGCTTTCGTGATGACGAGGCCGAAGGGAACCGAGCCGAGAAGATAGCCGACCACGGCGGCAAGGAGGATCGTCATTGACCGGCTCCCTTGGTGATCAGGAGATCGAGCACCGCCATGCGCACGGCGACGCCGTGGAACACCTGGCGGAGGATGAGCGAGCGCGTCTCATCGTCGGCGAGCGCGCCGTCGATCTCGACGCCGCGGTTCATCGGCCCCGGATGCATGACTTTCGCGCCGGGCTTTGCAAAGGCGATCGTGTCATGCGTGAGCCCGAAGGTCTCAAAATAGCCTTGCGCATGCACGCGGCCGTCTGCGTCCATCCGCTCGAACTGCATCCGCAGCGCCATGGCGATGTCGGCGCCGGCAAGGCCGTCCTTGAGACGGGCGAAGCGCCTGACCTGCGGGAATTGCGACGGCTCCGGCATCAGGGCCGCGGGCCCGACGAAGCGCACCTCGGCCCCGAGGCGCAAGAGAAGTTCCGCGCCCGATGCGGCGACGCGGCTGTGCCGGATGTCGCCGCAGATGGCGACGACGAGGCCTTCAATGCGCCCGAAGCTCGCGCGGATCGTCGCGGCGTCGAGAAGCGCCTGGGTCGGATGTTCGCGCACGCCGTCGCCGGCGTTGATGACGGGGCAGGCGATGCGGCGCGCCAGCTCCAGATGCACGCGCGGCTCCTTGTGGCGCGCGATGACGACATGCGCGCCCATCGCCGCGAGCGTCTGCACGGTGTCGATGAGCGCCTCGCCCTTGTTCACCGAGGAAGCGGCGACCGGCACGTTGAGGACGTCCGCACCGAGCTTCTTGCCGGCGAGCTCGAAGCTGAGATTGGTGCGCGTCGAATCTTCAAAGAAGAGATTGATCTGCGTCTTGCCGGCGAGGCGCTGCGGCGGGCGTTCGCCGCGTGTCAGTAAGGCGGCGTAATGGTCGGCAAGGTCGAGGATCGCGCGCACCTCGCCATCGGAGACGTCGGCGATGTTGATGAGGTTCGCGGCGGAGAATCCATTGCCGGGCGGAAGCGGCCTTGCGGGGATCGTCATGGCGCGGCTTCTATCGCCATCGCGGGCGGCCCCGCAATCACTTGCCGGATTTCGCAAGCCACAACCCGCCGCAAACCAGGACGAGAATGTCGATCAGGAACATGACGAGCAGCGTCGGCGGGCCCCCGTTCTGGAGATAATTCGCGCCCCCCAGCGCGATCCCCGTCGCGCAGGCCGCCATCGACGCGAGCACGACCATGCGCCCGCCGCGCAGCAGCAGGACGCCAAGGGTTCCATAGAGCGCGCCGAACGCGGCGAGCGGAATGCGCAGCGGCTCCGGCGCGCCGGCGACGGCGACAACAATATGAAGAACGCCGGTCGCGACAAGCAACACCGACATCAGACGCTTTATGGTGGCCGAATCCATGCCTTGCCCCTTCCGTGACCGCTCCGCGCCGTCAGGCGCGCGCACGGGCGAGCCGGTCGATCGCGCCCTGCAGGATGAAGGCTGCCGCTGATTCGTCGATTTTCGCCGCCCGCTTCGCCCGGCTGGCATCGAGGCCGATGAGGTCCCGGTCCATCGCGGCGGTCGACAGGCGCTCGTCCCACAGCGCGACGGGGAGGGCGAGCGCCCGGCCGAGGCTGCGCGCGAAGGCCCGGGTCGACTGGGCCCTTGGTCCCTCGGTCCCGTCCATGTTGCGGGGAAGGCCAAGAACGAAGCCGACGACGCCGCGCGTCGCCGCCAGAACCTTGAGCTGCTCCGCATCATGGGTGAATTTCGTCCGGCGGATCGTTTCGACTGGCGTCGCGACGCGCCGGGCCGGATCGCAGGAGGCGACGCCGATCGTCTTTTCCCCGAGATCGAGGCCGAGAAGGGCGCCGACAGCGCCGAACGCGGCCGCAGCTTCATCGAATTCATCCGCCATGGCGGCACGATATAGGCGGATTGGACGATCCGGGCCAATGCCGTTGGAGAGGGCGCCTCCTCTGCCGACGGCGGGCGAGGGGGGCAAAGCGCGCCGACGCCGAAGCAGGTCGCGCTTGATGCTCCCATCCGGCGTTGATAGGGCTCGCCGGCTTTTGCAGGGGCAATCCGATGGCCGTTGACAAGGAAACCGTCCGCAAGGTCGCCAGGCTCGCGCGCCTCGCCGTCCCTGAGGACCGGCTGGAGCCGCTCGCGGGCGAGATCAACGGCATCCTGAAATGGATCGAGCAACTGAACGAGGTCGACGTGACGGGCGTTGAACCCATGACGTCGACCGTCGCGATGAAACTCAAGATGCGCGACGACGTCGTCACTGACGGCCCGACCGGCGGCGGCCAGCCGGAGAAAATCGTCGCCAACGCGCCAAAGACCGAAGACCATTTCTTCGTCGTGCCGAAGGTGGTGGAATGACAATGAGCAATCCGACCGACCTGACGCTCGCCGAACTTCGTGATGCGCTGAAAGCGCGCAAACTGTCCGCGCTCGAAGCGACCGACGCCTATCTCGCCAATATCGAAAGGGCGAAGGACCTCAACGCCTTCATCACCGTGACGCCCGACAAGGCGCGCGCGATGGCGAAAGCTTCCGACGCGCGGCTCGCGAAGGGCGAGGGCGGGCCGATCGAGGGCGCCCCGCTCGGCATCAAGGATCTTTTCTGCACCGAAGGGGTGTTGACGACGGCGGCCTCGCACATTCTCGACGGCTTCAGGCCGCCCTATGAATCGACCGTCACCCAGCAGCTCTGGCGCGATGGGGCCGTCTGTCTCGGCAAGCTCAACATGGACGAGTTCGCGATGGGCTCGTCAAACGAGACGAGTTACTACGGCCCCGTCGTCAATCCATGGCGGGCGAAAGGCGGCGACGCCAAGCTGACTCCCGGCGGATCTTCGGGCGGATCGTCCGCCTCGGTCGCGGCGCATCTTTGCGTCGCGGCGACCGCGACCGACACCGGCGGCTCCATCCGCCAGCCGGCGTCGCTGACCGCGACGGTCGGCGTCAAGCCGACCTATGGGCGCTGTTCGCGCTGGGGCATAGTCGCCTTCGCCTCCTCGCTCGACCAGGCGGGGCCAATCGCGCGCGACGTCCGAGACGCGGCGATCATGCTGCGCTCGATGGCGGGGCATGACCCGAAGGATTCAACCTCGGTCGACCGTCCGGTGCCGGACTATGAGGCCGTGCTCGGTCAGTCGGTGAAGGGGCTCCGCATCGGCGTGCCCAAGGAATACCGGATCGACGGCATGCCGGCGGAGATCGAGAAGCTCTGGGCGGACGGCATCAGCTGGATGAAGGACGCCGGCTGCGAGATCGTCGACATCTCGCTGCCGCTGACGAAATACGCGCTGCCCGTCTATTACATCGTCGCGCCGGCGGAGGCGTCATCGAATCTCGCCCGCTATGACGGCGTGCGCTACGGCCTCAGGGCGAAGGAGTTCACCGACATCCAGTCGATGTATGCGAACACGCGCTGGGAAGGCTTCGGCACGGAGGTCAAACGCCGCATCATGATCGGCACTTATGTGTTGTCGGCGGGCTATTACGACGCCTATTATCTTCGCGCCCAGAAAGTCCGTAAGCGGATATTCGACGAGTTCCAGGACGCCTTCGGCAAGACCGATCTGATCCTGACGCCCTCGGCGCCGTCCGCCGCCTTCGCGCTCGGGGAGAAATCCGCCGATCCGGTGCAGATGTATTTGAACGATGTTTTCACCGTGACGGCGAATCTCGCCGGCCTTCCGGGCGCCTCCGTTCCCGCCGGGCTCGACGCGAAGGGCCTGCCCCTCGGCCTCCAGCTCATCGGCCGGCCCTTCGACGAGGAGACGCTCTTCAAGGGCATGTGGGCGCTCGAAAAGTCGGCGAATTTCACGGCGCGCCCGGAGCGGTGGTGGGCCTGAGGTGACGTCGCTCTACCGCGAACTCACCTATGAGGTTCCGCTCGCAACCCCGCTGAAGAACCAGGCGTGGATCGCCGAGCGCGCCGCCCCTTGGCGTCTCGTCATGTTCCCCGGCGCGCCGGCGCGGAAATATCTCTTTGAGCGGATGCTGCGGACGGCGCCGTCCGATCTGGAAGTCGTGCTTCTCGCGCGGCCCGGTTATGCACGCGGCCACCGCCAGGCCTATTTGAGTTTCGACGATCAGGTCGCGGCCGCGGCGCCGTTCCTCAACGGCGACAAGAACGTCGTGACGCTCGGCGTCTCCTATGGCGGCGAGCTCGCCTTGAAGGCGCTTCTCGATCGCCCCGATGCGGTCAAAGGCGCGGTGACGGTCGCCGCGCTGATTACAGAGCCGCGCCCCTGGGTGCAGCCCTTCGTCGATCTCGGCGGCGCGCCAGTCGTGCGCTCGCTGCTGCCGCGCACGCTGCATCATGCGCGCGCGGAAGTCGCCGGACGGCGCGCGCAAGTGGGTCCCTTGTTCGCGCGCCTCAAAGAAGTGACCGCGCCGGTTACGATTCTTCATGGCGACGCCGATCATCTCGTGTCGATGAACGATGCGAGGACGCTCAAAGGCTATTTCGCCGCCGACGCCGATGTCGAGTTGACGGAGATCCGCGGCGGCACGCATTTTCTCGAAATGCAGGCCCCGAAGGCGCTCTACGCGGCCGTGCGCGCGGTCATCGCCCGCGCCGAGCGGCGCTCATAACCCTATGATTCAGCGGCATAAAATATGGGGAAAAATTCGTCCCTTGTCGACGTTCCCGTTTTGTTCTTAAGTTTCGCCATGCTCCCGGCCTCCCACCTTGACAGCCCATCGCGCGCGGCGTCCTCGTTTGACCGTATACGGACGATGCCGGGCGTTCTCCGCCTCGTCGAGATCGCGCCGGCGGCGCCGGGCGATGAAGTCGCCGCCGCCGGCTTTTCGCTCGGCTGGGCGCGCGCGGCGGCGAAGGACGGGCTCATGCTGTGGGCGGCGCCGGCGCGCTTCTTCGCCGAACATGGCGATCCCTGTGCGGAAGGTCTTGCGCAGTTCGGCGTCGACCTCGAACGCTTCTTCATCGTGCGCACGCGCACGCAGATCGACGCGCTATGGGCGGCCGAGCAGGGATTGTCGATCGCAGGCGCTTTCGTTCTCTGCGCGATCGCGCCTGCGCCGAAACCGCTCGATCTTATCGTCACCCGGCGCCTCTTTCTCGCGGCGAAGAAGAACAGCAGCCGCTGCGCCCTCATCCGCCTCGACGCCGTGCGCGCAAGCGCCGCCGAGGCGCGCTTTTCGGTCTCGCCGGCGCCCGCTGAAAACTCCGTTTACGGATTGGGACCGCCCGCCTTCGACGTGCGCCTCGCCCGTCGCCGCGCCGGTCCCGCCGGAGAGGTCTGGCGTCTTCAATGGTGCCCTCATGAGCATGCGTTCAAGGCGATCGCCCGCCCGCTGGATGGCGATATGGCTCCCCTTCCTGCCGACCGACCGGCTGCGGCGTCATGGCCTTGCGCCGGCTGACGCCCCGCTCGCCCTTTATGCAAAGGCCGGCGACGCCTTCACGCTGACGGCGGTCGATGCGCTTGCGCTTGAAAGGGGACTTGCGCCGGGGATGAGGCTCGCCGACGCCGGCGCGCTCTGTCCGGGCCTTGTGACGCGCGAGGCCGATGCGGGCGCTGATGCGCGCCTGCTCGCGCGCATCGCGGCCT
Organism: Parvularculaceae bacterium; assembly: GCA_046296195.1. Lineage (GTDB taxonomy): Bacteria > Pseudomonadota > Alphaproteobacteria > Caulobacterales > Parvularculaceae > Amphiplicatus. The sequence continues at coordinate 646 of JBKBLR010000008.1, read as the reverse complement.
GGGCCGATCGTTTCACGCCCTTCGTCGCGCTCGATCGGCCCTCGGGGCTTTTTCTCGATGTCACCGGCGCTGCGCATCTCTTCGGCGGCGAGGCGGCCATGCTGGCGATGGCGAAGGCCGGCCCCGCCGCGCGCGGCTATGCGGTCGAGGCGGCGATCGCGCCGACGCCCGGGGCGGCCTTCGCGCTGGCGCGTCATGGCGGCGGCGTTTTCAGTGAGGAAGAATCATCCGCCGCGCTGGCGCCGCTGCCGGTCGAGGCGCTGCGCCTCAATGAGGCGGCGGCCGCGCTTCTGCGCCGCCTCGGCCTGAAGCGCATCGGCCAGATTATGACGGCTCCGCGCGCGCCCTTCGCCGCGCGCGCCGGCGAACATGCGATGCTGCGTCTCGATCAGGCGCTCGGCCGCGCGCCCGAGGCGCTGATCCCGCGCCGGCCGGCGCCGCCGGCCCCGGGACGATCGCGCCGCGCTGTTGAGCATCATTGCGCCGTCGTTCGAACGGGGCGCACCTCGATGCAGTGGACTTCGCAGCAGTGGCTCGAAAGCCTGGTCTGGATCGCGCGGACCTACGTCGTCGTGCTCGTCGGCTTCGCGGTCGTCGCCGCCGCGCTCGGCCGATTCACGCGCTGGGGCCGCCAGTTCGTGCGCCT
>JBKBLR010000007.1:0-115928 GCA_046296195.1 Parvularculaceae bacterium | reverse complement strand
GCCGCCCCGCCGAGCTATCCGTCACCGAGGTCGAGACCTTCCTCCGCGACCCTTACGCGATCTATGCGCGCCATTTGTTGACCCTGCGCAAACTCGACGAGCCTGGCGCGCCGATCGGCCCGCGCGAGGTCGGCACGCTTTTGCACGCCGTGTTCGAGCGGGCGGCGAAAGACCCCGTCGCGCCCTCGCTCGACCGCTTGCGGAGGATGCTCGATGAGGAAGCGCCGCGCGCCGGTCTGGCCGGCGCCGAGCGCGCATTCTGGTCGGCGGCGCTTGAGGAGGCGCTCTTCTGGTTCGCAGCTTTCGACGCCGGCCAGCGTCGCCGCGCGACGCCCTTTGTCGAGCAGACCGGGGCGATGACTTTCACCGCGCCGGGCGGCGCGTTCACCTTGAAGGCGCGCGCCGACCGCATCGACGTGACGCCCGAGGGCGAGGCCGAAATCATCGACTTCAAGACCGGCGGGCCGCCGACAGAAAAGGTGGACAAGCATTTCTCCCCGCAGCTTGCGCTCACCGGCGCCATTCTCGAAGCGGGCGGGTTCCCGGCGATCTCGAAGGCGCGCCTTGCCGCCTACCGGTATGAGCGCGTGACCAATCGCAAGGAGAGCGATGCTGTGAACGCTTTTTTCCGCGAAGGCGAAGATGCGCGGTCGGCGAGCGCCGAAGCCGCTCGCAAACTCAAAGAGTGGATCGCCCGGTTTGATGACCCTGATGCGATTTACCGCAGCAAGCCGCGCCCGCAATTCGTCCTGCGCGAAGGCGACTATGACCAGCTCGCCCGCCGGCGGGAATGGATGGCGAACGAGGACAGCGACGGCGACGGAGGCGGCGAATGAACGCAGCCGCAATCGAGGAAACGACGCGCGCGCAGCGCCGGGCCGCGAACCCGTCGCTTTCCGCTTTCGTGCCGGCGAACGCCGGGGCAGGAAAAACGCGCGTGCTGACGAATCGGGTCGCGCGGCTGCTTCTCGCCGGCGCAGACCCGTCGGCGATTCTGTGCATCACTTTCACCAAGGCGGCGGCGGCTGAGATGGCCGACCGGCTGTTCAACCTGCTCGGCGGCTTTGCGCTCGCCGATGACGCGACGCTGACGAGGGCCCTTGAGGATCTTGACGGAGACGCGGCGCGGGCGCGCGGGTGCGACGAGCTTTCAAAGGCGCGGCGCCTGTTCGCGCGCGCGCTCGAAACCCCGGGCGGGCTCAAAATCCAGACCATCCATTCGTTCTGCGAAAGCGTTCTGAAGCGCTTTCCTCTCGAGGCGGGCGTCGCCCCGGGATTTTCCGTCATCGATGCGCTGGAGGCGACCCGTCTCGCGCGCGAGGCGGTCGACAGCGTGGCGACGAGTTCGGAAAACGATCCGGCCTTCAACCACCTCTTGTCCCGCATGAACGGCGACGCCCTCCGCATGCTGCTCGAATCGGCGGCGACGGCGCGCCGGCGCGATTTCGCGGCTGCCGCAGCGATCGGCTGGGAGGCCCTTCGCGACGCGGCGCGAGAAGCGCTCGGCGCGACCCGCGACGCTCAGAGTCTGCGCCAAGCCATCGCAAGCCTTCGCCCGCGGGCGGACTTTGAACGCGCCTTCGCCGCCTATGACGCGTGCGGCGGCGACCCCGAGAAATATGGCGCCAAGCCGCTCAAGAGATTTCTCGACGCAAAAGACGATGAGAAAAGAGTCGAGGCGCTGACGGCTCTCTTCCTGACTGCAAAGGACCAGCAGCGGAACGATTTCGCCACCAAGGCGCTCGACAACATCGACCCCTCGATCCGCGGCTTTTATCTGAGCGCCCAGAAAGACTTCCTGCCGCTTCGCGCGGCCCTCGATGCGGCGATCGCCTTCGACGACACGCGCGCCCTCTATGCCGTCATGGAGAGGGTTTTTGCGGCCTATCAGCAGGCGAAGACGGCGCGCGCGGGGCTCGATTTCGACGACCTCATCCATCTGACGCGGAGCCTCCTCTCCGGCGAGGGCGCGGCCTGGGCGCTCTACAAGCTCGATCAGAGGCTCGATCACATTCTTCTCGACGAGGCGCAGGACACCGGCCCCGACGCGTGGGATGTAATCGAGCGGCCGCTTGAAGAATTCTTCGCTGGCGCCGGCGCGCGTGACGCGGCGCGCAGCTTTTTCGCCGTCGGCGACAAGAAGCAGTCGATCTATTCCTTCCAGGGCGCGGATGCGAAACTCTTCGACGCCAAGGAAACCGATCTCGGCAAGAAGATCGCCGCGGCGGCCGCTTATGAGAATATCCCGCTGAAGGCGTCCTTCCGAACGACAGCGCCGGTGCTTCAGTTTGTCGATGCGCTGTTTGCGCGGCCGGCGGTTTTCGGCGGCGTCAGCGAGGCGGCGCCCGAGCATCTTTGCACGCGCGAAGGCATGGCCGGCAGCGTCGAAATCTGGCCGCTGGTCCCGAAAGAAAAAGCGGAGGAAGCAGACCTCTGGCATGCGCCGTTCGACCAGCGCACGGCGTCGAACCCCAAACGCCGTCTCGCCGAAGCGGTGGCGGAGACGATCGCCGGCTGGCTGGCGACCGGGGAAATGCTCGCATCGCAAGGCCGGCCCGTCGCGCCGGGCGACATCATGATCCTCGTACAGAAGCGGCAAGCGCTGTTCCATGAAATGATCCGCGCCCTCGCACGTCGCGGCGTGCCCCTCGCCGGGGCCGACCGCATGAGGCTCATCGAGGAGCAGGCGGTGCAGGATCTTCTCTCCTATGCGCGCGCTGTTCTTTACGACGGCGACGACCTTGCGCTCGCCGAGACGCTGAAGAGTCCGTTCTTCAACGTCGAGGAGGACAGCCTGTTCGCGCTCGCTCATGCGCGCGAGGGCAGCCTCTGGCGCGCGCTCAAGGCGCGCCGAGCTGAACGCCCGGAATGGGCCGCCGCTGCAAGCGACATCGAGATCGCGCGCAGCGTCGCGCTGAAGGACGGCCCGGTCGCCTTCTTCATGCATGTTCTCGAAACGGGCGCGCCGAGCGGCTGGCGGCGGCTTCAGGCGCGGCTTGGCGCGCCGGCGCGCGAGCCGGTCGAGGAGTTTCTTCGCTTCGCGCTCGATTTCGAATCATCGAATCCGCGCAGCCTGCGGCTCTTTCTCGACGCCGTCGCGGCCTCGGACGCCGAAACGGTGCGTGACAGCGCGGAGGCCGGCGACGCGGTCCGGATCTTGACCGCGCACAAGGCGAAGGGCCTCGAAGCGCCGATCGTCTTCATGCTCGACGCGCACACGCCGCCGAACACGAAGAACAAGGAAGCGATCCTGGTGGTAGAGGATGGGAGCGGGCGTCGCCTGCCGCTGCTCGCGATCGGCGAGGGAAAGCGCACCGCGGCGCTGACCGCCGCCGCCGAAGCGAAGAAGTCGGCGGCATGGGATGAATATCGCCGGCTGCTCTATGTGGCGGCGACGCGCGCGGAAGACCGGCTCTATATCTGCGGGCATCAGCACGGCAAGGGCGATCCCGCGAAACCGGAACCGGACCGAAAGACATGGCATGCGCTGGCGCTCGACGCGCTCGGCCCCGAACATGAAACGCCCGAAGAGAAATTCGGCGGCAAGGTGCGCCGGATCGACTGTCCGCAGACCGCGGCGCCGAAAGCAAAGCGCGGCGATCGCCCCCGAACGCCGGCCGCCGACCTGCCGGACTTCCTCGGCAAGCCCGCGAAAACGGAGACGCGCGCGCCGCGGCTGTCGCCCTCGGCGCTTCTTCCCGGCGCCGACGATGCTGCTTACGAGCCCTTGAGGAGCGGCGACGCCTTTCTGCGAGGACGGATCCTGCACCGGCTGCTGGAGCTGCTTCCCGAAATCGAGCAGGGCGAGCGCGAAGAGGCGGCGCGCCGGCTCGTGCGGCGCATGGAGCCGCGGCTCGACAGCGCCTCGGCCGACGCGCTCATCGCCGAGGCGTTCGCGGTCCTGAACGATCCGCGCTTTGCGCCGGTCTTCGCCCCGGGGGGGCGCGCCGAAGCGGCCATCGGCGGCGCGCCGAAGGGCGCAAGGAAGGACGTCTTGCTTGCCGGTCAGATCGACCGGCTTGTCATTCTTGAGAACCGGATCCTGATCGTCGATTACAAGACCAACCGCCCGCCGCCGCAGCGCCTCGAAGACGTCGCACCGGGCTATGTCGCGCAGCTGGCGGCCTATCGCGGCCTGTTGCAGGAAATCTATCCCGGTCATGAGATCGAGGCGGCGCTATTGTGGACCCATGACGCCCGCCTGACGCCGGTTCCCGCCGAGGCGCTCGACCGCGCCTTCGCCATGACGCTTGCGTGAGCACACGTTGATCTTGGGCGCAAGGCTCCTATTTTAGCGCGCGTGCAACGGCCGCAAGCCGGCCCCAGAGGAAGTTCATGGCCACCAAGCCCGTCACCGACCAATCCTTTTCGGACGATGTCCTGAAGTCTGAGAAGCCCGTTCTCGTCGATTTCTGGGCGGAATGGTGCGGCCCCTGCCGGCAGATCGGACCGGCCCTCGAAGAGCTGTCGGCCGAATTCGCCGGCCAGTTGACGATCGCCAAGGTCAACATCGACGACAATCCCGAAACGCCGGGACGCCTCGGCGTCAGAGGCATTCCGACGCTGATGATCTTCAAAGGCGGCAAGCTGGTCGCAACGAAAGTCGGCGCTGCGCCGAAATCGGCGCTCGCCGCCTGGATCAGAAGCGAGCTCGGCGCGCCGGCGAGAACGGCTTAGGAATTATCCCGCAGCACTTCGCCGGCGAGATAGAGCGAGCCGCAGATAAGAACGCGGGCTGCGCCGCCGCCGCGCGCCAGGCGCGCCGCTTCATGGAGCGATCCGCAAGGATAGGCCGGAATGCCCGCCCGCTCGGCGGCGCTGGCGACATCGTCCGGCGTGCGCGCGCCGGAATGGTTCGCCTGCACGGCGAAGACCGTCGAGGCGAGGCCCGAAAACGCTGCGAAGAAGCCGTCTGCGTCTTTGTTCTGCTGCATGCCCGCGATGAGAATGAGCGGGCGGGAATTGCGTTCCTCGAAATCGGCGAAAGCGTTTGCGAGCGCGCGCGCCGCATGCGGATTGTGCCCGCCGTCGAGCCATAATTCGGAACGTGGCCCCAGCGTCTCCACGATCGGGCCGGATTTCAGACGCTGAAGCCGCGCCGGCCAGCGCGCGTTCTGCAGCCCGGCGGAGAGCGTTTCGTCCGAAAGCTGGAGGCCGCCGGCGCGGATCGCCGCAACGGCGAGCGCGGCGTTCATGAACTGGTGCGCGCCGATGAGGCGCGGCGGGGCGAGATCGCAAAGTCCGACGTCATCCTGGTAGATGAGGCGCCCGTTCTCGGTGAAAGCGTTCCACGCCGACCCGAAAGAAAAGAGCGGCGCGCCCGCCTCGCCCGCCTTCGCTTCGAACACCGCCATTGCTTCGGGTGTCTGCGGACCGACGACCGCCGGCGCGCCGCGCCGGAAGATGCCCGCCTTTTCGCCGGCGATCGCCGCCAGGGTGTCGCCGAGAAAATTCTGGTGATCGAGCGCAATCGGCGTGATCACGGCGGCGAGCGGCCTGTCGATCACATTCGTCGCATCGAGCCGGCCGCCAAGGCCGACCTCGAGCACGAGAAAGTCCGCCGGCGTCTCCGCGAAGGCGAGAAAGGCGGCGCAGGTGATCGTTTCAAAAAGCGTCAGATCATCCGCGCCCGTCGCTTCATCGACGCGCTCGATCGCCGCGATGAAGGCTTCGTCCGCTATCTCTTCGCCGGCGAGCACAATGCGCTCGGCGTAGCGGACGAGATGCGGCGAGGTGAAGACATGGACGCGCGCGCCCGACGCCTCGAGGATCGCCCTGAGGTAAGCGCAAGTCGAACCCTTTCCATTCGTGCCGGCGACATGAAAAACGGGCGGCAGGCGCCGATGCGGATCGCCGAGCCGGGAGAGCGTGCGTTGAACGCGCTCGAGGCCGAGATCGATGAGCGCCGGACGGCGGACAGCGACCTTTTCGAGCGCCGCAGCGACCTTGTCCAAGGAAGGAAACTTTCTATTCGGCCGCGCGTGCGGCGCCGATGGGCGGCGCCGGCGCGGCGAGCGTGGCGCTCTGGCCCGACTTCATCAGCACGCGAATGAGTCGGGAGAGAGTCGCCTTCAGCTCTCCGCGCGGGCACACGATATCGACCATGCCCTTGTCTTTCAGGAACTCGGCGCGCTGGAATCCTTCCGGCAATTTCTCGCGGATCGTCTGTTCGATGACGCGCGGTCCTGCAAAGCCGATCAGCGCGCCGGGCTCGGCGATGTGAACGTCGCCGAGCATCGCGAAGGACGCCGTGACGCCGCCCGTCGTCGGATGGGTCAGAATGACGATATAGGGCAGCCCCGCTTCGCGCATCATCTGCACCGCGATCGTCGTGCGCGGCATCTGCATGAGGGAGAGAATTCCCTCCTGCATGCGCGCGCCCCCCGATGCGGTGAAGGCGATGAGGGGCGCGCGCGACGCGACCGCGGTTTCCGCCGCGCGGATCATCGTCTCGCCGAGCGCCATGCCCATCGAGCCGCCCATGAAGTCGAAGTCCTGAACGGCGGCGACGCTGGTCACGCCGTCGATGGCGCCGACCGCGGCGCGCATCGCGTCGGGCCGGCCGGTCTTGCGCCGGTATTCCTTCAGACGGTCGACATATCTCTTCTCATCGCGGAAACCCAACGGGTCCTCGACCGGCGGCGGAACGGCGATGTCCTCGAAAACGCCGCCATCGAAGAGGGACTTGAGGCGCGCCTCAGCCGGCTGGCGGTGGTGGTGCCCGCAATGCGTGCAAACGTGGAGGGAGGTCTCGAGATCCTTGCCGAACAGCATCTGTCCGCAGCCGGGGCATTTGACCCACAGCGAGTCCGACGTGTCATCGGCGCGCCGGAACAGCGCCTTGATGCCGGGCGGGGTCAGGTTGGAGAGCCAGCTCATCCTCAGAACTCCTTGCCGGCCGCCGGGTCAGCGCCGCGCCTGCCGGACCGCCGCCGCGAGATCCCTGACAAGATCAAGGACCGCGCCGGTCGCACTATCGGCCCCGCCGCGCATGGGCTCAACCCCGACGGCGCCAGTCGAGGCGGGCAAATTCGCCGCAAGGCGCTCGACGAGCGCCGAACCGACGACGACGAGGTCCGCGATGCGGGCCGTTGCGGCCGCGTCTTCCGCTGTCTTGATGCCGAACCCGACCGCCACCGGCAGGCCCGACGCGGCCTTCAGCCGCCGGACCGCCTGATCGACCGCCGCGCGCGCGCCCGTCGCCGCGCCCGTCACCCCGGCGACCGAAACATAATAGATGAATCCGGACGCGTTCCGAAGCACCGCTGGCAGCCGCGCTGCGTCCGTCGTCGGCGTGGCGAGCCGGATGAAATCGAGGCCCGCCGCCCGCGCCGGCAGGCAGAGCTCGGCGTCCTCCTCCGGCGGCAGGTCGACAATGATGAGACCATCGACGCCGGCAGCCTTCGCGTCGGCGAGGAACCGCGCCACGCCATAGGCGTGAACGGGATTGTAATAGCCCATCAGCACGAGCGGCGTGCGGTCATCCTCGGCCCGCAAGGCGCGGACGAGGGCGAGCGTCTTTGCAAGAGTCTGGCCGGCGTCGAGCGCGCGCAGGCCCGCCGCCTGGATCGCCGGGCCATCGGCCATCGGATCGGTGAAGGCCATGCCGAGCTCGATAAGGTCGGCGCCCGCGGCGGGCAGCGCCTTGAGGAGACGAAGGCTCGACGCGTAATCAGGATCGCCGCCCATGATGAAGGGCGCAAAGCCGGCGCGCCCTTGGCGCTTCAGCGCCTCGAACATGGCGGCGATGCGTGACAAGGACGGGCGATCCCTTTCTTATGGCCGTCTTCCCGTAGCGCGCCCGCATCCGATTGCAAGCCATGCCCATCGTCGAAACTCTCGCCGCCTTTCTTCACCTTCTCGTTTTCGTCTATTGGCTCGGCGGCGACCTCGGCGCCTTTTATGCGAGCCATGCGCTGACCGCGCCGGGCGTCTCTGCCGAGCGGCGTCTGTTCGCGGCGAAAGTCGTCGGCGATATCGACATGGCGCCGCGAAGCGCGCTTGTGCTCGCCCTGCCGACGGGCGCGCTGCTGGCCGATGTCAACGGATGGATCACCCTTCCCGCCGCCGCCCTCGTCTTGCTGTTCGCGGCCAGCCTTTCCTGGCTCGTCGTCGTCTGGCGCCTTCATCGTGCGCATGACGCGGCCGCCGGCCTGAAGCGCGTTGATGGCGTGTTCCGTCAGCTGACGCTGGCCGGCCTCCTCGCCGCCGGGGCGGCAGGGCTCGCCGGCGCGCCGCCGATGCCGTTCTTCATCGCGGTGAAGCTGCTTCTCCTCGCTGGCGCGGTCGCGATGGGTGTTTTGATCCGCCGCGTGCTGGCGCCGCTCAGTCCAGCCCTGCAAGGCCTGTCCGGCCCGGACGCAGCGCGCGCCGAGCGGGATCTGGCGTTGATCCTCGGCAAGGCGCGCCCCTTGGTTGTGATAATCTGGATTCTGATTTCCGCAGCGGCGCTGATGGGCCTCGCCAGACCGACTTGAACGATGGTGATGCGCGATGACGATCAGGCGCAGTTATGTCGACGGCCATTTCGGCCAGATTCATCTTCGAACCGCCGCCAGCCTCGCGCGGGGCAAGCCTGCCTTGCTGTGCCTGCACCAGTCGCCGAAAGCCGGCCTCGAGTTCGAGAAAATGATGCTGGCGAGCGATGGACGCCTCATCGTGGCGCCGGATTACCCCGGCTACGGCCTGTCGGATCCGCCCCCGTCGGAAAGCGAGGCGACGATAGAAACCTACGCCGCTGAAATGTGGCGCGTCGCCGACGCTCTCGGACTCGAGATCGTCGATCTTTTCGGCAATCACACCGGGAGCAAGGTCGCCGCGAGGATGGCGATGAAGCGCCCTGACCGGGTGCGCGCGATCGTGATGGTGTCGGCGGCGCTTCTGACCGAAGCGGAGCGCAAGGCGTTCATCGACTATTTCACGCCGATTCCGCTCGACCGGAAGGGAACACGGTTTTGGATTTCGTGGCAGCGGATCGTTGAACATTCCGATCCCGCCTTGCCCCTCGAAGACCTTGCGCGGTCCTTCATGCAGAACCTCCTCGGGGGGGAGGGTTACGAATGGGGCCACGCCGCCGCCTTCGCCGACGGGACCGCATTTGAAACGGCGCTGCGGACGCTGCCGCACCCGATCGCGATCATCAATCCCGCGGACCAGTTGCAGGAAATAACGCGCCGCGCCGCGCCGATGATGAAGCGGGGGCGCATCGTGGAAAGGCCCGACTGGCGCCACGGCTTCCTCGATCTTCACGCAAAGGCCGTGGCGGACCTCGTGTTCGGTTTCGTCGACGCGCCGCCTTAGAACGGCGTCGCGCCGAAGCTTGCGCGTTTTGCGCAAGCGCGCCGCGACGATCTAGCCGCGAACATATAGGCGGCGCCCGTCATGGAAGCGGTAAGGCAGTCCGACATCGCGATCATAGTCGAGGGTGAGGCGCGGGGCCCGCCAGTCGGCGCGGCGGCGTTCGTGGCGGTCGGGCGCATAATAGAAAGCCGAGCGCGGGCAGACGGTGATCAAGCGATCTCGCCGCGACTCGCGGCGGTCATAACGATCCTCACGCATGTCCCGCCGGCCGCGGTCATAGCGCTCGTCGCGCCAGCTTTCGCGGGCGTCGCGCCGGTCCTCGCGCACGTCGTGACAGCGCTTCGACTCGAGGCGCCATTCGCCGGCGAAGGCCGGCGCGGCGCTCAGGATCAGGCCGCCGCCAAGGATCGCCGCAAGCGCATGCTTCGTCAGGGAACACATCAATCATCCTCCACTTCATTCGGCGGCCGCGTCGGCCGCCATGAAGGATTGAACGCAAGGAGCAGCGCCCGTCCGGCGGGGCGGGCGAAGGTCTTTTCAAGGTCATTTCGCGGCGAAAAGACGGCGCCGGTCACGGCCTCGCCGCCTCAATGAAATCGGCCTTGCGCGAGGGCAGCCAGCCGCCGAGCGCCGCCGCGATGACCGCTTTCTGATCGGGCTCGAGCGCCGGCTCGCGTTTCAAGTCGTCGATGAGGCGATCGACGCTGTCGCCGTCGCCCAGCATCCGCGCGCCGCCGCCCGAGGCGCCGTCGAGACGCATCAGCGCCGCCTCGCCCTGCCAGCGCAGCCATTCGGGCCGAGCGCCGTCGCGCGGCAGGTCGTTGGGATCGCCGGTGCGGGCGAAATCCGCCCAGTAGGCCCCCATCTGACGAGAGAGCGTCTCGCGCTCCGCCGCGCTCTCTTTCGTCCACATCAGCGGATCGAGCCGCCCGAGCAGGGAAAAGCGGTTCATCACGAACGGGATTTCGATCGCGTGCGCGGCGCCGAGCAGTTTCTTGAGATCGGTCCACAGAAATCGTCCGCCCTCGTCCCAATCGAACCGGTAGGCCCAGACCGCGTCATGGCCGGCCGCCGTCATCAGCCGCGCCGGCTCGTCGACGGAGCGGATGCGCCAGAGCCGGCTCTGGTATTCGGCGAGGCGGTCATAGAAATGCTGGTCCTTGGCGGCGAGGAAGACGCCGAAATGGCGATCGACGAGCCGCGAATCGACGATCTGGAACAGCTTCATCTCGTCGCGATTGGTTCCGGTGATGACCGGAACGGCGTTGAACGTCGCCTTGTCGGCGAGCGCCGCGCGGATTCCCTCAGCAGGCAGAGCGACGCCGTCGGCGATCATGCGCGGCAGGCTGGAATAGCCGTTCGGATCGAGCGCGTAGACGCTATAGAGCTTTTCGATCGGCGTTGCGCGCAGGGCCGCCGCGTCTCTTGCGCCGAGCCTCTCGGCGACTTCCTTCGCCGGGTTGAGATCGCCGCCGCCGCCCTCCTCCGCTTCGGCGAGCGGCGTTGAATCGAAAATGCCGGACTGGATGATCGCGCGGTGAAAGAGCCCCTTCGCCAGCGGCGAGGCGAGAAGACCCGCGACATTCGCCCCGCCGGCGCTTTCGCCGAATATGGTGACGCGCGAGGCGTCGCCGCCGAAGGCGCCGGCGTTCGCCTTCACCCACTTCAGCGCCGCGACGAGATCGAGGAGCGCGAAGGAGGCCGCCGCGTCCTCGGGCGTTTCGGCGCTGTCCCTGATCGCCGGATGCGCGAACCAGCCGAGCGGCCCGAGCCGGTACTGGACGACGACGACGATGACATCCTCACTGAGAACGAGGTTCGAGGGATCATATTGCTTCGCCGAGCCCCAGACGTTCGCGCCGCCATGGATCCACACCATCACCGGGCGCGGATCGCCCTCGCCTGCGCGCGCGCCCGGCGGCGCATAGACGTCGAGATAGAGGCAATCCTCCGTACCCAGAAGGGTTCCGGGCTTCAGCCCCTCGCCGGCGTTGAAGACGTTGGCGATCTGCGGGCAGACGCCGGCGGCGCGCGTCGCCTCGCGCGTCCCCTCCCAGGCGGCGGGCGGGCGCGGCGCGCGCCAGCGCAATTCGCCGACCGGCGGCGCCGCGAAAGGAAGCCCGCGCCAGACCTTGACGCCGTTTGGGGCGGTGACGCCGACGACCTCGCCTTCTGCAACGCGCCGGAGCGTCGCCGGATCGGGCGCGGGCGGCGCGCCTTCCTTCGGCGCGCGGCCGCAGGCGGCGAGAAGCAGGAGGGCGGCGAGGAGAAGCCTGGCTTTCATGGGACTTGCAGGTTTGAAGGGATTGATGATCGGCGATCGGACTTTGAACGGCGATTCGTGACGAGTGAAGGGGCCCCTTGCAGCGGCCCCCGTGCGGCCCGGGCGCCCTTGGGTTTCCGGAAAATCCGGAAGGTTCGGAGAGGTCGGAGGCGTTCTGCGGTCTCGCGGCCTTCATCCGCCCGGAAGGCAAGGGCCATTTTCCGGAAAATCCGGAAAGTCCGGAGCGTTCGGAGGGGTTTTGCGTCCGCGCGCTCATCGCGTCCTTCCGCCGGGCGATTAGCGCCGGGCGCGCCGGGCGGTCGCCGGGATTGAGAAGGAGGCGCATGGGGCGGTCGCGGTTTCCGTTTTGACCGCGCCATACTAAGGCCGCCGTGGGGGGAGGGGGATAACTCCGCGACGAACCGAGTGGTTAGCCATTTTTGGCGCCCTTGCCGGCCTTGCGGCGCCAATAGGATCAACGCCTTGCGGCAAGGCCGCGCGGCGCGCAAAGGACCCCCCGTTCGGCGCGCGCGGGCGCCGTGACCCTGTCCTGTGACAAAATGTGCTTGGGGCAGGCCTCGGCCGCCTTATCGCTGATGGGCCGCGCACGGAGCTTCACGCCCGCTCCCGTCGTCGGGAGGAGGGTTGCTCGCGGCGCGTCTCTCTCTCGCCAGCGCGCGGATGGAACCCCGCAGGATCAGCCGCGCTGGTCGAGAACTGCTGCAAGGGCGCGGTTGAGCGCTGAGAGCGCCGTCGCGGCGGCGGCGAAATCGGCCGGCCCGATCCTCGCCTTCAGGCTTTCGATCTTCGCGAGCTCGCGGCGCTGCAGCTCGACGCAGGTCTCGATGCCGGCCTTGGTCAGCACATAGTTCATCGACCGCTTGTGGCGTGGATTGGCCTCGGCGCGCACGAGGCCTTTCTCCACCAGCCGGTCGAGCACCGCCTGCATTGCCTGCCGGCTCACCGCTCTGCGGCGTGCGAACTCCGGCGCCGAGGCTTCGCCCTCGACGAAGAGATCGCGCAGGACCCCGCGTTCCGGGGCGCCGACGCCGAGATCGGCGAAAAGATCGTCGGCGATCGCCGACAGGCGGAAGAAGGCGCGCGGAATTTCGTTGACGAGCGCCAGCACGTCACGGGCGGGGCCGGGATCGGGATCATACATGACAACAAAATTGTCATTATGACAGGTTGATTGTCAATCGGCCGCAAAACAGCCGATCAGGACGCGGCCCGCAGCGCGCGGAACGGAACCATCCGGCGATTGGCTTCGTCCCAGAGCGCAAGGCTTGCGCATCTGAGGCTGGCGGCGATGGTCATTTTCGGCAGCGCCTTGAGGTCGTCGCTCGCCCGGTAGCATTCCGGCAGGCGGTAGTTCGGAATGCCGGACGCCAGGTGATGGATGTGGTGAAGGCCGATATTACCGGTGAGCCAGCGCAAAACCGGCGAGGGCAGGTGGTAATGCGAGGAGCCGTAGACCGCCGCCTCGGCATAAGTCCATTCCGGCTTTCGCGCCCAATAGGCGTCTTCGTACTGGTGCTGCACGAAAAAGAGCCAGGCGCCCGCCCAGGACGCCATCGTCACCGCCGGAAGAATCGCGATCGCGACCGCGCTCCAGCCGAAGGCGAGCGACAGGCCGCCATAGACGAGAAGGAGCGCGAGGTTGAGCGCAACGACGCTCTTCCAGATCTGGCGCGCCTTGAGGCCTGCATAGGTTTCAGCGAACGGCATCGGGCCGGCGAGCGGCAGGCGCTGCAGGATGAAGAAATAGACCGGCGCGCCGATGATGATCATCACGATCATGTTGCGATAGGCGCGATAGAGAAACTGCTTGAAGGGCGAGAGCGCCTTGAACTCCTCCACCGTCAGCGTGTCGACCGCGCCGACCCCGCGCCGATCGAGATCGCCCGAACCCGCATGATGGCGGTTATGGGCGTCGCGCCAGAAGCCGTAAGGCGTGAATGTCAGCATACTGATCAGAAAGCCGAGCGCGTCGTTCGTCCGGCGCGACTTGAAATAGCTGCCGTGGCCGCAATCATGCTGGATGGTGAAGAGCTTGACGAGAACGCCGCCGGCGAGCGGCGAGACAAGCAGCGCAAAGCCCCATTCGCCCGCCGCCGCGAGCGCGATCATGGCGGCGACGAGCCCGGCGTAGAGAGCGAGCGTGACGCCCGCCTGGCTGAGCGAGCGCGACAGCTGCGCGCCCTGGAAGTTCTTGCAATGCTCGACGATGCGGCGAAGGCGCGCCGCGCGCTCGCGCGCGGCCTCGGCGATGGACGCGCCCATGGCGGACGCCGATTGATGGACGGCGGCGACGGTCTCTCTCAAGGAAGCCCCTCAGGTCATGCACGAACAAAACCGCAAGACCGATGAAGGACCGGCGGCGGGAACAGGTTCCCCGCAGATTGTTTAAGGAGAATTGAAGGCCGCCGGCAACAGGGGGGCGCTCTGATCCCCTGCGGCGCCCGCCGGTCAGGCGCCGCCGAAATGCGGCATCACCGAGAAAATATCCTTGTCGCCCCGGCCGCAGAGATTGACGAGGACGATCCCCTCGGCCGGCAGGCTGGCGGCCTTGTCGAGCGCGCGGGCGAGCGCATGGGCGGGTTCGAGCGCCGGGATGATCCCTTCGAGCCGCGAGCAGAGCCCGAACATTTCCAGGGCTTCAGCGTCGGTCGCCGACTGGTAGGTCGCCCGCCCCGTCTCGTGAAGGAAAGCGTGCTCGGGGCCGATGCCGGGATAGTCGAGGCCGGCGGAAATCGAATGCCCCTCGATGATCTGGCCGTCCTCGTCCTGCAGGAGATAGGTGCGGTTGCCGTGCAGCACGCCGGGGCGCCCGCCCGACAGCGAGGCCGCATGATCGGGCGTATCAAGACCCCGTCCGCCAGCCTCGACGCCGATGATTTCGACCTCGGGATCATCGAGGAAGGGATGAAAGAGGCCGATCGCATTCGAGCCGCCGCCGATGCAGGCGATGACGGCGTCAGGAAGCCGGCCCTCGCGCTCGAGGATCTGGGCGCGCGCCTCGGTCCCGATTACCGACTGAAAATCTCGCACCATCATCGGATAAGGATGCGGGCCCGCCGCCGTGCCGATGAGGTAATAGGTGTCGGCGACATTCGTCACCCAATCGCGCAGCGCTTCATTCATCGCGTCCTTCAGCGTCGCGCGGCCCGAGGTCACGGCGCGCACCTCCGCCCCGAGGAGCTTCATGCGGAAGACATTGGGTTTCTGCCGCTCGACGTCGGTCGCGCCCATATAGACGATGCAGGGCAGGCCGAAGCGCGCGCAAACAGTGGCGGTCGCGACGCCGTGCTGGCCGGCGCCCGTTTCCGCGATGATGCGCGTCTTGCCCATCCGGCGCGCGAGCAGGATCTGGCCCATGCAGTTGTTGATCTTGTGCGCGCCAGTGTGATTGAGCTCGTCGCGCTTGAAATAGATCTTCGCCCCGCGCCCCTTCGGCGCCGCCGCGCGCACATGGTCGGTCAGGCGCTCGGCATAATAGAGCGGCGACGGGCGGCCGACATAATGCGTCTGGTATGACTGAAGCTCGGCGTGGAAGGCGGGATCGGCCTTCGCGCGGTCATACGCGCGCGCAAGGTCGAGGACGAGCGGCGTCAGCGTCTCAGCGACGAAGCGGCCGCCGAAGCTTCCGAAGCGCCCCTCGGCGTCTGGCCCGGTGCGGAAGGAATTGGGGCGGGGCGTCTTGGTCGGAGAGGGCGTCATGGCGGCCTTGGCGAAAGAGGGATGGGATGGCGAGACCGCCTATATACGGTCGCCGCCCCGGCGCCGACCGTCTGCGGCCTGATGAACGAGAATCGCCGCCGCGACGGCCGCGAACAGCGCCCCGACGAGGAAGGGCGCATCAGGCCCGACGCGGTCCCACAACAGCCCGGCGATCAGGCTCGCAAAGAGCAAGGCGAGCCCGACGGCGAAATTGAAGATCCCGAACGCGGTTCCGCGCACCGGCTCCGGCGCGGCCGCCGCCACCATCTTGCTGAGGAGCCCCTGCGTCAGAGCGAGATGGACGCCCCACAGTGCAATCCCGGCGAAGGCGCCGGCGAGCCCCGGCGCGAAAGCAAGTGCGAGATCGGCGCCGACAAGCGCCGCAAGACCAGCGAGCAACAAGATGGCGGCCGGATGGCGATCGGCGAGGACCCCGGCCGGATAGGCGCCGAGCGCATAAGTGAAACTCATGACGACAAGGGCGAGCGGCGCCAGCGCCGGCGCCAGTCCCTGCTCGGCGGCTTTGAGGACGAGGAACGACTCGCTGAAACGGGCGAGCGTCAAGGCGATCCCGATCGCGACCACGATCCAGAAGGCGCGCCCGACCCTTCGCGCCTCGCTGAGGCGGACGCGCGGCGCAGCCGGCGAGGGCCGGGCGCGAGCGCTGTCCTCGACGCCGACGACGATCAACGCCACCGCGAGCGCGGCGGGGACGACCGCGACAAAGAACACCGCGCGCACCTCGCCGGCCGCCATCGCCATCACGCCGATCGCGAGGAGCGGGCCGAGCACGGCGCCGACCGTATCGAGCGCCTGGCGCAAGCCATAAGCGCGGCCGCGGCTTTCAGGCGGCGTCAGGTCGGCGACGAGCGCGTCGCGCGGCGGCCCGCGCAGTCCCTTGCCGATGCGGTCGGAGAACCGGGCGGCGAAAACGGCGAGCGGCGAGGCGGCGATCGCGAAAGCCGGCTTCGACAGGGCGCCAAGGCCGTAGCCAAGAAGGACCATCGGCTTGCGCCGCCCGAGCCGGTCGGACCAGTAGCCGGAAAAAACCTTCGACAGCGCCGCGGTCGCTTCGGCGACGCCGTCGATCAGGCCGACGATCGCGACATTCGCGCCGAGCGTTGCGGTCAGGAAGATCGGCAATACCGAATGGACCGCCTCGGACGACATGTCCATGAACAGGCTGACGAAGCCGAGCGTCCAGACCGTGCGCGGGATCGCCGCGCCGGGCCCGTTACGAACCCGGAGCACGACGCCGCCCGGATCGAGGGTCGGTGGTGCGCCGCTGCGGCTGGGCGCGAAATCGACTGGACATGGTCAGGACTCGTCTTCCCGGTGGGGCGAGGAAGGGCTGCATGGCGCTTCTAGCGTGATTTTCCCTTGAGTCGGCGCAGGCCGTCGAAAATGAACGGCGGCGTCACCTGGCGAAGGATCGACTTGCCGGCGTCGACCGCGGTGCGTTCCTCGGGCCGCTTCCGGAAGATCGTCATGTGCTGGGGTGAGACTTCCTCGGCCGGGCGGCCGTTCGAATAATAATAGAGCGCGATCGACCGGCGCGTGCGCCCGTCCGGCGTCGCCACCGGCTGCGGATTGCCGTGGAACGAAGTGTCGGTGGTGTTGAAGATGACGCAGCGGTTGAATTCCGGCGTGTAGCGCTTCACGCAGCGCGTGGTCGCCTCGTCCCAGAGCTCGAGATTGCCGCCCCAGGATTCCTCCCAGCCCTTGTTGAGGTAGAGGAGGAGATTGATCCGGCGGTCGAGCTTCAGGTGGCGCTGGTAGTTGAAGTCGGCGTGGACGCGCAAGAATCCGCCGGGGCGCAGTTCGTGAAGGCCGCCGCCGGCAAGCTGCGGGTCGGGGATGAGCCCCTCGATGCCGGTCAGCTTTTCCAGGAACTCCATCATCTCCTGGCCGTTGAGGAACTGGATGAGGGCACGGGTCTTCGGCCCCATCCGCGAAGTCCGCGTCGTCGCGAACTTGTTCTGGTCCGCATCGTTCATGTGATGCCAGTCGGCGCCGCCGCGTTCGCATTCGGCGAGCACCGCCTCGAGCACGTCCGGCTTGATGAAGCCGTCGATCTTCGTGTGCGGAAAGGGCTCGGCCTTGCGGTAGGCCGGCGCTTCGGCTTCCGCGATCGCTTTCAACCGGTCGAGATCGGCTTCAAAATGGCTGGGGGTCGGCATGGCCTCACCTGTCCTCGTAACGCTGGCGCCGCAGCGCGATAGCACAGCGGCGCGGGGATGACTTGAACTTTTCGGGGATTTGACCGGCCCTACCTTTTGGCGGCGCGCAGGAAAGCCTCGATCAGGGCCGGGTCCTTCTCGCCGGGCCCCGCCTCTACGCCCGACGACACATCGACGCCGGCGAAGGCGGTATGGCCGGCGACGGCGCTGATCGCCTCGCCCACGGTATCCGGCGTCAGCCCGCCGGCGAGCAGGAACGGCGTCTCGTCGCGGTAGCGCTGAAGAAGCGCCCAGTCGAAGGGAACGCCATTGCCGCCGGGCAGCGTCGCGCCCTTGGGCGGGCGGGCGTCAAAGAGGAGGAGGTCCGCGGCCCCGGCGAGCGCGTCGAGCCCGTCCAGATCGGCCGGCTCGCCGACCCCGACCGCCTTGATGATCTCGACCCCGAACTCGGCCCGCATGGCGTTGATGCGGGCCGCGTCCTCGTGCCCGTGGAACTGGAAATGGGTTAGGAACGGCGCCGTCTCGGCCAGCAATTTCTCGCCCGCATCGACGAACAGGCCGGTAAAGCGCGGGACCTTAAAGCCCTCATCTTCACAATATTGTTTTGTTTCAAGAACGATTTCGTTGGCGAGATCGGGCGCGATATAACGCGGGCTCTTCGGCACGAAGACGAAGCCGATGAAGTCTGCGCCGGCGCGCGCCGCGACCTCAGCCGCATCAATCGTCCGAAGCCCGCAGATTTTGACGAGCGGCGGCGCCATCAGCCGTCCTTGCCGCTTTCCGGCGTGGCGTCCGCCGCGGGGATCGCCGCCGCCTTTTTCAGCGCCTTGAGCTCCAGCCGGTCCGCTTTCGCGCGCACGCGCAATTCGTGATCGGAGATCCACATCGCCCCCGCGCCGAGCCCGACGCCCGCAAACAGGAACAGCGTCAGCCAGATCCAGAGCGGCAGGGCCGGCGTCGCCAAGGCCGGCGCCGAGGTCGACAGGGGGTCAAGGCTCAACGCGACCGGAGCGCGGTTGGCCACCAGGAAGACGACCAGAAGCACGCCGGCGGGAACCGTCACGACCCAGCGCAGCAGCTTTTTCATGGGCGAAGACCCGTCATGACGTCGTCGCGGGTTTCCTTGCGGCGGGCTTTGCGCCGCCGTTCAGCCGGTCGCGCAATTCCTTGCCGGGCTTGAAGAAGGGCGAGAATTTTTCCGCGATCGGCACCGGCTCGCCGGTGCGCGGGTTGCGCCCGACGCGGCTCGGGCGATGCTTCACCGAGAAAGCGCCGAAGCCCCGCAGCTCGACGCGGTCGCCGCGCTGGAGCGCGCCTGCGATTTCGTCAAAGACGATCGACACCAGCCGTTCGATGTCGCGATGGAAAAGATTCGGGTTCTCGTCCGCGAGCTTCTGCACGAGTTCGGATTTGATCATGCGCCTTCCGCCCCGTTTGGCCGCCTGCCGCGGCCTGCCCGCCTCAAGGCCAATAGCCGCCTGAATTCAGGCACTTGACCCTCTCAAACCAATGCTGCGGCGTCAAGGCGCTTCTCCGCCCCCCGGCCCCCGGCGTAAGCGGGGACCATGACGGATGAGGATGGCGCGCGCGCTTCTTTCGGCTTTGCGGACGTCGAGCCGGGCGAGAAAGCGCGCCTCGTGCGCGGCGTCTTCTCCAGCGTCGCCAGCCGCTATGATCTCATGAACGACCTGATGTCGGCCGGCGTTCACCGCATCTGGAAATCGGTTTTCATCGACCGGCTCAATCCGCAGCCGGGCGAGCGCCTTCTCGACGTCGCCGGCGGCACCGGCGACATCGCGATCGGATTCCTAAAGCGCGCCGACGCGCGCCCGCAGGCCGCGGCCCGCCCGCCAGCGTCGGCGATCCTTTGCGACATCAACGCCGACATGCTCGCCGCCGGGCGGGGTCGCGCGGCGGCGATGGCGGCGGGCGGGCGGCTCGCCCATGTCTGCGGCGACGCCGAAACCCTTCCGTTCAAGGATCAATCCGTCGACGCTTATACGATCGCCTTCGGCATCCGCAACGTGACGCGCATCGACAAGGCGCTCGCCGAGGCGCGGCGCGTCCTGAAGATCGGCGGGCGCTTCCAGTGCCTTGAGTTCTCGCATCTTGCGACCGAAGGCCTGCAGAAGCTCTATGACGCCTATTCGTTCAACGTCATTCCCTGGCTTGGGGAGAAGGTCGCCGGCGACCGCGCAAGCTATCAGTATCTCGTCGAATCGATCCGCCGGTTCCCGAAGCAGGAGCGCTTTGCGGCGATGATCCGCGAGGCCGGCTTCCAGCGTGTCGGGTTCGAGACCCTGTCAGCAGGCATCGTCGCTATTCATTCGGGCCGGCGGATCTGACGGCCATGCTGAGCGCCGCGGAAGATTATCTTCGCCTCGTCGCCGCCGCGGCGCGCCTGACGCGCCATGACGCGCTCGTCCCCGCCGAGGTCGCGCCCCAGCTGCCGGCGCCGCTGCGATGGATCGGCGCGGCGACGCGCATCGGCGCAAAGACGAAGGCCGCGGACGGCCGGCCCCTGCGCCCCGGAGAAAGGCTCGCGAGCGCGTTCGAGGGGATGAGCCCGGCCTACGTCAAGCTCGGCCAGTTCATGGCGACGCGGCCCGACATTATCGGCTTTGACATGGCGCGCGATCTCGGGCGGCTGCAGGACCGCATGCCGGCGTTCCCGCGCGCCGCGGCGATCGCCGACATAGAGCGCGCCTTCGGCAAGCCGCTCGGCGAGCTTTTCGCCGATTTTTCCGAACCGATCGCCGCCGCTTCGATCGCGCAGGTCCACCGGGCGACGCTGACGGACGGGCGCGCGGTCGCGGTCAAGGTGCTCCGCCCACGGATCGAGCCGCAGGTCGACGCCGAGTTCCGAGCCTTCGCCCGCGCCGCCCGCCTGTTGCAGGGGCTTTCCGCGACGACGCGGCGGATGGAGCCGGTGAAGTTCATCGAGACGCTGAAGGCCGCCGCCGCGGTCGAGCTCGACCTCAGGATGGAGGCGTCCGCCGCCTCGGCGCTGAAGGAGGATCTCAAAGAGACGCCCGGCGTGCGCGTGCCGGAGATCATCTGGCCGCTGACGTCGAAACGGGTCCTGACGCTGGAATGGATCGAGGCGACGCCGGTGAGCGACCTTTCCGCGCTCGACGCGCGCGGCGTCGACAAGCGCGCGCTCGCCCGGCGGGTCATTTCGGTGTTCCTGACGCAGGCTCTGCACAAGGGATTTTTCCACGCCGACATGCATCAGGGAAACCTGATGATCGACGCCGACGGGCGCCTGACGCTCGTCGATTTCGGCATCATGGGACGGCTCGACGAGCAGACGCGGCGCACCTTCGCCGAGATCATCCACGGCTTCATCACCCGCGACTACATGCGCACCGCGAAGGTCCATTTCGACGCCGGCTATGTGCCGAAAACGCATTCGACCGACGCCTTCGCGCAGGCGCTGCGCGCCGTCGGCGAGCCCCTGTTCGGCCTTTCCGCCGACCGCGTCGACATGAGCCGCGTCCTGCAGCAGCTTTTCGACGTCACCGCGCTCTTCGACATGCATCTGCGCCCGGAGCTTGTGCTCCTCCAGCGCACGATGGTGACGGTCGAGGGCGTTGCGCGCACGCTCGACCCTTCCATCAACATGTGGGAGGCGGCGACGCCGGTCGTGCGCGCCGCGATCGCCGACGCGATCGGGCCCAAGCGTCAGTTCGACCGACTGCGCGAGGCGACGCTGAAGGCGCTCGACATCGCCCCGCAGCTGCCGCACTATGTCGAGACAATCGCCGCGGCCTCGGCGCGGGTTTCCGATGATGGATTCGCCGCGCCGGGCGGCGCCTCCGAGGCGCTCTTGCGCGACCTCGCCAGGGAACGGCGGCTGATGCGCGGGGCGCTTTGGTTCGCCGGGGCGGCTGCGCTCGCGCTCGCGGCGGCGCTGCTTCTTCGTTAACGATCTTCCGCGCGGGAAGGTCGTCGCACTGCCGCCAAAGGTGACTTGCCCCCGCCGCGGCGGTAGGGTGCGGTCATGTCGCAGCGCTCCATCCTTCTCATCATCGGCGGCGGGATCGCCGCCTACAAATCGCTCGACCTCATCCGCGAGCTCTCCCGGCGCGGGATCGGGACGCGCGCCGTCCTGACCAAAGTGGGCGGCGAATTCATCACCCCGCTGTCGGTCGGGTCGCTGACGGGGGACAAGGTCTATTCCGACCTTTTCAACCTGACCGATGAAGCGGAGATGGGGCATATCGAACTTTCCCGTTCGGCCGACCTCATCGTCGTCGCGCCGGCGACCGCCGATCTGATGGCGAAGGCCGCGAACGGGCTCGCGAACGATCTCGCCTCGACCGCGCTGCTTGCGACCGACAAGCCGGTTCTTTACGCGCCGGCGATGAACGTCCGCATGTGGGAGGCGAAGCCGACGCAGCGGAACCTCCGCACCCTGATCGAGGACGGGGCGATGATCGTCGGCCCCAATGAGGGCGAGATGGCCTGCGGCGAGGTCGGCCCCGGTCGCATGGCCGAGCCCGCCGAGATCGCCGACGCGGTCGAGGCCTTTTTCTGCCGCGCGCTTGCGGGCCCGCTGACCGGCAAGCGCGTCATCGTCACCGCCGGGCCGACGCATGAGCCGATCGACCCCGTGCGCTACATCGCCAACCGCTCGTCGGGGAAACAGGGCTATTCGATCGCGCAGGCGCTCGCGCGTTTGGGCGCCGAGGTGACGCTCGTCTCCGGCCCGACCGGCTTGCGCGCGCCGGCGGGCCCCAAGACCGTGCGCGTCGAGAACGCGCGCGCGATGTTGGCGGCGGTCGAAGCGGCCCTGCCCGCCGACTGCGCCGTGATGTGCGCCGCCGTCGCCGACTATCGCCCGGAAATCGAAACCGATCACAAGATCAAGAAGGAGCGGGGCGGGCTGACCAATATTCCGCTCGCGGAAAACCCTGACATCCTGAAAACCGTCGCCCATCTCAAAGCCGGACGCCCCGGCCTCGTCGTCGGCTTCGCGGCCGAGACGGACGACGTCGTCGCGCATGCGCGGTCAAAGCGCCTCAGGAAGGGCTGCGACTGGATCATCGCCAATGACGTCTCGGCGGGCGAGCACTGCGCCATGGGCGGGGACCGGAACGCCGTGACGCTCATCACCGAAAACGGGGAGGAGCGGTGGCCCGAAATGTCGAAGGACGCCGTCGCCGAACGCCTCGCCCGGCGCATCGCGGCCGCGCTCGGCGCCCCGCCGCTGACGCCGGCGAGAGCGGCGGAGTGAGGGTTCCTCAGCCATCGGTCTAAATCACCGAAGGTTTCGAAACCACCAAGACCGATGCGCCAAAACCGTCGTCGCGGCGGCGGTCACTTCGCAGTGGTCTGGCGATCGCGACTGATGCGCGAACGCGAAAAACCGGCGGCGCCGGCTATCCCGGCCAAGAACAGGCCGAACGCGCCGGGCAGCGGGACCTCTTGCAGCCTCGATACGACGCTGCCGTCAAAAACGAGGAATTCCCCGCGGTCATCGGGTCCTACAAATTCAAAATGAGCCCTGCCCGCGGGGCCAAAAAGATCACTCAAGAAAAAGATTCGAAAGCCGGACCCATCTATTCCGTCAAAGCTCGACCAAGAATTTGGCCGCACAACCTCAAATCCGGATTTGGCGAAGTCGATCTCGCCCTCGAGGAAATCATTGAACGTACTGCCGCTGCCATAGAAGAGCGGAAATTCCAACGAGAGGTCGACAGGTGTCCAATGAAGCTCGGTTCCGCACACCTCCCTCGCCAGCTCTATCGGCAGCGGAGGATGACACAGTTCTAACTCCCCTCCGCCTCTACGCCCCCCAACAATCAAGAGACGCTTCACGTCCGGATCAAACTTAACGACGCCTGAGCCAAATTTTGCGCCGCGGTCGTCGAAGAAAGTCAGCTTGTAAGTGACGATGGCGGCGCTTGCAGTTCCGCCCAGCGCCAAAAGACACGCAAGAAGCGAAATGACCACCCTCATAGACCCCTCCCCTGAAAATAACCAAAAAGCGCAGGCCATCGGCAGTCGAAGTCAAGGGCCTTATTCGATACTCACTCCCCTGCGGCGCGCTTGACCGGCGCGGGCGTTTCTTCCGCCGCGCGGGCGGCCATCGCCTGATCGATCGCGGCGAGGCGTTCCTCGCGCGCGCGGGCCTCGCCGCGCGCGAGGCGCTCGACGCAGACGTAATCGAGCTTGCCGGTGCCGAGGATCGGCACTTCCTTCACCGCGACGATCTTCTTCGGCACGGCGATTTCGGGAACGCCGTGATTTTGCGCCCAGGCGAGGAGCGCCGAACGGTCGGGCGCCGGGTGATCGGTGACGAGCACGATCTGCTCGCCCTTGCGGTCGTCGGGCAGCACCGTCGCGGCGTGCATGTTGTCAGGCCAGAGCGAGGTCGCGCAGTTTTCGACGACCGCCAGCGAGACCATTTCCCCGCCGATCTTGGCGAAGCGTTTCATCCGTCCACGGATCGCCATGTAGCCGGCGTCGTCGAAGGCGACGACGTCGCCGGTGTCGTGCCAGCCGTCTTTCGGCGGCTTGACGACGCCCGGCTCGTCCGGGGTGATATAGCCCTGCATGATGTTGGGCCCGCGCACATAGAGGCGCTTGCCGGGCGCGAGGCCTTCGACCTCTTCGAGCCGCACTTCGATGCCCGGCAGCATCTTTCCGACCGTGCCGGAGCGGATGTCGCCCGGCTGGTTCGCAGCGAGCACCGGCGAGGCCTCGGTGACGCCGTAGCCTTCGAGCACCTCGAAGGAGAAGCGGCGCTCGGCCATCTGGCGGGTTTCATCCTTCACGCGCTCGGCCCCGCAGACCGCGATCCGCAGCGAGGACATCGCCCCGTCGTTCGCCGCGCGCATATATTGCTGGAGGAAGGTGTCGGTCGCGAACAGGACCGTCGCGCCGGTCTCGTAGATGCGCTGCGGGATCGCCTTGGTCTGCAGCGGCGAGGGGTGGAGCGCGACCGGATAGCCGTTGAGGATCGGCCACAGCGTGCCGGCGGTCAGCCCGTAGCAGTGGAAGGTCGGCAGCGGGTTGAAGAAAATGTCCGTAGGCAGAATTTCGACGTGTTCGGCGATCTGGTAGATGTTCGACAGGATGTTCGAGTGGCTGAGCGCGACGCCCTTGGGGTCGCCTTCAGTGCCGGAGGTGAAGAGGATGATGCCGAGGCTGTCGGGCTCGGGGCTCGCCGAGAAGAGCCGCGGCAAGAGCGGCCCGAGGACGGCGCGCGCCTTGTCGAGCGGCGAGAGCGCTTCCTTCATGTCCTCGAGATAGAGAAAGTCGACGTCGGGCTCCAGTTCGGCGATCAGCCCGTCGAGCTTGGCTGCTTCGATGAATTTGCGCGCGGTGACGACCTTCTTCACCTCGGCCGCGCGGGCGGCGGCGCGCAGATTGCGCGCGCCGGCGGTGAAGTTGAACATCGCCGGGGTCCGCCCCTGCGCGAAGCACGCCATCAGCGCGATGACCGCGCCCGCGCCCGTCGGCATCAGAACGCCGACCTTTTCATGTGGCGCGGTCGCGCGGGCGAGCGGACCGCCGATCGCAAAGCTCGCCCGGATGATCTCGGCGTAAGTGAGCTCACGCCCGTCGCCGTCGATGACAGCGACCGACTTCGGGCCCTTCTGACGGGCCGCGGCGAGCAGCGCGTGAAAAATCGACTTGCGCGCGCGGCGCTCGATCCGCCGGAGGGTTTCGTCCATTCAGCGCCCCTTGATCGGAGCCGCTCCCAGCCGGCCCCGGGACCGACGCCTGCCGCCTTGCCTTGCAGCCGACGCGATCCCCCTGTTGTTGTCGCTGGACCTTCCCCGGTCGGTCCAGGCCGCGAAGATCCCGCCCGGACCCGCACGGCTTATTGAAGAGCATTATTAGATGGAGAGCGCCGGGCCAACCGGCAAGCCTCAAAAGTAAGTGGGCGCTCACGACCATAGACTTTTGGGGGCGAAATTAAAAGTGAGCGTTCACTTCAAGTTTTTCGAGCGTAACGGGGCCCGCGCGCACCAACTTGGCGCTCGCCTTCGCCGCCGGCGCCGCTAGACTCATCGACGAGCAGCAGCAGCCCTCGATGTCCGACGCCGACCGAGAGAGCCGTCCAATCGTCCTCGTCCGGCGCCTGCCGCACGGGGAGGGCCTTGCCTTGCCCGCTTATGAGACGGCGGGGGCCGCCGGCGCTGACCTGCGCGCCGCCGTGCCGGAGGCGGCGCCGGTCGTCCTTCGTCCCGGCGAGCGCGCGATGGTGCCAACCGGGCTTGCGATTGCGCTTCCTTCCGGCTGGGAGGGGCAGGTGCGCGCGCGCTCGGGCCTTGCCGCCAAGTTCGGCGTCGGGCTTGTCAACGCGCCAGGGACGATCGACGCCGACTATCGCGGCGAGGTGAAGGTCATTCTCATCAATCACGGTACGGATGATTTCGTCATCAGGCGCGGCGACCGCATCGCGCAGCTGGTGGTTGCGCCGGTCCATCAGGCCGTCCTCGCCGAGACGGAAACGCTTGACGACACCGCGCGCGGGGCGGGAGGATTTGGCTCGACCGGCATATAAGGCAGGCTGGCGATGAACTGGTCCGAGTTTCCGGGCGGATTTCGCAACGCCGTCATTCTGATCGGCTTCTTGTCGGTCGCCGCCGGCCTCATCGTGCGCCGCACGCATCCGATGAACCGGGGTCTCGGCATGGGCTTCATCACGACCGGCTTCACGATGATCGCGCTCTCTATCGCCGGCCGCATCTGGGGCTGGTGGTAGGCGCGATGCTCGGCCCCGACGCGCGCGAGCGCTATCTTCGCCATATCCTGCTGAAGGAGATCGGCGCGCAGGGCCAGCAGAAGCTCATCGCCGCGCGCGTCCTCATCGTCGGGGCGGGCGGCGTCGGCGGGCCGGTCATCCAGTATCTCGCCGCCGCCGGCGTCGGTCGCCTGACGATCGCCGACGATGATCGCGTCGCGCTGTCGAACCTGCAGCGCCAGACGATCTATCGCGACGCCGATGTCGGCGCCTTGAAGGCGGAGCGCGCAGCCGCCTTCGCGCGCGCCCTCAACCCCTCGATCAGCGTCCGTGCGATCGCCGGCCGAATCGGGGCTGAGGCCGAGGCGCTTTTCGCCGAGCATGATCTCGTCGTCGAAGGGGTCGACACGATCGAGGCGCGCCAGAGACTGAACGCGGCGAGCGTCGCCGCCCGAACCCCGCTCGTCTCCGCCGCGCTCGGCCGCTTCGAGGCGCAGGTCTCGCTGTTCAAGCCATGGTCGGGACAGGACCTTCCCTGCTATCGCTGCCTCGTCCCGGAGACGCCGCCGCGCGAGGCGGTCATCGCCTGCGCCGAGGAAGGCGTCGTCGGGCCGCTGGTCGGCGTCGCCGGCTCGATCGCTGCGCTCGAGGCGGTGAAGGCGATCACCGGCGCGGGCGAGACGCTTGCCGGGCGGCTCTTTATTTTCGACGGATTGCGCCTTATGGCCCGCACCGTCCGCCTGCCCCGCGATCCGGAATGTTCCGTATGCGGCTCAATTGTCCGGAGCGTTTGATGAAGCCGAGCCTCGCTTTGTTCCTCGCCGCCCTCAGCCTCGCCGGCTGCGCCAAGTCGCGCCTCATCCCGCCGGCGCCGAAGTCTTATTACGTCAACGGCGCGCCTGTTTCGGCGGCGCTGCAGACGGCGCCCGAATTCTCCGGCGTCGTCATGGTCGGCGAGAAGGGCGAGACGCTGTTCGCCACCGCGCAGGGGCTCGCCGACCGCGAGGCGAGGCGGCCGCTGTCTCTCTATGACAGCTGGCGGTGGGTATCGGTCGCCAAGATGGCGACGGCGATCCTCATCCTTCAGGAGGTGGATAAGGGGCGCCTCTCCCTCGACCGGACGCTCGCCGAGCAGGCGCCGGCCTTCGCCGGAGAACCGGCGGGACAGGCGACGCTGCGCGAGGTCCTGCAGCAGACTGCCGGCGCCGGGGATTCCGCCGCCGGCCCGGGGTCCGCCGACGCCTTGATCACCCGCCTCCTCGAGGCGACGTCCGGCAAGCCCTTGCGCGATCTCTTCCGTGAGCGGATCGCTGCGCCCGCAGGGCTGCGCGGCGCCGACATGGCGACACGCCCCTGCGAGGAGCGGGTCAAGGGTTATGAAGACGCCGCGACACCCGAGCCGCCGGCCAATCCCGCCGCCAATGGCGCGGCCGGCGCGCTGTGCGGGCCGCCGCGCGCGCTGCAGGCCTTCGCCGCCGCGGTGATGGCGGGCAAGCTGATCAGCCCGCCGATGCGCGCCGAAATGCGCAAGAGCGATCCGGCGCTCGGCCACGCCGGCCTTGGCGTCTTATCCTATGAGGCGCCGCTCGACGGCTGCCCGGCGCCAGTTGCGCTCGTTGAACGGCAGGGCGCGATCGGCGGCATTGAAACGCGCCTCGTCATGGCGCCGGCGACCCAGCGCAGCCTCGTCATTTTCTCGAACCGCGCCGACGTGCCGCTCGGCGAGCTTCGGATGCAGAAGGGCCTCGCCTGGTCGCTCGCCAGCGCTGCGTTCTGCAAAATCTGATCGTTCGGACGCGCGTCAGCCGCGCAGCGTCAGCACCACGACTTCGCCGGGGGCGACGGAGACCTTGGTCTCGTCAAAGCTCGGCTTTTTGAGCTTCGGCTTCACGTCGTTCGAGAAGATGAACGGCTCTTTCGGCTTGCCGAGCGCATTGCGATTGAGCCTGCCGTCGCCATTTTCATCGAGATAGGCGACGAAAGAATAATCGCCCGCCTTCAGCCCCTCGACCCTGACGATCGCAAGGCCGTCCTCGCCGACGGTCGCGTGGTGGCGGGAGGCGGGCGTCTCGAGAAAGGTCGACGGATCGTCATAGACAGCAAGGCGGACTTCGAGGCCCTTGCCGGCGCCCGCGCGCACCGCGAGAACGATCGCGTCGGCGGTGGAGAAGCGCGAAAAGGCATCGGCAACCGGCGCGCTGTCCGCCCCCGCCGGCGCGAGCCCGAGCGCGAGCAGCATCGCCGCCCCCGCCGCCAGTTTGCGTCCGCCCCAGACCATGCCGCTACCCGACCATACCGTCAACAAACCGTTTACCCGGTGCGAATTCCCCGACGCCCCGCTTTAAATTAGCAGCCTTCCGTTCAAATCAACTTAAAATTCGATGGTCCGCCTTCGCAACGCCGCGATGCGACGGCGGGCGTTACGTGAATGCAACGCCGGAGCTCAGATAGCCGGCGAACCGCGGCGCGCCCTTGGCATAGCGCTGCCGCGGCCCCTCGAGGCGGAACCCCGCCGCGGCGATCAGGGCAAGGGGGTCGCGATTGAGATGGCAGCCCCCGGCGAGCCGTCCCCAGAGGGGGTCGAGCCGGTCCTGGAACCGGCGCACCGCCGCATCCGGGGCGGCGCCGTGCTCCAGGAAAAGAAGTCGGCCGCCGGGCTTCAGCACGCGGCGCACGCCCGCAAGCGCGCGCGCCGGATCGGGGATGGTGCAGAGGGTGAAGGTCGTCACGACCGTATCGACCGAGGCGGCGTCGAGCGGGATCTCCTCCGCTTTCAGGTCGAGCCACTCGAACGGCATCGCCAACGCCGCGATCCGCCGCGCCGCTTTCGCGCGCATGGCGGCGGAGGGCTCGAGCCCGATCAGGCGGGTGACCTTGCGGCCGTCATAGAAGGGCGCATTACAGCCTGAGCCGAAGCCGATCTCTAGCACCGTCCCGGATGCGTCCGGCACGACCTTCGCACGCTCGCGCGTGATGGGCGGCAGCGAGCAGGCGAAGCTGACGAGCGCCGGCTCAACGATCGAAGCGTATAGACCCATGAGGCTTCCTTGCGCGGCGGCGGGCCTGCATAAGAGCGCCTTGCGCGCCGATTGGCGCTGATGCAACGCCGCCCGGGAATTTGGCAAGGGACTGACGCCATGCAGAGAACTCTTCTTGTCGCGCTGATCTTGGCCGCAGGATGCACGCGAGAGGCGGCCTCGCCGCCGGACGCGGCCGCCGCTGCGTTCACCGTCGCCGGCGAAGTGATATGGACGGCGGACACGGCGCTGCCTGACGGCGCGCTCCTGCGCGTGACGTTGCTCGACGTCTCGCGAGCGGACGCGGCGGCGGTGACCCTCAGCGAAGCGACCTATCCGATCGCCGGCCGAGCGCCAGCGACGTTCAGCCTGACGGCGACGGCGCCGGTCGATCCGCGCGCGCGTCTTTCCGTGCGGGCGGAGATCAGCGACGGCGCAGCGCTCCTCTTCACCAGCGACACGGATACGCCGGTTCCACCCGGCGTCAGCGCCGGCGATCTCTCGATCCCGCTTTTCGCGGTCGATCCGGCGCCGGCATCCGGGGCGGGCGGGACCCCCGTCGTCCCGGTCCCGGTCGCCTATCGGTGCGGCGGGGAGAGTTTCGGCGTCGCGATCGAAGCCGGCGCGGCCTATGTGACGCCGGACGGCGGCGACACGGTGACGCTGCAAAAGCTTTCAGGCGGCGACAGCGCGCCGCAAAGTTTTACGAACGGATTTCTCACCGTTTTCTTCGATGGATCTGATTCTGAGGGCCTGAAACTGCGGCTCGCCCATGGCAGGGCTTTGGCCGTCGACTGCGCGCTGATCGAGTAGCGCCGCGATTTCGTCGCAAGCGCCGGTCAGGAAAGCGCGGCGCTGGGTTCCATGGAGTTTAACTGATGCGATTGCTCGTCTGTTTGATCGCGGCTGTCGCGGCTGCGGCCTGCTCGAAGGCGCCGGATGCGGCCCCTGCCAGCGATCCGCTTACGGATCGTTTCTGGATGTCGGCTGACAATGACGGGCGCACGGGCGTCATCCGCGCGTTCCTGTCCGACGGATCGTTCCTGCAGGGATCGTGCGGCGAACCCTACCGCCTGTCGGCCTGGCGACGCAGCGGCGACAGGCTGATCTGGACGGAGGATGGCGTCGAAATACCAGCTGAAATCATCGCGAGCGGACCCGGCGCGTTGACGATCGGCCTCAATCTCCCCGACGGCCAAAAGGTGGAGCGCTACAGGCCGGCGCCGGCGCCCTTCGTCTGTCCGGACATGCCGCGCCAGCACGAAGCGCCCTGATCTCGATGGAAGGCGCGCCGCTCTAGGTCAACCCAAGGATGATCCTGTCAGGCGGTTTGTGCCCGTCGGCGAACATCTTGATGTTGATGATGACGCGCTCGCCCATTTCAAGGCGGCTCTCGATCGTCGCCGACGCCATATGCGGCAGCAGCACGACGTTCGGCGCCGCTGTCAGGCGCGCATTGGGCTTGGGTTCCTTCTCGAAGACGTCGAGCCCCGCGCCGGCGAGGCGCCCTGAAACGATCGCGTCGGCGAGCGCTTCCTCGTCGATGATCTCGCCGCGGGAAATGTTGACGACATAAGCGTCGGGCTTCATCAGCCCGAGCCGCGCGCGATTGAGCAGGTGATAGGTCTCGCGCGTCGACGGGCAATTGACCGAAACGATGTCGACATGCGCGAGCATGGCGTCGAGATCGGGCCAGAACCGGGCGCCAAGCTCATCCTCGATATGCGGGTTGATCGGCCTGCGGTTGTGATAGTGGATCGACAATCCGAAAGCCTTCGCCCGGCGCGCGATCGCCTCGCCGACGCGGCCCAAGCCGATGATTCCGAGCGCCTTGCCGCGCACACGCCGGCCGAGCATCCAGGTCGGCGTCCATCCCGAGAAGGCGCCGTCCTCGAGCGCCCGGACCCCTTCGACGAGTCGGCGCGGCACGGCGAGAATGAGCGCCATCGCCATGTCGGCGGCGTCCTCGGCGAGCACCGAGGGCGTGTTGGTGACGACGATGCCGCGCGCATTCGCCGCCGCGACGTCGATATGATCGACGCCGGCGCCGAAATTGGCGACCAGCTTCAGCCGGTCGCCCGCCGCCCTGAAAAAGGCTTCGTCGAGCACATCGCCGAGCGTCGGCGCCAGCACGTCGACCTCGCGCGCGAGCGCGGCGAGGCGGTCGGCCGAAAGCGGAGCGTTGGCCGGATTGAGCACAGTGTCGAAAAGGTCGGAGAGCCGCGCCTCGACGGCGTCCGGCAGCTTTCGCGTCACTCCGACTTTCAGGCGGCGATGCGGCATCGGCTCTCCCTCGACCGCCGGCGGGCGGCGCTTGCGCTTAACGCTTCGTTAAGCGTCCTTCGCGAAATGTAAACGATGCGCCGCGCCGCGGCGACCGCCCGCCCGACAGTTTCATCTGATTTTCCGGCCCGATGCCCCTGCGCGCCGTCTTCGTCGTGATTGGTCTTCTCCTCGGCGATTCCATCCAGTCGGCGCAAGCGGACGGGGGCGCGCCGCAGATCAGGACCGACACCCCGTCCGGGCAGCCCGTCCCGCGCTTTCTGAGCCTCAAGCACGCGGAGACGAATTGCCGGATCGGCCCCTCGCGCGCGCATCCGGTCCGCTATGTCTTCCGGCGTCAGGGCGCGCCCGTCCTCGTCATCGCCGAGTCGGTCGATCACTGGCGCAAAATCCGCGATGCCGCCGGCGATGAATGCTGGGCGCATAAGGTGACCCTGCGCGAGCAGACGCATGTGCAAGCGCTGCTCGAGACCGCGCTGAAGAAGCGCCCGGCGGCCGAGGCCCCTGTGAACGCGACCCTCGGCCCCGGCGTTCTCGCGCGCATCGAGGCGCGCAAGGACGGCTGGCTAAAAGTCGCCGCCGGCGCCGCTGACGGCTGGGTCCTTGCGCAAGACGTTTTCGGCGGCGACGCCCTCGCCGCGATGGGTGAGCGGCGCGATTGACCCCCGCGCGCGTGCGCTTTACGGCTCGACCGAGCTGCCAGAAGCGAGCAGCGGCGACGGCCTGCCACCATGACCGACAAATCAAGTTTCACGCGCGAAGAATTGCTGCGTTGCGGCATGCATGGCTTCGCCGGTCCCGGCACCGCACAGCTTCCCGTGCCGCCGATGCTGATGTTCGACCGCGTGACGCGGATCACGCGCGAGGGCGGTCCGCATGGGCGCGGCGAGGCGGTCGCCGAACTCGACGTCCATCCGGAGCTGTGGTTTTTCGAATGCCATTTTCCCGGCGATCCGGTGATGCCGGGCTGCCTCGGCCTTGATGCGCTCTGGCAGATGGTCGGATTCTTCCTCACCTGGTCGGGCCTGCCCGGAAAGGGGCGCGCGCTCGGCTGCGGCGAGGTCAAGTTCACCGGGCAGGTGACGCCGGCGGTGAAACTCGTGCGCTATGAGATCGACATCCGCCGGGTGATGAGCGGGCGTCTCGTGCTCGGCATCGCCGACGGGCGCGTCATCGCCGACGGCAAGACGATTTATGAGGCGAAGGACCTGCGCGTCGGTTTATTCTCCGACGCGCAATTGAGCGCGGGCGCGCAATCCTGAGCGTTCCGCCGATCTTGGGAGGACTATGAGACGGGTCGCGATCACCGGCATGGGCGTCGTCTCGTCAATCGGCTCCAACGTCGCCGAAGTGACGCGCGCGCTGAAGGAAGCAAAGTCCGGCGTCACCTTCGCCCCGGAATTCGCCGAGCTCGGGTTCCGCTGCCAGGTCTATGCGCGCCCGGCGGTCAACGTCGAGGAAGCGCTCGACCGCCGCACGCGCCGCTTCATGGGCGAGGGCGCGGCCTGGAACTACATCGCCATGCAGGAGGCGATTCAGGACGCAAAGCTCGCGCCCGACGAGATCTCGCATCCGATGACGGGCATCATCATGGGCTCGGGCGGCCCCTCGACCGCGGCGATCGTCGAGGCCGCCGACGTGACGCGCGAGAACAAGAACACCAAGCGCATCGGCCCGACCGTCGTCCCGAAGGCGATGTCGTCGACGAACTCCGCAACGCTCGCGGTGCCGTTCAAGATCCTCGGCGTCAATTATTCGATCTCGTCGGCCTGCGCGACCTCCGTCCACTGCATCGGCGCGGCGGCCGAGCAGATCATGTGGGGCAGGCAGGACGTGATGTTCGCCGGCGGCGGCGAGGATTGCCACTGGACGATGTCGAACATCTTCGACGCCATGGGCGCGATGGCGACCCGCTACAACGACACGCCGGCGACCGCGAGCCGGGCCTATGACAAGAACCGCGACGGCTTCGTCATCGCCGGCGGCGCCGGCGTCGTCGTGCTGGAAGAAATGTCGCGCGCAAAGGCGCGCGGCGCGACCATCCATGGCGAGATCGTCGGCTATTACGCGAACTCCGACGGCTATGACATGGTTCAGCTCTCCGGCGAGGGCGCGGTCAGGTGCATGAAGGCGGCGATGGCGACGGTGAAACAGCCGATCGACTATGTGAACACGCACGGGACCTCGACGCCGGTCGGCGATTCGAAGGAGACGGCGGCGCTGCGCGAGGTCTTCGGATCGGCGATCCCGCCATTTTCATCAACGAAGTCCCTGACCGGCCATTCGCTCGGCGCCGTCGGCGCGCAGGAGACGATCTATTCGCTGATCATGATGCGCGACCGCTTCCTCGTCGAAAGCGCCCATATCGAGGAGCTTGACCCCGAATTCGAGGGCCTGCCGATCATCCGCCAGCGCATCGACGACGCCAAGATCGACTGCTTCCTGACGAACTCCTTCGGCTTCGGCGGCACCAATGGCTGCCTCGTCGTCGCGCGGGCGGAGTAGTCTGCTGAATTGCGGCGCGAGGCCCGCCTCGACGGACGCCCTCGGGCGCCGCTAAAATCAATCGCAAATCGACGAGGACGCCGCCATGACCGACGACACACCCTTCCCCGCCGGCACGCTGATGAAAGGCAAGCGGGGCCTCATCATGGGGGTCGCCAACAAGAACTCGATCGCCTGGTCGATCGCCCAGCAGCTCCATGCGCAAGGCGCCGAGATCGCCTTCACCTATCTCAACGAGGCGATGGAGCGGCGCGTGCGCCCGCTCGCCGAGAGCCTTGGGGCGAAGCTCATTCTCGAATGCGACGTCCTTGACGATGCGCATATGGAGAAAACATTCGCGACCATCGCCCGCGAATGGGGAACGATCGACTTCCTTGTCCATTCGATCGCCTT
This sequence comes from Parvularculaceae bacterium, assembly GCA_046296195.1. GTDB lineage: Bacteria > Pseudomonadota > Alphaproteobacteria > Caulobacterales > Parvularculaceae > Amphiplicatus. The sequence continues at coordinate 81,566 of JBKBLR010000007.1, read as the reverse complement.
CACCGACAAGGCGGCGCTTGAAGGCTCCTTCGTCGCCAACACCTCGCGCCAGAATTTCAAGGACACGATGGACGTCTCGGCCTTCTCGTTCGTCGACGCCGCCCATCGCGCCTCGAAGCTGATGCCGAACGGCGGCGCGATGGTGACCCTCACTTATCTCGGCTCGGAGCGCACCATCCCGAACTACAATGTCATGGGCGTCGCCAAGGCCGCGCTCGAAGCGTCGATGCGCTACATCGCCCGCGACCTCGGGCCCGCCGGCATCCGCGTCAACGCGATCTCGGCCGGCCCGATCAAGACGCTCGCCGCCGCCGGCATCTCGTCCGGCCGGCACATGTTCTCCTTCAACCGGAGATCGTCGCCCTTGCGCGACGACACCGACCCCAAAGGCGTCGCCGGCGCGGCGCTCTATCTCCTCTCCGGCCTCGGCGCCTCCTGCACAGGCGAAACGCTGCATGTCGACGCCGGGTTCCACATCGTCGGCATGCCCGATGAAGACGCGCTGAAAGCGGAATAAGCGAGGGAAGGCCGGGCGCGGGCGTCATCGATCCGTAACCGGACCGACAACAAACCGTCAGCGCCTTGACATCGGCGCGTCAAGGAACATGACTAGCCGCCAAGCGCGAGTCGTAGGGAGCGCGCGATGACGGCTGTTCGGATCAGGGGTCCGGTCCTCTGGATGGCGGCGTTGACGGTCGCCGGAACCGGCGGGTTTGCGACTTCCCTCTCCGAGCGCGCGGCGCGCGAAGCCCTTGTCCCGGGCGGCCATCAGGTGTTCGCCGTCGGCCATCGCGGCGCCGCGAATTTCGCACCCGAGAACACGCTCGCGGCCTTCGACAAGGCGATCGAGATGGGCGCGCGCGTCGTTGAGATGGACGTGCGCATGACGGCGGATGGTCATTTCGTCATCATGCATGACGCGCGGGTCGACCGCACGACCGACGGGCGTGGCGCGGTCGCCGACCTGACGCTCGCCGAGATCAAGGCGCTCGACGCCGGATCGTGGTTCGATCCCGCCTTCGCCGGCGAGCGCGTGCCGACGCTTGCCGAGGCGCTCCGTCATGTGAAGGGGCGCGCCGCGGTCGACATCGACTTCAAGGCCGGCCCGGATGACGCCGCCGCGCGGATCGCGTCGATCCTCGATGCGGAGGGGTTCGACGATGGCGCCCTGGCGACGGTGTTCGTGCGCGCCTGGCATTACGACAAAATGAAGTCGCTGCCGGCGCGCTATGCGCTGCGTCCGCATTACCTCAGCCCCGCGGCCGCCGAAGCCGCAAGACGCGACGGCGTCGACGTGATGGGCCTCAGACGCCTCGGCTGGAGTTTCCGCGCCGCGCACGAGATCGCCCGCAACGAGATGGCGCTGTTCGCCAATGTGATGGGCCGCAAGGACGGGCCGGCGGGCTTTGACGATGCGATCCGCGCCGGCGCGCGCTTCATCCAGACCGACCGGCTCGATCTCCTCGCGCCTTATCTCGCGGAGCGCGGCCTCCTCGCCGATTGCATTCCCGCGCGGACGCTTGAGTGCCTCGAGCCGGCCGCGGAACGATTGCGCCTCGCTGGGAGCAGCGCGTCGGCGCAATAAAATCGCCGAAAGCTTCCAGAGCGTCACGCGACAAATCCGTGTCGCCCGAATCCTCGCGCCGATGCCTGATACAAGTGTGCGCGGATGAGGAGTCATCCACGCACACGAGCGCCAATCGCCCGCCGCGCCGGACCAGCAGGCGATCAAAATGAGTCGCCTCACGCTCTCCTTCCCTGGTTTTGCGCCGCTTTTGCAACTATCCGGGATCTCGTTGTTCGCGCGGCGCGCCAGCCCCTGTTCTGCGAAATGCGAGTCGGCGAACGCGGGCCAGAGTCTTCATCTGACGCGCGTTTCAATCCGAAAACCTCTTTGCGCTTTTCGGAACGCGCTCTAGCCGATGCCGTTCTGATGAAGATATTCCGCAAGACGCGGCATGCCGACAGCGAGGCCGACGCTGATCACGAGACCGATCGTCGCCTTCAGCGCGTCGCCGCCAATATTGCGCAAGGTTTCCTTGAACGGGCGGATTTTGTCGATCGTTGCGATTGAAACTTCACGGCCCGCGATGAAGCCGAGAAACGCCCAGGTCGTCGACATCGGCGTGTTGCTGACATAAGCGGCGTAGCCGAGGATCGACGCATAGGTAAAGTCGACGATCGTCGCCGATCGGATGTCGACGACGTTGGACTTCGACCTCAGGATTTTCTGCACCGGCCCGCCCCGATTGGCGAAGGTGTATAAAAGCAGCACGAGAATCACGGCGACGCCCGCCACGACCTGAAAAATATCAAGCTGGCGCGGCAGATAGACGAAGATGTTCGCAAAATCCTGGATCAGCCAGACCGCCCAGAGATAAGCGGTCGTGGTCCATTGCAGCAGAATCCAGAGCGGTTTTTGCGCCTTCTCCGGGGTCCTCAGGAAGTGACGCTCGATCGTCGGCGCGAGGACGGCGTAGAGGATAAGCCCGAGCAAGAATGACGCGCCATAGGCGAACAGCGACTTTTCCAACATTTGGCCGAGACCGCCCGCTGTGGCGAAAGTCGTCAGCACCATGAACGTCGTGGAGACCGGAATGCCGACCCTCGTCAGCACGAGGAGCGCCAAGGCGGGCGTCACATGGTACCATTCGATCTCGACGATCGGGAATTTCTTGACGTCGGCGAGACGCCCCCATGACGGATCGCCGCCATATTGGATGTATCCAAAGGCGAATGAGATGACGAGCACCGTCGCGGCGAAGAGGAACAGCGCCCACCACGGGAGCTTCTGGTTTGAATTTATGAACGTGCCGAGCGTTTGCAGGGCGTCGTTGCCGACGACCGCGTAGGCGGCAAGCGCAAAGCCGATTGCGGCCCAGATCCCGACCCCGAAGATTTCCATTGACTGTCCTTGTTGCCCGCCCGCGCCGCGAGGGTATTAAACTAATGTCGACAGCGTTCTTCGATTTTTTTGTTGAACTTTTGTGACAGGGGGTATTAGCCCAGGGCGGCGGCTCATCGGCTGGAGCGGTTGATGCGTATCAGGGACAGTGTCCCAGTTCAGCGTGTGGAACGTCTCATGAACATACGGGCTGAGATCGACATGGCGCTGCCGCTGGACCATCCCGCCCTGCCAGCCCGAAGAACGGGCGTTCTGCTCGTCAATCTCGGCACGCCGGACGCGCCGAGGCCGGCCGCCGTCCGCCGCTATCTCGCCGAGTTCCTGGCGGATCCGCGGGTCGTCGATTATCCCCGCCTGCTGTGGCTGCCCATTCTTCACGGAGTCATCTTGAACATCCGGCCGGCCCGCAGCGCCGAAGCCTACCGGAAGATCTGGATGGCGGAAGGATCGCCCCTGCGCGTTTACGCCGACCGCGCCGCGGCGGCGCTGCGCGAAAAGCTCGGGGCCCGCGCGATCGTCGATGTCGCCATGCGCTACGGCGCGCCGTCGATCGGCGAGCGCGTCAAGGCGATGCAGGATCAGGGCTGCGACCGCATCGTCGTCATTCCGCTTTATCCCCAGCATTCGCGCTCGACGACGGCGAGCGTCGGCGACGCCGTGTTCAAAGCGTTGAAACCCCTCGTCTGGCAGCCCGCCATCCGCATCGCCGCCGCCTATCACGATCACCCCGCCTATATCGGCGCGCTGGCGGGCTCGGCGCGTGACAGCCTCGGCGCGCTTGGCTGGACGCCGGAAAGGATCATTCTGTCCTTCCACGGAACGCCGAAGCGCCATCTCGACGAGGGCGATCCCTATCATTGCCATTGCCTGAAGACGGCGCGGCTCCTGCGCGCAGCGATGGGCTGGAGCGAGGCCTTCGCGCCCGTCGCCTTCCAGTCGCGCTTCGGCCGCGAGGAATGGCTGGGCCCGGCGACCGACGACATGATCGCCGCGGCGGGGCGCGAGGGCGTCAAGCGCCTCGCCGTGATGACGCCGGGCTTTCTCGCCGACTGCCTTGAAACGCTCGAGGAGATCGCAATCGGCGGGGCGGAACGGTTCCACGAAAATGGCGGCGCGGAATTCGCCGCGCTCCCCTGCCTCAATGATTCTCCCTATATGAGCGCCTTGCTCGAGGCCCTCGTGGAGCGCGATGGCGCCGGCTGGATCGACGGCTGACCGATGGAAGACCTGATTGCGACGCCGGCGTTCTGGGGCAGCCTCGTCACCCTCACCTTTCTCGAGATCGTGCTCGGCGTCGACAATCTGCTGTTCGTGTCGATCGCCGTCGCCAATCTCAAGGGCGCCGCGCAAAAGCGCGCGCGGGCGATCGGCGTCTGGGGCGCGATGATCCTGCGCGTCGCCATGCTCGGCGGCATTTTCTGGATCATCAATCTCGACAAGGCGCCCCTGTTCACGCTCCCCGAGAGCCTCGCGGCTTTCGTCGCCCATGGCGACGAGCATGGCCGCCACGCCTTCGCCGAGGTGACGCTGAAGGATCTCATCCTCTTCGCCGGCGGGCTGTTCCTGCTCTGGAAGGGCACGCAGGAAATTCACGCCGCCGTCGAGGGAACCGGCCATGAGGCGTCGAAGGCGAAGTCGACCTTCGCGGCGGTCGCCGCTCAGCTCCTCGTCATCAACATCGTGTTCTCACTCGACAGCGTCATCACCGCGGTCGGCATGACGACGATCATCGAGGTGATGATCGCCGCCGTCATCCTGTCGACCTTCGTCATGGCCGCCGCGGCGGCGCCGCTCGCCGGCTTCATCGAGCGTCATCCGACGACGAAGATGCTGGCCCTCGCCTTCATCCTTCTCGTCGGCGTCGCGCTCGTCGCCGACGGCGCCGGCTTTCACATTCCGCGCGGCTATCTCTATTTCGCGGTCGCCTTTTCGCTGTTCGTCGAGCTCCTCAACATCCGCGCCCGCCGCGCCGCGGCGGCGGCGGGCCGCGGACACTGACGCTTGATCGTCTTTTATTCCGACCATTTCGACCTTCAGCTTCCCGCCGGGCATCGCTTCCCGGGGTCGAAATACGGAATGCTGCGCCGCCGGCTCCTGAGCGAGGGCGTCCTCGCCGAGGCGGCGCTTTCCCCCTCGCCGGCCGCATCGCCGGACGAGATCGCGGCGGCGCACGACCCCGCTTATGTCGAAGCGATCCGAACCGGCGCCGTTTCTGAAAACGCGATGCGGCGAATCGGCTTTCCGTGGTCGGAGCATATCTGGACGAGGTCGGCGGCGACGATGGGCGGCGCGCTCGCCGCCGCGCGCCGCGCGATTGCGGACGGCGTGTCGGGGCAGCTCGCCGGAGGCACGCATCACGCGCATTACGATTTCGGCGCCGGTTATTGCGTGTTCAACGATTTTGCAATCGTCACGCTCACTCTGCTCCGCGAGCGGCGCGCAGAGCGCGTGGCGATCGTCGATCTCGACGTGCATCAGGGCGACGGCAACGCCGCCATCCTCGGCGGACGCGAAGACATCTTCATATTCTCGATGCACGGCGCGAAGAATTTTCCGTTACGGAAAGAAAAGTCGACGCTCGACGTCGAGCTCGCCGACGGCGTCGGGGACGGAGCCTATCTCGCGGCGCTCGCCGAGCATCTTCCCGCGGTGTGGGCGTTCCGGCCGGCCCTCATCCTTTATCAGGCCGGCGTTGATCCGCTGAAGGAGGATCGCCTCGGCCGCATGGCGTTGACGCATGCCGGCCTGATCGAACGGGACCGCATGGTGCTGGAAGGCGCCAAGGCGCGCGGGATCCCCGTTTCGATCGCGATCGGCGGCGGCTATGCGGTCCCGATCGCGGCGAGCGTCGCTGCCTATGCGAACACCTGGCGGGCCGCGCGCGAGGCTTTCAGAGGCGTCTGACCATCGCCAGGAATTCATCGACGTCCTGTTCGGTCGTCGCCCAGGCGCAGATGAGGCGCTGCATCGTTCCCTTCGCGGGATCGCCTGGCGTCACCCAGGGATAGAACGCCGCGCCGCGCGCGCGCAGTCTCTCCGCAGCGCCCGGCGGAAAAGTGACGAATACTTCATTGGCCTCGGTCGGATACCAGACCTTGCAGCCGTCGATGGCTGCGAGCCCGTCCGAGAGCCGGCGCGCCATCGCATTGGCGTGCGCCGCCATGTCGAGCCACAACCCGCCGTCGAAATAGGCGTCGAACTGCGCGGCGATGAATCGCATCTTGGAAAAAAGCTGCGCGGCGCGTTTTCGGCGGAACATGAAGTCGGCGGCGCCGGCCGGATCGAAGAACACGACCGCCTCCGCGATCAGGCAGCCGTTCTTCGTGCCGCCGAAGGAGAGCACATCAACGCCGGCCTTCCAGGTGACATCGGCCGGCTTGCAGCCGAGCGCCGCGACCGCATTGGCGAAGCGCGCGCCGTCCATGTGGACCTTGAGGCCCGCCGCCTTGGCCGCGGCGGCGAGCGCCTTTACTTCGGCCACGGAATAAACCGTTCCGCATTCCGTCGCCTGCGTCAGCGACAGGGCGCAGGCCGGCATGCCGTGCGGGGGGCGCTCGGGGAACCCCGCGAGCGCAGCCTCAACCGCGTCCGCGCGCTGCTTGCCGGCGAAGCCCTTGATGGGAAGAAGCTTCGCGCCGCCGGTGAAGAACTCCGGCGCGCCGCATTCGTCCATCTGGATGTGGCTTTCCTCATGACAGAGGATCATCCCCCAGGGCGGGCAGGTCTGCGACAGGGCGAGTGCGTTCGCCGCCCCGCCCGTCGCGACCAAAAAGACCGCGACCTCGCGCTCGAAAACCTCGCAGAACTTCCGTTCGACGCGCTTCGTCAGCGCATCGCCGCCATAGGACGGCGCGTGTCCCTCATTGGCGCGCGCGAGCGCCGCCATGATCTCCGGGTGCGCGCCCGCCCAGTTGTCGGAAGCGAAGTGCATCGAGAAAGCCTAAAGCAGCGATCTTCCAAGAAAAAGGCCCAGCGCCAGGCCGGGCCCTCGCTTTGGAAAGCTCTCGCCGCTTACGACGTGACTTCAAGCACGGTCGCGGTGCCTTGCGCGCCGTCCTGCGCGGTGTAGCGCACCTTGTCGCCGACCTTTGGGTCGGCCTTGGCTTCGGCGAAGGTCAGGCAACGCTTCTGGTCCGGCGCGACGAAGCAAAGCGTCAGCGAAGCTTCGTCATAAGTGTAAGGAATGGTCTGGCCGTCAGCGAGCGTCGCCGAGCCGGCGCCGTCGAGCGTGACGACATTCGTCTCGCCGCTGTCGCGCTTGAACTCAACCTTGTAGCCGGCGAAGGCGGGACCGGCGAGGAAGGCGCAGCCCAGCGCGGCGATGAGGACTCTTTTCATCGGTCATTCTCCAGAGTGATGGGATTGCAAGGACGCAACAGCGCGCGGCATGGCGCAACGCCGCCCCTTAAGGCAACGTCGCGCCGACGCCGTCAAGCGCCTTCAGAAAGTCTGCGTGACCCGAGATGATGCGACCCGCGCCCGCCGCGGCGAGGCGCTCGCCATACCCCTCGAAACAGTGGCCGCCGCCGGTGAAGCCCCAAACCGTCATGCCGGCGGCGACGCCGGCCCGGACGCCGTTGACGCTGTCTTCAAGGACGAGGCAGCGCGAAGGATCAGCGCCGATCTTCTCCGCCGCATGGAGAAAAATGTCGGGCGCGGGTTTTCCCGCCGCAACGAGATCCGCCGAATAGACATGCGGGCTGGCGAGATCGAAGAGGCCCATTCGCTTCAATTTCGACTCGAGAAAAACGGCGCGCGCGGAGGACGCAACCGCGATGCGCCCGATGCGCGCCTTCGCCGCGGCGAGAGCCCGGTCGGCGCCCGGAATGATCGTCAGCGCGTACATTTCGCGGCGGCGTCCTGCGAGCACCTGATCCTCGAAATCGGGCGCCGGTTCGCGCCCGAGCCGCGCGCGGTGATCATCCTTGAGCTGATCGAAAAACGCCGCGTCGTGAAGACCGACGAAGCGGCGCACATAGTCTTCCGGCGTGTAGAGGAGTCCGATCGCCTCAAGCGCGGCGCGCTCGCCGCGGATCGCCAAGACCTCGCTGTCGACGAGGACGCCGTCGCAGTCGAAGATGATCGCGTCAAGATCCATGCGGGATGCGATGGCGCCGGCCGCCGCAAAAGAAAAGCCCCGCCGGAGCGGGGCTTTTCGTCTCGTTCACGGCGCGGGCCGCGCCTTGCTCTAAAGACCGGCCAGCACCGCCAGCAGCAGGAGCGCGACGATGTTGGTGATCTTGATCATCGGGTTGACCGCAGGCCCCGCGGTGTCCTTGTAAGGATCGCCGACCGTGTCGCCGGTGACCGCCGCCTTGTGCGCGTCGGAGCCCTTCTTGTGGAGCTTGCCCGAGGCGTCGGTGAAGCCTTCCTCGATGAGCTTCTTGGCGTTGTCCCACGCGCCGCCTCCCGAGGTCATCGAGATGGCGACGAAAAGGCCCGTGAGGATCACCCCGATCAGCATCGCGCCGACCGCCGCGAGCGCGGCGGCCTTGCCCGCCACCATGCCGACCGCGAAGTAAAGAACGATCGGCGACAGGATCGGCAGCATCGAGGGAACGATCATTTCCTTGATCGCGGCGCGCGTCAGCATGTCGACGGCGCGGCCGTAATTCGGCTTCGACGTTCCCTTCATGATGCCGGGGTTTTCGCGGAACTGCTTCCTGACCTCTTCAACCACCGCCTGTGCGGCGCGGCCGACCGACTGCATCGCCATGCCGCCGAAGAGGAACGGGAGGAGGCCGCCGATGAAGAGGCCGCAGATGACGTAAGGATCGGACAGCGAGAAGGAGAGCGGCTCCATGCCGCGGAAGAACTGGTGCTTGTCCGAGGTGTTGGCGACGTGGATGAAGTGCTTGATGTCCTCCGTATACGCCGCGAACAACACCAGCGCGCCGAGGCCCGCCGAGCCGATGGCGTAACCTTTGGTGACCGCCTTCGTGGTGTTGCCGACGGCGTCGAGGGCGTCGGTCGTTTCGCGCACCGAGCCTTCGAGCCCCGACATTTCGGCGATGCCGCCGGCGTTGTCGGTGACCGGGCCAAAAGCGTCGAGCGCGACGATCATGCCGGCGAGCGCCAGCATCGTCGTCACCGCCGTCGCGATGCCGTAAAGGCCGGCGAGATTGTAAGTCACGATGATGCCGACGACGATGACGAGCGCCGGCAAGGCGGTCGCCTCCATCGACACCGCGAGGCCCTGGATGACGTTGGTGCCGTGGCCCGAAACGGAGGCCGCCGCGACCGACTTCACCGGGCGGAAGCCGGTGCCGGTGTAATATTCGGTGATCCAGACGATGAGGCCGGTGACCGCCAGGCCGATGACCCCGCAGATGAAGAGGCTCATGCCGGAGAAGGTCGCGCCGTCGATGACGCCCGAAAAGCCGAACATCGCATTGGTGACGACGCCGATCGCGACGAGCGAGAGAACGCCGGTCGCGACGAGGCCCTGATAGAGCGCGCCCATGATGTTCTTCGATCCGCCGGACAGGCGCACGAAGAAGGTGCCGATGATCGAAGTGACGATGCACGCCGCTCCGATCGCCAGCGGATAAAGCATGAACGCCGTCGCGTTCGCAGCGAAGAGGATCGAGCCGAGCACCATCGTCGCAGCGACGGTCACGACATAGGTCTCGAAAAGGTCCGCCGCCATGCCCGCGCAGTCGCCGACATTGTCGCCGACATTGTCCGCGATGGTGGCCGGGTTCCGGGGGTCGTCTTCCGGAATGCCGGCTTCTACCTTGCCGACCATGTCGCCGCCGACATCGGCGCCCTTGGTGAAGATGCCGCCGCCGAGACGGGCGAAGACCGAGATGAGCGAGGCGCCGAGCGACAGCGAGACGAGCGCGTTGACGACCTCGCGGCTTTCAGGGGCAAGGCCCATCGGCCCGGTGAGGATCGCGTAATAGCCGGCGAGGCCGAGCAGGGCGAGGCCGGCGACCAGCATGCCCGTCACCGCGCCCGAGCGGAACGCCACTGAAAGGCCTTTGGCGAGGCTTTCCGACGAGGCTTGCGTCGTGCGCACATTCGCCCGCACCGACACGAGCATGCCGATGAAGCCGGCCGCGCCGGAGAGAATCGCGCCGGCGGCGAAGCCGAGCGCCGCGGTGAGCCCCAGCGCGAAAAGCAAAATCGCGAACACGATGACGCCGGCGATGGTGATCGTCGTGTATTGGCGCTTCAGATAGGCCGAGGCGCCTTCCTGGATCGCGCCGGCGATTTCCTTCATGCGGGCGTTGCCCGCCGACAGCGCCATCACCTGCTGAATGGTGACGACGCCATAGAGTATGGCGAGCACGCCGGCCCCGATGACCAGCCACAATTCAAGGCTCATTGCACCCTTCCCTTGCCCCTCGCAGGGCCGCTGATTGGAATTCCGGGGGAGAGAACGCCGATATGGCCGCGACGTGAGAAACGTCTGCGCTTCAATCAGCCCCCGAAGAGATCGGCGGGACTACTGGCAAAGCCGCCCCGGAAAATCAACTGGAAAAACAGTCAGCCGCGCCGCGCTCCGGACGATGTCGGGGCGATCGCGGCCGGACATCGCCAAGCCGGCGCCGTAAGCGTTGGGGGAGGAAGGCCGTTTCGTCAGTGTAACCATCATCGGGCGACCTGCCCTCCGGCGCCGAACCTCGACGCAGGAGACATTGATCCCTGCCAGACGGGCATGCGGAGGCGCCCGACAGGCTGACGGTCCGAAAGATTTTCCGGCGTGTCGCCGTGCGCGCACGCCCGAGCGATGATGGATTGAAAAGAACCCTCAATTCATTCGTCTTTTTGTCGCCGGGCGGCTGATGAAACATCGGCGAGCAATTGTTGAAAAAGTAAGCGGGGGGCGCCCGGCTTGCCGGTCCCGGCTTCAAACGGTATTCGCCCGAGGTTAGCCTCGGCCCGCGGACGACCCGCGTCGGGGCGGTTGAGTTCCAAAGGCCGGCGTTCGGGCGGCCGTCAACAGGGCGAGGGGCGTTCATGACCTTCAACGCTGATGCGGGCGTTCCGGCAAGGGGCGCTGCCGGGGAGTGTGAACATCCGGCCCGCCTCGCCCCGACGCCGACCAATTCCGGCCGCCTGCCCTTGCGGCTTGAGGTCTTCCCGACCCTGACGGCGGCGCTCGACTACGCGGCCAAGGGCGACGCCGGCTGCAATTTTTACAATCTTCGCGGCGCGCTTTCGTCAGTCCTGACCTACGCGGCGCTCAAATCCCGGGCCGAGGCGCTCGCCCGGCGCCTCGCGGCGCGGTTCCCGCGCGGCGCCCGGATCGCGCTTGTCGCCGAGACCAGCCCCGAATTCCTGGCCGCCTTCTTCGCCTGCCAATATGCAGGCCTCATCCCCGCGCCGATGCCGCTGCCGGTCAACCTTGGCGGCAAGGACGGCTACCTCACCCAGGTGCGCCTGATGGTCGAGGGGGCCAAAGCCGCTGCGGCGATCGGCCCGTTGTCGCTGAAGGACTTTCTCGTCGACGCGCTCGCGGCGAACGCCTCCGTCGCCGTCATGAGCTTTGACGAGATCGCGGCGCTGACGGCGGAAGCCGACGCCGTTCCCTTTGGCCCGGACGAGGCTTGCTACATCCAGTATTCGTCCGGGTCGACGAGCGCGCCCAAGGGCGTCATCGGCACCCAACGATCGGTGAACGCCAATCTCAACGGCATCACGCAGCATGGCATGAAGCTCAGCGCCGACGACCGCGCCGTGAGCTGGCTGCCGCTTTATCACGACATGGGCCTCATCGGTTTCGGGCTGGCGCCGATGTATGGGCAGCGCTCGGTCGATTTCATCGCGACGTCGGATTTCGTGCGCCGGCCGCTCCTGTGGCTGCGCCTCATCTCCGAAAACAAGTCGACGATCACCTACAGCCCGTCCTTCGGCTATGAATTGTCGGCGCGGCGGTCCGCGAAGGCGGAAGACGGCGCCATCGACCTGTCGACGGTGCGCGTTGCGGGGATCGGCGGCGACATGGTGCGCCCCGAGGCGCTCAAGCTCTTCGCCGACGCCTTCGCCCCGAACGGCTTCAAGGCGACGGCGTTCTTGCCGAGCTACGGCATGGCGGAGGCGACGCTCGCCATCTCCTTCACCGAGATCGGCGCGCCGATCGAAGTCGATCATGTCGACATGCGCCATTACAACCGCTCCGGCGTCGCGCAGCCGGCCTCCGCCCTGACCTCGCCCGAGCACCGGCGCGGGTTCGTCCTCTGCGGCAAGCCGCTTCCCGGCCATGCGATCGACGTGCGCGGCGAAACCGGCGAGACGCTCAAGGACCGCGAGGTCGGGCGCATCTTCATCAAGGGGCCGAGCCTGACGCCCGGATATTACAGCGACGCCGACGCCACGGCGCGGCTCTATCAGGGCGAATGGCTCGACACCGGCGACATGGGCTATTTCCTCAACGGGGAAATCGTCATCACCGGCCGCGCCAAGGACCTCATCATCATCAACGGCCGCAACATCTGGCCGCAGGACATCGAGTGGGCGGTCGAGAAGGTCGAAGGCGTGCGCCAGGGCGGCGTCGCGGCCTTTTCCGTCGATGACGGCGCCGGCGAAAAGATCGTCGTCGTCGCCGAGCGGCGCGGTATGTCGGCCGAGGCCCTCGCCGAGCTCCACCGCGAAGTCGCGCGCACGATCCAGACCGCCGCCGGCGCGCCGGCGACCGTCATTCTCGCCAAGCCCCATTCGATGGTGCTGACCTCGTCCGGGAAATTGTCGCGCGCCAAGGTGAAGCAGAAATATCTCGCCGGGGAATTCGACGGGGACGCCGCCGACGCCGTGACGCCGAAGGCGCTTGCCGAAGCGCGCGTGTGAAGCGCGTCGCCGTCACCGGCGGCACCGGCTTCATCGGCGCTGCGCTGATCGATCAGCTCCTCAGCGAAGGCGTGGCGGTGCGCGCGCTCGCGCGCGACCCGAAGCGGCTGAAACGCGCCGGCGAAATCGAAGCGATCGAAGGAAGCCTCGAAAATGAGGCGGCGCTCGCCGCGCTCGCGGAAGGCGTCGACGCCTTCCTGCATCTTGCGGGCGAAACGCACGCGCGGACCGAGCAGGATTATGCGCGCATCAATGTCGACGGCGCCGCCGCCGCGGCGCGGGCCGCGGCCAGGGCCGGGGCCCGTTTCGTGCACGCCTCGTCATTGTCCGCCCGCCAGCCCGAAACCTCGCCCTACGCCCGCAGCAAATATGAGAGCGAGCAGGCCGTTAAGTCTGCATCCGGATCAAACGGATTTCTGGCGTTGCGCCTGCCGGCGATCTACGGACCGGGCGATCTCGTCACCCTGCCCTATTTCAAACTGCTGAAGTCGGGTTTCGCCTTCGAGCCGGCGACCGCAGCGCCGGCGCGCGCCTCGCTCCTTTACGTCGAGGACGCCGCCGGCGCGATCATCACGGCCGCGCGGCGCGGCGCGCCGGGCCTCGTCTATGACGTCGGCGACGAGCGCGAGGGCGGTCGCGCCTGGTCGGAGATCGGCCGGGTCCTCGGAGAGACCATCGGCCTTAATCCGATGGCGCTGAAAATTCCAAAGCCCGCCGTGACGTTGCTGCACGAGGGCGTGAGGGCCGCCGAGAGCATTTTCGGCATGTCGCCGAGCGTGCGCCAGGGACAGGTCAACGAGCTCTTCCATCCCGACTGGGTTGCGCGCGAAAATCTGTTCAACGCCGCCGCGGGCTGGTCGCCGAAAACGCCGCTTCACGAAGGGTTTGCAAAAACCGTCCGCTGGTATCAAGAACAAGGTTTGCTGTGACCGCGACCCCGAGGATGAGAGCGATGACCGAGCCCGGCGTTAAGGAAGACGACGACCTCGTGTTCCGGCGCATTTGCGCGCTGCTGGAGCCCCTGAATCACAAGGGGGTCAAACTGACACGCGAGATCGACCTCGTCGCCGACCTCGAGATCGACAGCGTTTCCGTTTTGGACGTGGTGATGGAGGTCGAGGACGCTTATGACATCTCCATCCCGGTCAACACGATCTCGGAAGTCCGCACGCTCGGCGAGCTCGTCGACGCCATTCACGCCATCAAGAAGAGCCAAGGCTAGGTCATGAGCCTGTTCGACAAATTCGAGAAAACCGCGGCGCTCTACAACGGCCTGTCGGCCATGGGCAAAAACCCGTTCGCCGTCGTGATGGAGGAAGTCCTCGGGCCGACGCGCGCCCTGATCAAGGGGCGCGAGACCGTTCTGGCCGGCACGCATAATTATCTCGGCCAGACCTTCGAGCCCAAGGCGATCGCCGCCGCCAAGCGCGCGCTCGACGAGGAAGGCACCGGCACCACCGGATCGCGGTTCGCCAACGGCACCTTCGCCGGCCACAAGGCGCTCGAACGCGCGCTCGCCGATTATCTGGGGCTCAATCACTGCGTCGTCTTCTCGACCGGCTTCGTCGCCAATCTCGGCGCGATTGCTGGGCTGCTCGATCCGGCCGAGGACGTCGTGCTGATCGACGCCGACTGCCACGCCTGCATCTATGACGGCTGCCAGCTTTCGGGCGCGGAAACGATCCGCTTCCGCCACAACGACCCGGAAAGCCTCGACAAGCGCCTTGGACGCCTCGACCCGAAATACAAGGGCAAGCTCGTGTGCATCGAGGGAATGTATTCGATGTACGGCGACATCGCGCCGGTGAAGGAATTCGTCGAGGTCGCCCACAAGCACGGCGCCCATCTCCTCGTCGACGAGGCCCATTCCTTCGGCGTCTATGGCGAGAAGGGCCGCGGCGTCTGCGAGGCGGACGGCGTGATGGACCAGATCGACTTCTACACCGGCACCTTCTCCAAGGCGCTCGCGGCCATCGGCGGCTTCGTCGCCTCGAACCATCCGCAGGCGGAATATCTGCGCTTCTCCTCGCGGCCCTACAAGTTCACCGCCTCGCCGTCGCCGGCGACGATCGCCTCGGCGCACGCCGCGCTCGACAACATCGCGGCGACCCCGGCCCTCAGGACAAAGCTGTGGGAGAACGCCAATCGCCTCCATGCGGCGCTGACCCAGCTCGGCCTCCGGCTCGCCGCGCCGCCGGCGCCCGTCATCTCCGTCCTGCTGCCGACGAAGGAAGACGCGTTCGAGGCCTGGAACTTTCTTCTCGACCAGGGCGTCTATGTGAACATGGCGATCCCGCCCGGAACGCCGGGCAAGGATTCGCTCCTGCGCCTCGCCGTCTCCTCAGCGCACACGAGGGACGACATCGACCGGTTGGTCGCCGCCTATGGCGCGATGGCCGAGGCGTTCCCGTCCGCGCGCGTCGCCGCGGCGTCATAAGACCGTCACGGGAGCCTGTCATGGCTCCCCTCACGAAGGCTTGACCCGCGGCCTTGCCTAGGCCGCAATCGCGGCGGACCCTTGGCTTGGAATTCGCAAGACTTGGATTTCGCAAAGCTTGGGCGGTCGCGGGGGGGTCGGCGGCGCGTCCAGAAGGGAGTGGCGATGAGGACTGGATTCATGCTGGCGGCGGCGCTGGCGGCGACGACGGGCGCGGCCCTCGCGCAGGAGGAGGCCGCGCACCAGCACCTCAGCTGCAAGGGCGAGCCGCACGAGATCCTCGTCCGCGTGGTTAACGTCAAGAAGAGCGCCGGCTTGATGACGATCGAGCTTTACGCGAACGACCCGGACGGCTTTCTCAACAAGCGCGGTCGCCTGTCGCGCCATCGCTTTGCCGCA
Organism: Parvularculaceae bacterium; assembly: GCA_046296195.1. GTDB lineage: Bacteria > Pseudomonadota > Alphaproteobacteria > Caulobacterales > Parvularculaceae > Amphiplicatus. The sequence continues at coordinate 66,033 of JBKBLR010000007.1, read as the reverse complement.
AGCGCGCCGGCGACCGAAGTGTGCATCCATGCGCCGGAGGCCGGCCAATTCGCCATGGTCGCCTATCACGACGAGAACGCGAACGAGAAGTTCGACAAGGGCGCCTTCGGGATCCCGGTCGAGCCCTATGGCGTGTCGCAGAACCCCAAAATCCGCCTCGCCCCGCCGCCGATCGAGAAGGCGCTGTTCGAGGTTGCGGAAACCGGCGCAACGGTCGAAATCAAGCTCCGCGATTAGGGGCCGGCGTCGCCGCGCCCGAAACGGGCGGCAGGCGGACGAATGACTTCCATCACGATCGAGGCGGTGCGCGGCGCGAAAGGGCGGCGCGATTTCATCCGCGCGGGCAAGGTCGCCTATCAGGGCGATCCTCATTACATCGCGCCGCTCGAATATGAAGTCGGCGCGCGGCTCGACCCGGACGCCAATCCGGCGCTGAAGGGCGCCGATGTCCAGCTTTTCATCGCGCGCAAGGACGGCGCCGTCGCCGGGCGCATCTCGGCCTTCATCAACCCGCTGCATCTTGAACGCTATCATGACGCGACTGGCCATTTCGGCTTTCTTGACGCCATCGACGACCGGGACGTCTTCGCCGCGCTGCTCAGGGCGGCGGAGGAATATTTCCGCGCGCGCGGCATGAAGAAATCCGCGGGACCGTTTTCCTTCTCCGTCAACGAGGAATGCGGACTTCTGATCTCTGGCTTCGATGCGCCGCCCTACATCATGATGCCGCATGGCCGGCCCTGGTACGCCCCCCATGTCGAGGCCGCTGGCTACGCCAAGGCGATGGACATGCATGCGCTGCGCTACATTCCGCGCCGCCAGTTCATCCCTGAAAAGCGGATGAAATTCATCGAGCGCGCGCTCTCCTCGCCGAGGGTTAGGATAAGGAATATCGACTTCAAGCGCTTCAGCGAGGAGATCGCGACGCTCGTCGACATCTACAAGGACGCATGGAGCGACAATTGGGGCTTCATCCCGATGACCGAGGCTCAGATCGCCCATATGGCGAAGGAGCTGCGCCCCATCATAGAACCCTACAACATCATCTTCTGCGAGTATGACGGCGAGCCGGTCGCCTTCGGCCTCGTGCTCCCGAACGTCATGCAGGCGATCCGCGATTTCGACGGCAGGCTTCTCCCCTTCAACTGGGCGAAGCTTTTGTGGCGGCTGAAGGTGAAGAAGCTTCCCGAGGCGCGCATGCCGCTGATGGGCGTCAGGAAGAAGCTGCACGGCAAGCCCTTGGGCGCCGCCTTCGCCTACAAGATCATCGACATGGTGAACTCGGCGAACATGGACAACGGCGTCGTCTCGTCGGAGCTGTCCTGGATTCTTGAAAACAACACCGACATGCTGACCATGCTCACCGACATGGGCGGAGAGATCTACAAGACCTACCGGATCTACGAGCGGGGGATTTGAGGTTGCTAGAGAAGCCAGTGCAATAAACGCGTGTTCGCGCCCTGCATTGGCGAGAGAGGAAGCCGCGCCAGTTAAGATGCCCGTTCCCGCCCAGCCCAAAATCTACCATATCGTCCATGTCGACCGCCTGGCGTCGATAGCTTCGGACGGTTTCCTAAGGTCGGATGCGGCGATGGCTCAGCGCCAGGGCCCAGGGACGACGATCGGGATGGGCGCGATCAAACAGCGCCGACTTTGCCTGCCGGTCTCCTGCCATCAGGAGCTCCGCGTAGGGGATTGCGTGCCGTTCTACTTTTGTTCTCGATCGCTGATGCTCTATGTGTTACACTGTGCGAACCACCCCGAATTGGCCTATCGGGGCGGGCAGACGCCTATTGTTCATCTCGAGGCCGATCTCGCGGCCGCTGTCTCGTGGGCGGAGACCAACGGTAAGCGGTGGGCGTTTTCGCTTTCGAACGCCGGCGCGACCTACGCCCAGTTCCGGGCGCGGCTCGCTGAACTTGGCGACGTCAATTGGGCCGCCGTACAGTCAACAAACTTCCGGTCCGCCGACGTTAAGGAGGGGAAACAGGCGGAATTCCTGGTTGAACAAGCGTTCCCCTGGACGCTCGTTGAACGCATTGGCGTCATTTCGCAGGGAATCGGCCAACAGGCATCCGGTGCGATCCAACGCGCGACGCATCGTCCTCGCATCGAGATTAGAAAAGACTGGTATTATTAGGGGCGGACGAAAATGATCGAATTCAAGACTGGGAACATCCTCAGGGCGGACGCGGAAGCGCTCGTCAACACGGTCAATTGCGTCGGCATCATGGGCCGAGGCATCGCGCTTCAGTTCAAGAACGGCTTCCCGGAGAACTTCAAGGCTTACGAAGCGGCCTGTGCGCGCGAAGAAGTGCAGCCGGGCAAAATGTTCGTGTTCGAGACGCGAACGCTGACCAATCCGAAGTTCATCATCAACTTCCCGACGAAGCGCCATTGGCGCGGCAAAAGCCGGATGGAGGATATCGACTCCGGTTTGAAGGCGCTCGCTGAAGAGATCCGGGCCCGCGGCATTCGATCAATCGCGATCCCGCCGCTCGGCAGCGGTCTCGGCGGCCTTAACTGGGCCGTTGTTCGGCCACGAATTGTCGAGGCCATGCGCGGCTTCAATGATCTGCAGGTGACGATATTCGAACCCAATAGCGAACCGCCGAAGACCAAATCTCGTGAGGTTCCGAAGATGACCCCGGGCCGCGCGGCGATCGTCGTGTTGATGCATCGCTATCTCGGTGGCTTGATGGACCCCTTCGTTTCACTGCTGGAAGTGCACAAGCTGATGTATTTCATGCAGGCGGCGGGGGAGCCCCTTCGCCTTCGATTCGTGAAAGCGCCTTACGGTCCTTATGCCGAGAATCTGCGCCATGTGCTTCATGACATCGAAGGCCATCTGATTTCCGGATACGCCGACGGCGGCGACGCGCCCGACAAGCAATTGGAACTCGTGCCTGGCGCCGTTACGGACGCCGAATTATTTCTCAAGGAAAAGCCTGAGACGATCGCCAAATATGAGCGGGTCGGCGCGCTGGTTGACGGTTTCGAGACGCCTTTTGGTCTCGAACTCTTGTCGACCGTGCACTGGGTTGCTGCCCAAGAAGGCGCGGCAAACATCGACAAAGTGGTCGACAGGGTCTACGCGTGGAATGACCGAAAGGAGCGCTTCTCGCCCCGCCAAATCGGGTTGGCTTACGATAGGCTCGGTCGTCAAAACTGGGTCGCCGTAACATCTTGAGGGCGGATGGTACATTGGCACGGGAGAGGCGCCCCGTCACCGCAAGAACGGTTCGTCAAAACTCCGGAGTTTCCGCGAATGCAGCGTCCCCGCCTCGGCCTCGGCGCGCAACAGCTCGATGGCGCGCAGGCCGATGGCGAGATGCTCGGAGACGCGCGCCTGGTAGAAGGCGTCGGCCATGCCGGGGAGCTTGATCTCGCCATGGAGCGGCCGGTCGGACACGCAGAGCAGCGTGCCGTAAGGCACCCGGTAGCGGAAGCCGTTCGCCGCGATCGTCGCTGATTCCATGTCAATGGCGATCGCCCGGCTCTGGTTCAATCGCACCGCGATCTTCTCGAAATTGAGCTCCCAGTTGCGGTCGCCCGTGGTGACGACCGTGCCGGTCCGCAAATGCTCCTTGAGCTGGCTCTTCGGAATGCCGCCGACCTGCTCGACGGCCGCCGTCATCGCGAGCTGCACCTCGGCGATCGTCGGCAGCGGAATCGAGGGGGGGAGCGCCTCGTCGAGGACGTTGTCCTCGCGCAGATAAGCGTGCGCGAGCACATAATCGCCGAGCCGCTGCGTGCGGCGCAATCCGCCGCAATGGCCGATCATCAGCCAGACATGGGGGCGAAGGACCGCCAGGTGATCGGTGATCGTCTTGGCGTTCGACGGTCCGACGCCGATATTGACGAGCGTGACCCCGGCGTGCCGTGGGCGCACGAAATGATAAGCCGGCATCTGCGGCTGTTTGGCGAGCGGAGGCCTTGAGGGCTCGCCGCCTTTGCGCGTGATGCGGTCGCCAGGCTCGATGAGGGCGTCGATCTCGCCTGCCTCGACCTTCTTGCGGCCGAGCTCGATGAATTCATCGACATAGCGCTGATAGTTCGTGAACAGAATGAAATTCTGGAAGTGTTCCGGGCGCGTCGCGGTGTAGTGCTGGATGCGGTGGAGGGAATAATCCGTCCGCTCCGCGGTGAAGAGAGACAGGGGCTGCGCGCCGCCGCGCTCAAGGATCATGCCGCCGTCGACGATGACGTCGTTCGTCGCGACGAGGTTCGGCATGTGGAAGAAATGCTGCAACTCCTCGCGCTGTTTGAGGTCAAGCGAAGCGGTCGCCTGCTCGAGCGCGAAAGTGAGCGGAATGGGCGTCCGCGAGCGCCCGACGAAAAGACGCGCCTCGAAGCGCTCCGTCACCCGGCGGAGCTGGTCGAGAAGATAATTCGCAAAGAGCTTCGGCTGCGTGATCGTCGCGCCATGAAGGCTCGAGCTTGCGATCTGGCCGAGCGCGAGGCTGCCGGTCTGGATCGCACGCTCCGCCGGCACTTCGGCGAGGAGGTAGGGGTAGGTCGGCGCAGAATGCGGCCCGATCCGCAGCTTTCCGGCCGCGTAGTCGGCGAAGCGCTTTTCGACGGCGCGGATCGCGTCGTCATAGAGCGCGCCGAGCCGCTCGACAGCGGCTTCAGGGCTGGAACAGGGCTTGAGATCGTCGGCGGGGGCGGCGTTTTTGCAGCTGTCTGTCATGGTGACCCGGCAGCATAGCGCGCTTCGCCGCCGGCGCCAGAGAGCGCCGCTCGCGCGTCAGGCGAATTTCGACAGGACGCGCTGGGCGAGCGTCGCCACGCGATCGCGAAGGGGGCGTTCGCCCGGCGAGGGAGGATTGAGCCCCCGCGCGCGCAGCGCCCGGTTGGCGAGCCGCAAGGCGGCTTCATCGAGCGAAGCGCGGCTGCGCCAGGTGATCGAGAAGGAAACAGACGGCTCGGGCCCCACCTTTACCCAATGCGGCGCCTTCACCGGCACATAGAGCGCGTCGCCGGCCTTAAGCTCATGCGTTTGCCTCAGCGCGTCGAATTCCGGCCTGTGGGCGAGATTCCGGTGATGGAGCCCGGCATGATAAAGCTCTTGGTCCTCGTCGCTGACGATGCCCTTGTCGGCCGGATAGACGCTGAAGGATTTCGAACCCCTGATCTGCATCAGGATGTTGTGTTCGGGATCCATGTGGAATGGCGTCACGGCGCCGGCTGAGGAGATGAAGATGAAGCCGAGCTTCTTTTCCATCCGCCCGGTCGCCGGCGTCGCCGACGGCGCGATGTCGGCGAGGCATTCCTCCAGCGCCGCCGCATAGGCGGGATCCTGTTCGACATTCTTCAGCACCATCCACGACCGGCAGGTCTCGATGCGCCGGATCGTCTCCTCGACCGAGAGCCCGTTCGACGGCGTCTTGTCCGCATCCTGATCAATGGGAATGTCGCCGGCGTTATATTCGATCGAGGCCGCGGGAATGCGCGCGGCGAGGCCGACGAGCGCTTCGAGCGTGAAGCGCGGATCGTCGAGGAGCCGGTGCCGGAGGCGCGCGGGCTCATGGGGATAGCGGCCTGACAGAGCCGCGTCCGGCGCGTCAAAGATCGTCATCGGTCTCCGCCTCCGTCTGGGCCTCGCCGGCGCCCGCCTTGGCCGCGCGCGCCCTTTCCGACGCCCGCTCCAGCGTCATCAGCAGGCCGAAGAGCGCCTTCGCCGGCAAGTCGCGGCGACTGACGTTGAGCGCCTCGATCTGGCGGCGCTCGCGCCAGAGCCGGTTGATCATCGGATGCTCGACCTTCGCGCAGGAATCGATCATCGCAAGGCCCGCCGGCTCCAGCGCCTGCATGATCTCGATCTCGATCATGACGCCCGGGGAATAGCGGGCGAAACTCTCATCATAAGCGATCTTGAATGCGAAGGAGGCCTCACCGGCGCGGAAGTTCACCGCGGCGGCGATGGTGCGGCCGTCGAGCCGGAACCTGAAGAATTGCAGCTCGCCCGCCTTATGCGCGCGCCGGACGGCGTCACGAAAGAATTGCGCCGAGGCGGCTTCCTGCGACAGGGCCGTGCCGGCGGCGCCCTTCCAGCCCGCCGCCTCGAGGGCGAGAAATTCATCCGTCCACGCATCAAGGTCGCCGTCATCGCCGAGCGCTTCGAAAAGCACCGCGCCGGTCTCCTCGAGCCGCGCCCTCCGGCGCCGCAGATCCTTGCGGTGCTTGCCGCGGAGCGAAAGCTTCAGATAGTCGTCCGTCGCCCATGGTCCCGGCAGCATCGCGCGCTCATAGCGCGCGGACGGAGAAATGAGGCGCCCCGTCCTTGCGGCGACGGCCTCGGCCGCGCGTCGCAGCGGGCCATCGGCGTCGAGATGGCGGAGGCGCAGGAACGTCCCGCGGCCGGCGGCGAAATCGAACAGGGCGCTGAAGAAAGCCTGCTCCGCGCCGGCGCGCACCAGCGGCGCGGCGAAGAAGCAGTGCTTGTGCATCCACGTCGCGACATAAGGGACCGGCAGGCGCGAATAGCCGCGCAGGAGCGCAAGCGGCGCAAGGCCGATAAGGCGACCCGCGTCATCGCGAACGATGACAAGCTCCGGCTTCTCGCCCGGGAAAGCGTCGATCGCCGGGATGAGCAGGGACGGGCTGTAGAACGCGTTCGGCTCGACGGCGGTCGCAGCAAGACCGCGCCATTCAGCCTCGAGGCCGTCGAAATCGGCGCGGCCGGCGACCATTGCGCGCGCCGGCGTCTTCAATCGTTCTGTCGCGCCGTCCGCGAACATGTCCCGTCAACCCCGCCGCCGAAGCGGCCCGCCCGGCGGCCTGTCTCATAGCGGCGCCGCCCGCGCACGCAAAGCCGCCGCAGCCCGCCCGCCGGGCGCTTCGAACAGCCGGTCCTGCAGGGTTCAGGCCGCGTCTTCGCCGACAAGGATGTCGCGCTTGCCGGAATGGTTGGGGGCGCCGACGACGCCTTCCTGTTCCATCCGCTCGATGAGGGTCGCCGCCCGGTTATAACCGATCTGCAGCCGCCGCTGGATGTAGGAGGTCGAGGCCTTGCGGTCGCGCATGACGATCGCGACGGCCTTGTCGTAGAGCGCATCGCCCGAAGAGGTGTTGCCGCCGATGTCGAGGCCGTCGAAGGCGCCGTCCTCGTCCTCCTCGCGCAGCTCCGTCACCTCCTGCACATAGTCGGGCTTGCCCTGCTTTTTGAGGAATTCGACGACCTTCACGACCTCGTCGTCGGACACGAAGGCGCCGTGAACGCGGCGGATGCGGCCGCCGCCCGCCATGTGCAGCATGTCGCCCATGCCGAGGAGCTGTTCGGCGCCCTGTTCGCCGAGAATGGTGCGGCTGTCGATCTTCGACGTCACCTGGAACGAGATGCGGGTCGGAAAATTCGCCTTGATCGTGCCGGTGATGACGTCGACGGAAGGACGCTGCGTCGCCATGATGAGATGGATGCCCGCGGCGCGCGCCATCTGCGCAAGGCGCTGCACCATGCCTTCGATGTCCTTGCCGGCGACCATCATCAGGTCGGCGACCTCGTCGATGACGACGACGATGAAAGGCATCGGCGCGTAGTCGAGCTCTTCGGTTTCGTAGATCGGCTCGCCCGATTGCGGATCATAGCCGGTGTGCACGCGCCGCATCAGCGTCTCGCCCGCCGCCGCCGCTTCGGCGAGGCGCTGGTTGAAACCCTCGATGTTCCTGACGCCGACCTTCGACATCCGCCGGTAGCGCTCCTCCATCTCGCGCACGGTCCATTTCAGCGCGACGACCGCCTTCTTCGGATCGGTGACGACCGGAGCGAGCAGATGCGGGATGCCTTCATAGACCGAAAGCTCGAGCATCTTCGGATCGATCATGATCAGCTTGCAATCGTCCGGAGACAGACGATAGAGCAGCGACAGGATCATGGTGTTGATGCCGACCGATTTGCCGGAGCCTGTCGTGCCGGCGATCAGGAGATGCGGCATCCGCGCGAGATCGGCGTAGACCGGCTCGCCCCCGATCGACTTGCCGAGCGCGAGCGTCAGGTCGCCAAGGCTCGTCTCGAACTCCTCCGCGCCGAGAAGCTCGCGGATATAAACGGTTTCGCGGTCGAGGTTCGGAAGCTCGATGCCGATGACGTTGCGGCCGGGCACGACGGCGACGCGCGCAGCGACCGCGCTCATCGAGCGGGCGATGTCGTCGGCGAGGCCGATGACGCGCGAGGATTTGACCCCGGCGGCGGGCTCGAGCTCATAGAGCGTGACGACGGGACCGGGGCGGACATTGATGATCTCGCCCTTGACGCCGAAATCGGCGAGCACGTTTTCGAGCATGCGGGCGTTCTGTTCGAGCGCCTCGTCGGAGATCACCCGCGTCTTCTGCGGGGCGGGCTTGGCGAGCAGCGCGAGCGCCGGGAGCTCATAGGTGCCGGGCTTGAACACCGGCAGCTCGGGCTGGACCTCGCGCGCCTCGCGCTTGCCGCGCTTCTTCGGCGATTCCTCGCCGCGAATGATGTTGCGCCGCTTCGGCGCGACGAGCGGCGGCTCATCGTCCTCGGACCCGTCGTCGAGCCCGTCTTGATCCTCTTCTTCCGCTTCCGCGTCCGTTTCATCCTCGATGTCGAGGTCGCCGACCTCGCGCCGGGCGTCCTGCCGTGAGATGGCGTCTAGCCGCGCCGAGACGATCTCGCCGAGCTTGAGCCCGAGCGCCTCGACCTCGAAGGCCGCCGCTTCGAGGCGCGCGAAAGTGAGGCCGCACACCCAGGCGTAGAGCGCGATTCCCGGCAGCCCCAGGAACAGCGCCGCGAAGACGCCGGGTCTTGGAACGCCGGCGCCGTCGAGGAGAGCCCGCAGACCGAGGCCCGCCGCATCGCCGGCAAGGCCGCCGAGACCCGCCGCAAAGGGCCAGCTGAGGGGTTGTGGCGCCAGCGCCAGTGCGCCGGCGATGAGCAAGAAAGCGACGGGCCCCGACCCGAACCGCAATGCGACGTCTAGCGGCGTGCGCTCGGCCGGAACCGCCTTTGCGCCCCGGATGGCCGCGAAAAGGCCCCAGATCACCAGCGGCGGAACGGCGAGAAGGCTCGCCGCGCCAAAAGTCTGCAGCAGAAGATCGGACATGACGGCGCCGCCGGCGCCCATCCAGTTCGAGGCGGTGCGCGGCGTCGCATTATTGAGGCTCGGATCGCTGATCGAGAAGCTCGCGAGGGCGAGCGCCAGCCACAGCCCCAGAAGCGCCGTCGCCGCGCCGCCCGAACGCGCCATCGCCTCCCGCCGCCAGCGATCGAGGCGTTCGATGAAGGTCGGCTGTCGGCGGACGCGGGGCATAAGCGGACCGGATGCTCAAACAACAGGCCGTGTCATGCCACGAGAGCGCCGAAAGTGGGTTAACGCGCGTTAACCATTAGGACTTCACGAATTCCGGATAGGCCTCAAGGCCAAGCTCGGCCTTGTCGAGGCCAAGCTGTTCGGCGTCGGCGCTGACGCGGGCGCCGATCGAATATTTGATCGCCACCCAGAAGAGCGCGCTGACGCCGAAGGCGAACAGAGCGACGAGCGCGACGCCGACGAGTTGACCGAGAAGGGTCGCGTTCGCGTTCGTCCATGGAACGACGAGCGTGCCCCAAATGCCGCAGAAGAGATGCGCCGGGATGGCGCCGACGACGTCGTCGATTTTGAGCCGGTCAAGCAGCGGCACCCCGACAGTGACGATGACGCCGCCGAAAGCGCCGATGAAGACCGCCTGCCAGATCGCCGGCGCGAGCGGCTCGGCGGTGATGGCGACGAGGCCGCCGATCGCTGCGTTGAGGACGATGGTGATGTCGATCTTCTTGTAGATGAGCGACGTCATGATGAGCGCCGCGACGACGCCGCCCGCCGCCGCCATGTTGGTGTTGACGATGACCCTGGCGACCGCGAGCGCGTCCGTCACCGAGCCGAGCGCCAGCTGCGAGCCGCCATTGAAGCCGAACCAACCGAGCCAAAGGACGAACACGCCGAGCGCGGCCAGCGGCAGGTTGGAACCCGGCAGCGGCGTCACGCGTTTGCCGGCGTATTTGCCGCGCCGCGCGCCGATGATGAGCGCGCCGGCGAGCGCGGCCCACCCGCCGACGGAATGGACGAGCGTCGAGCCGGCGAAATCGGCGAACCCCCAGTCGGCGTCGAGATACCCCCCGCCCCATTCCCATGACGCCGCGATCGGATAGATGAGCCCCGTGAGCGCCGCGGTGAAGATCATGAGCGCCCAGAACTTCACCCGTTCGGCGAGCGCGCCGGAAACGATCGACGCCGCCGTGGCGACGAAAACGGCCTGGAAAAACCAGAAGGCGGCGGAGGCGCGGCCCGCGCCGACTGGATCGTCATCAAGCGGCGACCACAGACCGAACGTCCCGAGCAGTCCGCCCTTCTCGACGCCGAAGATGAGATTGTAGCCGGTGAGCCAGACCATGAGGCTCGCGACCGCATAGATCGACACGTTCTTGAGCGCGATCGCCGCGGCGTTTTTCGCCCGGACGAGACCTGTCTCGACGAGGCAGAAGCCGGCGGCCATGAACATCACCACCATGCCGGAGAGAAGCAGGAACAACGTGTTGAAGACGAAGACCGAGGTCTCGCTCGCCGGTCCGATGTCCTGAAGATGGTTTTCCTCAGCGACCGCCGCGCCCGGCGCGAGAATGAGCGCGCCGAGCGCGACAAGGCGGACGATGTTTCGCAGAATCATGACCGAGCGGCATAGCCTGCTTCGCCCGAAGGTGAAGCGCCCGCGCGCCGCATCAGGCATGATAGGCGGCCTCGCCATGTTCGCGAAGGTCGAGCCCCTCGACTTCGATCTCCTTCGGCACGCGTCCGCCGGTAAGGAGCTTGATGCCGGAGAAGACGATGGCGCTGCCGATCCCCGACCAGACGAGCGTGACGGCGACCGCCTTGATCTGGGCGATGAGCTGGGCCCCGAGCGCATAGGCGGCGACGTCGCAGGTCGAGATGTCGCCGTCGAGCGCGCAGGTCGTGTAGTCGACGACGCCGGCGCCGCCGAGCGCCGGGTTGACGACGATCGCCGTGCCGATCGCGCCGACGATGCCGCCGACGCCATGGATGCCGAACGCGTCGAGGCTGTCGTCATAGCCGAGCGCGTGCTTGATCGTCGAGCAGAAGACGAGGCAAATCGGGCTGACGACGAGGCCGAGAACGAGCGCGCCGCCAGGACCCGCGAAGCCGGCGGCGGGCGTCACCGCGACAAGCCCCGCCACAAGCCCGGAGGCGAGACCGAGAAGGCTCGGCTTCTGCTTGGTCGCCCATTCCGCGAGCATCCATGAGAAGGCGGCCGCGGCGGCGGCGATGAACGTATTGACGATCGCCAGCGCGGCGTAGCCGTTGGCTTCGAGGTTGGAGCCGGCGTTGAAGCCGAACCAGCCGACCCAGAGAAGGCCCGCGCCCACGGTCGTCAGCGTCAGTGAATGCGGCAGCATGAGGTCGCGCTTGTAGCCGTGGCGCGCGCCGAGAATGAGCGCGCCGACAAGCGCGGCGGCGCCGGAATTGATGTGAACGACCGTTCCGCCGGCGAAGTCGAGCGCGCCGAAGCTCCAGAGGAGACCCGAACGCACCGGCGCTTCCGGATCGGCGGCGATCGCATCCGGCCCCGGCCACCACCACACCATGTGCGCCATCGGGTAATAGACGACGAGCGGCCAGAAGATTGCAAAGAGCACGACCGCGGAGAATTTCATGCGCTCGGCGACGCCGCCTAGAACGAGCGCTGCGGTGATGCAGGCGAACGTGCCCTGAAAGGCGATGAAGGCGAATTCCGGAATGTAGACGCCGGTCGAGAACGTCGCCGCGACGCTTTCCGACGTGACGCCGGCGAGGAACAGCCGTGAAAAGCCGCCGACGAAGGGGTCATGGGCGCCGCCGTCCGTGAAGGCGAGGCTGTAGCCCCACAGCGCCCACGTGACGACGCCGATCACCGTCACCGCCGCAATCTGGCTCAACATCGACACCATGTTCTTCACGCGCACAAGGCCGCCGTAGAAGAGCGCGAGCCCCGGAACGATCATCAGGAGAACGAGGATCGTCGACACCAGCATCCAGGCGGTGTCGCCCTTGTCCGGCGCCGCCCCAGCATGCGCCGCCGACATCATCGCCCCGCCGAAGAAGACCGCCGCAGCAGATATCCTGATAAGGTTCTTCATCGCTCCGCCCCTTCATTATAGCGCCGCTGGTCCGGTCTCGCCCGTGCGGACCCGGATCGCATCCAACAGATCGAACACGAAAATCTTTCCGTCGCCGATCGAGCCTGTGTTGGCGGCGTTGCGGATCGCCTCGACGACCGGAGCAGCGCGCTCTGACGCTACTGCGATTTCGATCTTCACCTTCAGGCGGAAATCGACGCTGTACTCGGCGCCCCGATAAACCTCCGTATGCCCCTTTTGTCGGCCGTAGCCTCGCACATCGGTGACGGTGAGGCCGCTGACGCCGGCCGCCTGCAAGGCGGCGCGGACTTCGTCGAGCTTTTGCGGCTTGATGACGGCGGAAATGAATTTCACGGGCGCGCCCTCCTGCTGTCGCATTTCCAAGGCCGAATCGTCCGGCTACGGCGCAATCCTATCGCGCCGCTTTTGCGACGCAATAAATTTATTGCAGTGCAGCAGCATAAATTGCCTCCCTGGGGTGAAATTTTATCCTAATTTAGCCGATAATGCTATCAGCGGACTTTACAAAGGCCGTTTGTGCTATTCATGCAACATTTGCGAAGTGTTTTTCTCAGGTCCGTGACAGTGGGTTGTGCGCCGCATCAAATCCTCCGTAGCGTGACGATCCTGGGAGAAACGCTGATCGGCGATCGCCGGCGAAGGGGCGAGGGATGAAGCCCGCTGCGCAAGGAGGTATTCGCCATGCGGATTGCTGCACTCTATCTTGTCGTGTTCGCCGCCATCGCCGCGCCCTTCGGCGCTGCTGCCGAAGACGAGCCTTCGACGAAGAGCTCCATCAGCCTTTCCGCCAATGTCACGATCGCAACGGATTATCGTTTCCGCGGCGTGTCGCAGACCGAGAACGACCTCGCGTTGCAAGGCGGCTTGAAAGCCGCGCATGAAAGCGGGTTCTATGTCGGGACCTGGGCGTCGAACCTGTCGGGCTGGGGGACCTTTGGCGGCGCCAATCTCGAGCTCGACCTCTTTGGCGGTTATTCGACCGACATCGGTTCCGTGACCGTCGACGGCGGCGTCATTTGGTATGTTTTCCCGCAAGGCTCGGACAATACGAGTTACGGCGAGCTATACGCGTCGCTGGCGCGCAGTTTCGGACCGTCGACGCTGACGGTCGGCGCGAACTACGCCTTCAAGCAGTCGGCGCTGTCGCTCGCAGGCGACAAAGAGGACAACATCTATGTCTACGCGAAGGCCAGCGCGGCGATTGAGGATTCGCCGATCACCCTCAATGCGCAGATCGGCTATTCCGACGGCAATCCCGGCGCCGGCCCGAACGGCTGGGTGGCGTCGCCGACGGGGAGCTATTTCGACTGGTCGGCCGGCGTGTCGGTCGCTCTCCCCTGGGGGCCGATCGCGCTCTCCGCGACCTATGTCGACACCAGCATTTCTCGCTCGGAGGCGGCGGCGTTCCAGCTCATCAACCCCGGCTACCGCTATGGCATCGGTGCGCCGACGGGAATCTTCACCATCACCGCCAGCTTCTGACGATACGGCGGCGCTTCGCCGCAAGGGCCAGCAAGGCCTTTACCGGCGGGGCACCGTCGCCGATCCTGCGACGCATGGATCGGCATGACGCGATCATCGTCGGCGGCGGCCTTGCAGGCGGGCTCTGCGCGCTGGCGCTCGCCCATGAGGGGCTCGATGTCGCGCTCATCGATGCAGAATCGCCGGCGCGCTTGTGCGAGGAAAGCTTCGACAGCCGCACGACGGCGCTCGCCTATGCCTCGGCGCGCGTCTTCCGGCGTCTGGGGCTGTGGCCGGCGATCGAGCATCACGCCGAACCCATTCGCGACATTCTCGTCACCGATGGCCGCGCGCCGTCCCCGATGCGCCGGAGCGCAGCCTCGGCCTTTCACCTTCATTTCGACAGCCGCGAACTCGAAACCGGCGAGCCGCTCGGCTTCATCGTCGAGAACCGCATGCTGCGCGCTGCGATCTATGACCGCATCGCGGCTGCGCCGCGCATCCGCCTTTTTGCGCCGGCGCGAGCCGGCGCGCCTGATTTCTCAGGCGGCGCGGCGCGGCTTTCCCTCGCGGACGGGACGGCGCTTGAGGCCGCGTTGATCATCGCCGCGGACGGCAAAGCCTCGCCGCTTCGCGCGGCGGCCGGCGTTCGCGTCAACAGCTGGCGCTACGCGCAGACGGCTATCGTGACGACCGTCGCGCATGAGCGCCCGCATCAAGGGGTCGCGCAGGAGCTGTTCCTGCCTGCAGGACCCTTCGCCATTCTTCCGCTAACGGACAATCGCTCGTCGATCGTCTGGACCGAGCGCAGCAAGGCGGCGCCCGCCTTCCTTGCACTTGACGACGCGGCGTTCCTCGCCGAACTGTCGCGTCGATTCGGCGATTATCTCGGGCGGCTCTCGCTCGCCGGGCCGCGCTTCGGCTATCCCCTCGCCTTCCATCTTGCGCAGTCCTTCGCTGCGCCGCGCCTTGCCCTGATCGGCGATGCGGCGCATGCGATCCACCCGATCGCGGGCCAGGGCTACAATCTCGGCGTCAAGGACATCGCCGCGCTCGCCGAAACGCTCGGCGACGCCGCCAGCCTCGGCCTCGACATCGGCTCGATGGCGACGCTCGACCGCTACCAGCGCTGGCGGCGGTTCGATTCAGCGATGCTCGCCTTCGGCACCGACGCCCTGAACCGCCTGTTTTCGAATGACTGGGCGCCGTTGCGGCTCGCGCGGGACCTCGGCATGGGCGCCGTCAACGCCGTCGGCCCGTTGCGCTCTTTCTTCATGCGGCAAGCCGGCGCCGATGTCGGGCGCCTGCCGGCGCTGATGATGCGCTAGCCCCGAAGGATCAGTTCGCGTCCGCGCGCCTCGACGCTGTCGAGTTTCGACAGAAAGCTCATGCCGAGGAGATTCATGCCGAGCTGTTCGTCGGGAAGAATGAAGGCCTGCACCTTCTCGACGCGGATCTTGTCGATCTCGATGACATCGACCTCGATCAGCGCCGCTTTCGTCTCGCCGTTCGCGGTTCGGACCGGATGTTTGTAATCCGCCCAGGACACATAGATGTTGGCGGCGCGCGCGTCGGAATCGCGAAGCGCGACGAAACTCGCCCCGGTGTCGACGAGAAAGGATGACGGGCGCCCGTTGACCGCGGCGGTGACGAAGAACTGGTGATTGGCGCCGGCGGCGAGCCTCACCTCGCCGGATCGCGCCGCCGGGACGACAGCGGCGGCGAATGCGGTCGGCGCGCCCGCGCCGTCAGCGACGGGCCCCGGCTCGTCGAGCTGGCGCACCGCCAGAACGGCGCCGATCACGACGACCCCGGCTGCTATCGCCATTTCTTTCAGCATGCGCGCCCCGATCCTTGATCCAAGCCGCAGGAAGACTCGCATGGCGAAGGTTAAGGTTCGGAAGGCAAACAGGGTTGACGCGCGGTTAAAGACCCAGAACTTCCGCCATCGAATAAAGCCCGGGGGGCTGCGCGGCGGCCCAGCGTGCGGCGGCGAGAGCGCCTTTGGCGAACAGCGAACGGTCAAGCGCGCGATGCGAGAGCGTGACCGTCTCGCTGGCGCCGGCGAAGGTGACGTCATGATCGCCGATGATCCCGCCGCCGCGGATGACCGCCATGCCGATCGCGCCGGTCTCTCGCGCTCCCTTTCGGTCAAGCCTCAGCTTTTCTTCTAACAATTCGCCGCGGCCCGCCGCGGCCGCGCGGCCGAGCAGAAGCGCCGTTCCCGAGGGCGCATCGACCTTGGCGCGATGATGCGCCTCGACGATCTCGATGTCGTAGTCGGGGCCGAGCGCCGCCGCCGCTTTTTTCACCAGCGCCGCCAGAAGATTGACGCCGAGCGAGAAATTGCCGGATTTCACGATCGGCGCGCGCGCGGCGAGGGCCTTGATCTCCGCCTCTTCGCCGGCGGAGAAGCCCGTCGTGCCGATCACCAAAGGCGCGCCGGAACCCGCCCACAGCCGCGCCGCCGCAAGACTCGCCTGCGGCGTCGTGAAGTCGATGAGGACGCCCTTGCCGGCGAGCGCGCCGGGCCGGTCAGAGATGGTGACGCCGGCCAAAGCCGTGCCGACCGACCCATGTCCTTCACGTTCGAGCGCGCCCGCGACAGCAACGCCTTGCGCCCGCGCCTCCTCAAGAATCGCCTCGCCCATGCGGCCGGCGGCGCCGGCGACGACGATTTGAATTTCGCTCATGGGCGTCCCTCTCAGCTGATCTGGCGCGCCGCCGCGATGGTGCGATCGGGTGTTTCCTCTGCGTCCGCCTGTTCGGGCGCGATCGCGCCCGCATCGGGCGGCGCGGGCGTCGCGGGCTCCGGGCATTGCCCGATCAGCGCCGGCGCGGAGACTTCCTCCGTAGGCGGCGCAAGCACGGTCCTGTCCTCTTCATCGGGCGGTTGGGTCTCGGCCTCGGCCGGCGGCGGGTCGAGGTCGATCGCGACCGGCGCCGGCGCCGCGAACAATGTCGCGATCACGTCGCGGTCGAGGAGCTTGGCCGCTTTTCCCGCCAGCCTCTCGGACTTTCGATAATCCGCCGCTTGATGGGCGAGCGCGGCCTCGACGAGCGCTGCGACGCCCTTCTCGCGCCGCTTCAGCACCGCCCGCAGCAGCGAGCGACGCCGCAGGGCGGACCAGCCGTTCCAGAGGCTGACGACAAGCGCGGTCGCCGCAAGAAGCAGCGCGAGCGTCGCCCCGGCGACGCCCGCCGGGACATCCATGCGCCAGCCGAAGGCCTCGATCTTCACGGCTTCGCCGAGGGTCAGGAGAACCGTGACCGCAAAGGCGGCGAACACGACCCACAGGAGAAAGATCAGCAGACGGAGCATCAGAGCCGCCCCGGCGCGAGCAAGGCCAGCATCGCGCGTTCACGCGCGGCGAGCGCCTCGTCGAGCGCCAGGCGGGCGCGCGCGTCTTCAAGCCACGGCTTCAGCGCGTCCGCGGCTTCCGGCCGCAAGGCGGCGGCCTCAGCGAGCGCCCGAGAAAGGTCGCCTGCAAGCGCCGCCGCCTCCACGCGTGACAACACCGCGACGGAAGATGCGCCCTGCAAGGGCTTGGCCGGACGCAAATTGACCAGCGACGCGAAGCTGGAGCCAAGGCCTGCCGCGGCGCCCTTCGCCTCGGCGCGGCGCCCCGCGGCGAGCGCGCCGCGATGAAATTCCGGGAAGCTCGCGGCGAGCATGGCGGCGGTCGGGACCCCCTCGCCCGCCCGGTCGGCGACGAGCGCGGGCAGAGGCTCGTCCTGCGGCTCGGCCAGAAACATGCGCAGCTCCTCGGCGTAAGGCGCCCCCGACCGGGCCTTTGCAGCGAGCGCGGCGAAAGCGAGCGCGCGGCGGGCGGCGGCGCGCTCCGCCGTCAGGGCGCGCTCGCTGAACGGATCGAGCGAGGCTTCGGGTTCCGATTGTTCCGTTGACGGAGCCTCATCCGCTTTGTTTCGCAGCGCGTTCTTCGCCGCGTCGCGCAAGACGTCATTGGCGCCGGGGGCGGCATGCGGGGCCGGCGGCAGGTCGTTGATGAACCCCGCGCCGGAAGAATCAGGCGCGGCGCCCAGCGCGTTCTTCGCGGACGCCCCGTCATTGAAAATTTTGTCCGGAGACGGATTAACGGGGCCGGGCGCGTCATGAAGTCCGGCGCCGGCGGCCGGTTTCTCTTGCGGGATCTCCAGCCGCGCCGCGGCCGGCGCATCGGCGGCGCTGCCGGGAACCGGCGGCGTCGGCGCCCGGGCGCGCGAGAAATAGGCGGCGCTGGCGATCGCGAGGACCGCCGCAAAAATGGCGAGCAGGATCAATCCCGGCGAACGCCCAGCCGGTTCCGGCGACGCGGCGGGCGGGGCTTCCTGCGTCGTCAGCGCCGTTCCGTCGGGTTCGGCCGCGATCTCCGGGGGATCGGGCTCCGCCTTCTGCGGCAATTGGCTGTCGTCAGCGACCATCTCCGGGTCCTTCGGCTGCAGCAGCAGATATAGCGTCAATCCCGGCGGGACGAAGGCGTCGGGGGCGCGGCGTCGATGAGCGCCGCCATCGCGTCCGCCGATCGGACCGCGGCAATCTTCACGGCCCCCCATCGCGGCTGCAGCGCCGCGGCGGCGACGGCCGGGCTGAGCGCCAGCAGCGTCGCCCGCGAAAGCCTGCTTTCAAGGCCGTCGGCGACGGTTTGCGCGAAAAACAGCACCGCCGAGCGCGGCGAGAAGAGCCCTACCGCGCAGTTTTCTGGCTCGTTGGCGAGGGCCGCGCGCGCCTCTGGGCTGAGATGCGGCGCGGGAACGGCTTCATAAAGCACCTGCCGGCGCGCCGGAACGCCCCTTTCGGCGAGCGCAGCGACGAGATCGCCCGCCCGATCACTGCCGGCAAGATGGAGCACTGACCAGGGTCCTTTCGTTCCCGCAATCAACCGCGCGAGGCTTTCAACCTCGCCCTCCGCCGCCGCGACATCCTGAAACCCCGCTCGCCTTGCTTCATCGGCGGTCGCCGCGCCGACCGCGAAGACGGGCGACGACCGGTCGGCATTCACCTGCGCAAAGGCCCTGACGCCGTTCGCCGAGGTGAAGGCGAGCGCCTCGCCCGGCGCTACCGGCGCCGGCTCGCCGCGAAACCGTATCGTCATCACCGGCGACAGGATGACCTCGCCGCCTGCGGCGCGGATCGCCGCCGAAAAGGCGCCCGCATCGGGCGCCGGCCGGGTATTGATGACCTTCATGGCGTCACTAGGCGGTAGCGCCGGGGCGGTGCGCAAGTGCCCGAGGCCCTATTTGCGCGCGCGCCGCCTTCGCCTACTGGCTGGTGCCTCATGACTGCCGATCTTCTCGTCCTTGGCGTTGAATCAAGCTGCGACGACACCGCCGCCGCCGTGGTGTCGGCGCGGGGGCCGGATGTCCGCGTTCTGTCCAATGTGACGCGCGCCCAGTTCGAACGACATGCCGCCTATGGCGGGGTCGTGCCGGAAATTGCGGCGCGCGCGCATGTCGACCTCATTGACGGCGTGGTCGAAGAAGCGCTGCGCGCGGCGCGCGTCATACCGGGCGATCTTGACGCGGTCGCGGCGACGGCAGGACCAGGCCTCATCGGCGGGGTGATGGTCGGCCTGACGGCGGCCAAGGCGATCGCCCTCGCGCATGGCAAAGCGCTTGTCCCCGTCAACCATCTCGAAGCCCACGCCTTATCGGTACGGCTGACCGAAAGGGTCGAATTTCCCTATCTGCTATTGCTCATATCAGGCGGCCATACCCAGCTGGTCGCGGTGGAGGGCCTCGGGCGCTACCGCCGGCTTGGGACGACGATCGACGATGCGGCCGGAGAGGCGTTCGACAAGGCGGCGAAGCTCTTGGGGCTCGGCCAGCCCGGCGGGCCGATGATCGAGCGGGCGGCGACGGGCGGCGCGCCCTTTCGGCACGACCTGCCGAGGCCGCTCGCCGGCCGCGAGGGATGCGATTTTTCCCTGTCGGGCCTCAAGACGGCGCTGCGCCTTGCCGCAGAATCCCTTGCCCGACCGACAAACCAGGATATCGCGGACCTTGCCGCCTCATTCCAGCGGGCGATCGCCGCCCATCTCGCCGAACGCACGGCGCGGGCGATGGAGATGCTCGAACGCTCGGGAACAGCGACGCTCGTCGTCGCTGGCGGCGTCGCCGCCAATTGCGCCATCAAGGCCGCGCTCAAGGAGCTGACGTCGGCGCGCGGCTGGCGGCTCGTCTATCCGCCGCCGAAATATTGCACCGATAATGGTGCAATGATCGCCTGGGCGGGCGTCGAAAGGCTGCGCGCCGGCCTTGCGCCGACGATTGAAGAGGCGCTCGCCTTCGCGCCCCGCGCGCGCTGGCCGCTCGCCGAGCCGCCGGAAGGCCGCGCCCATGGCGGCGGCAAAAAGGGACCCAAGTCCTGACCGGGCGCTGGATGGCGGCGAGCGGTGCGTCGCCTGCGTTGTTCGAGATCATTGACCGGCGCCCGGATTCGGTGAGCTCCTGAAGCGCGAGGTTCCATGCAGGAAAAGACAGACGCGATTGCGAGCGCTTACAGCCGCGACGGGCTTAAGCCGGAATAGGCCCGTCGGAGGCTCGAGGAAGAGGTCGGCAACGACCTTCCCCGGCCGCGAAAGCGCGGCCTCGCCCGCATTCTCCGCGAGGTGCTGCGCGAGCCGATGCTGTTGCTGCTGATCGCCGGCGGGCTTGTCTATCTCGTCATCGGCGACCTCGCGGAGGCGCTGATGCTGCTCGCCTTCGCCAATCTCTCAGTGCTGATCACGGTCGTTCAGGAACGCCGGACCGAGCGCGTGCTCGAGGCCTTACGGGACCTTTCCAGTCCACGGGCCGCCGTCATTCGCGGCGGCGTCCGGCAACGCATCCCCGGCCGCGAGGTCGTCCGCGGCGACCTCGTCGTCCTCGGCGAGGGCGACCGCGTGCCGGCGGATTGCGTGATCGTCGAGGCGCACGGATTGGCCGCGGACGAATCCCTCCTGACCGGCGAGGCCATTCCCGTCGCAAAGATCGCTGACCCGTCAGGCGTTCCGCCTGCGCGGCCCCGCCCGGGCGGCGACGCTCAGTCCGTTGCCTATTCCGGCTCGCTCATCATCCGCGGCCATGGGCTCGGCCTCGTGTTCGCCACCGGCGCGGCCGCCGAGATCGGCAAGATCGGCCGCTCGCTCGAGGTGATCGCCGAAGAGCCCCCGCGCCTGAGGATCGAGATGGGCCGCCTCGTCCGGCTGTTCGGCGCGATCGCGATTCTCGTTTGCGGCGCTGCGCTCCTGCTCCAGGGACTCCTTCGCGGCGACTGGGCGGGCGCGACTGTGCAGGGCATCGCGCTCGGCATGGCGATGCTGCCCGAAGAGTTCCCGGTCGTGCTCACCGTCTTTCTCGCCATGGGCGCCTGGCGGATATCGCAAGCGCGCGTGCTGACGCGGCGGGCCGCTGCGGTCGAGAGCCTCGGCGCCGCAAGCGTTCTTTGTACGGATAAAACCGGCACGCTGACCGAAAACCGGATGACGGTCGCGGAGCTGAGAAGTCGGGATCAGGTCCTCAACGGCGCTGCGGACGGCGCTGCGGCGCATGCGGAGATTGCGAGGATCGGCGTTCTTGCAAGCGCGCGCATGCCGGTCGACCCGATGGAGAGGGCCTTCCACGACCTCGCTGACGGGTTTGGGCCTGCGGCCGCCCCTGATGACGCGGCATGGGACCAGGTCCACACCTACGGCCTCGGCCCTGACCTGCTCGCCGTCACCAATGTCTGGCGGGGCGCAGCGGCGCCGACGCTGCTCGTCGCCGCCAAGGGCGCGCCCGAGGCGATTGCGGAGCTTTGCCGGCTCGACTGCCGGGAAACGGCGCACCTGGTGGCGGGCGCGCGCGAGATGGCCGCGAAAGGCATGCGCGTGATCGGCGTTGCAAACGCCGATTGGGGGCGCGAGCCGTTGCCCGCCTCGCCGCGCGACTTCGCCTTCCG
Source organism: Parvularculaceae bacterium (assembly GCA_046296195.1). GTDB lineage: Bacteria > Pseudomonadota > Alphaproteobacteria > Caulobacterales > Parvularculaceae > Amphiplicatus. The sequence continues at coordinate 44,500 of JBKBLR010000007.1, read as the reverse complement.
CTTCATCGGGCTCGTCGGCCTCGCGGACCCCTTGCGCGCCGGCGTGCGGGAGGCGGTCGAGGAGTGTCGGTCCGCAGGCGTTCGCGTGGTGATGGTGACGGGCGATTTCCCGACGGCGGCGCAGGCGATCGCGCGCGCGGCCGGCATTGACGGCGAGGGCGTGATCACCGGCGAGGAGATCGCCGGCCTTGATGACGAGGCGCTCGCCCGCCGCCTCAAGGATGCAGACATTTTCGCGCGCGTCATGGTGGAACAGAAGCTTCGGCTGGTCAACGCGCTGAAGGCGGCAGGCGAAATCGTCGCGATGACCGGCGACGGGGTCAACGACGCGCCGGCGCTCAAGGCTGCTCATATCGGGGTCGCCATGGGCGGGCGCGGCGCCGACGTCGCGCGCGAGGCGTCTTTGATCGTCCTCCTCGACGATGATTGCAGCGCAGTCGTGAAAGCGATCCGCCTAGGCCGGCGGATCTATGACAATCTCGGCAAGGCCGCGGCTTTCATCATCGCCTTGCATGTTCCCATCGCGGCGCTGGCCATCGCGCCCCTGGCGACCGGCGCGCCGATCCTCATCGGGCCGGTCCACATCGCCTTTCTCGAGATGGTCATCGATCCGATCTGCGCGCTTGTTTTCGAAGCCGAGGCCGAGGAGCGCACCGTCATGCATCGCCCGCCGCGCCCGGCGGAGAAGTCGCTTGTCGATCCGCCGCTGGCGCTGTTCAGTCTGCTTCAGGGCGGCGTCGCCGCGGCCCTGATCGGCGCCGTCATCGTCCATGCGGCGGCTGGCGGCGCGAGCGAGGCGACGGTGCGGACAACCGCGTTTGTCGCCCTTTTGGGCGCGATCGCCGCGCTGATCCTCATCAATCGATCTTTCAGCGCGTCGGTGCTGGCGGCGATCGTTCGGCCAAACAGGCCGATGGCGGTCATCTTTCCGATGACGGCGCTTATGGCCGCCCTCGCCATCTCTTTCGAGCCGGCGCGCGCCCTGTTCAAATTCACGCCGATCTCCGCCAGCGATGCGCTTTCCGCGGCGGCCGTGGCGCTCGGCACGCTCGCCATTCTTGAGTTCCGGAAGTTTGTGGGCTTGCGACGCAGCGGCGCGGCAAAGGCGGTCGGCCCTGACGGGCGGGGCGCTGCGTGAAAATGAAAACGCGGAAGCCGGGAGGGTGGCTTCCGCGTTCATAAGGCTCGCGAGACTCTGGGGGGGGGGGCTTCCCGGTCAGAAGGGGCGTTCTTTCCGGAAAATCTCGCGAACCGGGGTCCTCATCGTTATCGTTCGGGCCCGCGGAACGGGCCGGATGAATTTTCACGCCGCCGTCAGGCGACGAAGCCGGGGTTCAGGAAGCCGATCGCCGAAAGATAGCCGCCGGCGATTACCGCCGACAAAAGGATGGCGATGGCGAAACGAACGCCCGCAGAACGTGCAATGCTGGTGATCATGGCTGTTTCTCTTTGTTTTCTTTGGTCTTTTAACCGCCTCGTCAGGCCGCACCGAACCCGAGGGTTGATGAGGCGGAAGCGATGACCGGTATCTAGGATCGGACCGGACCACTGTCAATGAAAATTGGCGAAAATATTCATCGTTCATCGTATAATTTTTGTGGGGGCTGCCTCAGCCCGTCTCAAGCGCCCCTCACAAACCCCGAATGCCGCCAGGCGAAGCCGTCGAGGACGAGGTCCATGACGTCGTCGAGGTCGCGGGCGAGGGTTTCGTAATCGCCCTCGAAATAGATGGCGGAGCTGGTGAAGCGGAAAAACACGTCCTGCAGCAGGCGGGCGGTCCGGGTCCGGTTGGCGAGCACCAGATCCCCGGCCTCGGCGCCGCGGTTCAGAATGTCCTCGATGATCATCGCCTCCGCCGCCTCCCATTCGCTGGCGAAGGAAAGCCGCTCTTTCAGGATCGCCTGCGACAGCTCATAGGCACGAGGCCGATCGTGATAGCGATCATAGGCGAGCTTCAGCTTGGTTCGGAAATAGGCACGGAGCCGTTCGGCGGTTGTAAGATCCGGGGCGTGCGAGGCCTTCCTGAGCTCCTCGAGATGGTCGCTCCTAAGGCGATGGGCGAAGGCCTCGGCGATGTCGAGCTTTGAGGGAAAGTAGCGATAAAGGTTGCCGGGCGACATGTTGCAGTCGCTGGCGATCTCCGACATGGTCGTTTTGGCATAGCCGTAATGCAGGAAGCGGCGACTGGCGGCGTTGAGGATCGCCTCGGCGGTGGCGTCGGGAACGGGCGAGAGGCGGGCCGCAGGAGGTCTCATCCTGAATGCTTTCTTTCCTGTTCAGCAATCATCATTGCACATGACGGTCGCAGCGTCACCCTTCGGCTCGGCGGCGGTCATCGGCGGCGGCGCCTGGGGCACGGCCCTCGGTTCGCTCATGGCGTCGAAGGGCGTCGATACGCTGATCTGGACGCTGGAGCCGGAGACCGCGGCGTCCATCAATGACCGGCGGGTGAACGAGCCCTACCTTCCAGGCGTCCGCCTGCCCGAGGGCCTGAGGGCGACCGCGGAGATCGCAACGGCGGGCGGCCGCGAGGCTTACCTTTTTGTCGCTCCCGCCCAGCACGCCCGCACCGTTCTTGCTTCCATCCGCAATGTAGCGCCGAAGGGCGCCCCCTTGCTGCTGTGCTCGAAAGGGATCGAGCGAGGCTCAGGCCTGATGCTGACCGAAGTGCTGAGCGCGGTATGGCCGGATGCCTCGCCCGCCGTCCTTTCAGGGCCGAGCTTTGCGCGAGATGTCGCCGAAGGTCTGCCGACGGCGGTGACACTCGCGGCGGAAAATCAGGCCCTTGGGGCGCGCTGGCTGGCGACGGTCAGCGCGCCGCATTTCCGGCCCTACCTTTCCGACGACCTCATCGGCGCAGAGCTCGGCGGCGCGGTGAAAAACGTGCTGGCGATCGCCGCCGGCGCCGTCATTGGCCGCGGGCTTGGCGACAGCGCCCGGGCGGCGCTGATCGCCCGGGGCTTTGCGGAGTTCCAACGTCTGGCGCTGGCGCGCGGGGCCAAGGTGGAAACCCTGGCGGGCCTTTCCGGCCTCGGTGACCTCATCTTGACGGCGACGTCCGTCCAGTCGCGGAACTACTCCCTGGGCCTCGAGCTTGGCCGCGGGCGGCGGCTCGATGAGGTCCTTGGCGGGCGGAATTCAGTGACCGAGGGCGTCGCAACAGCGCCCGCCCTGATCGCCATGGCGAAAGCCGCCGGCGTCGACATGCCCGTCTGCGCCGCCGTCGCCGATCTCGTCGCCGGCACTCGCGGCCTTGACGAAATCATCGGGGCGCTGCTGGCGCGGCCGCTCAAAGCCGAAACGGGCTGATCCCGAACGCCAAATTCAGAAAGTATCCTTTCGCACAAGGAACAAGCCGAACGGAGGGTCCGGCCTCAAGCCTCAGGGAAGGAGCAAGGGGCGCGTCAGGCCCCGCGGCTGCGCTCATAGGCCCGGCAGGAAGCCTGGAACGGCTTCGCCGAGAGGCGCGCATTCCAGCCGGCGGTCCAGAATTCGCCGCCATCGGGGCCCCCGACCGCCCGGCAGCTCTCAAACCCCGTGCGATATTGCGAGGACATGACGGTGACATCCTTGCCGGCCAGCGCAAAGGCCTGATCATAACACTGGCAATTCACGTTGCCGGCGGCGGCGTCGACGATCGGCCCGCCCGCCGAGGGATAATCAGGGCTCTGACCGGGCAGCGGCGCCGGTTTCGTGGTCCAGCCATTGCCGGCGACCATGAAAATCGCCGCCCCCAGAACGACAAGGGCGAGGATGCCCCCGAATATCGCTTCGATGTTCCTCATAACCACCCCGGCCCCCGGCCCTACGCAACCAAGACTTAACTATAGCCGGAAAAGCGCCCGCCGGGGAAGCGCCCGCCGGCCGGATTCGCCCTCTTCGACCGGCGCGCCGCCCGGCCTAGCCGCGCAGAGTCCGCCGCGCCAGCAGCTTCAGCCGCAGCGCGTTGAGCTTGATGAAGCCCTCGGCGTCCTTCTGGTCATAGACGGCGTCCTCCTCGAAGGTGACATGCGCCATCGAATAGAGCGATTTCGGCGAGGAGCGCGCAATGACGCTCGCCTGCCCCTTGTAGAGCTTGAGACGCACCGTCCCTTCGACATGTTCCTGGCTTTTGTCGATCGCCGCCTGCAGCATCTCACGCTCGGGCGCGAACCAGAAGCCGTTGTAGATGAGCTCGGCGTAGCGCGGCATCAGCTCGTCCTTGAGGTGCCCTGCCCCGCGGTCGAGGGTGATCTGCTCGATGCCGCGATGGGCCGCGAGCAGGATCGCCCCGCCCGGCGTTTCATAGACCCCGCGCGATTTCATGCCGACGAAGCGGTTCTCGACGAAGTCGAGCCGTCCGACACCGTGCGTTCGGCCGAGATCGTTGAGTGCGGCGAGGAGGCTCGCCGGAGAAAGCGCCTTGCCGTTGAGGCTGATCGCGTCGCCGCGCCGGAAGCCGATCTCGATGATTTCAGGCCTGTCCGGCGCCGTTTCGGGATCGTTCGTGCGCTGATAGACGTAATCAGGCGCGGACTCCGCCGGGTCCTCCAGCACCTTTCCTTCAGAAGAGGTGTGAAGGAGATTGGCGTCGACCGAAAACGGCGCCTCGCCGCGCTTGTCCTTCGGGATTTCGACCTGATGCGCCTCGGCGAAGGCGATGAGCTTCGTCCGGCTCGATAGGTCCCATTCCCGCCACGGCGCGATCACCTTGATGTCGGGATTGAGGGCGTAGGCCGAGAGTTCGAACCGAACCTGATCATTGCCTTTGCCGGTCGCGCCATGGGCGACGGCGTCGGCGCCCGTCTCCTTCGCGATCTCGACAAGGCGCTTGGCGATCAGGGGCCGCGCGATCGAGGTGCCGAGCTGATATTGCCCCTCATAGACCGCATTGGCGCGCATCATCGGGAAGACGAAATCGCGCACGAACTCCTCGCGCAGGTCCTCGATGTAGATTTCCTTGACGCCGGCGCGCTCGGCCTTGCGGCGAACCGCCTCAAGCTCGTCGCCCGATCCTTCGTAGAATTGGCCGAGATCGGCCGTGAAGGTGACGACCTCGCAGCCATAGTCGACCTGAAGCCATTTCAGGATGACCGACGTATCGAGCCCGCCCGAATAGGCGAGAACGACCTTCCTGACGCCCTTGTGTTTCGCCATGCCGCGCGCTCCGCACCGTTGCGGCGAACCGCATAGCGGAAAGGGGTTCGTGGGCGAAGCGGTTTTTTCGCTCCTCAGCGATATTGTTCGATGAACCGGCGGTCGATCCATTCCTTCCAGCGGTCGGCCCATCGCCCCTCGGCGGCGAGGCGCCCGCGGACCGCAACAGCCGCGTCCGGCCAGAAGGAGATGATCGCCAGATAGTCCGTTTGCGGATGGAAGGACCTGAGCCGCCCGCCCGCTAGCGCGGCGCGAAGATTGCCGGCAAGGACCGGCCCCTGACGAACTGCGTAGACGCCTGCCTTGTCGACGCCGGGAAGGGAAGCGCTGTCGCCGACGGCGAAGATATGAGGATCGGCCGGGCTCTGCAGCGTCGGGCCGATCTTCAGGAATCCGCGGCCGTCTTTCGGAAGGTCGAGGCTCGCAATGAGCGCCGGCGGCCCGACCCCGGCGGCGAGGATGACGGCGCCCGCGTCAATCTCTCGCCCGTCGCCCAGGACGACCCGCCCGGCTTCGGCGCCGACGGCGTCGGCGCCCGAGATGACCGAAACGCCGCGCGCCTTCAGCCGCCGTTCGATCATCGCACGGGCCGCCGCGGGCGCAGCAGGGGCGAGCCCGGCGCGCCCCGCGATCAGACTGACGCCGGCGCCGCGATGGCGAAGCGCCGCCGCAAGCTCGATCCCGCCAAAGCCCGCGCCGATGACGGCGACGGCTGGCGCGCCGAGATCGCCGAGCGCCGCCATGAACGGCTCGACCGGCTTCGTCGCGAGAATCGCAGCGCCGCCGGACGCGGCGAGCGGATTGCGCGCGAGGCCGCCGACATTGATCGAGAGAAGGTCATAGGGAACTTCATCGCCCCCTTCACAGGCGATGATGCGTCGCGCGCGATCGACGGCGATGGCGCGCGCGTGCACAAAGACGCCGCACGCCCGCGCGGCAAGGCCCGCGGCGTCGATCGAAGCTTCGGCGAGCGCATAGCGCCCCGCGACCACGCCCGGAATCATGCCGGTGTAAGGCACGTGCGTGTAAGGGCTGATGACCGTCAGCGCGACGCCTTCGGCGCGCGCGATCGACAAGCGCCTCAGCACTTCGACATGCGCATGCCCGGCGCCGACGAGGACGAGACGCTTCGACAACACCGCTAATCCTCGCTGCGCACGCGGCCGCGCCCGCGCTTGATCTCACCGCGTCTCAGCTTCGATTCGAGGCGTTTTCGTTTCTGGGCCTTCGGCGTTTTCGTCGCGATGCGCGGTTTTGGCGGCGTCGCCGCCCGGTCGAGGAGCGCCTGAAGGCGCGCACGCGCGTCTGCGCGGTTCCGCTCCTGCGCGCGGAAGCGGTCGGCGAACAGGACGATGACGCCGTCTTTCGTCGCGCGCGCGCCGGCGAGCTTCAAGAGCCTCGCGCGAGCGCCTTCGGGCATCGCGGCCGCCTTCGCGTCATAGCGAAGCTCGACCGCGGTCGCGACCTTGTTGACGTTCTGCCCGCCGGGGCCCGACGCGCGCACGAAGCGTTCGGTGAGCGCGGATTCATCGACAGGAAGGGAACGGAAGGCCATCAGCGGCGGCGCGGATCGGCGCCGGCGCGCAGCCAGCCGGTGATCGAACGCCGGCTCGCGCCGGCGAACGGCGCAACGACGGACACCGCATGATCGGCCGGGACCGAGAAAAGGTTCAGGGCGTTGAAAGCGGGGATGTAGCTTTCCTCGATATTGCCGGCGGCGTCGTAGAAGACGAGATGACCGCCCCAGTCCGGTCGCCAGCGCGGCGTCATGTTGATCACATAGGCTGCGAGGCGGTTCTTCCCCTCGACCGCGTCATTGTGGTTAGTGAGGAAATGGCCGGGCCCGTAGCGCGTCGCCTGCGCGTCGGCGAAGCCGATGTCGGCAAATCCCGTCACGTCGCGCACGAAGCCGAGAAACGCCTCGCCATTGAGGAATTCAAACAGCGGCGCCAGCGGATGACCGGGCGCGCGACCGCCGTGGTAGATGTCGTAAAGCGGGCAATTCTCAAAGAGATAAGCGAAGCCGTCGCGGGCCTGCGCGTGCGCAAGGTCGACGACCCGCTTCAGGTCCGCCGGCGCCGCCGCCATGCCGTCGGCGTCGAGATCATAATGCTTGCCCTTCGCGTCGAGGACGAGATGCCAGCCGTCGACGCGCTCGATCGCATCTGTCAGGAGCGCGGCGCTGTCGGCGTCGAACACGCCGGGAATGTGAACCCGGCCGGCGCGCGCGAACGCTTCGCGGAGGCGGCGGAGATCGTCGCGCGGGGAAAGCCGGTAGGCCATGGCGCGCATCCTACCGGCCGCCGGCGCTCTCCGCGAGCCGTTCTTTCAGCCGCTGGCTCGCCCGCGTCTTGACGCTTTCCGACTTCAGCTGCCCGCAGGCGGCGAGAATGTCGCGGCCGCGCGGCGTCCTGATCGGCGAGGCGTAGCCGGCGCGGTTGACGATGTCGGCGAAGGCCTCGATGCGGTCCCAGTCCGAGCACTCATAGGGCGCGCCCGGCCACGGATTGAACGGGATGAGGTTGATCTTGGCGGGGATGTTCTTCAGCAGGCGGACGAGCTCGCGCGCTTCCGCGTCGGTATCGTTGACGCCCTTCAGCATCACATATTCGAAGGTGATGCGTTTTGAATTGCCCGCCGCGGGGTAGGCGCGGCACGCATCCAGAAGCTCCGTGATCGGATATTTACGGTTGATGGGAACGAGGGTGTCGCGAAGCGCGTCATTCGTTGCATGCAGTGAAATCGCCAGCATCGCGCCCGTGACCTCGCCGAGGCGCACGATCTCCGGCGCGACGCCTGACGTCGAGACGGTGATCCGGCGGCGCGAGATGCCGATCCCGTCGCCGTCGGCGTTGGTGTCGATCGCCGCCGCGACATTGTCGAAATTGAGGAGCGGTTCGCCCATGCCCATGAAGACGATGTTGGAAAGGCGCCGATCGTCCCCTCCCGAGGGCCACTCCTCAAGGTCGTCCTTGACCGCCATCACCTGCGCGACGATCTCGCCGGCGGTGAGGTTCCGGACGAGCGCCTGCGTGCCCGTATGGCAGAAGGTGCAGGTGAGCGTGCAGCCGACCTGAGAGGAGACGCACAAGGCGCCGGCGCGCCCGACATCGGGGATGAACACGCACTCGATCTCGGCGCCGCGCCCCACTTCGATGAGGTATTTGCGCGTGCCGTCGGTCGATATCCGCCGTTCGACGATGCGCGGGCGCGCGAGCGTGAAAAGACGCGCAAGCTCGCTGCGCATCTCCTTCGCGATGTCGGTCATCGCGTCGAAGTCCGTCAGCCCGTAATGATAAGTCCAGCGCCAGAGCTGGTTCGCCCGCATCCGCGATTTCTTTGCATCGAGGCCGAGCCCTTCGGCGATCCGGGCCGCGATCTCCGCGCGCGTAAGGCCGAAGACGGAAACGGGACCCGTTTCCGCCGCGGGCGTTTTGGTGAGATCGAGGACGGTCATCAGCGCGCGATATAGGCGAAGCGTCGCGGCCCGGCAAACGCGTCGCCGACCGGTCAGCCATCCTTACGGGGGGCCTTGGAAACGGCGCGGATGATGGCGTCAAGCCAGTTATGCAAGGGGCTGCGCGCGTTGCGGCGGCTGCGCGCCAGCGCGACCGGGAACGCGCGGATGGCGAGGGGCGGCGCGGCGGCTTCAAGGCCGAAATCGCCGCAGAATGCGTCGGCCAGCCGTCTTGGCACGGTGGCGAGCGCGCCAGTCTCACGGACAATCGGAAACGCTAGCGAGAACAGCGGGACGGAGGCGATCACCCGCCGCGAGCGTCCCTCTTTCGCCAGCGCCGCATCGACGACGCCGGACAGCTCGCCCGCCGGCGAAACGAGAATGTGGCGCGCCTTGAGGTACCGCGGCAACGTCATCCGGCGCCCGTCTTGGTCGCCGCGCCGAAAGAGCACCGCATAGCTCTCCGTATAAAGAGGGGTGGCGATGATCGCGTCGGTCGTCGACCAGAAATAGCCGATGGCGCAGTCAAGCTCGCCGCTGGCGAGCGCCTCAAGCGCCTGCGCCCGCCCGATCGCCCGCGCGACGATGCGGATACCGGGCGCCGCAGCGGCGACGGCGCCGATGACGCGCGGCATCAGCGTCGAGAGTTCATAGTCGAACGCGCCGACGCGCAGGACGCCTTGCGCGGTGCGCGGATCGAACGGCGCCGGACCCGAGAAGGCGGCGCGCACTTCCTCGATGGCGCGGGCGACGTGCGGCGCGGCGCCAAGCGCGAAGGCGGTCGGATCGAGCCCGTGCGGGCGCCGAACGAAAAGGTCGTCGCCGAACGCCTCGCGCAGGCGCCTTAGCGCATGGCTGATCCCCGGCGCCGTCAGCCCGAGTTCCTCGGCGACCGCCGTCGCTTTTCTGAGGCGCATCAGGCGATCGAAAATGATCAGCGTCGTCAGGTCGAGACGCCTTAGTTTCATCTGAAGAACATCGCTCATGCGGCGAATTCAATACCGAGAAGATCGGCGCCGCGCTAGGCAGGCCGGGCAAGCTCGCAGGGAGCGCCTTTTGAAAATAGCGATCATCGGGACAGGCGCCGTCGGGTCTGCGCTCGCGCGCGGCTGGTCGCGGGCCGGGTTAACGCTCATTCTCGGCGCGCGCGATCCTAATGACGCCGGCGCGCGCGCGCTGGCGGCGGCGGTGTCGGCGCGCCTGGCGGCGCCGCAGGCCGCTGCGACCGAAGCGGATATTGTCGTGCTCGCTTTGCCGTGGAGCGTGGCGGAAAGCGCCGTCAAGGCGCTTGGCGACCTCGCCGGAAAAATCGTGATCGACTGCATGAACCCGTTGGTCATGGTGGACGGCAAGCTTGGCCTTGAGCGCGGATTTACGACCTCTGGCGCGGAAGCGCTGGCTGTCTGGGCCCCGGGCGCGCGCATCGTGAAGACGCTCAACCAGGTCGGCGCCGACCTGATGGACGACGCCGCGTCGCTGACCGCGCGTCCGGTCATGTTCATGGCGGGGGATGACGCGGCGGCCAAGAAGACGGCGCACACGCTCATCGAGGCGATCGGCTTCGAGGCGATCGACGCCGGCCCCTTGCGGCAGGCGCGCCTTCTGGAGCCGCTCGCCATGGTCTGGATCGACCAGGCGCTGGTGCGCGGCGCGGGTCGTGACTGGGCATTCGGCGTCCTTCGGCGAAAGACATGAAGCTTCTGAACGCGCTGTTCGGCGCGAAGCGCCTGCGTGAAAGCAACCCCGGGAAGGAGCCCTTGAACGTGATGCAAGCGCCGGCGCAAAAACGCATCCTGATGATCGCCGCCAATTCTGCGGTGTCGCCGACGACGGGCTGGCCGGTCGGCTTCTGGTGGGCTGAGCTGACGCATCCCTATTGGGCGTTTTGCGAGGCCGGTTACGCGGTGACCATCGCGTCGCCCGATGGTGGCGATCTCGAGGCCGACAGCTTTTCGGACCCGGAAGATCCGAGCGGTTATTCGGCGGATGATCTCATCTCACTGGGCTTCAAGCGCTCGCCGAAACACGCGGCGCTGCTCAAGGGGACAAAGCCGGCGACCGGCGTCGCGCTTGATGAGTTCGACGCGCTGTTCATCGCCGGGGGCCAGTCGCCGATGGTGACGATGGCGACCGACAAGGCGCTGCACGCCTTCGTCGCGCGCTGCTACGAGGCGGGAAAAATCGTCGCCGTCGTCTGTCACGCCACCGCGATCCTCCTCAAGACGAGACTGTCGAACGGCGAGCTTCTTGTCAGCGGCAAGACCTGGACCGGCTTTGCAAATTCCGAAGAAGCCTTCGCGGACAAGTTTGTGGGACGGAAGATCCAGCCCTTCTGGATCGAGGACGAGGCGCGGAAAATTCAGAATACGAACTTTATCGTGCAATCCCCCTTTCGTCCGTTCGCCGTGCGCGACGGCGGCTTGATCACCGGCCAGCAGCAGCATTCCGGGGCGACCGCCGCGCAGCTGTTGATCGAAGCGCTCGGGCGATAGGCGCGTTGAGGCTGGGACCCCCTTGCCGCCCTAACCCTTCGCCTTCGGCAGCGAGAGGTTGAAGACGATCGCCGCGGCCCGAAGTGCGAAGGCCGCCGCCATGCCGCAGGCGAAGGCGGCGCCGGCGCCTGCGCCTGCAATATGAAGGGCCCCGTAAAAGGCGGCGCCGACAAGCGCGGCGGTCGCGTAAAGCTCGCCCGGCAGAAGGAGCACCGGCACGCGGTTGGCGCAGATGTCGCGCAGGAGTCCGCCCGCCGACGCCGTCATCACGCCCATGATCAGCACAATGACGAATCCGTGGCCAAGCCCCGCCGCTTTGGCCGCGCCTGCGACCGAGAATAGCGCAAGGCCCGCTGCGTCCGCCCACCGCAAGGGGCGGAAGGCGTCGATCGGTTTTGAAAGGAAGAAAGCCGTAACGCCCCCCGCCGCGCAAAGTCCGAGCGCGGCTGTGTCTTCGAGCCAGAAAACCGGCGCATCGAGGATGAGATCGCGCAGCGTGCCGCCGCCGACCGCCGTCAGGAAGGCGAGCACCAGGACGCCGAAGAGGTCCATCTCCTTGCGCACGGCCGCGATGCCGCCGGAAACGGCGAACACGAAAACGCCGACACGGTCGGCGAGAAGGAGCGGCAGGGAGAAGTCCATGCCTCGCGCATAACGCGATTTGCCGGTTGTCACCGCCGCCGTTTTCCACGCACAGTGCGCGGGCGCACGAACAGGAGCCTCATCATGGCTGAATCTCCGCGCGGGCCGCTCGCCGGCGTTCGCATTCTCGATCTTTCCCGCGTGCTCGCCGGCCCTTACTGCACCACGCTGCTCTATGAGCTGGGCGCGGAAATTCTCAAGATCGAAATGCCGGGCCATGGCGACGACACGCGCGCCTTCCCGCCTTTCCAGAATGGCGAGAGCGTTTATTTCGCCTCGATCAATCGGGGCAAGCGGTCGCTGGCGCTGAACCTTAAGGACGCCGGCGATTGCGCGGTGTTCGAGAAGCTGCTGGCGCGGGCGGACGTGCTGGTCGAGAATTTCCGCCCCGGCACGATGGCCGCGCTTGGCTACAGCCATGATGACGTCAAAGACCGCTTTCCCGGCCTGATCTACGCCTCGGTTTCAGGCTTCGGGCATTCCGGCCCCTATCGCGATCTTCCCGCCTATGACCTCATCGTCCAGGCGCTTGGCGGCATGATCTCGATCAACGGACCCGAGGGCGGTCCCGGCGTCCGGCTCGGGATCTCGCTCGGCGATCTCGCCGCCGGGACGTTCGCGGCGCTGGCGATCTCGGCGGCGCTCTATGAGCGGCGGGCGAGCGGCAAGGGCCGGTTCATCGACATCGCGATGCTCGACGTGCAGACGATGCTGCTTGAGAGCGCGCTTGTCCGCCAGCTAGCGACCGGCGAGACGCAAGGCCCGACCGGCGCGCGCCATCCGGTCATCACGCCGTTCGACGTTTTCGCTGCGAAGGACGGACCGATCGCCATCGCTTGCGCGAATGACAAGCTGTTCGCGGAGCTTTGCGCGATCATCGGCCGGGCGGAACTTGTTCGCGATCAGCGCTACGACACGCTGTTCGCGCGCTTTGCGAACCACGTCGCGCTGAAGGCGGAAATCGAGAGCGCGCTGGCCGCCCGCAGCGTCGCCGAGTGGATCGCGCTCTTCCGCGCGGCGGGCGTGCCGGCCGCGCCCATCCACACCATGGCCGACGTCGTGAAGGACGAGCAGCTGAAGGCGCGCGGCATGTTCGTCACCGTCGACGACCCCGAGATGGGCCGCCTGACGATGACCGGCAGCGCGTTCAAGATTTCCGGTTATCCGCAACCGCTGACGCGCCCGCCGGCGCCCAATCTCGACGAGGCGCGCGCTGACATCTTCGCAGAACTCGATCTTGGCGCGGAAGACCGCCGGCCCCGCCGGCGCGACAGCGAGAAGCCGCCCGTTTGGTGAGGCGCCTGCCTAATCCTCATGCCGGATCGGCTTGCCGTCGTCCTCGAAGAAGAGGATGTCGCCCGGCTGACATTTCAGCTCCTTGCAGATCGCTTCAAGCGTCGAGAAGCGGATCGCCTTCGCCTTGCCGGTCTTGAGGATCGAGAGGTTGGCGATGGTCACGCCGACGCGGTCGGAAAGCTCCGTCAGGCTCATCCCGCGGTCGAGCAGCACCCGGTCGAGTTTGACGGAAATCGACATCAGACGGTGAGGTCCTGTTCCTCTTTCATCCTGGCGCCTTCGCGGAACACCTCCGACAAAACAAAGACGGCGACAACGGCGATCAGCGTGATCCCGTCGAGCCCGACATCGACGTCGGCGTCCGTGATCGCTGACAGCAGGCCGATGACGATTTTCGAGCCTTCTCCGATGAGCAGCGCCCAACCGAGCTTCCTGAAGCGGTCGGCGTTCTCCTTCACGAAGGGGGAGCCGAAGCGCAGCGTCTTCAGGATTTCGAGCAGCCGCTCGACGACATAAAGAAGGACGCCGAAGGTGATGAAGTGCTTCAGCGCCTTTACGAAATCGCCGGCGTCAAGGTCGATGTCCGCGTCGGCGCCGGCGACAAGCCGGGCGATCGCGGGGATGAACGGGATGGCGACGACGACGGCGGACAGGCCCGCAAACGCGATCCAGACGATGACGCGAACAACATGCAGCACGACTGCAAGGATCGAGGAGAGAGAGCCCTTGCCGATGGCCTTAATCATGAGGAGCTCCTGGTTCCCGGGCGCGGCTCGAGCGTGCGTCTTCTCAGAAGAAGACGACGCCGCACAGCCTTTCGTCGCAGAGCCGCTTGACCGCCCGCTCGGCATCACCGCTGCCGGCGAGCGCGGCGGCGAGCAGGAGCGCCGCCCCGGAGAGGGTGGCAGCGACAAGGAGCGAAAGCGCTTTCGTCATGACGACTTCTTTCCGCCGCCCTCCCGTGGTCTCGGGAAGGCGGCCCGGCGCGGGGCTAGACGAGGACAATGCGGCCGAGGGCGGCCAGATAAGATGCGCCGATCATGGCGACCATTGCGGTCGCGACGAGGGCGTTGACAAACCGGCTGACATTGCCGATGTTGAGTATGGCGTGATTGCGTAACATCCGAATTTCCTTTCGTTGGTGCGCGAACGCGTTTTGGCTGTTTTTTCCTGAGCGGCGTGGGAAACCCCGCCGCTCTTTTTTCTTTTCAGGCACGTCTCTGGCTGCCGTCGTGGTTTTTACGGTCTTGTCGTCTTCACGGTCTTGTCGCCGCTTGCGGGGTGTCCCCCGTCTTGTTGAATAACGATATATACTTATCGAAAAACGATGCAAGCGGTTTTCGTCGAAAAACGATAATTTTTTTTCGAAGAGCGATAAGAGGATCTTGAATGGGGCATCGGAAATTGATTGCCGACAGGTTGGTCGTCGCCAGCCACAATGCCGGAAAAGTAAGAGAAATCAAGGTATTGGTGGAGCTGTTCGGAGTGAGCGCGATATCGGCCGCCGCCCTTGGTCTGCCCGTGCCCGAAGAGATTGAAACCTCCTTCGCGGGCAACGCCGCGCTGAAGGCCCTGGCGGCGGCTAAGGCGTCGGGACTGCCCGCGCTGGCCGATGATTCAGGCCTCGAAGTTGCGGCGCTCGGCGGACGGCCCGGCGTTCACACGGCTGATTGGGCGGAAACGTCCTCGGGCCGCGATTTTGGGCGCGCGATGGAGCGGGTCGAACAGGAATTGCAGGCGACAGGGTTGGCGGACCGCTCGGCGCGGTTCGTCTGCTGTCTTGCCCTCGCCTGGCCGGACGGCCATGTGGAGACCTTTCTGGGTCGCGTGGAAGGCAGCCTCACTTGGCCGCCGCGGGGGACGATGGGCTTCGGATTCGATCCGGTCTTCGTGCCCGCAGGCTCTGCGAAGACCTTCGCCGAACTCGATCCGGAAACGAAACACGCCGTCTCCCACCGGGCGGACGCCTTCCGGCAGCTGGTTGAAGCGTGCTTCAAGACCTGACCACGGGCATCCCAGTTCGGCTGTGACGGAGTTGCCGCCTTGCCTGCCGCAGAATCCGACCCCGCAACGCTGGCGATCTACGTCCACTGGCCGTTTTGCGCCACGATCTGCCCTTATTGCGACTTCAACGTGCACAGGGACCGCGGTGCCGACGCCGTCGCCTGGAGCGTGGCGCTTGGCGCCGAGTTGCGTTACTGGGCCGGGCTAACGCCGGGCCGCCGGATCGAAACGCTTTATTTTGGCGGTGGCACGCCGAGCCTTGCCCCAACCACCGTCATCGAGGGCGTCATCAAGGCGGCGGAGGATCTGTGGGGTTTCGCCGACGACCCTGAAATTTCCCTGGAGGCCAACCCGGCGGACGCCGGCCGCTTTGCAGCCTTCCGAGCGGCGGGCGTCAACCGGCTGTCGCTCGGCGTGCAGTCCCTCGACGGCGCCGCGCTGAAATTCCTGGGGCGCGATCATGACGCAAAGGCGGCGCGAAAGGCGATCGAAGCGGCGCTCGACCTCTTCCCCCGCGTCAGCGCAGACCTCATCTACGCCCTTCCCGGCCAGACCGTCGGTCAGTGGACGGACCAGTTGAAGGCGGCGATCCGGACCGGCGTGCAGCACCTGTCGCTTTATCAGCTGACGATCGAGCCGGGCACCGCCTACGACATCCAGGTCGCGAAAGGGCGCTGGACGCCCGCCGATGACCGCGCCTGCGCTGACCTTTTCGACGCCGCGCAGGAATTGACCTCGGCCGCCGGCCTCCCCGCCTACGAGATCTCAAATCACGCGCGCGCGGGTCATCGCTGCCGCCACAATGAGACCTATTGGCGCCAGGGCGACTATGTCGCGATCGGTCCCGGCGCGCATGGCCGCGTCACCGTCAATGGCGTGCGCCGCGCCTCCGAAACGGCCCGCGCGCCGGGCGACTACCTTGCGCGCGTCAATCGCGACGGCCATGCGCTGACGATCGATGAGGCGTTGACGGACGCGGAAATCCGGATCGAGAAGTTCGCGATGGGATTGCGCATGACAGACGGCGTTCTGGCGACGCCCGCCGACCTCGCCGCGCTCGGGGCCGCGATTGCGGCGCTGGAGGAGGACGGCTTTCTCATCCGCGACGGCGCACGCATTGGAGCGACAGCGGACGGGAGACGGCTTCTCAACGCGGTGCTGGAGCGGCTGTTCGCCTGAGCGACAGCATCGCCTATTTCGATGCGGCGCGCGGCGGGGCGTCGACTTTTTCGAATTCCGAATAAAGAAGGCGCGCCTTCGACGCGAAGGATTTGAACATCGCGCTTCCCTCAGCGTCCGATTCCGATGCGACGAGCAATGCGGGACCCTCGGGGCTCAGGACCTCGTAGCGCTGCAGCTGCCGCATCGCGGCGATCTTGACGGGCGCCGCCGGCTTGAAGGGCTTGGTCGAGCGGATCTCGACTTCTGAGACGTGGCCTTTGCGCCGGTCGAGCGTTGCGGTCGCCGAGAGCGCTTCCTTCACCGACGCCGGCGTGTCGGGATCGCTGATCGGGATCGAAAAGACGGCCTTGTCGGCGTCCGCGGAAAGGAGCCGCGCGCCGGCGAGTGACTGTTCGAGACCCTCATAGATGAGCGCGTCGTCCGCATCGTCGTTCTTCGCCATGCGCGCGAAGGCGGCCTTCCCCGCCTTGCCGTATTCATCCGCTGGCGGATCGACCGCCGTCCAGCGCGCGCCGGGCGGCCGGCGCGGGTCGAACCGCACGCGAAAACGGCGCTGGTCTTCGTTTCCAATGTCGCGGAAATCGAGCGTGAAAGCATAGCGCTCCGCGCCATGCATCCTCGCCTTCTCGACGGCGGCGGCGAGCTCGCCGAACAGGTCGTCATCCGCGCGCGCGGCGGCGCCAAGCGCCAGCGCCGCGACCGCCGCCATGACCGTGGACGCCGCGCGCACGCCCGCGATCCGCCTCACCGACAAGCACCGCATGGCTCAGCTGCCGGCGATGAATGACTTCGGCGCCGGATCGATGACGCGGATGCCGCCGGGCTGGATTTCGAGAATCGCAAGGCCGCGCTCAATCGTGCCTTCCGGCGTGAAGCGGAAGAGCCCGTCGGCGCCGAAATAACCCGACCGCGAGATGATGAGCCGTTCGTCGAAGCGGTCGCGCCGGCGCGGCGCCTTACCCAATCGCGCGGCGAGCAGTGTCGCGTCATAGGCGAGAGAGGCGAGCCGCGGCGGCGTTTCGCCGAAGGCGGCGCGAAAACGGTCCTCGAAATCCTTGGTGATCGTCGGATCGGGCGCGGCGAACCAGCCGCCTTTCAGCGCCGGTTCGCGCGTCAGGCGCGGATTGTTCCAGGCGGACACGCCGAGGAGTTTCACCTCGTTGATATTGACGTTGTAATAGGGAAGGAGCGGGGCAAGCGCGCGCAAGAGAGTCCCCTGTTCCGGCATCAGCACCGCCTGATAGCCTTGCGCATTGCCGACCGCGGCGCCGCCGCCCGGCTTGTTGGGGTCGAAGCGGTGGCGGAGTTCCGGCGGGATCACCGCCTTTGAGTAGGCGGCGAGCCGCTTGGCCGGCGCGAGCATGGCGTCCGGCGTCTGCTCATAGCGCTCCTCATGGACAAGCACGCCGCCCCGGAGGGCAAGCTCGCGCGTGAACGCCGCCGAGACGCGCTGGCCATATTCATTCGCCGGCGCGATGAGGCCGAACCGCTCGCGCCCATTCTTCATCGCGTAATCGGTGACGCGCGCGATCTCGATTTCCGGCGGGAAGGAGAGAAGATAGACCCCGGCGCCGGCGGTCTTCACGTCCGAGGAGAACGCGATCATCGGCGCGCGCGCGGCGCGCGCGACCGGGGCCGCAGCGGCGGCTTCTTCAGAAAAGAGCGGACCGAGGATGATCTCCGCGCCGTCGGCGAGCGCCGAGCGCGCGGCGGCGGCCGCGCCCTCAGGCGTGCCGCGCGTGTCCTTCGGGATGATGACGAAGCGATCATCGCCCGCCTCGAAGGCCGCGAGCTGCGCGGCTTCGAACATCGAGGAAGCAACCTGCTGGACGGCTTCGGTCGCGCCGGTGAACGGCAGCAGGAGGCCGACCCTGACGGGATCGGTGTTCTGAAGATGGAGCGGGGTGACGAAGCGGCGCTCGTCATAGCGCGAGCGTTCGCGGCCATCGGGCGGGACGGCGCGCGGGTCGATGGGCCCGGCGTCCTGCTCGCCAACGACCACCGGCCCCGAGGGCCGCGTGTCCGACGACGAGGCGCACGCCGCGAGCATCAGCAACCCGGCGCCGAGAACCAGCCGGGCGAGCATCCTGATCTTCATGCAATCACACCCTGAAACTAACCGCGCGCAGCCTATCCCCGGCCGGGCGAGGCGTAAACCGCGCAAGGCGCGGTTGACGCCCCGCTTCAACCCGCCACACCCTTCGCCCGATGACCCGCGCGGACAAACCCCTTGAACCCGGCCTTTATGTAGCGGCGACGCCGATCGGCAATCTCGGCGACCTCACCTTCCGGGTCGTCGAAGCGCTCAAGGGCGCTGACCGCATTCTTTGTGAGGATACGCGCCAGACGGCGAAGCTGCTTGCCGCCTATGACGTCAAGACGCCGATGAGCCCCTATCACGATCACAATGCCGACCGCGTGCGCCCCGGGATCATCGACGCGCTGAAAGAGGACGCCCGCTTCGTCCTCGTCTCGGACGCCGGGACGCCGCTCATCTCCGACCCCGGCGCGAAACTGGTGCGTGCGGCGCGGGACGCAGGCATCCGCGTTCATCCCCTGCCCGGTCCGTCGGCCTTCGTCGCTGCGCTGTCGGCGGCAGGCGTGAAGACTGACCGCTTCCTCTTCGCGGGATTTCCGCCGCCGAAAACCGAGGCGCGACGGAAATTTCTCGCCGAGCTCGCCGGGGTTCCCGCCAGCCTTGTGTTTTATGAAAGCCCGCAGCGGCTGGCGATGAGCCTCGCCGCGATGGCGGCGGCGTTCGGGCCGCGGCGCGCCGTCGTCGCGCGCGAGCTGACGAAGATCCATGAGGAATTCGTCGAGGGCGCCCTGCCCGCGCTCGCCGCGCGCTATGAGACCGCCGCCCCGAAGGGCGAAATCGTCATCATCGTTGATCCGCCGGCGGAGGAAAGCCTCGCCGCGCCGGCGGATGTGGACGCGTTCCTCGCGCAGGCGCTGCGGTCGCAATCGCTGAAGGAGGCGGCGGCCGCCGCAGCCGACGCCTTCGGCGTGCCGCGCAAGGAGGCCTACGCCCGCGCGCTGGCGCTGAAGGACGCGGGGTGACGGCGCCGCCGGACAAGCGCGTTCGCGCCGAGCGGTCGGGGCGCCTCGCCGAGACGCTCGCCGCTTGGGCCTACCGGCTTCGCGGGTTCGAACTCCTTGACCGGCGCTTCCGGGCGGCGGGCGGGGAAATCGATCTAGTCGTGCGCAAGGGGCCACTCATCGTCTTTGTCGAAGTCAAACGCCGCGCCAATGTGGACGCCGCGCTCTTCGCCGTGACCTTCCGGAACCGGCGACGAATGGAGGCGGCGGTGAGAAGCTGGTTCGCCCGGAACCCCAAGCGTCTAGGGTCCGATGTCCGCTTCGATATCGCGGCGGTGACAGGATGGCGGGTCCACATCGAGGCGGGCGCCTGGCGCGAGGGGAAGTGAACGCGTCGGGGCCGCCTTGATCCTGCCGCCAACGCAGCCCATCACCGGACCGTCGCCGCCGGGATCCGTTCCGATGCTGAAACAAGCTGCCGCCGCTTTGATCCTCGCCCTCGCCGCCGCCTGCGCGTCGAGCCGGAACCTTGATTCCAGCGTCAGCGACATCGGCGCCGATTCCGAGCTGAAGGCCGTCCTCTTCGCCGACCGCAAGCACGACTACAGCGACGTCGACCTAACCGTGTTCGAAGGGCGGCTTCTCCTAACCGGCACCATGCGCTCGGAGGACGGGCGCCAGCGCCTGATTGAGAACGCCTGGAAGGTGCGCGGCGTCGACCAGGTGATCGACGAGATCGTCGTCGGCGGACGCACTTCCGTCGGCCAGGGCATCGAGGATGCGCGCATCGAAGCCGCCCTGCGCACCAAACTCGTCTTCGACGGCGGGGTTCGCAGCGGAAATTTCAAGATCGCCGTCAGCAAGGGCGTCGTCTATCTCCTCGGCGCGACGATGTCTGAGCGTTCGCTCAACGAGGCGCTCGAGCTTGCGCGCACCACCGGCGGCGTCGACAGGGTCGTCAGCCACGTCCTCGTGAAGGCGCCCTGACGGCGGGGCCGCGCCCTGCTATGGCCTCGGCCATGAAGATCGCCATCCAGATGGACCCCATCGAGGGGGTCAACGTCAACGCCGACACGACCTTCGATCTTGCGCTGGAGGCGCATGGCCGCGGCCATGAGATCTTCATCTATCAGCCTGCCGCGCTGGCGCTGAGGGACGGGCGCGTCAGCGCCCGTGCGCGCAAAGTCGCCGCGCTGAAGCGTGAACAGGGCGCGCATGCGAGCCTTGCCGCCCCCGAACGGCTCGACCTTCACGGCGTCGATATCGTGCTTGTCCGGCAGGATCCGCCCTTCAACATGGCATACATCACTGCGGCGCAGATCCTCGAGCGGCTGCAGCCGCAAGTGCTCGTCGTCAACGACCCGCGCGCCATCCGCGACGCGCCGGAAAAACTCTTCGTCACCGAGTTCCCCGACCTGACGCCGCCGACCCTCATCACCCGCGATCTCAGCGAAATCCGCGCCTTCCGCGCCGAGCATGGCGACATCATCCTGAAGCCGCTTTACGGCAACGGCGGCGCGGGCGTTTTTCGTCTGACGACGGATGACACGAATTTCAACGCTCTGACCGAGCTTTTCATGCAGGCCTACGCCGAGCCCGTCATCGCGCAAAAATACATTCCCGCCGTGCGCAAGGGCGACAAGCGCATCTTTCTTCTCGACGGCGAGGCGGTCGGCGCCATCAACCGCGTGCCGGCGGCCGGCGAGACGCGCTCGAACCTTCATGTCGGCGGCAGGGCTGAGCCCGTGATGATGAGCGAACGCGATCAGGAGATCTGCGACCGCATCGGCCCGGCGCTGTCGGCGCGCGGCCTTATCCTTGTCGGCATCGACGTGATCGGCGATTACCTGACCGAGATCAACGTCACCTCGCCGACCGGCGTGCAGGAGATCCGCCGCTTCGGCGGCCCCGACATTTCGGCGCTGTTCTGGGACTGGGCGGAAGGCCGTCTCGACGCCGACAGCTGAGCGTGCAGCCCGTCACGGCGCGGGCGGGCCGGTGAACTCCGCCTCGATCTCGAAGCGGACGAGATCGCCGACGCCGACCGGGGCGTCCGGCGTCGGCACGCCGATCGAAACGCCGAAGACAGACCGCTTCAGCGCGCCTGTCGCCGAAAAGCCGATGCGCGCGTTCGGGTCATAAGGCGGAAACCCTGCATAGCCGCCGTTGAAAACGACCTCCATTTCGACCGGCGCAGCGACACCGCGGAACAAGAGATCGCCCTCGACCCGCGCCTTGTCCGGCGCGGTCAGCGTCACCTTCGTCGATCGGAAGACCATCTCGGGGTGGCCGACGGCGTCGATCCAGGTAGCGCTCTTCAGCTCATCGAGAAACCCTTCTGGCGGCGAAGGAATGTCGAGCGAGGTCGCGTCGATCGTCGCCGTCACCGACATGTCTTCAGGCCGCGCGGGGTCGAACTGAAGCGTCGCGTCGAACGACCGGAATTGTCCTGTGTAGGCCGAGAAACCGATGTGATCGACCTTGAAGACCAGCGAGGCGTGCGACGTGTCGAGACGGTAGATCCCCGCCGGCGCCGGCGTCTCAATCGGCGCGATCAGTCCGGCAGGTTTGTCCGTGGACGGAGCGCACGCAGCGAGAGCGAGCGCCGCGGCGACGATGGACGGAACGATGCGCATCAAGACCCTCTGCGGCCGCGACGGACGCAGAGGGATGGAGGTCATTCGGCGCGGCGTCAATCGACCCCGACCATATCCTATTTACGCGACAGGCGCTTCAGCGCGTCCGAGAGACCGTTCGCCGGCACCTTGACGCTTTCGACCCGGTCGGTCGCGCCATACGCGATGAAGCGGACCTCGAAGCTGTCGCCCGCCGTCAGCGCGGCGAGGGCTTCAGGCGTCAGCTCGATCGTCGCCCGGCAGCCGTCCGGGAAGCAGACGTCGACCGCCGCCGGAACCGGCGCTTTGCCCGGCGCGCCGGAGAGGAGGGCGACGCCTTCTTTCAGCGCAAGGCCGAGGGGCAAGGAAAGAACGAGGGTCGGATTCTTGTCCGCCGGCAGCTTGTGCGCCGAGGCCGACAGGACGAGACGGCCCGTCTTCTCCTCCTTGAGGCCGAGAAAGGCTTGGCACGGACTGGCGCCCTGGCAGACGACTTTCCAGGCGCCGAAGGTCTCGCCGTCCTGGGGCGCGGCGACGGCAGCGCCCGTAAGCGCGGCGGCGACAGCCAGCGCGGAAATGAGGATCTTCATCGATGAACTCCCTGGGGCCGAAGAGGGGGGCCCTGCCCCTGTTTCAGTCTTCCGCCTTGCGGCCGGCCCCGCAAGAGACGCGCCAAAGCGGACAAAAAAACGGCCGGGCGTCGCGCCCGGCCGCCTTTATTTCACGTCAGGCCCGGGGTCTCAGGCGACCGCGAGCGCCTTGCGGCGACGGAGCGCACCGAAGCCCGCAAGACCCGCCAGGAACAGCGGCAGCGCCGCCGGAACCGGGATCACCGGATCGTCGATCGGCGTGCCGCCGACGCCTTTGAAGCCGAAGGCGAAGGTGTTGCAGGTCTGGCCCGTCGGACCAGCAGCGCCGACGCCGCGCGGATCGGAAGCGCACTGGCCGAGCGAAAAGACTTCCGCCCCGACCGCGGCGAGCGCCGACAGCGCGCCGACTTCAGTCAGCGCCGCGCCGTAAAAGATCTCGAAGGTGAAGCTTTCGCCATCCTTGAGCATGCCGAAGTCGAAGTCGAAATTGGCGCCGTGGTCCGTCGGTCCAAGATCGACGAAGTCGCCCATCCCGCCCGCAAGGAGCGGATTGCAGGCCGAGAAGACATTGGAGCTGCAGAAGCCGTTGTTCACGGCTTGCAGCACCGCGGTCGCGCCGGCGGCGCCGCCGATCGTGACGAACTCGTTGAACGTGTCAGGCTCGACGTCCCAGTCAAAGGTGCGGCGATAAAGAAGGTTGGCGATGTCCGAACCCGACGTGTTTTTGATCGTCACCGTCACCCGGTAAAGGTTCGGCGTTTCCGCCGCCGGGGCGTAGGCGTGCGTGACCTCAAGCGCGCCGCCGGCCACGGAAACGACGCTGGTCGCGGTCGTCGCGTCGGAAGTGAAGCTGATGAGCGCCAGTCCGCCCGTCCCAATCGCATTGTTGGCGAAGCCGCCCGTCGCCGAGCCGCCGATGCCAACGCCCCAGCCTTCGCAGAGGCAGCCATGCGAGGTGGCTTCATTGCCCGTCGCGTTAAAGCGCAGACCGACATCGCTCGTGCCCGACACCGGAGACGGCGTGCCGCCCGGAACGTTGAGCTGTCCGAGGTCGTCGACGCCGAGCGTAACGGTGCCGTTGGTGATGATCGCCGCCGCCGAAGCGCTCGCCGCCAAGCCCAATGCCGCGACGCCGGCGAAGGCCGCCGCGATAGTCTTCATCCTTTTCATGAGGAACCCCCTGTTCCTAAAACGGGCCGCCGCCAGAGGACGGTCGGCCGATACTCTCCCGACGGCGATCAAGGCGCACATGCGTCTCGCCGATAACGTTTTCTTAATCCTGCGGCCTGGGCATTGCAACTGAGAACCTTGGTGAATGGCGAATAAATCTTTGAGTTCGGTGAGAAATGTCACGCCTTTTGCAATCGGCGGGGGTGACGGCCTTCCGCCGCGCCCCCGGCCGTTGCAATAACGCTACCTAGCTAATGGCGGACTCCGCAAAGCCCCGCCGTCGCGCCGCGGCCCGCCGCATTGAGCGCGGCCTGGGCGGCGAGGGGCCGGTCGGTGGCGATGATGTCGGCGCCCATGCCGGCGAGCGTCGCATAGAAGCTGTCATCGCCTGAGGCGGCGATCTGCCGGTCGATCGACTGCGCCCCGCCGAGCGTGCCGAAAATCACCTCGACGTCCTGGGTGTTGAGAATCGAGAAGAGCCTGGGCTTTGGATCATCAACGCCGGTGAAGCCGATGATCCGCTCCGCCGGCACGCCGGCCGCGACCGCGCGATTGAGATCGGCCTGCGTCGAGACGCTGAGCGAGATCATCATCTCGGGCGCAAGGCGGTGGAGGCGCTCGGCCTGCGCCATCGTATAGGCGATGAGGATCACGCGATCCTCTGCCCCCTGACGTTTTATCTCCGCGATCGCGTCCTCATAGCGCGTCGATTTCTTGAAATCGACCTGCAGGACGGTGCGGTCTTTGAGGAAGGCGAGCGCGTCGGCGAAGGCGGGCGGGGAATAAGGCGTCGGCGCGCCGGAAGGATCGCGCAGCTTCAGCGCCCGGATGACGGACCATGGCTGTTCCCCCGCAAGGCCTTCGCCGGTCGTGGTGCGATCGAGCGCATCGTCGTGGAGAAGAAAGAGGACCCCGTCCGCCGAGGTCGCGACATCGGCCTCGATCAGCGCCGGGGCGGCGGCGAGCGTCGCCGCAAAGGTCTCGACGGCGTTTTCCGGCAAGCCAGGCCCCGGACCGCCGCGATGGGCGGAGACGAGCGCCGCGCCATGGTCCTCAAGGCATTCAAAGAAGCGGTTGAGATCGCCCTCGGGCGCGATCCGCCAGCCTTCGGCGGGCGCCGGCGCCGCCGCGTCGCCGCCGCTGTCGGCGCAGCCCGCGCACGCGAGAAGGGCAAGTGAAATCAGCGTCCGCATGAGGGGTCCTGGGGTTTGAGGATGATCGAGCCGATGGTCTTGCCGGCTTCGAGCAGGCGGTGAGCGTCGGGGCCTTGCGCCAGCGGGAAGGTCGCCGCGATCGTCGGCTTCAAGGTCCCGGCGGTAAGAAGGTCGAAGACTGCCGCCGCCATGCCGGCAAGGCGGTCGGGCGTCGCATAGTGAAAGAGCGACGGGCGGGCGAGCGTCAGCGAGCCGCGGCGCGTAAGGTCGAGCGGCGCGACCGGCGGCACGGGGCCCGAGGCGTTGCCGTAGCTCACCATCATGCCGCGCAGCCCGAGGCTGTCGAGCGAGGCTTCAAAGGTCGCCTTGCCGACCGAGTCGTAGGCGACGTCGGCGCCGCGGCCATTCGTCAGCATACGGACGGCACCGGCGACGTCCGGCGTTCTGGAGCGGTCGATGACGTCGCGGCAGCCGAGAGCCCTGACGGCGGATTCCTTCGAGGCGTCGCCGACGACCGCGATCACGCGCGCCTTGAGATGGACGGCCCACTGACAGAGAAGCAGCCCGACGCCGCCCGCCGCCGCGGTGACGAGCGCGACCTCGCCTTCCTTCAGCGGATAGACCTGCCGGAGAAGCATTTCCGCCGTGAGGCCTTTCAGGAACGAGGCCGCCGCCGCGTCATCGGAGAGCCCGTGCGGGATGCGCGCCGCGCGCGCCGCGTCAAGGACGATCTCTTCGGCATAGGCGCCCCCGCCCGAGAGATAGGCGACGCGATCGCCCGGGCGGAATGAGGTCTGCGCGCCCGCTTCGATCACCGTCCCCGCCCCTTCCTGGCCGAGCGTCGCCGGCAGGAAAACGGGGTAGAGGCCCTTGCGCTGATAGATGTCGATGAAATTGACGCCGATCGCGGCGTTCTTGACGCGGATCTCGTTCGCGGCGGGCGCGCGCGCCTCGGCCTCGCGAAGCTCGAAATTCTCCGGGCCGCCGGTCGCGGTGAGTACGAGTTCCTTCATGCGCGGGGCTCCGGAGCCGGAAAGGCGTTCATTTGCGCGCCGAGCGGCGCTCCGCCTATATGGCGTGAAAACGGAGACCTCGCCATGCGCCTCACCATCAATGTCGATCTGACGCCCCAGGAAGCGCGCGCCTTTTTCGGCATGCCCGATGTCGAACCGCTGAATGAAATGGTGGTCGCGGAAATGATGACGCGCGCGAAGGACCAGATGGACACGCTGGCCGATCCCGAACGCTTCGTCGCGCGCTGGATGGAGATGAGCGGCAAGGGCATGGACGCCTTCCAGGGCCTCATCGGCGCGGCGATGAGCGCGGCGGCCGCGCCGGCGAAGAAGAAGTGACGCAAGGGCCGGCCGGCGGCGCGCACGATACGATCTTTGCGCGCGCGAGCGGCGCGGGGAAGGCCGGCGTCGCCGTCTTCCGCCTGTCGGGGCCGGAAGCATTCCTTATCGCTGAAGCCCTTTGCGGGCGCCTGCCAGGGCCGAGACGCGCCGCGCTGCGGACATTGCGCGCGCCGGACGGCGAGATCATCGACGAAGGCCTCGTCATCCCCTTCCCCGCGCCGGCGAGCTACACCGGCGAGGACGTCGCCGAGCTTCACCTCCATGGTTCCGTCGCGGTCGAGGACGCGCTCTATGAGGCGCTGATGGCGTTCGGCGCCCGGCCGGCCGAGGCGGGCGAGTTCACCCGCCGCGCGCTTTTCGAGGGGAGGCTCGATCTGGCTGAGATCGAAGGTCTCGCCGATCTTCTCGATGCCGAAACCGCCCTTCAGAGAAAACAGGCATTGGGTCAATTCGGGGGCCGCCTTTCCGCCCTTGCCGAAGGCTGGCACCGCCGCCTCATCGCCATCATGGCGCCGCTCGAGGCGGAGATCGATTTCCCCGACGAAGAGGGCGTGCCGGCGGGCGTCGCGGCGCGGGCGCGCGCCGGGATCGAGGCTCTGCTGGTAGAACTCGAGGCCGCCCGCGCCGGCGCCGACAGGGCGCGCGCCGCACGGCAAGGCGTCGTTGTCGCGATCATCGGCGCGCCCAACGCCGGCAAGTCGTCCCTCCTCAATGCGCTCGCCGGGACGGACCGTGCGATCGTCTCCGAGACGCCCGGCACGACGCGCGACATTGTCGAAGCGCGCCTTGATCTTGGCGGCGCGCTTGTGACCCTCGTCGATACGGCGGGCCTCCGGGATGACCACGCCGACGCCGTCGAGGCCGAAGGAATACGCCGTACACGGATCAAAATGGGACAGGCGGACCTGCGTCTTCTCGTCGTCGATGTTTCACGTGAAACGTCAGCGCCGCGGGAAGATCGGTATGACTTAGCGTATGACCTCAGCGACGGCGATCTCATCATCTTCAATAAAATCGACGCGAACCCATCGTTCGCCGGCGCCGTCGTTTCACGTGAAACATTCCGTGTCTCCGCGAAGACGGGCGCAGGGATCGACGCGCTTCTCGAAAGGCTGACGGCGATCGCGGCGGAACGCTCGGCGACCGGCGGCGAGGCCGGGCTCACCCGCGCGCGCCATGTCGAGGCGGCGACGCGGGCGAGCGGCCACCTCCGCGCCGCGCTCGAAAAGCTCACCGTCGCGCCGGAACTCGCCGCCGAAGACATCCGCCTCGCCGCCCGCGCGCTCGGCGCCATCACCGGCGCGGTCGGGGTCGAAGACGTGCTCGAGGCGATCTTTTCAAGCTTCTGCATCGGCAAATAGGCGCGCGTCCCGCGCTTTCCATTTCGCAGCGGCCGTCTATATGAGCGCGCATGGAACGCTATGACGTCATCGTCATCGGGGGCGGGCACGCCGGCTGCGAGGCCGCGGCGGCGTCCGCGCGCATTGGTGCTCGCACGCTGCTCGCCACCCATAAGACGGCGACGATCGGCGAAATGTCCTGCAATCCCGCCATTGGCGGGCTCGGCAAGGGCCATCTCGTGCGCGAGATCGACGCCCTCGACGGGCTGATGGGCCGGGCGATCGATGCGGCGGGCATCCAGTTCCGGATGTTGAACCGGTCGAAGGGCCCGGCCGTTCGCGGCCCGCGCGCGCAGGCCGACCGCAAGCTTTACCGCGAGGCGATGCAGCGCCTGATCGCCGAAACGCCTGGCCTTGCCCTCCTTGAGATGTCGGTTGAAGACCTCCTTCTCGATGATGAAGGAGCGGCGGGCCGCCGCGTCGCCGGCATCCGGGCGGGCGACGGCCGGGAATTCCGCGCCCCGGCCGTCGTGCTGACGACCGGCACCTTCCTCAAGGGCGTCATCCATGTCGGGGACAAGCGCATCCCGGCCGGCCGCGCCGGGGAGGCGCCGGCCATCGGCCTTTCCGACCGGCTCTACGGGCTCGGCTTCCGCATGGGCCGGCTCAAGACCGGAACGCCCGCGCGGCTCGACGGGCGGACGATCGACTGGTCGGGGCTCGACATGCAGCCCGCCGACGCCGATCCGGTCCCCTTCTCGTTCCTGACCGACCGCATTCGCGTGCCGCAGATCGCCTGCGGCATCACCCATACGACGCGGGCGACGCACGCCATTATCGAGGCGAACCTTGGGAAGTCGGCGGTCTATTCCGGCTCGATCGCCGGCCGCGGACCCCGCTACTGCCCCTCGATCGAGGACAAGATCGTCCGCTTCGCCGAGAAAGAGAGCCACCAGATCTTTCTCGAACCCGAAGGCCTCGACGACCCGACCGTCTATCCGAACGGGATTTCGACCTCGCTGCCCGAGGCCGTCCAGGACGCCTTCCTGAAGACCATCCCCGGCCTCGAGAAGGCGCGGGTGATCCGCCACGCTTATGCGATCGAGTATGATTACGTCGATCCGCGCGAGCTCGCGCCCACGCTCGAGACGAAGCGCCTGAAGGGCCTTTTTCTTGCCGGCCAGATCAACGGCACGACCGGCTATGAGGAGGCGGGCGCGCAGGGCCTCGTCGCCGGCGCGAACGCCGCGGCCGCCGTCGCGGGCGCCCCGCCGATCCTGTTCGACCGGGCCGAGGCCTATATCGGCGTCCTCATCGACGACCTCGTAACGCGCGGCGTCACCGAACCCTATCGGATGTTTACGAGCCGGGCGGAGTATCGCCTGACCTTGCGCGCCGACAATGCCGACCTCCGCCTGACGGGCCGCGGCGCGGCGCTCGGCCTCGTCGGCCCGGCGCGGGCGGGCGTGTTTCACGTGAAACAATCCCTGCTTGCGGACGCCAAGCGCTGGGCGTTGAGCCACAGCCTTACGCCGAAAGAGGCCGCAAGGCTTGGCGTCGCCGTCAACCAGGATGGACGGCGGCGCACCGCCCTCGATCTCCTCGCCCTTCCCGGCGTCACCCTCGAGACCCTCGCCGGCGTCTGGCCGGAAGCGGGCGCGTTCCGGCGCGACATCGCCGAGCAGCTCGGGATCGAGGCGCTCTATGCCGGCTATCTCGGCCGCCAGGAGGCCGACATCCTCGCTTTCCGCAAGGATGAAATGCTGCGCCTGCCTG
Organism: Parvularculaceae bacterium; assembly: GCA_046296195.1. GTDB lineage: Bacteria > Pseudomonadota > Alphaproteobacteria > Caulobacterales > Parvularculaceae > Amphiplicatus. The sequence goes on along the minus strand of JBKBLR010000007.1, from coordinate 15,252 downwards.
CGGACCTGCCCTATGCCGACATCCCGGCCCTCGGCCACGAGGTCCGCCTCAAGCTCGCCGAGGCCCGGCCCGCGACCCTTGGCGCGGCAGGCCGCATCGAGGGGGTGACGCCGGCGGCGCTCGCCGTCCTTCTCGCCTGGCTGCGCAAGAACGACCGAGCGGCGGGCTGACCCCTCCCCGCCATGGCGCCCTATGGTCCTGCCGATTTCGCCGCCGAGTTCGGGGTTTCCCAGGAAACGCTGGCGCGACTGCATGCCTTCGACGCCTGCCTCCTCGACTGGTCCGCCCGGCACAACCTCATTGCCCGGTCGACCATCGAGGATCGATGGGACCGGCACTTCCGGGACTCGGCCCAGCTCTACCGGCTCATTCCGCCTGACGCGCGGCGCCTTGTCGATCTCGGCAGCGGCGCCGGCTTTCCAGGCCTCGTCCTCGCCGCCATGGGCGCGCCGCGCCTTGAGGTCACCCTGGTCGAATCGATCGGCAAGAAAGCAGCCTTCCTCACCGCGGCCGCGGCGGCGATGGGCCTTTCGACCGTCCGGGTCATCCCGGCCCGGATCGAATCGCTGAAGGTCCGGACGCCGGACGTCATCACCGCGCGGGCGCTGGCAAGCCTTTCGACCCTCTGCGGCTATGCCGTTGAAATCGGCGGCGAAAAAGCCCTGTGCATATTTCCAAAAGGACAAGATGTTGAGGTTGAATTGACCGAGGCGTCTAAATATTGGCATATGACGGTCGAGCGGCGGGCCAGCCTGACAAGCCCCGGCTCTACCGTTCTGTTGATCACCGGGTTGCGGCCGAAGCGGCCGCGCCCCTGACGCCGAGGCCCGGCCATTTCTGTGACGAGCGCTGTCGTCCCTCCCCGGATTCTCGCCATCGCCAACCAGAAGGGCGGCGTCGGCAAGACGACGACGGCGATCAACCTGTCGACCGCGCTCGCCGCGGTCGGCGAGAAGGTTCTTCTTATCGACCTCGACCCGCAGGGCAACGCTTCGACGGGCCTTGGCTCCGACGCCCCCTCGCGCGCGGTCACGACCTATGACGCGCTGATGGGCGAATACCGGCTCGAGGCCGCCGTCATCGACAGCGGCATTCCGGGCCTCAGGCTCGCGCCCGCCGGCATCGACCTCGCCGGCGCCGAGGTCGAGCTCATCGAGGCGCCGCGGCGCCATTTACGGCTCGCCGACGCGCTCGCCGACAATCTCGGCGGGCGGCCTGAGACGAGCTACGTCCACAACGACAGCCCGCCCTCGCTCTCGCTCCTCACCTTGAACGCGCTCGCCGCGGCCGACGCCGTCATCATACCGCTGCAGGCCGAGTTCTTCGCGCTCGAGGGATTGAGCCAGATCCTGAAGACGATCGAGACCGTCCGTGCACGGATCAATCCGCGCCTTTCCCTGCAGGGCGTCGTCCTCACCATGGTCGACGGACGCAACAACCTTGCAAGCGCGGTCGAGAAGGACGTGCGCGCCCATCTCGGCGACAAGGTCTATGAAACGGTCATTCCCCGCAATGTGCGCATTTCCGAGGCCCCGAGCCACGGCAAGCCCGCTCTCCTCTACGATCTCAAATGCGCCGGCAGCCAAGCCTATATCCGGCTTGCGAGCGAGGTCATCCAGCGCGAGCGCGACGCGCGCAAGGCGGCCTGACATGAGGCCTCGATCATGACCCCCGCCAAACCGACGCGCGGCCTCGGCCGCGGCCTCGACGCCCTTCTCGGCGACATAGGGCTCGACGCGCCCGCAGCGCCGGCGCGCGCGCCCCATGAAGGCCAGAGCGACAGCGCGCTTGGGCTCGCGACGAGCCGGCGCCTGCAGACGCTGCCGATCGAGTTCCTCAAGCCCAATCCGAACCAGCCGCGCAAGCATTTCGCCAAGGCCGATCTTGAAGATCTCGCCGAGTCGATCAAGGCGCGCGGGCTCCTTCAGCCGGTCCTTGTCCGCCCGATCGGGCATGAGCAATACGAGATTGTCGCCGGCGAACGGCGGTGGCGCGCGGCGCAGATGGCGCTCGTGCCCGACATCCCGGTCGTCATCCGCCAGCTCTCCGACGAGGCGGCTGCCGAGATCGCGCTGATCGAGAACGTCCAGCGCGTCGACCTCAATCCGATCGAGGAGGCGGCCGCTTATCAGCGCCTCATCGAGGTCCACGGCCGCACGCAGGAGGAGATCGCCGGCGCGGTGGGCAAATCGCGCAGCCACGTCGCCAACCTCGTCCGGCTGATGGGCCTGCCCGAAAAGGCCCGCGCGGCGCTCGAGCAAGGAAAGATCACCGCCGGCCACGCTCGCGCCCTCCTTGCCGCAAAGGACCCGCTCGCCGCGCTCGACCTCGTCCTCCGGCGCGGCCTCAATGTCCGCGACACCGAGCGCCTCGTGAAAGACGAGGAGGCCGCGCGCGCGCCTGCCCTGCCGCGCGAGCCCGCCAGAGCCTCCGTGCCCGGCACGAAGGACGCCGACACACGCGCGCTCGAAGCCGATCTCGCCGCCGCGCTCGGGCTCGAGGTCGCGATCGCCCACAAGCCGTCGGGCTCGGGCGTCCTCACCATCGCCTATCGCAGCCTCGACCAGCTTGACGACGTCTGCAAAAGGCTGATGGGCCAGGGCGTCTGACGCGCCCGGTCCGAAAAGGCCCGTTTCAGCCCTGATGCAACGCCCGCCCGCGCCGCAACGCGAGCGGCCATGACCGATGATCTTCGTCCGTCTCATGACGTCCACCCTAATTGCGCGGAAAGGGGGTGGGACGGATTTTTGTTTCCGAATGAAATCAGAGGGTTAGATGGTTAATCCCGCAACAGGGGAATCCGCGCGCCAGCTCGCCCCCAAAAGGCGAGCCCGCCGATGCTCCGTATACGGATGCGTCGCCTACGCCGTCCTCGTCCAGACGGCAAGCGCGTTGCCGCATGGGTCGATGAAATGAAACCGCCGTCCGCCGGGAAAGTCGAGGCGCTCGCCGATCACCCCGCCCGCCCGGACTACGCGGGCCTCCGCGTCCTCAAGATCGTCCGCATAAAGAACGACGAGCGTCGAGCCGAGGCGCGGCTTCTCCCCGCCGCGCACGCCGCCGTCGAGGCCCGCGCCGGCGAAGCTCGCGTAATCGGGGCCCCAATCCTCAAACTCCCAGCCGAAGGCGACGGCGTAAAAGCGCTTGAAGGCGGCGATGTCCTCGGCGGCGAACTCGACATAATCGATGCGATGGTTCTTGTCGGACATCGGGATCACGCCTTTCCGGACTCTTCCGGCGGCGCCGGCTTGAAACGGATTGTCTCGGGGGCGACGACGCCCGCCGAGACGACAAACTGGATCGCCTCGCTCGGGGTCCAGTCAAGCCAGACGAGCCGCTCGACCGGCACGATCTCGACATAGCCGGAGGTCGGGTTCGGCGTCGTCGGCACATAGACCGCGGCGAGCTCCTGGCCGGTGTCTTCGGCGCGGAAGGTGCGCGTGACGAGCCCAACGGTGCGCATGGTCTCGGTCGGGAACTCGATCAGGACCACTTTCTGGCCGGCCGCCGCCGGCGACTGGAAGCTGTCGATGAGCTGGCGCGCCGAGGAATAGATGACGCGGGCGACGGGGATCCGCTCGACGATCGCCGCGATGAGCCGGCCGAACTGGCGGCCGATGAAATTGCCGGCGAAGAGCCCGACGAGCGTCAGGACGGCGATGGCGACGGCAAGCGCAATGGCGCCTGAAATGACCGGATCGGAAAGGAAATCCTCAAGCTCCGGCGCGGCTTTCGAGAGGAAGGCGAGGATCGGCTTTGCGAACAGGCCGCCGACGAAGGCGGCGAGCTGGACGAGCAGCCAGAGGATCCAGATCGTGAGGCCGAGAGGGGCGAGCGCGAGCGCGCCGATCGACAGCGTGCGCGCCCACCGCCCGGCGAGGCCGCCGAGATCAGCCTGGTTCATCCTGGTCATGCCCGCGGTCTTATAGGAACTTTGCTCGAACGTAACCGATCAAAGCAACGCGATCGTCGCTTTGCCGCGCAGGCGGCGACGAAAAAGGCGGCTCCTCGTCGGAGCCGCCTTCTATCCCCTCCAGCAGTGCAAGGCGCTTTTCCCTGCTTTCCTGGAATTCGGCCTCCCTAAAACCTGATCGAGCTTTCGATGACGACGGTCGCGGCCTCTTCCGGCCCGCCCGCCGTCGCCGGCTTTTTCGACTCGACATACTGCGCGGCGGCGCCGACGGTGATGCCGCGACTGACGAAATAGGTGACGCCCGCCTGCGTCGTGCGGGTGTCGCGGAAGATGAGCGGCTGGGCGGGCGTCGGCGGCGCGGCGACGTTGGCTTCGGACTGGCCGTAGCCGAGCATCACGCCCCAGTCGCCCTTGTCCTCGCCGGTCTTGAAGGTGATGCCGGCGTCGAAGGCGAGATAGCCCTGATCGTCGACATTGGCGAGGCCGGAATTGGTCGACTTCACCGAACCGCCCAGCGTCAGCCCGCGGAAGCCGAGATTGAGGCCCAGGGAATAGGCGCGATAGTCGTCGAACACCGGATTGGCGACGCGCGCATCTTCGCTCGCCGACACATAGCTTGCGCCGATCCCGAGAAGGAGGCCGTTGCGGGCGCCGCCGAGCTTTACTTCCTTCTGGTAATAGGCCGCCGCCTCGACGACATCCTCCCAACGCGAGGTCTCGGTCAGAAGCGCGCCCGCCGGCGTGATGAAGAGCCGGTCCGCCGGCGCGCAGAGATCCTCCCCGCAATGGGCCGCGACCGGGCTGTAGGAGACGCCGAGCTGCAGCCCGCCGAGGACGCCGCCGAGGAAATTCGCCGGCGGCAGATAGCTGAACTTGGTTGAATACCCCGAGAAATCGTTGACGGTGTGGACGTCGTTGAGGCCGGAAAGATCCGTACGCCAATCATTCACGTTGACCGACTGGAAGATCGTCGGCGCGGTCACCGAGAAGGTGCGCGCAACACCCTGGTCGCGCCCGACGATAAGCTGGCCGAAAGGCCCGCGCAGATAGCCGTAAGCGCCTTGGAGGTAGGCGTCGGAATTCAAGGGCGCAACGCCGCGCGGCCCGCCAAGCAGCGGCCCGGAATAGCGCCCGCCGCCGAAAAGCTGGTTCGGCTGCTGGCGGTCGAAGCGCCCCTCAAGGACGGCACCGAGCTCGACGCCGTTGGCGAACACGGTCGAGCCGCGCAGCCTGATCTCGGCGTCGGCGTCAGCCTCGGCGTCGCCGTCAGACACCCCGGCTGCAACGCTCGCCTTGCCGGATAGGTCGACCTTGACGGGATCGGCGGCGTGGGCCGGCGCAAAGGCGAGGAGCGCCGCCGCGACGGTGATCCCGCCGACGCCCGCATCCCAAGCCCTGAAGGCGTTCTGCTTCCGCGCCTTGCGCATCCGCCTCTTTCCTTCGCCCGCCTCTCGTCCTTCACCGCCGCCCTGAAGGGCATGCGCCTTCTTCACGAAGCCGAACAGCCCCATCCCGGCAGGGTGGAGCCACCGACGCAACTCTGGTCCCTTGAGTTAAGGCGGCGGGCCGACAAGCGTCAAGGAACGCCGGGGCCGGGGACCCCCTCCCGGTTGTTTATCGGGCGGTTTGTGATAGGAAAGCCACGTCCCGGGCCTCAGGCCCGCCCCATTATGGAACAGTTTCCCCGATGAGTCTCGAAAAACGACGCGCGTTCAAGGCGCTAGCGCTCGCCATGGCCGCCGCCCTGCTCGCCGCCTGCGGCGGCGGCGACAAGGGCAGCCCGGCCCGCAACGCCACCCTTGTCGGGGCCAAGGGAACGACGACCGTCAACCGCTATTTGTGGGCGGCCTCGCTTGAAACGCTCGATTTCCTGCCTGTCCTCAGGGCGGACCCGATCTCGGGCCTTCTTCTCACCGACTGGTACTCGAACCCCGAAACGCCGAATGAGCGGTTCAAGGTCTCGGTCTACGTCCTCGACACCGCGCTCCGGGCGGACGCGTTACGCGTTTCCGTCTTCCGGCAGGAACGCGATGCGCGGGGGGATTGGGTCGAGGCAAGCGTCAATCCTGCGACCGGCCGCGAGATCGAAAACGCGATCCTGACGCGCGCGCGCCAGCTCCGCCTCAACCAGATCGACAAATAAGCAGCGGCTGGCGCCGGCCTTCAATTTGTTGAACAAGAACGGCGCGCCACACGCGCCGTTTTTTCTTTCGCCTCAGAGATCGTCGATGCCCCGCTACAATCCGAAAGAAGCCGAACCGAAATGGCGCGCGCGCTGGGACGCGGAACAGGCATTTCGCACCCGGACCGACCGCATGCGGCCGAAATATTATGTCCTTGAGATGTTCCCCTATCCGTCGGGGCGCATCCATATCGGCCATGTCCGCAATTACGCGATGGGCGACCTTGTCGCCCGCTACAAGCGCGCGCGCGGGTTCAACGTCCTCCATCCGATGGGCTGGGACGCCTTCGGCCTGCCCGCCGAGAACGCCGCCGCGGCGACAGGCAGCCATCCCGGCGAATGGACGCGGGGTAATATCAAGGTCATGCGCGAGCAGCTGAAGTCGATGGGGCTTTCGTTCGACTGGAGCCGCGAATTTGCGACCTGCGAGCCCGATTACTACCGCTGGCAGCAGAAGCTCTTCCTCGATTTCTGGAAGGCGGGCTTCGTCGAACGGCGCGAATCCTATGTGAACTGGGACCCGGTCGACATGACCGTGCTCGCCAACGAGCAGGTGATCGACGGCCGGGGCTGGCGCTCCGGCGCGCCCGTCGAGCGAAAAAAGCTGTCGCAGTGGTTCTTGAAGATCACCGCGGAAGCGGAGGATTTGCTCGCCGCGCTCGACGACGGGCGCCTCGCCGGCTGGCCCGACAATGTGCGCACCATGCAGCGCAACTGGATCGGAAAATCGACGGGCGCGACGCTCTGGTTCGACATCGCCGCCGCGCCGGCGTTCCTGACGGGCGGTCACGCGAAAGATCCGATCGAGGTCTTCACGACGCGCCCCGACACCCTCTTCGGCGCGAGCTTCCTCGCCCTTGCGCCTGACCATCCGCTGACGCAGGCCGTCGCCGCGCACGACCCGAAGGTCGCGGCCTTCGTAAAGAGGGCGGCCCAGGGCGGCACCTCGGAAGCCGACATCGAGCGCGCTGAAAAGATCGGCGTCGATCTCGGGCTCGCCGTTACGCACCCGTTCGATCCGTCGCGAACGCTGCCCGTCTGGTCGGCGAATTTCATCCTCATGGGCTATGGCTCGGGGGCGATCTTCGGCTGCCCAGCGCATGACCAGCGCGACCTCGATTTCGCCCGAAAATACGGGCTCTCGGTGACGCCCGTCGTGCTGCCGCCGGGCGCGGACGCGGCGACCTTCGCGATCGGCGATGAGGCGTATACGGAAGATGGCGTTCTCTACAATTCGGGCTTCCTGGACGGGCTATCGAAGGCCGCCGCCATCGACGCGGCGATCACGAAACTCACAGCGCTCGGCAAGGGCAAGGCGACGGTCAACTGGCGCCTGCGCGACTGGGGGATTTCCCGCCAGCGCTATTGGGGCTGCCCGATCCCGGCGATCCACTGCGCGGCCTGCGGCGTCGTCCCGGTGAGGGAGAAGGACCTCCCCGTCCTGCTCCCCGACGTGCCGGCGGAGGCGTTCAAAACGCCCGGAAACCCGCTCGACCGGACGTCCGCCTGGCGCGATGTTCCGTGCCCTGACTGCGGGCGCCCGGCGCGGCGCGAAACCGACACCATGGACACTTTTGTCGACAGTTCTTGGTATTTCGCGCGCTTCGCGGCCGGGCGCGAAGAAAGGCCGGTCGACAAGGCGGACGCCGATTACTGGCTGCCCGTCGATCAATATATCGGCGGGGTCGAGCATGCGATCCTGCATCTTCTCTACGCCCGCTGGTTCACCCGCGCGATGAAGGCGACCGGGCATCTCTCGGCTTCCGAGCCCTTCGCCAATCTTTTCACCCAGGGCATGGTGACGCATGCAACGTATAAGGACGAAAAAGGCGCCTTTCTCTTCCCCGAGGAGGTGCTCGTCGAAGACGGCAAGGCGCGGCGCGCCGATGACGGGCGCGCGGTCGCCATCGGCCCGACCGAGAAGATGTCGAAGTCGAAGAAGAACGTCGTCGCGCCCGAGGCGATCGCGGACGCTTATGGCGCGGATGCGGCGCGGTTTTTCCTCCTTTCGGACTCCCCGCCCGAACGCGACGTCGAATGGACGGAAGCGGGCGTCACCGGCGCGTGGAAATTCGTGAACCGCGTTTACGAGACGGTCGAGGCGGCGGCGGGCGCGCTTCGCGGGCTCGACCTCTCGACGCCGCCCGCGAGCCTCGCCGATGGCGCGCTCGACCTGCGCCGCGCGACGCACGCGGCGATCGCCGGCGTCACTGACGACATCGAGCATTTTCGCTTCAACAAGGCCATCGCGCGGCTCTATGAATTTCTGGCGGCGGTGCGAAAAGCCGACGGCGCGGACGCTTTCGCGCGCGCCGAAGCGCTCTGCGCGCTCGTGCGGCTGATCGCGCCCTTCACGCCGCACCTCGCCGAGGAATGCTGGGAATTGCTCGGCGGCGAGGGCCTCGTCTCCAACGCCGACTGGCCGGCGGCGGACCCCGCGCTGCTCGTCAAGGACGAGATCGTCCTGCCCATTCAGGTCAACGGCAAGCGCCGCGCCGAAATCGCCGTCGCCCCCTCGCTGGGCGCCAGGGAAGTCGAAGCGCTCGCCCTCGCGCACGCCGAGGTGAAGCGCTACACGGAAGGGCTCACCGTCCGAAAGGTCGTCGTCGTGCCGGGCCGGATCGTCAACATCGTCGCGAATTGAGGGCCGCATGCTCCGCCTACTGATCATCGCCGCCGCGCTGTCGCTCGCTTCCTGCGGCTTTCGTCCGCTCTACGCGACGGCGGAAGGCGGCGGGGCCGGCCTGACGAGAATGGCGCTCGTCAATGTCGATGCGGCCGAAGGCGTCGCGCCGATCGTCGAACGCGCCTTCGCCCGGCGCATGCGCGGCGGCGGCGAGGCGCTCTACGATCTATCGGTCAAGGCCGCCGAACAGGCCGAACGGCTCGCCGTCCAGCTCGACGCCTCGGTCACGCGGTATAATTACCGCCTCGTCGGAGATTACACGCTCGTCGAGCGCGCCACCGGAAAGCGTTATGTCGGCAATGTCGTCTCGATCGCCTCGTTCAACGTCGTCAACTCGCAATATTCGACCCTCTACGCCGAGCAGCAGGCGAAGGAGAAGGCGGCCGCCCAGCTCGTCGAGGACATCGAGCGCGACGCGCTCTTGAAGATCGCCGAGGCCCGGGACGGCCGATGACGGCGCTCAAAGGCAAGGCGATCGACGCCTTCCTCGCGCGCCGCGACAAGAGCGTCGGCGCCGTCCTCGTCTATGGGCCCGATCTCGGCCTCGTGCGCGAGCGGGCGGACAGGATCGCCCGCCTCGTGACGCCGGATCTTAAGGATCCGTTCAACGCTCTCGATCTCCAGGACGGCGACCTCAAGGGCGCGCCCTCGCGCCTCGCTGACGAGCTTTGCGCGCTGTCGCTGATGGGCGGCGAGCGGGTCATCCGTATCAGGACGAGCGGCGAGAGCGCCGCCGAGGCCGCGAAGATCGCCGTCGCCGGGCTCGACACGGGCAATCTGAAGCCGAACGGGATCTTGATTGTCGAGGCGGGCGATCTCGGCGCGGCGTCGGGCCTGCGCAAGACCTTCGAAAAATCGACAAGCTGCCTCGCCCTTCCCTGCTACGCCGACGCGCCCGCCGACATCCGCGCCATCGCCGTCGAAGCCGCGCGCGCGGAGGATCTGCGCTTTGACGATGACGCGCTCGGCCTTCTCGTCAGCTTTCTCGGCGAGGATCGCGGCGTCTCGCGCGCCGAGATCGACAAGCTCATGCTCTACAAGGGTCCGAAAGCCGTCCGGCAGGGGCCGGGGACGATCAGCCTTGAAGACGTGAAGGCGAGCCTCGTCGACACGATCTCCGATGCCGGCGATGAAGCGGCGAAAGCCGCCGCCGACGGCGCGCCGGGGCGCCTTGCGCTCGCGCTCCACCGCCTTGAGGGCGCAGGATCGGGCCCGATCGGCACGCTCCGCCTCGCCCAACGCGAGATGACGCGGCTTCGAACCGCGCAAGGCATGATCGCCGAGGGCCTGAGCGCGGAGACCGCCATGGGGCGCTTGCGCCCGCCGGTGTTCTTCATGGAGAAACGCAACTTCGAGGCACGGCTGCGCCGCTGGCCCCTGTCGAAGATCGAGGCCGCGCTCGACATCCTGCTCGACGCCGAGCTTGGCGCGAAATCGACCGGGCTTCCCGATCTCGAAATCGCGGAGCGGGCGCTGTTCAAGATCGCGGCGATGGCGGGCCGGTGACGAAGGCGCCGATCGCGGCGAGACCTGCGACATTGCGCCCATCGAGCAATGCGGCGTTCGTCGCATCAACACCGCCGAGCGCCAGCACGGGCAGCGGCGAGGCGGCGGCGATCGCCAGGAACCGCGCAGGCCCGAGATGCTCCGCCTCCTGATGACTGCGCGTCGGAAAGACCGGCGACAAAAGCGCGACATCGGCGCCGAGCCGCCGCGCGCGCGCAAGGTCAGCCGCGCCGTGGCAGGCGACGGACACAAGGCCCGGCGCGCGCGCCCGGACATCCGCCGTCCGCCCGCCCGCCGGCCAATGGACGCCGTCGGCGCCGACGGCCGCGGCGAGGCGCTGATCGCCCGCGACGAGAAACAGGACGCCGCGCCCGCGGCAGATCGAAAGAAAACGGCGGGCGATCGCCGCGCGTCGCGAATGGTCGTAATCGCGAAAGATGACAGCCGATCCCGCCGGCAGGGCGCGCAAAACAGGCTCCGGATCGGCGATGCGGCGCCCGTCGGTCATGAAGGCGAGCGAAAATGGCGCGAGAGCGCCCGACGCCTGTTTGAGCGCCTGCGCGGCGGCTGCTAGTCTCGCGGCGCGCGTCCGCAATCCCTCATGACATCGACCGACCATCCCGCCGACGATATCGCCGCCAATCTCGCCGCGATCAATCAGCGCCTCGCCCGCGCGCTGGAGGAATCGGGCCGCGCGGCGGCGCCGGTCATTGTCGCCGTCGCCAAGACGCAAGGCCGGGCGGCGATTGAGCGCGCCATCGCCGCCGGCCTTCGCGTCTTCGGTGAGAACCGCGTGCAGGAGGCGAAGGCGAAATGGCCGGCGATCCGGGCCGCCCATCCCGACATCGAATTGCGCCTGATCGGCCCGCTGCAATCGAACAAGGCGGCCGAGGCGGTCGCCCTCTTCGACGTCATCGAAACCGTCGACCGGCCGAAGATCGCCGCCGCGATCGCCGCGGAAATCGCGCGCCAGGACCGCAGGCCGCGGCTTCTTATTCAGGTCAACACCGGCGCTGAGCCGCAAAAGGCCGGCGTCCTGCCTGAGGAAACCGATTCGTTTATCGAGGAATGCCGCGCCCGGCATGGTCTCGCCATCGAAGGGCTGATGTGCGTTCCCCCGGCGGATGAGCCGCCCGCGCCGCATTTCGCGCTGCTGGCGAAAATCGCGCGTCGCAACCAATTGCCGATGCTGTCGATGGGGATGAGCGGCGATTACGACATCGCCGCGACGCTCGGCGCGACGCATGTGCGCATCGGTTCGGCGCTTTTCGGTGCAAGAAAAGCATGAAAGCGATAATCACGGCGGCGTGATAGGATTTTGATTTTGGCGGCGGCGGCCTTTAGGTCTATCAGCCGCCAGCCTGACCAAGAGAGAGATGACCTGCATGGCGCGCGCCAGAAAGATCCTGCTCGTCGACGACGACGAGCTCCTTCGCGAAACGCTGCTCGACCAGTTCGCACATCATGAGGAATTCGCCGTCGAGGCTGTCGCGACCGCGGGCGCCGCGATCCAGCGCACCAAGGACGAGGCGCATATCGACCTCGTCCTGCTCGACATCGGCCTCCCCGACATGGACGGGCGCGAGGCCTGCCAGGTGATGCGCAAGAACGGCTTCAAATCGCCTATCATCATGCTGACGGGCGCCGACACTGACGCCGACGAGGTCCTGGGGCTCAACTCCGGCGCCAACGACTATGTGACGAAGCCGTTCAAGTTCGCCGTGCTGCTCGCCCGCATTCGCGCGCATCTGAGGAGCCACGAGCAGAGCGAAGACGCGGTCTTCAAGATCGGGCCCTACGAATTCCGCCCGGCCGTAAAGATGCTGGTTTCGGACGCCGACCGGAAGATCAAGCTCACCGAAAAGGAAGCCTCTATCCTCAAATTCCTCTATCGCGCCGGCGGCAAGGCGGTGACGCGCGACGTGCTTCTCGACGAGGTCTGGGGATATAATTCCGGCGTGACGACGCACACGCTCGAAACGCACGTCTATCGCCTGCGGCAGAAGATCGAGCCCGATCCCGGCGAGGCGAAGATCCTCGTCACCGAAGCCGGCGGCTACCGTCTGGCGCTCTGAGGCGCCGATCAGAGCATCTCCAGAGTCTCGAGGAGAGCTGACGCCTTCGCGCGCAACGCGGCCCGCTGCGCGGACGTCATCTTCCGCCAGCTCGCATAGATCGTCGCCATGCGCGGATTTGCGGCGAACCGCGCCTCATGACGCGCAATGAAGTCCCAATAGAGCGCGTTGAACGGGCAAGCGTCCGTCTCGGTCTTCCTCGCGACCTTGTAGGCGCATCCGCTACAATAATCCGACATCCGGTTGATATAGGCGCCGGACGCCGCGTAGGGCTTTGACGCGAGCAGGCCGCCGTCGGCGAACTGCGACATGCCGATGACGTTCGGAACCTCGACCCAGTCGAAGGCGTCGGCGTAGACGGCCTGATACCAGCGATGGACCTCATAGGGGTCGATCCCGGTAATCAGCGCGAAGGTCCCCGTCACCATCAGCCGCTGGATGTGATGGGCATAGGCTTCCTCGCGCGTCTGCTCGACGGCCGCTTTGACGCACGCCATCTTCGTCTCGCCCGACCAGTAGAACCACGGCAGCTTTCGCTCAGCGCGGAGCGCGTTCCGGCGCGCATAGTCCGGCCCCTCGCGCCAATAAACGCCGCGGATGAATTCGCGCCATCCGATGATCTGACGAATGAACCCCTCGACGGCGTTGAGGGGCGCCTTTCCCCTGCGCCACGCTTCCTCGGCGCGGCGGCAGACTTCCACAGGATCGAGAAGACCGATATTCAAATAGATCGACAGGACCGAATGATTGAGGAAGCGCTCGCCCCTCAGCATCGCGTCCTGCGTGTCGCCGAAGCCGGCAAGGCCCGACCGGATGAAATGGTCAAGCGCCTTCTCCGCATCTTTGGACGTCACGGCGAACCAGAACGGCTCCGCCGCGCCGAAATGCTCCGTGAACCGATCTTTGACGAGCGCGACGACGGCGCGCGTCGTCTCGTCCGGCATGAACCGCATCGGTCCTTGAAAGCGCGCGCCGCCCTTCGCGGGCTGGCGGTTGTCATGATCGAAATTCCACTGGCCGCCGGCCGGCTCTTCCCCATCCATCAACAGGCCCGTCTTCCGCCGCATCTCACGATAGAAGAACTCCATCCGCAGCGATTTCCTCCCCGCGGCCCAGGCGTCGAACTCGGCGTGGCCGGCGATGAACCGGTCGTCCTCGAGGATCTCGACCGGCAGGCCGAAGCGGTCCGCCCAGCCCTTCACTTCCTCGAGCACGGCCCAGTCGCCGGGCTCGACGATGACGATCCTTTTCGGGCGACGGCGCGCGACCGAAGCGGCGATCATGTCGGTGAAGGTCCGCGGCGCGACCTCGTCCTCAAGACGGGCGTAATCGAGGCGCCATCCATCCTCTCGCAGCGCCCCGGCGAAATGGCGCATCGCCGAGAGAATGAGGATGATCGATTTCTTGTGATGGTTCGCGTGGGTGATGTCGGCGGCGGGCTCGCCCATCACGATCACGTCTTTCGATTTCTCAGCCGCCCTGAGGCTCGCAAGCCGCCTCGACAGCTGGTCGCCGAGAATGACGACAAGGGCGCGCGTCACCACGCAATCTCCGACCCGTCATAGGCGAAGAAGCGGCCCGACATCTCCGGCGTCGCCTGCGTTGAGAGGCGCAGGAGGTTCTCGGCGCATTCCTCAGGCGTCGCGGTGAAGCGGCCGCCAGCGTATTTCCGCGTCAGCGCGGTATCGATGGTGCCAGGATGAAGAGCGAGCGCGATCGCCTCGGGCCGCGTGCGGCGTAGCTCGATGCTCGCGCAGCGCACGATCTGGTTGAGCGCCGCTTTCGAGGCCCGATAGCTCATCCAGCCCCCGAGCCGGTTGTCGCCGATCGAGCCGACCCGCGCCGAGAGAAACGCGATGACGCTGCGCTCCTTCGCGGGCAAGAGCGGCGCGAAATGCTTGACGATGAGCGCCGGGCCGATGGCGTTGACGGCGTAAACGCGCGCCATCGCATCGGGGTCGAGTGTGGCGAAGGATTTTTCAGGACCCGCGCCCGCGCTCTCGAGAACGCCCGTTGCAACAAAGATCAGGTCGAAGCGCTCGGCCTGAAGACGCGCGGCGGCGGCGGCGACGCTGCGCTCGCTCGTGATGTCGAATTCGTCGGCGCGGCGAGACAGGCGCGTGACGCGCGCTGCGGCCTCGAGCCGGCGCGCCACAGCGCCGCCGATGCCGCCTGATTCGCCGATGACGAGCGCGGAACGGGGAAAGCCGGTCATGCGCCGTCTACGCAGACGGCGCGACGCCGGTTCCGTTCCGCCTACCGCAGCACGGCCTTGTAGGAAACTTCGCCTTCGGCCTTCGGCGCGACCGGCGCCGTCAGCGTCCATTTGATATGGGTGATCTCGTCTCCACGCGCCGGGCGCGTCTCGCCGCCTTCGACGACGGTCAGGCGCCCGCGCGCGACATAGGTCGCGCCGCCGTCGGCGGAGAAGGAGACGTTCGCCCCGTCGACGGCGGCGACCGATCCCTCCACATAGGCGACTTCCTTCGGCACCGGCATCACAAGCACGATATCGCCCGCGGGCGCGGCGGCCTCGTTCTTGTAGCGGATCGAATAGACGACGGTTTCGCCCGGAGTCACCTTGTCGGCGGGAACGCGCTTCACCGTCTGCTTGCCGTCGGCGTCGACGACGACGGTTTCCTTTTCGACGATCTGGCGGGCCGTCATCGCGGCCCCCGCGGGCGCCAGCGCCAGGGGCGCGGCGGCGATGAGGGCGAGAACAATGCGCATCTTGAAAACCTTTCCCGTGCGAGTCCTGAAAGTTCCCTAAACCGGCACGGTAAACGCCGCCCTAACGCGGCGGCGTCAAGGTTTTCTTTATAATTAACATACTCTTTATCAATGTTAAGGTGCTCTCTATTTCTGCGGTATTTTTTGCCCAGCATTTTAT
>JBKBLR010000006.1:97595-124808 GCA_046296195.1 Parvularculaceae bacterium | reverse complement strand
AGATGATCGACCATGGCGCGGTTGTGATCCTCACCGAAAAACTCGGCGATCATGCGGGCGGCCACCGGCCCGACTCCATCCACCGCCGCCAGCTCGCCGAAGTCCTCCCCTGGCCGCTGGGCGGACGCCGCTGCGGCGGCCGCGGCCTCTGCGCGCGCGGCGTCAAGCGCGCGCGAGTCGAGGCGAAAGAGCGCCGCGCCCTTCTCGACGCGCGCGCCCGGCGTCACCAGCACTTCGCGGATGACGCCCGGCAGCTCCGTCGCCAGCGCGATGACCTCGCTCTCCGGCTCGACGACGCCGACGCCCGCGACCGTGGCGGCGAAAGGGCTCGCCGGCGGCGCGATCACCGGATCGGCGCGTCCGGCGGTCGGCCGGATGACGGCGGAAACTGCGAAGGCGAAAAGGCCCGCCGCTGCGAGCGGCAGCGCCGCCTTGCCTGAAAATTTAATGCGCATCGATTGGCTCCTCTCCCTCGCGCCGGCTGACGTCGCGGATGATGCGGCCGTCCTCCATCGAAACGATCCGGTCGGCGTAGTGGAAAATGCGATTGTCGTGCGTGACGACGAGAACCGCGCGGCAAGCCTCGCGGCTCGCCTCTTTCAGCAGGTCCATCACCTGGCGCCCGCTTTCGGCGTCGAGCGCGGCGGTCGGCTCGTCGCAGACGATGACGGCGGGGTTGTGGATGAGCGCGCGCGCGATGGCGACGCGCTGCTGCTGGCCGCCGGACAGCTGGCGCGGCAGTTTCTCCGTATGCGGACCCATGCCGAGGTCGTTCAGAACCGCGCGCGCCCGCGCCGCCGCCTTGTCGAGCGCCATGCCGGCGGCGACGAGCGGCGTCGCCGCGTTTTCCGCCGCCGTCAGCGCCGGCAGCAGATTGTACTGCTGGAAGATGAATCCGATCCGGGTGCGGCGGAACTTCACCTTTTCGCTGTCGCGCATCGCGGTGATGCGGGCGTTGATGACGTCGACGTCGCCCTTCGTCGGGCGGAGCGTGCCGGAGACGATCGACAAAAGCGTCGTCTTCCCGCAGCCCGACGGGCCGACCAGCATGGTGAGCTTGCCGAACTCGATGCTGAGATCGACGCCGTGCAGGACGCGCGTGCGCGCGCCGTTGGAGCCGAATTCCATTTCCACGCCGCGCGCGGCGAGGGCGGTTTGCATGGGTCAGCCCCGGAACACGATCGCCGGATCGACGCGGAAGACCTTGGCGAGGCTTCCGAGCGAGGCGAGGATGATGATGACGGCGACGACGGCGCCGACGCCGATGAGCACTTCGGGACGCAGAACGAAGCCTTCGAGCGCGGGCACGTCCTGCGACACGGTGAAGAACAGCGCGCAAACGCCGATGCCGAGCCCGAAGCCGATCGCGCCGACGACGGCCGATTGCAGCAGCACCATGCAGGCGATCTGGGCGTTGGTGGCGCCGATCGCTTTCAGGGCGCCGAACTGCTTCAGGTTCTCGACGACGAAGAGATAGAGCGTTTGCGCCGTGATCGCGACGCCGACGATGACGGCGAGCGCGATGGTGATGCCGAAATTGACCGGAATGCCCGTGCGCGTCAGGTAATATTTGACGCTGCGCCAGGCGAACTCGATCCGCGTCAGCGCCTGATAGCCGGTCTCGCTCTCGATACGGCGGGCAAGGCCCGCGGCGTCCTCGCCGCCAGCGGCGCGAACGAGCACAAAGCTCATCTTGTTGCGCGTCGGCGGGGTGATGCGCGTCGCCAGCGAATAGCGCACGTAAGCGATCGGGAAAGTGATGAAGGGCGCCGACGCATCCGCGACGCCGCGCACCGACACGCGAAAATCATTGATCTCGGCCTGCCGCCCGACCGCCTGCTCCGGCGCTTCGCCCGGCCAGATGAAGGCCGCGCCCTGCGGGTCGAACACGATGGCGTCGGGGCCGCGAAGGCTCGACAGGTCGCCGGCGATCCATTTGCGCGGTGCGCCGACGAGCGTCGCATCGTCGACGCCGATGAGGCTGATCTGGTTGAGATCGCCGGCGGGCGTGCGAAGGATCGCCAGCCCCTTGTAAAGGGGGACGGCCCATTCGACCCCGGCGATGCTGCGCACCCGGCCAAGCGCCTCGTCGGGCAGCGCCTCGACCTCGTCGACATAGCGCACGCGCGGGTCCATCACCCAGACGTCGGCCTCGCGGATGTCGAGCACCTGGTTCGCCGTCCGCGTCATCAGGCCGATGAAGATCGAGACCTGCTGGCTCATCAGGAGGGTGGCGAAGGCGATGCCGAAGACGAGCGCGAAATATTTGGCGCTGTCGCCGACCAGCATTTTGAGCGCGATCCGGAGCATCGTGGCGCCTTTCCGCCGCACCGTCCCGCCCTCCTTGGCGGGAGGGGAGTTCCGGACTAGCCTACGAATTACGAGACTTGCCGGTTCAACAATCAAGATATAAATACCATACGGACCAGTATGTCAATTGCGACCCCGACAAAATCCCGTGAGAAGTCCGCCCGGCCCCCGGGGCGCCCGCGCGACGCCGGAAAGGATCTTGCGATCCTTAAGGCCGCGCAGCGGCTCTTCATGGAACGCGGCTTTGAAGGGGCGAGCGTCGACGCCATCGCCGAAGCGGCCGGCGTCGCCAAGGCGACCGTTTATGCCCGCTTTCCCGACAAGGAATCGCTGCTGCGCGAGTCGATCCGCAAGAAGTGCGGGGAGTTTCTCGACGCCGATACGCACGACTGGCGGGCCGGGCGTTCCCTGCGCGAGGGCCTCATCGCCATCGGCGCGCGGTTCCTCGACCTCGTCAGCGACGATGAAGCGCTCTCGATGCACCGCCTGATGATGGCGGAGGGGCAGAAGAGCGACCGCCTGCCGACGCTGTTCTTCGAAAGCGCGATCCTGCCGACGGTGCGCCGCCTCGCCGCCTTTCTCGTCAGCGAGGCCGACCGCCTCGGCGTGACGATCGCCGACCCGGAGGGCGCCGCCTGGCGCTTTTTCGGCATGGTCAAGGGCGAGGACCATATGCGCGCGATGTTCGGCATGAGCCCGCGCAAGCGCGCCGAAGTCCGGCGCCACATCGCGGCCTGCGTCGACGATTTCATCGCCGCGAATTTTCCCGGCTAGCCGGGCGAAATCGTCGGCCTTCCGCGCCGCCGTCGCTATGGCGCGCAGGCGACGCGATCGCGCCTTTGTTCCGACTGCGGATGAATGCAGGCTGAACAGGCTTGACTTCCGCGCCGTCGTTTGCTTAAAAAAACGCTCAGCATCAAGAGCGGGCTCGACAAGCTCCTCCAACCGGCCATACTTCCGGCAACGGTGGACAGACGATGCGGCCCCTGGCGGGGCAACAATAGGAGGCCGCAATGCCAAAACCGCCGTCTGATTTTGTTCCTGACGTCAGCAAGCTCGCTGCGGAGGCTTCCAATGAAGCCGACCGGATGCTGCGCGCGTTCGACATCAATCCGAAAGGTCGCGATTTCGTCATCGGCGACCTGCATGGCTGCATCGCCGAGTTCGAAACGCTGCTGAGGCGGTTAAAATTCGATTTCCAGAAAGACCGCATGTTCTCGGTCGGCGATCTTGTTGATCGGGGGCCTGATTCAATGGCGTGCCTGAGGCTGTTGAGGGAGCCCTGGTTCTTCGCGGTCAAAGGCAACCATGAAGACATGATGCTGAGCGCCGTCGCCAGCAATCTTCGGGTCGGCGCGGAGAACTGGGCCTGGAACGGCGGCGACTGGGGGATCGCGCGGTTCGAGGGCGGCGACCCGGAGTTTTTCGACCTGCTGGATCTCGTCGACGCCTGCCCCTTCGCCTTCACCGTGCGCAGCCGCGAACTCGGCCTCGTCGGGATCAGCCACGCCGAGCCGCCGAGCCGCTGGTCGGCCCCCATCATCGAGGACGAGGTCAAGAATGTCATTTGGCGCCGGGACAAGATTCACGCGCCGGATCGCGGCCTCGCAGCGGAAGGCGCGCAGTTCTCCGTGCACGGTCACTGCATTGTCGGCGACATGGTTTTCAGGGACGACTTTAGGGCGTTCTGGATCGACCTTGGCTGCTATGCGTTCGGGCGCCTCTGCGCGTTGCAGATCTCCGGCCATGAGGACCTTTGGCCGGAGCCCTTTATTGTGGAAGGGCGCGATTAGGCGCGCGTTGCGCAAAAGCGCGCGCGGCCTTGCGCGCGCGGGGCGCGAAACCTGATCAGCGCCGCTGCGCCTTTTCCTCGAAGAATGTCGTCGACCAGGTGAGCGTGTCCGTCGCCGGGTCGTGGAACAGATACGCGTCGACGCCCGGCGCATAAAGGCCGTTGAAGCCGATCGGGAAGAGCCTCATGCGTGGCGAAGCCGCCAATTCCAGGAAGGCGTCGTCGCCGTCGAGGGCCATTGAAAAGTCGCCGATCGCGTCCGTCCGGTAGCCGCCGGCGACCGCCGCGGGGTCGACGTTCTCATCCTCCTGCGCGACGTCGAAGGTGAGCTTCCCGGCGCGATCGCCATGCGCGGCGGCGACGAGCGCGCGCGCGAGCGCCGGCTGCAGCGGCGTCGTCAGGGTGTTGTTGGAGATGAATCCGATCGCGATGCGGGTTTCGGCGTTCCAATAAGCGAACGAATGGAACCCTGATGGTGTCCCGTGTAGTAGCATTACTCGCGCGAAGGCGCGCAATACCAGTTTCCGATCGTCAGCGGCGAGATCTTGTCGCCGATCACGGCGTTTTCGACGGCGACTTTGCGAACCGGCGCGACCGCCGCCGCCTCCAGCGCCCATAGCAAGGCCCAGCGGGCGATGTCGCGCGCCGAAAAGTTGATGTTGCAGCCGGCATGGACGCCCTCATTGTCGAAGATGTCGAAGGGGGTCTTGCCTGCAGGGCGCAATTTGTAGCCGAGCGCGCGGGGGCCTGGCCAATCCTTGAAATGCGCGGGGCGAACATAAGTGTCGGTCATGCCCGCCGGCGCGAAAAAGCGTTCCGCGATGAAGTCTTCATAGGTCCCGCCGGTGACGCGCGCGATCACGGCGCCGAGCGTATCGTAACAAATGTTGCAATACTCAAAGTGTTCGCCGGCCGGAAACCGGGGCGCCGGCTGGCGCTCTCCCATCGCCTTGATGATCGACAGGTTGTCAGTCGGCGCGCCGCTTTCCCAGAGGTCCTCGAACATGTCGTAATCGGGCAGGCCGCCGCTGTGGCCGAGGAGATTGCGGATTGTCGTCTCAGGATAGGGAAATTCGGTCAGATAGCCTTGCACCGGCTGATCGAGGTCAACCCGCCCCTCATGCGCGAGCAGATGAATGGCGGCCGCCGTCACCGGCTTGGCGAGAGAGCCGCTTTCGGAGGCCGTTTCCGGCGTGAAGGGCGTTGTTTCATCCGCCATCCCGAAGCCGCGTTCATAAAGGGTCTCGCCGTCCCGCATGATGACGACGGCGCCGGTAAAGCCGCCCTGCGCGTAAAGATCGCTCATCAGCGCGTCGGCGCGGCGCGCGACGGGGTCGGCGCAGCCGGCGAGCATCAAAAGCACGGCTGAAATGACGAAATGCGGGCGATCCATCGCGGTGACCCGTATGGCGACCGGCTTTTGTGAAGCGAAAGCCCGGGCCGGATCAATCGTCCTCCGGGCCGTGTCCGGAGGAAGAAAAGGCGTTGACCTAAACGGTCACGACCTGCGCGCCGTCGCCTGTTTTCGCGCCGCCTTCGGCGGCCTCTGACATTTTCTGGATGCGCGCCTCATAAAGGTCGAAGAGCGCGATCTTGGCGCCGGGAAGGGCGCGCGCCTTGAGAAGGTTCGCCCGCGCGGCGAGCCAGTCGCCTTCGCGATAGGCCGCCTGCAGGGCGCGGTTGGCTTCCTCGAGCGCACGGAAGCCTTTGCTCGATTTCAGAAACGGGTTGCCGACAAGGGCGTAGATCGAGAATGAACGGTCCGCGCCCATTTCCTGCACGCGATCGAGTTCGAGAAACGCGAAATGATGGTCCGTGCGCTTGTGCACGCCCTCGTCGCAGATGATCGCCGGGCCGTAGATGCGCGCTTGCCGCGACAGGAACGCCGCAAGCGCCATCGGCCGGCCGATCGCGGAGTAGCGCTGCGTGCGTCCTTGTCCCATCGGGCCGACGATGCATTCGCCGGTGGCGACGCCGATCGCGAGATGCAGCTGCACGCCCTGGAGGCGCGGGGCCGCCTGCAGTTCGAGATTGATGCGGTCCATGCTTTCGATGAGCCGGAGCGCGCCGGCGCAGGCGTCGCGCACATGGTCGGCGTTTTCGAGCGGCGCGTTGAAATAGGCGAAGATGCGCCCCCCTTCGGCCTGGTCGGCGACGCCGCCGACTTCGATGATCGCTTTCTTGAGATGCGCGCAGCCGGCGGCGATGAGGGCGGTGATCTCGCCGGGGGCGTCGCTCAGTTTCTCCGCATCCTCGTCAAGAAGGCTGAGTTCACAGGCGAGGATGGTGACGGGGCGCTTGACGCCCTCGAGGATCTCCGACGGGCCTTCCTCGCGCACTTTCTTCATCGTCGGTTCGGGCAGCGATCCCTGAAACGTGCCGCGCACCTTGTCGTCCTTGATCGCCTCGCCGATCGAGCGCCCGCCCGCGACCGAGAAGGCGCCGAGAAACAGGGCGAGGGCCGGCGCCAGCGGATCGAACAACAGGCCGCCTTGCGCGAAAAGGCCGACGGACAAGGCGAGCAGCAGCGCCGAGACGAGCGCAGCGACGCCGGCGGCCTTCCAGAAGTCCAAACGCTGCGACCACATGATCGCGGCGGCGCCAAGCGCGAGCACGAGAAGCGCCTCGGCGTAGCCGAACCAGGCGGGGCGCTTCAGCGTTTGGCCGGCGATGAGCTGGCGGGCGAGGATCGCCTGCGCACGCGGCATCGACAGCTCGCCGCGCGCGGTGGCGATCGCAGGGCCCGTCTCGGCGTCAAGCCCGATCATCACGACCTTGCCGGAGAGGAGGCTGAGGCCCGATTTCTCCTGCAGGAGTTTCCAGGCCGGCGTCGCCGGCGTGTCGATGCGGCGCGGAAAGTAAAGGCGCGCCGAGGCCATCGAGTCGACGGACGCCGTCGCGCCGGCGATGTCGATCCGCGCCGGGGACTTTCCGACGGCGGTCACCGCGGTCGGGTCGGGCGCGACAACGATCTTCGCAGCGCCGCTGGCGATGCGCGCGGCCTCGAGCGCGGACGCGGCAGACAGCCGTCCGCCCGCCGACCACAAGAGCGGCGCCATGCGGCTGACGCCGTCCGCGTCCGCCGGCAGGGCGGCGACGGTGACCGCGGCCGCCCCGGCGAGATCGGCGTTCACCTTGGCGCGAGGGCGCGCCGCCGGCAGGCCGAAAAAGCCGTCGCCGGCGTCCGTCGCGATGAGCGGGTTGGTCGCGGCGTCCGCGCGTTCAAGCACGAGGCGCGAGGCCTCGCGCGCGACCGAGGAGGAACCGATCGCCACCGCGCCCTTCGTCCGCGCCATCGCGCGCGCAAGCATGAGGTCCGTGCTCGGAAGAAGCGCCAGCTGCTGGGCGAGGCGCTCGTCGCGCGCGCCGGCGAGCCAGAAATCGCCGATCGTCTCCGGCGCGAGGGGGTCGGGGCTGTCGACGCCTTCAAGATAGACGACGCCTTTTGCGCCCGCGCTTGCGCTTGCTTCGACCAACTGCGCGATGAGCGAGCGCGGCCACGGCCAGGGGCCGATCTTCTCGATGCTTTCCGCGTCGATCTCGACGACGTGGATCGGCGAATTGCGATCGACCTTCGCCGGGAAGAGGCGGGCGTAGAGATCGAAAAGCTGCTCGCGCGGTCCGCCGAGGCGCGCTTCCGAATTGGCGAGGGTCATCAGCGCGAGCCCCGCCATCACTGCAACCATGAGCATCAGGGGCAGGGCGCCCAGCCACCGGAACCGCCCCGTCGTCGAAGTCCTCGCCACGCCCGTCACTCCCGCGCAAGGCCTCCCCGGTCATCGGCCCGACCCTTCGGGCCCTTCGTTCCGGGGCGGCGGCGCGTTAACACTCGTTCACCTTAATTCAGGATGAATTTATCATCCCGCCCTAGCATCTTCCAATGCAAGCGGCGAGCCGCCTGCCTGACCCTTAGAACCGCCCGACGGACGCCCGATGCAGCCCGCCGCCTACACGATCGACCTCAGCGAGGGGATCCTGCGCCTCAAGGCGACAGGCGACTGGCAGGCGCGGCATCTTGGCGCGATCGACCGCGATCTTCGCGATTTCGAGGATGACGCGATCGGGCGCGAACTCATCATCGACATATCGGGCGTCGGCCGCCTCGACACCGCGGGAGCGATGGTGTTCGAGCGCCTCCTGCGCGCGTGTTCAAAGCGCACTGAAGCGTCGAAGATCGTCGGCGGCAGCGAGGAGCATCAGGCGCTTATCGCCAATGTCGCGCCGCATGTCCTGCCTTGCGATGTCGAGCCGGCGCGCCGCAACGCCGCCCTTCTGATGGTGAACCGCCTCGGCCAGGGTATCGTCGAGGGCTATCACACCGCCATCGAGATCCTGAATTTCATCGGCCTGACGCTTGCAGCCTTCTGGCGCGTCGTGTGCGAGCCGCAACGCCTCCGGCTCACCTCGATCTTCTGGCACATGGAGGAAGCCGGCATCAACGCAATGCCGATCGTCGGCCTGATGTCGTTCATGATCGGCGCCGTCGTCGCCTTCATGGGCGCGAAGATCCTCAGGCTCTTCAATGCGGAGGTGTTCACCGTCGAGCTCGTCGGCATCTCGGTTCTGCGCGAATTCGGCGTCCTCCTCGCCGCGATCCTCGTCGCCGGCCGCTCGGGCAGCGCCTTCACGGCCGCGATCGGCACGATGAAGATCCGCGAGGAGATCGACGCCATGCGCGCGCTCGGCCTCGATCCCGTCGAGACGCTCGTGCTGCCGCGCACGATCGCGCTCATCCTGATGATGCCGGTGCTGACTTTCATGGCCTCGATCCTCGGCGTCATCGGCGGCGGGCTCGTCGCGGCGACGGCGATGGAGATCTCGCCCGCCTTCTTCGTCGGCCGCCTGCAGGAGACGATCGCGCTGTCGAATTTCTGGGTCGGCCTCATCAAGGCGCCGTTCTTCGCCTTCG
Organism: Parvularculaceae bacterium; assembly: GCA_046296195.1. Classification (GTDB taxonomy): domain Bacteria; phylum Pseudomonadota; class Alphaproteobacteria; order Caulobacterales; family Parvularculaceae; genus Amphiplicatus. Next base: position 115,797 of record JBKBLR010000006.1, on the reverse strand, counting down.
TCATCGCGGTGATCGGCTGCTATCAGGGGATGGAGGTCGCCGGCAGCTCGGAAAGCCTCGGCCAGCGCACGACGCTCTCCGTCGTGCAGTCGCTGTTCGTCGTCATCATCCTCGACGCCTTCTTCGCGATGTTCTTTCTGGAGATCGACTTTTGAGCGGCGCTGACGAGGAGGCGATCATCGAGGTCGAAGGCCTGCGCACGCAGTTCGGGAATGTCGTCATTCACGACAATCTCGACCTCCGGGTGCGCCGCAATGAAATTCTCGGCGTCGTCGGCGGCTCGGGCACCGGAAAATCGGTGCTGATGCGGGCGATCATCGGGCTCAAGCCGCCTTCCGCCGGAACCGTGCGCATTTTCGGCGAAGATTTTTACGCGCTCTCCGTGCGCCAGCAGCTCGCCATCGAACAGCGCTGGGGCGTGATGTTCCAGGGCGGCGCGCTGTTCTCGGCGATGACGGTCGCGCAGAACGTCATGGCGCCGATGCGCGAGCATCTGAAGCTCCCCGATGAGCTCGCCGCCGACATGGCGGCGATGAAAATCTCGATGGTCGGCCTTCCCGACGACGCGGGCGCCAAATTCCCCTCTGAGTTGTCGGGCGGCATGTCGAAACGCGCAGGACTTGCGCGCGCGCTCGCGCTCGATCCCGAAATCGTCTTTCTCGACGAGCCGACCGCGGGCCTTGACCCTATCGGCGCAGAGAATTTCGACCGATTGATCGTATCCCTAAAGAAATCCTTAGGGTTAACGGTGTTTATGGTCACGCATGATCTCGACACGCTGCATGCGACATGCGACCGGGTCGCCGTGCTCGCCGAGAAAAGGGTGATCGCCATCGGGCCGCTCGATGAGGTCCGCCGGTCCGACCATCCTTGGATCAAGGCCTATTTCGCCGGGCCCCGCGGGCGTGCGGCGCTGTCGGCGAAAGACCATGGGGCGGAAGCCCTGGCGGAGAAGGTTTGAGGCATGGAGACACGCGCGCATTACGTCCTCGTCGGCGCGGTCGTGCTCTTTCTTGTCGCGTCCGCGTTCCTGTTCGTCCTCTATCTGTCGCAGTCGAAGCGCAATTATGACGAATATGACGTCATCTTCCGCGACCGCGTCTCGGGCCTTTCGGTCGGCGCGGCGGTGTCGTTCAACGGCATCCAGAAGGGCGAAGTGCGTACACTGACGATCGACCCCGAAAACCCCTCGATCGTCATCGCCCGCATCCGCGTCGACGACGACACGCCGGTCAAGACCGACACCAAGGCTGAACTCGAGCTCGTCGGCTTCACCGGCCTTGCGATCATCCAGCTCGTCGGCGGCAGCGCCGACGAGGAGCTGTTGAAGAACGTCGCGCGCGGCGTGCCGCGCATCGAGGCGGACGCCTCCGGCATCGCGCAGCTCATCTCGGGCTCGAGCGACATCATCGCTTCCGCGAACGTGCTCTTGTCGGAAGAAAACACGGCGGCCTTCGGGCGGATCCTCGCCAGCGTCGACACGCTGACGGCGACGCTCGCCGACCAGGACGAGGAGATCGCCGCGACCCTCGCCAATACGGCAAAGCTCACCGCCAATCTCGCCGCGTCGAGCGAAAAGCTTGGACGCACGATTGACAATTTCGACCGGATTCTCGCCGCCGACGCGCCGAAGACGCTCGAAGAAACGCAGGCGCTGATGGCCGAGCTTCGCGCCGCCGTCGCCGAGAATCGCGAGCAGATCAGGGTCTTCACCGATCAGGGCCTCGCCCAGGTCGGCCCCGCCGTCGCCGAGGCGCGCGCGCTCTTCCGCACGCTCGATCAGGTCTTGCGCGAAATCGACCGCGACCCGCGCGGTTATCTGCTCGGCGAATCAACGCCGCGCTATGAAGGAGAGCGCAAGTGACGCCGGCATCAGCTTTTTCGGGCCGCACGAGCGCATCGGCGCGGGCCGCTGTCGCGTTCTTTTCAGCGCTCGCCTTGCCCGCCTGCGTCTCGGTGCTGCCCGACGCCGCGCCGGCGTCGGCGCGCTATGTCGTCAGCGACGTGACGGTCGCCGCGCCGGCCGCGACGCCGGCCGCCTTCACGCTCGGCGTCGAGGAGCCCGAAGCGACGCTCGCCTACAACACGGCGAAAATCGCCATTGCGCGCGCGCCGGGCCGCATCGAATATTACGCTGGCGGCGAATGGGTCGACCGCGCGCCGCGCCTTTTCGGCGTCGCGCTCGTCCGCAGCTTTGAAAACACCGGCGCCATCAAGGGCGTCGGCAGCCGCCTCACCCTGCCCGTATCGACCTATGTTCTGCAGACGGACATTCGCCGGCTCGGCGTCGCGCAGGCGGGCGCCGACCGGCGCGCCGAAGTCGCCGTCTTCGCGCGCCTGACCAACGGGCGCAGCCGCATCCACGCCTCGAAGCTGTTCGAGGCGTCGGCCCCGCTCGGCGCCGACACGCCCGCCGCCGCCGCCGCTGCGCTCGACGCCGCCTTGTCCGCGATCCAGCGCGACATCGTTCCCTGGACGCTGGAAGAGGCGGCGAAAGCGCAAGCCTCGGCGGGGCGCTGACCTCAGGCGAAATAGCCGACCGTCGCGCCGACGAGGAGATAGACGCGGCCCAGGGGCGAGGAGAGATATTGCTCGAGCTCCTCGTCCGCGGTTTCCGAGGTCGTCGCATCCTCCAGAAGCCGCTCGAAGCCCTGCAGGAAATCGTGGATGCCGCGCTCGAACGTCTTGTCGCGGCTCCCTTCGGCGCGGATGCGGCGCTTCACGTCGGATTCGTTGAGCCTCAAGAGGCGGTTGGCGAAGACATTGCGGTCGCCGCGCTCGAAGCGTTCGAGCAGCGCCGGCGGCGGCTCGCCGTAAAGCCGCGTTTCAAGATCGAGCGTGAAATCCTGCAGGCCGGTGATGATCTTCATCGCGTTCTGCGCGCTCGCGCGCGCTTCGGCGGCGCGCCGGCCTTCCGCGCCGAGGTCGAGCGGCTCGGCCCCGTCGGTCGCCGACAGGATCTCCCGCCAGCTGACGTCGTGCTTTGACCGCTTGTCCTCGTCGTCCCCGGCGCCGGCGGCGGCGCGCTGCGCTTTCGGCTTTTCGATATCAGCGGCGATGGCGTCGAGGCGCGCTGCGCCTTTCGCGCCCTTGCCGAGGTCGAGGACATTCGAGCGGTCCTGCCCGGCCTGCGCGCGTTTGGCCTTCGCCGCGGCGGCCTTCTCCCCTTCCGCCGCCTTGCGCGCTTCCTCGGCGGCGCGCTTCTCCGCGTCGATCCTGGCGGCCCGTTCGGCCTCTTCGGCAAGGCGCGCCTTCTCGGCGTCGGCGGCGCGCTGGGCCTCGCCCGCGCGGGTCCTTTCGATCGCCGCCTGCGCTTCGGCGAGCCGGGCGGCGGCTTCCTGTTCGCGCAGCTGGTTCTCGGCGAGCTTCGACAGGCGCTCCGTCTGCGTCGCGATCGCCTCCGCAAGGCGGTCGGCGCGTTTCCTCTGTTCGTCGATCAGCGATTCAAGGCGCGCGTTTTCCGTTTCGAGCGCGGCGCGCGCGCTCGCCAGCTCCCTGTTGCGCTCTTCAACGCGCTTTGACGCGGTCTCCGCGGCGGCGAGCGCGTCGGCGGCGTTCTTCTTGGCGGCCTCGCCGGCCTTGGCGACTTCGTCCGACGCCTCGCGCGAGGCGGTCACGGCCTTCCTTGCGGCTTCGGTGACGAGATTGGCGGCGGCGGCGGCGCGTTCGGCGTCGCTCGCGGCGGCGGCGACGGAGCTCATCGTCGCTTCGCGCACGGTGTCGACCGCGCGGGCGGCGGCTTCGGCGACCCGGCGCGATTCGCGGGGCGTGAACTCGACGGCCGTCGTCGCCGCGCGCTCCGACTCGGCGCGCGCGACCTCAATCGCGGCGTCGGCGTTCTTCTTCGCCTCCTCGGCGGCCTTCAACGAAAACTGGCCGACATTGGCGGCGTTCCTCGCTGCGGTGTCGGCGGCGGCGTCGGCGATGCGTGCGGCGCGCTCGGCCGCGGTCTTCATTTCGGCGGCGGAGGTTTCGATCGCGCCGGCGGTCGATTTGATGCGGCCGTCGGCGTCGAGGAGCGCGGCGGTGAGCGCCTCGAAGCTCTGCAGCGCCCGGCGCGCCGCGGTTTCGAGCGTCGACAGCCGCTCTTCAAGGCGGCTCTCGGCCTCGCCGACGGAATTCGACGCGTTCTGCAGCGACAGGATGTTCGCCTGCGCCTTTTCCGCGATCGCGGTCGCAAAATCGTCGGCGCGCGCATTGAGCGTCTCGGTCAGCTCCATCAGCCGCGCGCGCTCGGCGGCGATGCTCGAGGCCGCGCCCGAGGCCTTGTTCTCGATCGCAAGCCCCGCCTGCTCGATCGCGCCGACATGCTGCCGGATCATCGCCTCGACCGAGGCGAGGCGGATGAGCGCATCGTCGATGCCGGCGTTGAGGGCCTCCATCTGCCCACGGACGACCGCGCCGACGGTTTCGACATTGCGGATCGCCGCCTTGTCAGGCTCGACGAAGCCTTGCGCCGCGGCGGCGACGGTCTGCGCCGCGCCCATGACGGGCGCCATCACGGATATGATGCGGCCCATGAGAACGAGGATCGCCGGCACGATCACCGCGAAGGCGAGCGCCCAGGTGCCGTACCAGTCGAAGAGGCGGAAGCCTTCGGCCGATCCCGAGAGCTTGAGATGGGCGAGGAACCAGCCGAGCGGCGCGGCGACCGCAACGGCGAGAAAGGAGAGGAGCGCGACGAAGCGGCAGGCGGTTTCGATCTTCGCGCCGCGGGCGCTGAGGCGGCGGGCTTCGAGATCGGCGGCGGCGAGGCTGGCCTTCACGGCCTCAGAGGCCGGCGCGGCCGCGGCCGCCTCACCAGCCTCGCTCACGGCGCGGAAGCGGACACGGGCCCCGCCCGCCCCGTTCCCGGAAGCGCCTGATACCTGTTGCGAAACCGCCATTCATCCCGCCTCGACCAAGGGAAGGCGACATAGCTCAATTTATGGTGAACGCCAATTAAGAGGCCGGTGGCGCGGCCTTGCCCCTCGCCCCGCGCGCCGCTACCCCGACCCCAGTCCCAAAAGAGGCGCCTCGCGGCAAGCGCCCGCCGTGAAAGGGAAGGAACCATGCGCTCGAACAGCCAGGTCGCGATGAATTTCGGGCTCGATCCGATGATCGAGGAAATGCGCGAGACCGTCGCGCGTTGGGTCGATGAACGCCTCGCCCCGCGCGCGGCCGAGATCGACCAGACCAACAAGTTCCCGCGCGACCTCTGGCCGGAGCTGGGGGCCCTCGGCCTCCTCGGCGTCACGGCGGATGAGGAATTCGGCGGCGCCGGGCTCGGCTATCTCGCGCACTGCGTCGTCATGGAGGAGGTGAGCCGCGGCTCGGGCGCGGTCGGGCTCTCCTACGGCGCGCATTCGAACCTCTGCGTCAACCAGCTCGCCCGCAACGCCTCGAAGGCGCAAAAGGCGAAATATCTCCCGAAGCTCATCTCAGGCGAGCATTTGGGCGCGCTCGCGATGTCGGAGCCCGGCGCAGGCTCGGACGTCGTCGGCATGAAGCTCCGCGCCGATAAGAAGGGCGACCGCTACGTCCTCAACGGCTCGAAAATGTGGATTACCAACGGGCCGGACGCCGATGTCGTCGTCGTCTACGCCAAGACCGACCCGAACGCCGGGCCCAGGGGCATCACCGCCTTCATCGTCGAGAAGGGGTGGAAAGGCTTCAAGCCGGCGCAGAAGCTCGACAAGCTCGGCATGCGCGGCTCCGACACCGGCGAGCTCGTCTTCGAGGATTGCGAAGTGCCGGAGGAAAACATCGTCGGCGCGCTCAACGGGGGCGTCGCGGTCCTGATGTCGGGCCTCGATTATGAGCGCGTCGTGCTCTCGGCGGGTCCCGTCGGCATCATGCAGGCCTGCATGGACACGGTCATTCCTTACGTGCACGAACGAAAGCAGTTCGGGCAATCCATCGGCTCCTTCCAGCTCGTGCAGGGCAAGCTCGCCGACATGTACACGACGATGAACGCCTGCCGGGCTTACGTCTATGCGGTCGCCAGCGCCTGCGACCGGAAGGAGACGACGCGCCAGGACGCGGCCGGCTGCATCCTCTATGCGGCGGAGAAGGCGACGCAGGTCGCGCTCGACGCGATCCAGCTCCTCGGCGGCAACGGCTATATCAACGATTATCCGACCGGGCGTTATTTGCGCGACGCCAAGCTCTATGAGATCGGCGCCGGCACGAGCGAAATCCGGCGCATGCTGATCGGGCGGGAGATTTTCGAGCGGACGGCGTGAGGAGGCGACTCAGCTGCGGTCCACAATGAAGTCGCCTTGTGCTTGTGCGGTGAGCACCACTGGCCTGCCCTCGGTCGACGGTTGAACCAGCCAGCACCCCGTGAAATTTGGCGTTCTGATGAACGCCGCGTGTCTTTCGATCAAGTTTCTCGCACGCTGCGCTGCTGACGCCATCTGCTTTTGCATTTCTCCATAGTCTGCTTGCTGTCCCCATGGATTCCGGGCATGGGTCAATCGACCGAGCCGGTCGTAAATTTTCTCAAACTGGTTCCGTGACATTGTATCGGCGGCGCGCCGTTCAAAAAGCCAATTTCCATCAATCGTTCTTTTGGGAGCTTTCAACGCCAAGGGAAAAAAATCTGGATTAATGCGCGCGAGATCCTGAAAAATGCGCTTCGCATGAAAATCTCTGGTGAAGTCCGCAGCTTGCACCGCCTGGCTTCTTATCCTCTCGTACTCGCTTTTGTTTGGAGCAATAGCAGCAAAGGCGATCAATTCGAGAGCCATGCGCAAGTGCAGCGCTGCTTCTTCGAGTTCAAAAAGCGAGGCATTTTTCGCATTTAGCTTCGCCGACACGCGATTCAGACGGTCGCCAGCGTCGACGATCATGTCTTGGTAGATTCGCTTCAGCTCTTCCTCGGTGCTCATGCTTCAATAGCCGTCGGTGAATGTCGGCTAAAACGGATCAACCGTCGCGACGCCTGTCGGCCTGAAATGCGCGACGTTGCGCGTGACGACACTGAGGCCATGTTCGAGCGCGGTAGCAGCGACGACAAGGTCATGGTTGCGGTTGCCTGCCGCGGCGCTCAACTCTCCCCATCGTCGGGCGATTTTCACCGAGATCGGCAAGATGCGGTCGCCGAATTCGACGATCGTCTGATCGAGCCATCTCTCGAGCCTCGCCGCGAACGCCGGCTGCGGCTTTTGCTGACTGACGATGCCGCGATTGATTTCCGCGACAGCGACAACGCTCAGAAATAAATCCGACGGCGCCTGGGCGTTCAGCCACGCCCTGATTGCTGCGTTCTGGCGAGCAGGCGCCTTCACCAGCGCGGAGATCACCATCGTATCTAACAAAAACATCAGAATTCGATGTCACGCAGCTTGAAGGGCATGCGCTCAAACTCGAAGTCGTCGTCGCTTTGCGGCATGCTCAGCAGGTGCTCGACGAAATTCTTCTTCGGCCGGCGTTCGGCGCCGAACTTCCTCTCGAACTCCTCGACGGCGACCACGACGACGGTCGGCTTGCCGTGCTTCGTCACCGTTTGCGGCTTTTCGCGCGCGGCTTCGACAAGGGCGCTGAAGCTGTCCTTCCCGTCCTGAATCGACCAGACGGCGGATGCGCGCTTGGGCGCCGCGAGCGGCGCCGAACTCCGGGCGGCCTTGGCTTTCGTCTTGCGCTTCGTTTTCGCGGGCTTTCTGGAGATTTTGGCGTCCTAAAATTCTAGCCAGAAATTCTGGCTAGAATATAGGCGTGGAATTTCGCTGAGGCAAGAAGCCGCAAAGGCCTATCCCGCCCACGCCCGGCGCCGGCGCGCGAGCAGCGTCTGGCGGGTGTAGAACTCGGCGAGCGGCTTTGAGGTGAGGCGCGCGGCGGCGACGCCGAACATCACCGCGATCGCCGTCACGGTCAGCACCGCGTCGGCGTCGAGAAGCGCAGGGTTGCCGATCAGCATCATCACGAACAGCGCCGAGGCCGCGCCCGGCGCGCCGCCGAACCAGGCGAGGAACATCTGGCTTTCCTTCGCGATCTCCGGCGTTTGCAGGATCGCAAGGCGCGGCCCGGCGCGCATCACCGTCACCGCGGCGAGCGCGAAGACGACGCTCAGCATGTCGGCGCCGAGAAGGCGCGGCAGGAGGACGGCGCCGAACCCGAAATAGGCGGCGGGAATGACCGCGCGGTCGACATAGCGGCGGATGCGCAGCCGCGTCGTCGAGGCGGCGGAGGTCTGCTCGCCCCAGAGAAGGCCGGCGGAAGTGGCGCCGACGACGGGATCAGCGCCGAGCGCCGGGCCGAGGATGAACATCAGCAGGCCGGCGAGAATCGCGAACTGGCCGTCGAGCGCGCGCTGCTGCATCGTGCGCCGGCGATACCACGCGCCGGCGGCCGCGGCCGCGAGCCCAGCGACGCCGCCGAAGGCGAAGCCTTTCAGCACGGCGAAGGTCGAGACCATCAGCGGGCCGAGCACCGGCTCGCCCGGCATCGCCGCGGTGGCGTTGGCGGCCAGAAGGGTGGCGAAAGGAATGCCGAGCGCGATGATCGCGGCGCTTTCATTCCGCACCGCGGCCTTAATCGCGGCGGGCGCCGGCGTCGCCGCGACCGCGCGCCGGTCGAACGCCGCGCCGTTCAGCATCAAGGCGCCGCCGACCAGCATCGCCGACGGGATCGACAGCTGCGGCAGCATGATGAAGGCGGCAAGCGAGCAGGCGAAGAAATAGATCGGCGCGCCGCCGAAGGTGAGCCGGAAGGCGGACGGGCACTGGCGGGCGAGGCGGCTGACGCGCAGCTGCGCGGCGGAGGCGAAGCCGAGCATGGCGAGCGCGGCCTTCGCGGCGAAGGCGACGGCGTCGGCGGGCAGGACCGGAATCTTCAGCAGGCTGACGATTGCGGCGGCGGCCGCGCCCGCCGCGACGAGGAGGGCCGGGGCGGCGGCGGCCCGGCGCGCCTGAGGGCTGTGGGCGACCGCCGGAATCGCGATCAGCGCCGCGAGGAGTGCAAGCCAGACCATTCCGCCCCAAAAACCTGAAAAACCGTCGAAACCTCGGCCGGTCGCCGATGTGACAAACTCAACTCTGAATTGATCCGCGGGTGCGCGCAATCGCAAAAGGGGATGAAAATCGCGAAATATTTTCAATGCGTTAAATGGTAAACGCGAGCGCCCGCCAAGTTATCCCCCGGGTTATCCCCCAGCTTATCCTCCTCCTTATCCCCACCCTTTCCGGTCCGTTTATGCTTCCCCCGATGGTTGGAAATGCAGCGCTCGAGGAGGCGCCATGACGAAAAAAGACAAGGACGCGGCGGCGGAGACGGCTGACGGCGCCGGGGAGCGGTCGCGAGGACGGCTGAAGCGCGCGGTCGCGACGACGGCGCCGAAGATTGCGCGCCAGCTCGGCGGGCCGCTCGCGGAGCTCGCGGTCGAGACCCTCTCCCGCGCGATCTTCGGCAAGGACAAGGCGTCGGAAGACGCGCTCGCCGAGGCGATTGAGGGCGCGACTGCCGACCAGCTCATCGCGCTCCGCCGCGCCGAGCAGGAATTCGAGATCGCGATCCGCCAGGCGGGCGTCGAGGAGCGCAAGATCGACGCCGGCGACCGGGCGAGCGCGCGCCAGCGTCAGGTGACGATGGAGGACTGGACGCCGTCCGTCCTTGGCGCGCTCATTATCGCCGGGTTCTTTCTGACGCTCGGCGTCATGGTCGCGCGGCGGCTGCCCGACGGGGCGGAAACGGAATTCTCGATCATGCTCGGCGCGCTGGCGACGATGACGGCGGCCGTGGTCAATTATTTCTTCGGCTCCTCGGCCGGATCGCGCGAAAAGACGAAGCTGCTGTCGCGGAAGGCTGAAACAGAATGAGCGCGGATCGACATCGCCGCTTTGGATGGAACCTGCTCCCGCTTGCGGGAGAGGGAAGCAAGGTCTGAATGAACGCCCCTGACGTTCTCATCGCCGGCGGCGGCGGCATCGGCCTCGTCACCGCCTACCGGCTCGCTTGCGAAGGCGCGCGCGCCGTCGTCGTCGATGAGGGGCGCGCGGCCGCGACCGCGGCGGCGGCCGGCATGCTCGCGCCGTCCTTTGAACGGACGCTGGCAGGGGCCGAAGCGCTTGCAGCGTTCAGCCGCGCCAGCCTTGACGGGTGGCGCGCGCTCGCGCCGGCGATCGAGGAAGACAGCGGCGTCGGCGTCGATCTCCAGCTTCTCGGAATCCTCTCCGTCGCCTTTGAGGATGAGGGCGCCGGCGACTTCCCGGCGGACCTTCGGGGCGGCGTGCGCCTGACGGGCGCCGAGGCGCGCGCGCTCGAACCCGCGCTTGGCGCTGGCGTCGCCTGCGCCTGGTTCGCCGAAAGCGACGGACAGGTTGATCCCCGCGCGCTTCTCCGCGCGCTTCCCGAAGCGATCGCGCGCCGCGGCGGGCGCATCCTCCGCGGCCAGCGCGTCGCCGCCGTCGAACAATCGGGCGGCGCCGTCAGCGGCGTCCGGCTCGCCTCCGGCGAACGGATCGGCGCCGGCGCGGTCATCGTCGCGACCGGCGCGCGCCTTGGCGACCTCGGCGGCCTCCCTGAGGGCGCGGTCTTTCCGGTGAAGGGCGAGGCGCTCGCGCTCGAGCGCCCGGCCGCCGGCCCCGCGCGCGTCATCCGCACACGGAGCGCCTATCTCTGCCCGAAGGCGGACGGGCGCATCATCATCGGCGCGACCGAGATCGCGCGCGACGCTTCGCTGACGACGGATGATGCACGCCTTTCCCGCCTGAAAGCGGGCGCGCTGCGCGCCGCGCCGGCGCTCGGCCCGACGGCCGAGCGCGAACGCTGGGCGGGGCTGCGGCCGGCGACGGCGGACGCGCTTCCCGTCATCGGCGCGACCGCTTCCGATCCGGCGGGCCTTGTTTACGCGCTCGGCCATTACCGCAACGGCGTCCTCCTCGCCCCGGCGACGGCGGACGCGATCCTTCGCCTGCTCCTGCGCTGCGAGGCCGCTCCGGCCGCCTTCAGCCCCGCGCGGTTCATCCCTTCAGTCACGCGTTAGGAGTTTGTTGACCATGACCTGCGAGCGTTTTCCGGCAATGCGGATCCTCCGCCATGACTGACGCTGTCGCCGCGGCCGCGAGCGCCGCCAAAATCTCGGGCGCGTTGAAGAAGGCGTCGGCCTCGACCGGCGTCGGCTTCGACTATCTCTATCGCGTCGCCTTGCGCGAGAGTTCGCTCAATCCGGACGCGAAGGCGAAAACCTCCTCCGCCGCCGGCCTTTTCCAGTTCATCGAGCAGACCTGGCTCGCCAGCGTGAAGAAATATGGCGGGCGCCACGGGCTCGCCGCCGAAGCGGCCGAAATCGTGAAGGGGCCGAACGGGCGCTACGCCGTCGCCGATCCGGCCCGCCGGCAGGCGATCCTCGATCTGCGTTTCGACGCCGACAAGGCGGCCGCGCTCGCCGCCGAGCTCGCGCGCGAGAACAAGGCAGCGCTCGAAGGCGCGCTCGGCCGCGCGGTCGAGGCGGGCGAGCTTTACGCGGCGCATTTTCTCGGTCCGGCGGGGGCGCGCGCGCTTCTGTCGGCGGACAGGAAGGCGAGCGCGGCGGCGCTGCTTCCGGCGGCGGCCGCGGCGAACCGTCCGGTCTTCTATGACGGCGCGCGCGAGCGCACGGTCGGCGAAGTGATAGACAGCTTTGCAAGGACGATCGGCGGCGCCAAGGCCGCGCTCACCGAATTGAAGTCGGCGATCGGCGCCGGCGTCGGGGCGGCGGCGGGCGAGTTCCTGCGCGAGACGGCTGCTTTCGGCGCGCGCGCGGCGTTTCCTGGTCTTGAGACGAAAAGCCTGCCGCCGCTCGCCCTTGTCATTCTTCAGGCGCTCGACTGGCGCGGGCCCGAACGCGCGTCACCGGAACGCGCCGGCCGCTAGTCGCACGCCGTCAGGCCGTACCCATGCGGAAGTTTCGTGCTGGCGTCGCCGCAGGCGCCCTGCAATTGCTGCGGGGTCAGCCCGTTCGCGGCGGTGAGGTCCGCGCCCTGCAGTTTCGCGCCCGTGAAGTCGGCGCCGGCGAGATCGGCGGCGGCGAACTTGACGTCGCGCAGGCTCGCGCCGCTGAACTTCGCGGCGCGCAGGTCCGTGCCCGAAAAATCGGCGCCGTCCGCGACCGCATCGACGAAGAGCCCGCCAGGCGCGAAGGCCTTGGTCAGCGCGGCCTTCGAGAGATTGGCGCCCGAAAGGCTCGCCGCGGTGAGGTCGGCGCCGGCGAAGGTCGCGCCGGAGAAATCGCCCGCGCGCATCGCCGCCTTGCCGAGCGCGGCGCCGGAGAAATCGGCGCCCGGCGTCGCGGCGGCGGTGAAGTTCGCGCCGGCGAGGCGCGCTTTCTGGAAGCTCGGCTTGAGGCCGGTCGCGCCCTCGAAGGACGCCTCGTCGAGAAGGGCGCCGACGAACTGCGTGCCGCTGATCTCGACGCCGGCGAAGACCGCCTTCGGCGCTTTCACGCCGGAAAAATTCGCATTCGAGATGTTCATGCTGGCGGCGACGGCGGGCGCAGCCTCCGCGCCGCCGAGCCGGGCGAGCTTGCCGATGCCTTCATCGACCTTGCCGATCGCGCCCGAAAGATTGGGGGCGAGCTTGTCGGCGCTATTGAGCGTGTTGGTGACGCTGCGCCCGAATTCATCGACGACGTTGATGCGTCGCCCGCCGGTGCGCTCGCCGACGAGATTGGTGACGAGCGTGAACGCCATCACCATGAAAAGAATGATGAGAAGGATCATGCGCATCATAACGGCCGTCCTCGCCCCAAGGGCGCGTGCCGCGGCGTCCTCGCCGCCTTGGCTCATAATGGGGCGGCAAGGGCTGACGATCGCTTAAAACTAAGTTTCGATTTTATGAATCGGGCGCTTGAGGCCGGCGCGCGCTCACGAGCAGCCTGTCGAGGCGCCGCAGCTGTCACAGCGCAGGCAAGCGCCCGAGCGCACCAGCGTGAACTGTCCGCATTCGGGACAGGCGTCGCCCTCATAGCCCTTCACGCGCGCGCTCGCCGCGCGTGAAGCGGGCGCGGCGAGGCTTCCCGGCGGCGCCTTGCGGTTGACCGCTTCGGCGAGGCGCGCGACCTGCGCCTCGATCTCGGGCGGCGTCGTCGACAGGGCGGCGTCCCCGGCGGGCTTTCTGAGGCGGTCGAACTCGCCCCCGCGCAGCACGACGAGATTGTCGGTGACGGTCGAGCGCGAAAATCCTTTCGAGATGAGGCGCGAGGCGTCCTCCTGCGCCTTTTCGCGGCTGACGCCGCGCCCGATCGCGTCGACGGCCGATTCAGAGGGGTCGACATGGGCGAGGTCGGTGCGCCCGAGATAGGAGATCGCGAGCTCGCGGAAGATGTAGTCGAGGATCGACGTCGCGTGCCTGATCTGGTCGTTGCCCTCGACCGGGCCCGACGGATCGAAGCGCGTGAACACATAGGCGTCGACGAATTCCTCGAGCGGCACGCCATATTGCAGGCCGAGCGACACTGCGATCGCGAAATTGTTCATCAGGCTGCGGAAGGCGGCGCCCTCCTTGTGCATGTCGACGAAGATCTCGCCGATCTCGCCGTCGTCGAACTCGCCGGTGTGAAGATAGACCTTGTGGCCGCCGACGATCGCCTTCTGGATGTAGCCCTTGCGCCGGTCAGGGAGGCGCCGGCGCCCCGGCGTTCTTTCGATGACGCGCTCGACGATGCGCTCGGCGACGATGCGCGAGCGTTCGCCGGCGGGCGCGGCGGAGATCGCGGCCGCAATTTCCTCGCCGTCCTCCTCGTCCTCGGCGGAAAGGAGCGCGCTCGCCAGCGGCTGGGAGAGCTTCGAGCCGTCGCGATAGAGCGCGATCGATTTCAATCCGAGCTCATGAGCGCGCCGGTAGGTTGCGGCGCAGTCGGCGACGCTCGCCCGGTTCGGCAGGTTCACCGTCTTCGAGATGCCGCCCGACACAAAAGGCTGCGCCGCAGCCATCATGGCGAGGTGCGCCTCGACCGACAGAGCGCGCTCGCCGACCTTGCCGCACGGCGTCGCGCAATCGAACACGGCGTAATGTTCGAGCTTGAGGTGCGGCGCGCCTTCAGTCGTCATCGCGCCGCAGACATAAAGATTGGTCGCGTGGATGTCCTCGTCCGAGAAGCCGAGATCGCGCAGCACCTGATAGCCGCTCGCGTGCATCTGGCCTTCGGTGAAGCCGAGGATGTGACGGCAGAAATCCTCGCCGAGCGCCTGCGGCGTGAAGGCGAAGGTGAGGTCGAAGGAGAGCTTGAGCCGTTCTTCGAGCGCCTTGAGCCGCTTCTCGTCGAAGCCTTCCTCGCGCAGCGCCTCGAGGGTGACGCCGGGCGCGCCCTCGAGCGTGCCGCGCCCGACGACGTAATCGACGATGTCGGCGATCTCGGCCTCGGAATAGCCGAGCGCGGCGAGCGCGACCGGGATCTGCTGGTTGATGAGCTTGATCTGCCCGCCGCCGGCGAGCTTCTTGAACTTGACGAGCGCGAAATCAGGCTCGATGCCGGTGGTGTCGCAATCCATCACGAGGCCGATCGTGCCCGTCGGCGCGATCGCCGAGACCTGCGCGTTGCGGAAGCCGTTGAGGCTGCCGAGCTCATAAGCCTCGTTCCAGATCGTCTTGGCGCGCTCGGCGAGCGCCTTCCACGGAACCGCGCGGTGATCGAGCGCCATGGGCGCCCGCGCGAGGCCCTCGAACTCGCCGGCGGCGTGCGTCCCGAGCGCGGCGCGGCGGTGGTTGCGCAGGACGCGCAGCATCGCCTCGCGGTTCTCGCGCCACATCGGAAAGGCGCCGATCGCGCCCGCCATCTCGGCCGAGGCGCGATAGGCCGCGCCGGTGAGAAGGGCGGTCACGGCGCCGCAGATCGCCCGCGCCTCGGGGCTGTCATAGGCGAGGCCCGAAGCCATGAGAAGCGCGCCGAGATTGGCGTAACCGAGCCCGAGCGTGCGGTAGTCATGGGATTTCCGCGCGATCGCGGGCGAGGGGAACTGCGCCATGCCGACCGAGATTTCGAGCGTCACCGTCCACAGCCGGCAGGCGTGCTCGAAGCCGTCGACGTCGAAGCCCGTCGCGGTCCTGAATTTCAGCAGGTTCACCGAGGCGAGGTTGCAGGCGGTGTCGTCGAGGAAGAGATATTCCGAGCACGGATTGGAGGCGCGGATCTCGCCGCCCGCCGGGCAGGTGTGCCAGGCGTTCGTCGTGTCGTGGAACTGCAGACCGGGATCGGCGCAGCGCCAGGCCGCCTCGGCGATCTGATCGAAGAGCGCGCGCGCCTTGACGGTTTTCACCGGCGCCCCGTCGGTGCGCCGCGTCAGCGTCCAGTCGCCGTTGCGCTCGAGCGCCTCGAAGAAGGCGTCGGTCAGGCGCACCGAATTGTTGGAATTCTGGCCGCTGACGGTGCGATAGGCCTCGCCGTCCCAGTCGAGATCGTAGCGCTCGACATGGGCCGATCTGGCGCCGCCGCGCGCGAGCTCGATCGCGCGGCGGATCGAGGCTTCGGGCACGAAGTCTTTCTTCGCCGCCTTCACCGCCGCCTTCAGCGCCTCGTTGCGGCGCGGATCGGCGCGGCTTTCGCCGGTTTCGGCCCAGCAGGCGGCGACAATCTTCGGAACATGATGGGCGAGGGCGCGGCTGCCGGCGACGAGCGCGGCGACCTTGTCCTCCTCGGCCGGTTTCCAGCGGATGAACTCCTCGATGTCCGGGTGATCGCCGTCGACGACGACCATCTTCGCCGCCCGCCGCGTCACGCCGCCCGACTTCACCGCGCCCGCCGCGGCGTCGCCGACTTTGAGGAAGCTCATCAGGCCGGAGCTTTTGCCGCCGCCGGACAAGGGCTCGCCCGCGCCCCGGATCGCCGAGAAATTGGCGCCGGCGCCGGATCCGAACTTGAACAGCCGCGCCTCGCGCGACCACAGGTCCATGATGCCGCCCTCGCCGACGAGATTGTCGTCGACCGACTGGATGAAGCAGGCATGAGGCTGCGGGCGCTCATAGGCGTTGTCGGAGGCGACGACGACATTCGTCGCCGGATCGACATAGAAGTGCCCGTGGCCTTCGCCCTCGACGCCATAGGCCCAGTGAAGGCCGGTGTTGAACCATTGCGGGCTGTTCGGGGCGCCGATCTGGCGCGCCATCATCGCCTTCATCTCGTCGACGTAGATTTCCGCCTCGCCCGCATTGGTGAACAGCCCGGCGCGCCAGCCCCAATAGCCCCAGGCGCCGGCCAGGCGGTCGAACACCTGCCGGGCGCTCGTCTCCGGCCCGTAGCGCTTTTCCGGGGCGAGCTTGGCGAGCGCGGCGACGTCGGGGACCGAGCGCTGGAGGAAATCCGGGACGCCTTTTTCGGGGACGCGCTTGGTCGCCGCTGGCACGCCGGCGCGGCGGAGATATTTCTGGGCGAGGATGTCCGCCGCCGTCTGGCTCCAGTCCGCCGGAACCTCAATGTCGCGGATGGCGTGCAGGACCTCGCCCGAAGCCGCCCGCAGCTCGCTGTCGGTGCGCCGGAATCGGATCCCCTGATAGGGACCGCCTTTCGCCGTGGTGAATTGTCTCTCGAAGCGCATCGGCCGGGCGCATCCTTTCCTGGCGAAGATATAGTATCGGCGGGCCGCCCTCATCTCAATGTTCTGGGCCTTGCGCAATATGATCCTAACTATCTGATTTTGCTTATAAAACTGGTTCCCGGAAATCGCGTTGGCGGGGCCCGGGGAATTGTCCTATCAGAGCGCGCGGCGCGCCCCGGCCGGGCGCGGCGGCCGGAGGTCCTGTGAGCGAGCCATTTGCGACTGGCGGGTGCGATTGCGGCGGCGTCCGCTATGCGCTGCGGTCCGCGCCAATCTTCACCCATTGCTGCCATTGCACCTGGTGCCAGCGCGAGACGGGCTCGGCCTTCGCCCTCAACGCAATGATCGAGACCCAGCGGCTCGACGTCACGGGGGCGGTTCCGGACCTCGTCCTCACCCCCACGGCAAGCGGCAAGGGGCAGAAGATCGCCCGCTGCCCCGTCTGCCGTGTCGCGGTCTGGAGCCATTACGCCACGCTCGACACCAAACTCGCCTTTGTCCGCGTCGGCACGCTCGACGACCCGTCGCGCATCGCCCCGGATGTTCATATATTCACGTCGACGAAACTGCCCTGGGTGATTCTGCCCGCGGGCGCCGAAGTCTATTCCGAATTTTATTCGGCGGCGGACCGTGTGCGGATGTTCGGCCCGGAGCGGATGGCGCGCCGCGAGGCGCTGATCGAAGAAGCAAAAAGGCTCTCATGCTGAAGCAGCTTTTCGCCTGGTGGGACTCAACGACCTGGGGCACCTCCTTTTCGCTGTGGCGCAAGCGCGCGCGCCTCATCGGCACGGACGAGCAGGGCAACCGCTATTTCGAGGAAGCGGGGCGGACGGGGCCCGACGGGCGCGCGCGCCGCTTCGTCATCTATCATGGCGTCGCCGAGGCGAGCCGCGTGACGCCGGACTGGCATGGCTGGCTGCATCACACCTTCGACGAGCCGCCGACGACCGCGCCCCTGAAGCGGCGCGCCTTCGAAAAGGACCATGTGCCGAACATGACCGGGACGCCGCTCGCCTATCATCCGACGGGAAGCCTCGCGCGGAACGCCGGCGGCGTTGCGGCGGATTATGAGGCGTGGACGCCGGAAGCGGAAAAGGCCTGAGGACGCGCATGGCGAAGGGCGGCATTTTCGAGACGATCGTCGGCGTCGGCGTGCTCGGCGTCGCGGCCGGCTTTCTCTATTACGCCTATGAGGTCAGCGGGCGCGGCGATACGGCGCGCACCTATCCCTTGCACGCGGTCTTCGGGCGCGTCGACGGCGTCACCTCGGGGTCTGAAGTGCGCATCGCCGGCGTCAAGGTCGGCGCCGTGTCGGCGAGCGCGCTCGATCCGAAGACCTATGAAGCGCGTGTGACGTTCAACGTGGCGTCCGGCGTCGAACTGCCGGACGACACCGTCGCCAAGGTCGTCTCCGACGGTCTTCTCGGCGGCGCCCATATCGCGCTCGAGCCCGGCGGCAGCGACGTGATGCTGAGGCCCGGCGACACCATCGCGGTGACGCAAGGCTCGGTCGACCTTCTAGGTTTGGCGATGCAGGCTTTCTCCGGCAACGCCGGCAAATCGGACCCGGGCGCCGCGCCCTCCGGGGCGGCGCCCGGCTCAAGCTTGCGGATCGTCAGGGGCACGCGTCGCCCCCCGTTCAGCAGCGGCAACATGGCCTGGGTCAGGGCCAGCGGCGTGACGTTCATGCCATGGCCAAACGAGGTCGAAGCCAC
>JBKBLR010000006.1:0-97585 GCA_046296195.1 Parvularculaceae bacterium | reverse complement strand
GTGTGTTGGCCATCCCGGCTGGGCCGGCCACCGCCTCAATCGCGGCCGGGGCGGCCGCGCCCGCGGCGGGCCCCCCCGACCCATCTTCCGGAGACGGATTATGAAGCGACTTCTCTGCGCCGCCGCGGCGGCTCTGTTCGCCGGCGCCGCGCTCGCCCAGTCGGGCGATCCGGCGCTCGACGACATCCTCAGCGGGGATGCGGCGCCCGCGGACGGCGCTGCGCCTGGTGCGCCGGGGCCGAGCGAGCTTGACGAGCTCAATCAGGCGTCACCGGACGCCGATTTTCCGGACATCGAGACCGTTGAAAAGCGCAGGCCCGTCTCTGTCACCTTGCGCGCGCTCGACAAGATCACCGCGAAATATTCCGACCTCGTCATCGCGATGAACGAGAAGGCGACATTCGGCACGCTGACGATCACGGCGCGCACCTGCGACACGCGCCCGCCGGAGGAGTTTCCCGAAACGACCGCCTTCGTCGAGATCATCGACGAGGCGCCGCCGCCGAAATCGAACCTCAAGATTCCCGAGCCGAAAAAGAAAAAGCCCGCCAAGGTGAAGAGCGAAGCCCTCGCCCCGGCGGGCGAGCATGGCGGCGCCCTGTCGCCGGCCGCGCCTGCGCCGCAGGCGGGGCTGCCTGCAAACATGGTCTTTTCGGGCTGGATGTTCGAATCGAGTCCCGCCTTGAGCGCTCTCCAGCACCCGGTCTACGACGTCTGGGTGATCGACTGCAAAACGGTCAAGGTCGATAGCTGAAGCGGCGGCTTCAGAAAATCCGCGCGGACGGGCAGCATCGCCGCCAGCATCGCCTGATAGTCCGAATCCGGACATTCACGGACGCCGAACTGCGACAGATGCTCGGTGAAGAATTGCGCGTCGAGCAGCTTGAACCCGCCGTGCTTCAGCCGCGCGATGAGATGCAGCATGGCGATTTTCGAGGCGTCGCGCTTGACGGAAAACATGCTCTCGCCGCAGAAAATTCCGCCGAGCGCAAGGCCGTAAAGCCCGCCGGCGAGCACGCCCTCGCGCCAGCATTCGACGCTGTGCGCAAAGCCCGCTTCGTGCAGCGTCATGAAGACGTCCTCGATCGCATGGTTGATCCAGGTGTCGCGCCGGCCCTTGGCGGATTTCGCGCAGGCCGCGATGACCTCGCCGAAGGCCCGGTCGACCGTCACCTCGAAGGGCGCTTGCTTCAGCGTGCGCAAGAGCCGGCGCGGCGCGCGCGCCTCTTCGAGCGGCAGGACGCCGCGGATTTCGGGAAGCACCCAGACGACCTGGTCGTCAAAGCGCGTTTTCGCCATCGGGAAATAGCCGAGCGTGTAGGCCTTGAGGAGATCGTCAGGATCGATGCGGGCGGAGGCGTCGCGCGGCATGATCTCATTCGCCGGCGGCGGCCGCCTCTTTCGCCAGCCACTGTTCGAGCCAGTGGATGTGATAGTCGCCCGCGAGGAAATCCGGCTGTTCGATGAGCTCGCGGAAGAGCGGCAGCGTCGAATCGACGCCCTGCAGGGCCATCTCCGCGAGGCAACGGCGCAGGCGTCGGATGCAGTGATCGCGATCGTCGCCGAAAACGATCAGCTTGCCAACCATCGAGTCGTAATAAGGCGGAATCCGGTAGCCGGTGTAGATCGCGCTGTCGAACCGGACGCCCGGACCGCCCGGCGCATGAAAATAGGTGATCTCGCCTGGCGAGGGCCGGAAGGTTTTCGGGTTTTCGGCGTTGATCCGGCACTCGATCGCATGGCCCTGAAAGACGATGTCCTCCTGGCGGAACGAGAGCGGCATGCCGGCGGCGACGCGGATCTGTTCGCGGATGAGGTCGGTGCGCGTCACGAGCTCGGTGACGGGGTGCTCGACCTGGATGCGCGTGTTCATCTCGATGAAATAAAAGCGCCCGTTCTCGTAGAGGAACTCGATGGTGCCGGCGCCGAGATAGCCGAGCTTGGCGATCGCATTCCTGGCGATGTCGCCGATCTCCTTGCGCTCCTTATCGGTCAGCGCGGGCGACAGCGCTTCTTCGAGGACCTTCTGGTGGCGGCGCTGGAGCGAGCAGTCACGCTCGCCGAGCTGGACGACATTCCCAAATTTGTCGGCGATGATCTGGATCTCGATGTGGCGGGGCCGCTCGAGATATTTCTCGAGATAGACGCTGTCGTCCCCGAACGCCGCCTTGGCCTCCGCTTTCGCGGTCGACACCGCCTCGGCGAGCGCATCGGGCGTCTTGGCGACCTTCATGCCGCGTCCGCCGCCGCCCGCGGCCGCCTTCACGAGCACTGGAAAGCCGATGTCTTCGGCGGCGCGCCGCGCCTCCTCAAGGGAGGCGAGAGCGCCCTTGCTGCCCGGCACGAGCGGAATGCCGGCGTCGCCGGCCGCCGCTTTCGCGGCGATCTTGTCGCCCATGACGCGGATATGCTCCGGCGTCGGGCCGATGAAGGCGATGTTGTGGGCCGTGACGATCTCGGCGAAGCGCGCATTCTCCGACAGGAAGCCGTAGCCCGGATGGATGGCGTCGGCGTTGGTGATCTCGGCGGCCGAGATGATCGCCGGAATGTTGAGATAGCTGTCCTTCGGCGGCGGCGGGCCGATGCACACGCTTTCATCAGCGAGTTTGACGTGCAGGGCGTCGGCGTCGGCCGTCGAATGGATCGCTACGGTCGAAACGCCGAGCTCCTTGCAGGCGCGGTGGACCCGGAGCGCGATCTCGCCGCGGTTCGCGATCAGGACCTTGTTGAACATTCCGCTACTCGATCACGATCAGCGCTTCGCCATATTCGACCGGCTGGGCGTCGCGGACGAGCACCTCTTTGACCGAACCGGCGCGCGGGGCGGCGATGGGGTTCATCGTCTTCATCGCCTCGACGATCATCAGCGTCTGGCCCTCGCGCACCTTGTCGCCGACTTTCACGAAGGCGTCGGCACCGGGCGAAGGCGACAGGTAGACGGTGCCCACCATCGGCGAGGTGACGGCCCCCGCAGGCGGGCCGGCAGGCTTTGTTTCAGCCGCCGCCGGCGCTCTCGTCTGCGGGGCGGTCGGCGCGGCGGGCGCGGCGGCGGGCGCCGCCGGGGCGTAGGCGACCGTCGGGCCGGCGCTCGTGCGCGAGACGCGCACGCGCATGTCCGGCTTCTGGATTTCGATTTCAGTGAGACCCGTCTGGTCGAGAATGGCGGCCAGCTCGCGGATCCAGGCGGCCTCCGCGGCGTTCGGCTTCAATGAGCTCATGTCGGGCGGAAATCCCTGTTCAGCCTTTTGGCCCCTTGTCGATGAGCCTTTTCAGGGCGTCAAGCGCGGCCAGGTAACCCTCAGCGCCGAGGCCGCAGATGACGCCGGTCGCCGCCGGACTGACAAAGGAATGGCGGCGGAAGGCCTCGCGGGCATGGATGTTCGACAGATGCACTTCGATCGTGGGAATGGTCAGCGCCTTCAGGGCGTCGTGGATTGCGACCGAGGTGTGGGTGTAAGCGCCGGGATTGAGGACGAGACCTGCCGCCTTCTCCCGCGCCTCCTGGATCCAGTCGACCAGCACCCCCTCATGGTTCGACTGCCGGAAGTCGACGCGGAGCCCCAGTCCCGCCGCCTTCTTCTCAACCGCGTTCTGGACGTCGCCGAGCGTCGCCGAGCCGTAAATGTGCGGCTCTCGCTTGCCGAGCAGATTGAGGTTCGGGCCGTTAAGGACGTAGATCAGCATGCTGTCGCGCCAAGGCTCCCTGAGCCTTGCAAAGGCGGCCTTTAGCCGACACATAAAAGCCGGTTCGTTTCATTTGTGCAAACCGGCACCGGCCGTTGGTTGAAAGATTGATGCGTCTTATCGTCAATGGAGAGCCTCGCGAGCTGTCGGAGGGGGCGTCGGTGTCCGGCCTCCTTGCCGCGCTGCAGCTCGACGGGCGGCGCCTCGGCGTCGAGCTCAATCGCGAGATCGTGCCGAAATCCCGTTATGAGGCGACCCGCCTTGCTGACGGCGACGCCGTGGAGATCGTTCATTTCGTCGGGGGCGGATGATGGCGGCGGACCTCGTGATCGCTGGGCGGACGTTCAAATCGCGCCTCATCATCGGCACCGGCAAATACAAGACCTATGAGGAGAATGCGCGCGCGGCCGAAGCGGCGGGCGCGGAAATGGTCACGGTCGCGGTGCGCCGCGTCAACTTGAGCGACCGGTCGAAGCCGATGCTGACCGATCATCTCGACCCGGCGAAATTCGTCTATCTGCCGAACACGGCCGGATGCTTCACCGCAGAGGACGCCATCCGCACTTTGCGCCTTGCCCGCGAGGCCGGCGGGTGGAGCCTTGTGAAGCTCGAGGTCCTCGCCGACCAGAAGACGCTCTATCCTGATATGGAGGAGACGCTGCGGGCGGCGAAACTTCTCATTGCCGACGGCTTCGACGTGATGGTCTACTGTTCGGACGATCCTGTCTATGCGAAGAAGCTCGAAGACGCCGGCTGCTGCGCGATCATGCCTTTGGGCTCGCTGATCGGCTCAGGACTCGGCATCCTCAATCCGGTCACGATCCGTCTCATCGTCGAGCAATCCTCCGTGCCCGTCATTGTCGACGCGGGCGTCGGCACTGCGTCCGACGCGGCGGTCGCGATGGAGCTCGGCTGCGACGGCGTCCTCATGAACACGGCGATCGCCGAGGCGAAGGATCCGATCCTGATGGCCTCGGCGATGAGGCACGCGGTGATCGCCGGTCGTGAGGCCTATCTCGCGGGCCGGATGCCGAAAAAGCGGTACGCCGATCCGTCTTCTCCGCTTGCGGGCCTTATCTAGCCGGCGGATTTCGACTTTTTCGCTTCGGCGATCGCGTCGCGAACGGCCTTCTCGTCAAGACCGGGGATGACCCGCATGAAGTCGCCCTCGAGCGATTTGACGATGAAGCTCGGCGTGCCGTCGAGCCGCAAGCGCTGCGCCGCCTCGAAATTCCCCGCGATCGCATCCTCAAGCTTGGCGGCGGCGGCGTCCTTTTTCAGCTTCGCCGTATCGAGGCCGACCGTCTTGGCGACCTCGAGCAGGCGCTCTTCGGTCAGCACGCCCGACTGGGCGAGCAGCGCGAAATGATAATCGAGATACTTTCCCTGCTCGCGCGCCGCGAGCGCGAAACGCGCCGCCTGGTCGGATTCCTTCCGGAGCAGCGGCAGGTCGTGGAGAATGACTTTGACGGCGGGGTCGTTCGTGGCGAGGTCGCGGACGAGACCCGTGGCGCGTTTGCAGAAGCCGCAATGATAGTCGAAAAGCTCGATGACCGCGACCTTGGCCAACGCCGGATTCTTGCCGGCGACGAAGCCGGTGTCTTCTTTCAGAAGGATCGGCAGCGCCGCAGCCGCCGCCTCTGCGGCTTCGCGTTCGGCATAGGCGTTGAGCGCCTCGACGACGATCTCGGGATGATCGCGGATGACCTCGCGGACGATCGCCTCGATCGCCTTGCGGTCGCCGGATGGCGCCGGCTTCGACTGCTGCGCCGACACGATCGAAACGATGATCGCGCCGAAAAGGGCGGCGCCCGCCATCGCCGCGCCGACAAGAAGCTTTGAATTCACCTGCATGGCCCCGCCTATTTCCAATGGGTCAGTCGTCAATGAAATCGAGGATCCGGCACGTCGTCAGGGCGCCGCTCGGGCGCCGGCCTTTTCTCGGGCGCCGGTCGATCCTCGCCGACCCGCGTCGTTCCGGCCTCGACGCCGAGGCTGGCGACGATGATGTCATTCGCCTGCCGCCATTCGGGCGTTCCTTTCGGCAGGCCCTTGAGCGCCCGCCGCGCGAACTGCGCGGCTTCGGGCTTGGCCCCGACATTGTAGCGCGACTCCGCCATGGCGAGATCGGCCATCGGCTCATTGCCGAGCGATCCGTAAGCGCGGGCGAGTTCGAACCAGCCGAAAGAATTGTCGGGCTCCAGGAGCAGCGCCGATTTCAACTCCTTCACCGCAGCGTTGAGATTGTCGGTCTCTTCGCTGGCGGCGAGCGCCCGGCCGAGATTGATGCGCAGGAGCGCCTTGCCGGGCATCAGCTCGACGGAGCGGCGATGCGGCGCGATTGATTCCGCGACGCGGCCGAACTCGAACAGCATCTGGCCCTTCAGTTCGTGGAAGAACGGGTTGTCCGGGTGTTCGGCGAGCAGCGCGTCGATCTCTTTCAGCGCCTTGTCCATCTCCGTTCCGCGGTAATAGGCGACGGCGCGTGCATAGCGCGCAGGGTCGGAGGTGTCCGACAGCGGATACTGGCGCAGCGTGAACTGCGTCGGCTGCATGAAGCCGAGGATCTTCGCCTGGATCATCCGGAGCCGTGCGATCTCCTCCGGCGAGTCCTTGCGGTCGTAATGGGCTGACAGCTTGGCGCGTTCTTCGAGCGCGTTGACGCGGGCGAGCGCTAAGGGATGGCTTTGCAGGTAGGGGTTGACGCGCTGGCTGTGCACGATCTGGGAGCCGCTCAGCCTGCGGAAGGATTCGATGAGGCCTGCGCCCGACTTTCCGACCGCGTCGAGATAGGTGAGGGCCGCCTGGTCGGCGGAGGATTCCTGTCCGCGGCTGTATTTGAGCACATTGGCGATGCCGACGGTCTGGCCGAGCGCGAGAAGCCCGAGGCCGGCGTCCGGCGCGCCAGCGGCGATCGCGCCGGCGGCAAGAACAAGGCTCAGGAGCATCGGGCGGGACGCCGCGGCATAGGCTTCGTCCGAGCGCGCCGTATGGCCGCCGGCGATATGGCCGGCTTCGTGCGCGATGACGCCTTCGATCTCGTTCGGCGTCGAGGACAACGTGATGAGGCCGGTATTGACGCCCATCACGAGGCCGCCGGCGAAAGCGTTGAAGGACTGGTCGCCGATGAGAAGGATCTGGATCTCGTTCGCGGGTATTCCCGCCGCGCGAAAGATCGGCCGCGAATAATCATCGAGCCATTGTTCGATCTCGACATCGCGCAGAAGCGATTGCGCCGACGCCTCGGCGCTGAGCGCAAAGGCCGCCGCGGCGGCGGCGAAGAGGCGGGCGAAACGCTTCATGGGCGCACCTTGGACGAACGCGACGGCGGCGCAACCTTTCCCGCCCGCCATGGCGGAAATGTGACCCCTCCGCCGCCTCGGGGCTATTGGCCGAGCGCCTTTCGCCACCAGCCTTTTTTCGGCTGCTGCGGGCGGTCCGGCACAATGTCGGGCGGCAATTCGGGCGCCGGCTTGGCCGGGCGTGGTCCGATTGTCGCCGCCGCCGGTTCCGGCTCGCGCCAGCTTGCGCCCGCCGCAGGCTCCGGCGCCTCAGCTTCAGTCATCATGGCGGGCGGCGCGACATCGTCGGCCGAACCATGGGAATCGTCAGCGTCGCCAGCCTCGTCGTCGACGGTCGGCGCATCGGCGCCGTTCGCGCCCTGCGCCGGTTCCCCGTCGGGACGGCGATCGCGCCGTCCGCCGCGGCGACCGCGCCGCCTGCGCCGGCGGCCGAACTTGTCGCCCTCGCCGCTCTCCTCGTCGGCGCGCCGTTCGGAGGCTTCACCGGACCGTTCCTCACCGCCCTCTTCCTCGGCAAGGTCGAGGGAGGGCTGATCCTCCGCCTGCGGGTCGCCGGAAGGACGGGCGAGCTCGCCGCGTCCCTCGCGGCGTCCGCCGCGCCGTCGCCGACGGCGCTTGCGCCCGCTGCGTTCGTCGCCGTGCTCGGCGCTCTGCTCATCCGCCTCGTCGGTCTCCGCCGCCGCCTCGGCGACGTCCTCGTCGGCGTCAGGTTCGATCGTTTCGGTGGTGTCGGCGCGGACGATGACCGGCGCGTCGGCGACGGCGCGCTTCATGCCGGTCTTCTCGATTTCGAAATTGTCGCCCGCCTTGGCGGCGTCGGCGATGACCTCGACGGTGACGCCGTAATTCTCCTCGATGCGGCGCAGCCAGTCGCGTTTGTGATTGAGGATGTAGAGCGCAACGTCGAGTGCGACCTTCACCTGCACCAGGCCGGCGTCGCCCGACGTCGCCTCGTGCTCCGTCGCGCGCAGGATGCGCAAAGCTGCCATTTCGTGCGACCGGACGGCGCCGGCGCCGCCGCAGGTCGGGCAGGCGTGCGTCGTGCCATCGACGATGCCGGCGCGGCGGCGCTGGCGCGACATTTCAAGCAGGCCGAAGGACGAGATGCGACCGACCTGGATCCGCGCGCGATCGGCCCTCAACGCGTCCTTGAGCCGCTTTTCGACCGCCCTGTTGTTGCGGCCTTCCTCCATGTCGATGAAGTCGAGCACGATGAGGCCGGCGAGGTCCCGAAGCCGCATCTGGCGCGCGGCCTCGTCCGCGGCCTCAAGATTGGTGCGCAGCGCCGTCTGTTCGATGTTGCGCTCGCGCGTCGACTTGCCCGAATTGACGTCGATCGCAATCAGCGCCTCGGTCTGGTTGATGACGATATAGCCGCCGGACTTGAGGCGCACCGTCGGTTGATACATCGAATCGAGCTGCGCCTCGACATTGTACGCGACGAAAAGCGGCGTGCGCTCCTTGTAGGGCTGCACGTTCTTCGAATGCGAGGGCATCAGCATCTTCATGAAGTCTTTGGCTTCGCGGTAACCCGCCTCGCCCTCGACGATCACCTGCGCGATGTCCTTGTCGTAAAGGTCGCGGATCGCCCGCTTGATGAGGCTCGCTTCCTCATAGATGAGGCAGGGCGCGATCGACTTCAGCGTCAAGGTGCGGATGTTCTCCCACAGCCGCACGAGATATTCGTAATCACGCTTGATCTCGGCCTTGGTCCGCTTCGCGCCGGCGGTGCGGATGATGAGGCCCATGCCGGCCGGCACGTCGAGGCTGTCGACGACGCGGCGCAGCCGCTTCCGGTCGGCGGCCATCGGGATCTTGCGGGAAATGCCGCCGCCGCGCGCCGTGTTCGGCATCAGCACGCAATAGCGCCCGGCCAGCGAAAGATAGGTGGTCAGCGCCGCACCTTTGGTGCCGCGTTCTTCCTTCACCGCCTGCACGAGCAGAATCTGGCGGCGCTTGATGACCTCCTGGATCTTGTAGTTCCGGAGCAGGCGGGCCTTCTTGCGCCGCGCTTCCTTGTAGCGGTCGATGAGCTCCCGGCGCGGAAGCTTGGTGAGCGGATTTTCCTCCGCGAGCCTTGCGACCCGCGCAGCGCGCGCCGCCTCGTCTTCCTCATCCTCCTCGTCGACGACGTCGCCCTCGCCGTCGGAGAGATCGCCCGCCTCGAATTCGATCTCTTCGACGACCTCGGCCGCGGCAGGCTCCTTGATCGCCTCCGGCTCGTCGTTATCCTCATCATGCGCCTCGCCGTCGGACGCGGCGGCGATTTCATCGAGCGGATCGCCCTCTGCGCCTTCCTCCGGCGCCTGGGTCGAGGGCAGGCCGGCGCTGGCGCTTGCAAGATCATCGGCCGGGAGCGCCGCCGCCTCTTCTTCTGATTGAACCTCAGCGGGTTCGGCGGCCGACTTCTCCGCTTCGGCGTGGGGGTGATCGCCGTCGCGATGATCGTCGCGCGAATAGTCGGGCCGCCCCCCTTCGCCGCCCTCGTCGAGCGCGGCGTCGATTTCATCGAGCGCGGCGTCGTCATTTTCGCTGGCGCGCGTCAGCGCAAGCGCGGCGGCGAGATCAGCCTCCTCCTTGTCTGCTTCCTCAAGGAGCCGACGGTCCGACACCGGGATCTGGTAATAGTCCGGGTGGATCTCGTTGAAGGCGAGGAATCCGTGGCGATTGCCGCCGAATTCAACGAAGGCCGCCTGGAGAGAGGGTTCGACCCGGGTCACCCGGGCGAGGTAGATGTTCCCGCGAACCGGCCGCTTCGACGCCGATTCAAAATCGAAATCTTCAACCTTGCCGTTCTGGAGCACGCAAACGCGAACCTCTTCTTGGTTCGCGGCGTCGATAAGCATCGTCTTTTTCATTGAGGTCTCTTGCGGCGATGAGGGCGCGCGGCGCTCGGCCGGGCCTTCTCATGCCGTTCCAATTGCGCAGACGCGCACGGAGGCCGGCGCGCCGGACCGGGCAATCGCCGTCGTCCATGATCGCGTGGCTCGCCGCCATCTGCTTTGTTCCATTTTCGCGGCACGCCCCCAAAGGCGCGCCGCGGGTTTCAACGTCTGGCGCTCGCAAAGCGCCGCATGCTCCTGGGGCCCGCGCCACCCGTCTTTCATCGGAGCGCTGATCCCGCCCGGCCTCAGGAGCGACCGGGCTCAGTCCTGGCGATCGTTCCGGGCGATTGAGAAACGCCCGCTGCCGCCGCCCGGCGCCGAGGCGCTGGGGAAATTCCTGTCACATGGATATCGGATCCGCAGGCGCGAATCTCAACCATGTTTAACCGAACATGCATTACCATGTGAAAAAAGGAAAGCATCCGTTAACGCCGACTCAGCGTTTGATCACGCGCTGGCGAAAGTCTTAACGGGGCGTTAACTCAAGGGGTCCATCTAGGTCTGGGGCCTTCCGGTGGCGGCATTGAAAAGCGTCAAGGTCGTGATTTCGCAGCTGAAAATGGGTCTCGCGGCAGCGCTGGCGATGCTGGCGGCTGGGCCATCGGCCCTTGCCGGCGAGATCCAGGCGATCCGCTTCGGGGAGACCTCGGCGGCCGAGACCCGGGTGGTGCTCGATGTCGCGGGCGAGGTCCGCACCGAAGGCGCCCCCCTAGAGCGCGGGCATGCGCTTGCGATTGCTTTCGATCGTTCAACGACCCTGGCGCCGGGCGTGCTGCAGGGGGTGGGGCGTGGCCTCGTCGCCCGCTACGCCTTTGAGCCCTCGGGCCCGCTCACGCTGTCGCTTGAATTCAAAAACACTAGCAAAATCAAATCACTATTTGTCATTCCGCCGAGCAGCGCCAACCCGCGTCACCGGCTGGTCATCGATCTTGAAAAGGGGTCTCCAGCGACGACGCCGACACCCGTCGCGGCTGCGCCGAAGTCGCTGACGCCAAAATACGACACGCTGAGCGAGGTGATTGAAGCCTCGATCTCGCCGGCCGCCGCGTCGCCCGCGCCGACGCTCAAGCCGGGCGCGACGCCGCCAAGCCCAGTTGCGTCGTTTGCAAGGCCGGTCATTGTCATTGATCCCGGCCATGGCGGCACCGACCCAGGCGCGGCGGGGCAGGCAGGGACCAAAGAAGCCGCCGTGAATCTGGCGGCGGCGTTGACGCTCGCTGAAATCCTGGAAAAATCAGGGCGTTATATGGTTGTTTTAACGAGAGACGACGATCGGCGGCTTGCCCATGACGAGCGCTCTCGTCTCGCCCGCGACGCCCGGGCCGACCTTTTCATCTCGCTGCATGCCGACGCGCACAGCGATGCGAGCGTGCGCGGCGCTTCCGTCTACACGCTGTCGCAGGAGGGCTCGGAACGCTCGGCGCGCGAAGCCCTGGCGCAGGGCAATTATCATGTCTTCGACGTCGACATCGGCCAGACCGATCCGCAGGTCGGTGGGATTCTTTACAACCTCGCCCAGCGCAAGACCGAGAATGAATCGGACCGCTTCGCCGAGGTGCTGCTTGGCCGCCTTCGCGGCGCGACGCCTTTGTTGAACAATTCCCACCGGCGGGGGAACTTCAAGGTCCTGCTCGCGCCGGATGTGCCCGCCGTCCTTTTGGAACTCGCTTTCATCTCCAACGCAAAGGACGAGGCGAACCTCAAGTCGGAGGCCTGGCGCAAGCGCACGATGGCGGCTGTCGCGGGCGCCATCGACGCCTATTTCGACGACCGGCGGGAGACCTTGCATGCGGGCAACATCCCGGCCTCGCCGACCCGGTAGGCCGTTTTTCAGCCTGTAAAAGCGGTATAAGAGCGGCGTTCCGCCGAGGGGCCGCTCACGCGCGGCCGGTAGAGTGAGAAGACGATGTCGGACGATCAGGTATTCTTCGAAGGCGTCGAACGCAATCCCGCACTTGAACCCGCGCCGCGGCGGCGGTTGCCGCTCTGGGTGAGGGTCATCGGCTATGGGGCGGCCGGCGGCGCGGCGCTCGCCTTGATGGCGGTCGCCGGTTTTGCGCTCTACCTCTTCGGGCTCAGCCGCGATCTGCCCGATTACGCCTCGCTCGCCGAATACGAGCCGCCGGTCACGACCCGCGTCTACGCTAATGACGGTTCGCTCGTCGCCGAGTTCGCGCGCGAGCGGCGCCTGTTCATGCCGATCGAGGCGATGCCCCAGTTGATCAAGGACGCTTTCATTTCAGCGGAGGACAAGTCCTTCTACGAGCATGAAGGTCTTGATCTGCGCGGCATCATCCGGGCGCAGATCTCGAACATCGGCAATCTGATCAGCGGGCGACGCCTTGAAGGCGGATCGACGATCACGCAGCAGGTTGCCAAGAACTTCCTGCTGTCGAGCGAGCAGAAGATCGAACGCAAGATGAAGGAATGGCTCGTCACGCGCCGTATTGAGCGGGCGTTTACGAAGGACCATATCCTGGAGCTTTATCTGAATGAAATCTATCTCGGCAACCGCTCTTACGGCGTCGCCGCGGCGGCGCTCAACTATTTCGACAAGCCCCTCCAGGATCTGACGATCGAGGAGGCGGCCTATCTCGCCGCCATCCCGAAGGGGCCGAACAATTATCATCCGGTGCACAATTACGATCGCGCGCTCGAGCGTCGCAACTGGGTGATCAATCGCCTGTTTGAAGACGGCAAGATCACCAAGCAGGAGTCCGAGGCCGCGCGGGCGACGCCGCTGAACGCGAAAATTGCGCCGCCGCTCGGCGCGCGCGACTGGGCGTCGGAATATTTCGCCGAGGAAGTCAGGAAGCAGATCGCCGAGCGCTACGGATCGGAAGCGCTTTACGACGGCGGCCTCGCCGTCCGCACGACGATCGACCCGCGTTTCCAGCAGGCGGCGGGGCAGGCGCTTCGACGCTGGCTGGTCGAATATGACCAGCGTCACGGCTGGCGCGGACCGCTCTCGACGATGACGATCGGCGATGACTGGAAGGACCAGCTCCGCGAGATCGAAAAAACGCTTGCCGCGGCGAAGTCGATCTCGAGCGATCTCGCGCCCTGGCGCCCGGCCGTCGTGCTCGACGCCGGGCGAGGCGAGGCGAGGATCGGCTTTGACGACGGGACGGAAGGAACGATCGCACTTGAGGCGATGAAGTGGGCGCGCGCTTACAAATCCGTGGACTCGCTCGGAGAGGAAGTCACGGCGGCGTCGGCGGTGCTCAAGAAGGGCGACATCGTTTATGTCGAGCCGCTCGAAAAGGCCGGCGCTTTCGCCTTGCGCCAGCCGCCCGCGGTCAACGGCGCGCTCGTCGCCATGGACCCGCACACCGGGCGCGTGCTCGCGATGGTCGGCGGCTTCTCCTTCCAGCTTTCTGAATTCAACCGCGCCATCCAGGCGACGCGCCAGCCCGGTTCGACCTTCAAGCCGTTCGTTTATGCGGCGGCGCTAGACAGCGGATATACGCCGTCTTCGATCGTGCTTGATGCGCCCTTCGTCGCGCCGGGCGTCGACAGCTGGTGGAAGCCTGGCAACTACGCCGAAGGCCGCTTCTACGGCGAATCGACGCTGCGTCTCGGCATCGAACAGTCGCGCAACACGATGACCGCGCGCCTGGCGCAGGATCTCGGCATCGGGCGGATCGTCGATTACGTCGAGCGGTTCAAGCTGTCCGACAAGATGCCGCGCGAACTTGCGATTTCGCTCGGCTCCGGCGAAACGACCCTGATGCGCATCACGGCCGGCTATTCGACCTTCGTCAACGGCGGCAAGCGCGTCACGCCGTTCCTGATCGACCGTGTGCAGGACAAGTCCGGCGCGACGATTTATGTCAGCGACAAGCGCGAATGTCCGGCCTGCAACGGCGTCGCCTGGACCGGCCAGGCCGAACCCCAGCTTGCGGATGATCGCGAGCAGATCATGGATCCGCGCACGGCCTACCAGCTCGTCTCAATGCTGGAGGGCGCGGTGCAGCGCGGCACCGGAACGGCGGTCAAGCGGGTCGTCAACAAGCCCGTCGCCGGCAAAACCGGCACGACCAACGACTACAAGGACGCCTGGTTCGTCGGTTTTGCGCCTGACCTCGCCGCGGGCGTCTTCGTCGGGTTCGACATGCCTCAGCCTCTCGGCTCGGGCGAAGCCGGCGGGCGCGTGGCGGCGCCGGTGTTCGGCGACTTCATGGCGGAGGCGTTGAAGGACCAGGCCGGCATCCCGTTCCGGATACCCTCCGGCATCCGCCTCGTGCGCGTCAACGCCAAGACCGGCAGGCCCGCGAACGCCGGCGATCCGAACGTCATCCTCGAAGCGTTCAAGGCTGAAGACTCCTTATCGACGCAGCCGTCAAATGACGAGCTGACGCTTGACCCCTTGAGCGCCGCGCCGACGCCGCCCGCCGTGGACGGCCTCGACGGAATCTACTAGGCGCATCGTCATGAGAACCGATATCGCCCAGCTCGCCGCCAAAACACAGCAGTCACTTGGCCTGCTGAGGAGGCGTCTTTGACTGGGACAAAGCAAACGCCCGTCTTGAAGAGCTGAACGCCAAGGCTGAGGACCCGTCCTTCTGGGACGACCCTCAAGCGGCGCGCAAGCTGATGCAGGAGCGAACGTCGCTCGAATCTCAGATCAAGGCGATCGGCGAGATTTCGGGCGAGCTTGAGGATCTTTCCGCGCTCGCCGACATGGCCGAAGAGGAAGGCGACGCGGCGAGCGCCGAGGAAGTGCTCGCACTTATGAAGTCGCTCGCCGAGCGCGCGGGCAAGGCCGAAACCGAGGCGCTGCTCTCCGGCGAGGCCGATAGAAATGACTGCTATCTCGAGATCCACCCCGGCGCGGGCGGCACGGAGTCGAATGACTGGGCTGCGATGCTGTTGCGCATGTATGTGCGATGGGCGCAACGGCGCGGCTATGGCGTCGAGGTGATCGAGGAGCAGGCGGGCGAGCAGGCCGGAATAAAATCGGCGACCGTGAAGATTTCCGGCTTCAACGCTTATGGCTGGATGAAGACGGAGTCAGGTGTCCACCGGCTGGTGCGGATCTCACCTTACGATTCCAACGCCCGCCGGCATACCTCCTTCGCGTCGGTTTGGGTTTACCCGGTCGTCGACGATTCGATCGAGATCGAAATCAACGAAAGCGATTGCCGCATCGACACCTATCGCTCCTCCGGCGCCGGCGGCCAGCACGTCAACACGACGGATTCGGCCGTCCGCATCACGCATATTCCGACCGGCATCGTCGTCGCCTGCCAGAATGAACGCTCGCAGCACAAGAACCGCGCAACCGCCTGGAACATGCTGCGCGCCCGTCTCTTCGAGCTCGAGCTGCAGAAGCGGGAGGAGGCCGCCGCCGCGCTTGCCGCATCGAAGACCGATATCGGCTGGGGCCACCAGATCCGCTCCTATGTCCTTCAGCCCTATCAGATGGTGAAGGATTTGCGCACCGGCGTTGAAAGTCCGACGCCGGACGATGTCCTCGACGGCGATCTCGACGCCTTCATGGCCGCCGCGCTCGCCCAGCGTGTCGTCGGCGAGGCCGCGGCCTGACGCTCATCGCGCAAGACAAAAAGCCCGGGACGCGCCCGGGCTTTCGTGCTCCAAATGCTTTGAAGCCGATCAGCGCAGCGGCGACCGCGCCGGGTTGAGGAAAGACGGCGTCTCGCCGACCGCGACGCGCTCAGGCTCGCTGGCGGGCGCCGCCGCGGCGATCGGGCGCGGGGTCGGCCCGCTCGTCGGCCGTGTCTTGCGGAAGTCGTTGCCGGCGGCCTCAGACAGGGGATCGTCTGAATGACGGCAATTGCCTTCGAAGTGCGCGCCGCTTTCGACCGAAAGCGAACTGTGAAGGATGTCGCCGACGATATGGGCCGTCGCTGCAAGGGCGACCTGTTTAGCCCTGATGCCGCCTTCGACACGGCCGCGGACCGTCACTTGCTCGCAAACGATCTCGCCCTTGACCGAGGCTTTCTCGCCGACGATTAGCGTTCCGGCCTTGATGTCGCCGTCAAGCGCGCCGTCGAGCTGCACTTCTCCAGCTGAATTCACATTGCCGCGGATCGCCATGTCGGCGGAGATGATTGTTGGAACGCCGGACGCGCGCAGTGTGCCCGTTCTTTGCTTGGACGGCGCGGCGGCCTGCTCCTTGGCGTTCATCGTTTCGACCGCGAGCGACCGCGACTGCCGATCGTCCACGCCTTCCCTGGTCTTAGCTTTCGAAAACATAACGGCCTGCCTCAATGAAACGAAGCGGATTACGCGGTTGCCCGCGGAAGTGCACCTCGTAATGAACGTGCGGCCCCGTGCTGCGACCGCTGCTCCCTAGCTCGCCCACCTTCTGGTTGAGCTTGACCTTCTGGCCTTCCCTTACGACGACACGGTTAAGATGAGCGTAACGCGTCATGAAGCCGTTGCCGTGATCAATCTCGACGCAATTTCCGAAACCCGAGCGGTAGCCTGCGAATTTGACGACGCCTCGGGCCGTCGCCGTGACCGGCGAGGCCCAGGCTGCCGAGAAGTCGATGCCATGATGGCTGGCGGCCTGGCCGGTGATAGGATCGCGGCGAACGCCGAAGCCGCTGGTGAATTTGCGGATGACAAGAAGCGGCGAGGAAAGCGGCACGGCGTTTACGGCGTTCTGGATTTCGCGCAGCTGGTCCACTGCGAGCGCCGTGCGGTTCGCGTGCCGGAAAAAAGGCGACGTGACGCTTGAATAATTTGCGGGATCAATGAAGGGCCCGCCTTGCGCGAGCACCATGTTCTGGATCTTGGGCGAGGCCGTCAGGGCGGAGGCCTCGACGCCGGTGCTGGCGAGGACGAGCTTCAGCTCGTTGATTTTTCTCGACGCGCGCTCTTCAAGCGCGGCGAGAAGCAGCACCTGTTCGACATAAAGGTCGCTCGACGCAGCGCGCATCTGCTGAAGCGCCGGCGCCGCCGGGCTGTTGGCGGGCACATGCGTGCCTTGCATGCTCGCCTCGCGCACCGCCTGCCGGCGAAGCATCGACACCCGGGATTGGCGCGGCGTCGGCTCGGCCGGGGCGACATCAATCATGATCCGGTTGCCGTTCGACGGCTTCTGGCCGTTCGGCGAGCCGGCGTCTGAAAGGCTCTTGGACAGAGACTGCAGGTCGTTGTCGACGGAGGCCTTGCGTTCGACCATCGCCTTCAGCGTCTGATGGCGGGCGGAAATTTCCGCCATCGTCGCGTCGAACTCACGCTGCATGATAACGTTAAGCGAGCTGACGTCGTCATAGGCGCGCTGCGACTGCGCGAGGCGCTTGTTGAACACCGTCTCCAGAACCCGGCGGTCGCGCTCCTTGGCGACAATGATCTGTTCCTTGAAGACCACGTTGACTGAGGCGTAAGCGACCCAGAGCAGCGCTGCGCCAATGACGGAAACCAGAGCGATCTGGGTCCGTGTCGACATCGAAATGAAGTGAACGACGCCGTCGCTGCGATGATAGATCTGGCGTTCCTTGAACCAGCGACTAATGACGCGCTTGGTCTGGCCGGACTTCTTGCGGCTCATTCAACGCTGCCCCTGAACAACGCAAAACGCGTTTTACCGCGCCCACCCTTAAGATATTGCAGCCGATCTGCTCGCATTTCGCAACAGCTATGTGATGAAGTAACCACGAATTTTTAACAGGTTCATGGCGGTCAGGTCACGGGCCGCAGAGTTCAGACCAGCGCTGGTGATAGTCGGGCCCGAGCCCGGCCGCCATCCGGGCGGCCTCGTTGAACGGCGGTTTCAGGCGTCCTCGAAAACGCGTCCGCACGAGCCGGGCAAAGACTTCCGCGGGGGCGAACGCCTTCTCCCGGCACAGAGCCTCAAACCAAGCAACGCCCCGGCCGACATGGCCTATCTCCTCCGCATGGATCGTCCTCAGGATGGCGGCGCTGTCAGCATCGCCCGCCCGGTCGAGCCGCTCGGCCATATCGGGGGTGACATCGAGGCCACGCGCCTCAAGCACCATCGGCGCGATGGCAAGGCGCGCCAGGACGCTGTCGGCCGTAGCGTGGGCGGCTTCCCAAAGGCCGTCATGGGCCGGGAGCGCGCCATAAAACGAGCCGAGCGCCGTCAGGCGCTCCTCCAGCATCAGGAAATGCCGGGCTTCTTCCCGTCCGACCCCGATCCAGTCGGCGACGAAGGCGCGCGTATCAAGGCCCGCTGCCGCGACCGCGCGCTCAAACCGAAGCGCCATGTCGAAAGCGAGGTCGACGGCGTTGAGTTCGATATGGGCGAGGGCATGGAGAAGCGCGATCCGTCCCTCGAAGGCGCCCAGCCGTCGTTTTGGAACGTCCCGCGGCGGCGTCAGCAGCGGCTTCGCCGGCCGGCCCGGCCGGTCCGGCGGCTCAAGGTCGGGAGCATCGTCCGGGTCATTTGCGCTGCAGCCGACCGCCAGGGCGCGCCGGCATTTCCCGGCGGCGTCGTTTTCGACGAGCACCTCGAACGCCTGCCGCCGCCAGCCCATCTCAGGCGAGCGCCTTCACCGCCGCCAGCACTTCCTCGACATGGCCCTGCACTTTAACCTTCCGCCAGACCCGACGAATGACGCCCTTGCCGTCGATCAGGAAGGTCGTGCGTTCGATGCCCATATATTTCCGGCCATACATCGATTTCTCCACCCAGACGCCATAGGCTTCGACGGCCTTTCCGTCCTCGTCGGATCCGAGCGCGACCTTCAGCCCGTGCTTGGCCTTGAACCTGTCATGCGCGGCGACGCTGTCTTTGGAAACGCCGACGACCGCCGCCCCAAGGCGCGCGAACTTCGCCGCGGCGGCCGTGAAATCAAGCGCTTCCTTCGTGCAGCCAGAGGTGTCGTCCTTCGGATAGAAATAAAGAACGAGCGGTTTGCCGGCGAAATCCTTCAACCGGACCCGTCCCCCGCCGTCGGCCGGAAGGTCGAAGGCCAGCGCCTTCGCGCCCTCGACTGGCTGATCGGCGGCGTTTGGCATACCGGGGGGTCCTTCCTGGGGCTCTTGGGACTTAATCCTCCGACCGCGGACCATCAAGGCGTTCGCCGGCGGTAGGCCCGGCCTTGCGCGAGAGTTATATTGTCACTAGGCATGATTTCGGGCTTTTCCGGGCGGCGGGCCAAGGGCGTATCTCGAACCAAGCATGAAGTCGCGCATCGCCAAAGCGGGGCTGATCGCCGCCGAGATCGCCGGCGTCGCCGTCGCCGCCTTGCTTGGGTTGTCGGCCTTCATCGCCTGGCGCGCGCAGTCGGGTCAGGTCGATCTCGGCTGGGCAAGGCCCGTTTTCAAGTCCGCAGCCAATGCGGCGGCCTTCGGAGGGGCCGTGAGGCGCATCGGCGACATCACGCTCGAAAGCATCGACGACAAGGGCGGTTACCGGTTGACCTTCACCGATGTGCGCCTCGGCAAGGCGAACGCCGAGGCGACCGCGCGCGTGCCGGTGATCGCCGCCGACCTTTATCCGCGTGATTTTCTGAGCGGGAAGTCGGGGCCGCGCCGGCTTCTCATCGATGGGGCTGAGCTTCGCTTCGTGCGCCGCGCCGACCGCCGCATCAGGCTCGATTTCGGCGAAGCGAGCGACGATCGCGCTAATGTCATCGACCAGCTCACCGGCGGCGCCTATTTTCGTAACGCCTTTGAACGCGCCGAACTCAACCGGATAAGGATTAATTTCACCGATGAGGGATCGGGGCGCACCTGGCGCGGCGACAATGCGTCGGCGTTTCTCGCCCGGTCCGCCGCCGGGTATGAGGCCGGTTTGTCCGCGACCTTCGACATCAGCGGCATCGAGGCGGGCGTCGCTTTCGCTGGCGATTACAGCATCGACGCCGATCTCCTCAATGCGACGCTTGACCTACGATCCGCCCCCGTCGGCGATTTGCTTGCGATCTTTTACGATGCTCCGACGTACCTCTTCACCTCGCTCGTGTCGGGCCGGGCCGGCGTCAGGCTTCGCGGCGATGGAACGATCATCGGGTCAGCGATCGACCTCACGGCCGGCGCGGGCGCGCTTCGAGCCGGCAAGACGCTCCTCAACGTTGAAGAGATCGGCGTCCGCGCGGGGTTCGATCCCGCGACGAACGCCTTCGCCGTCGAGCGCGCTTCGGTCAGGTCGCCGACGCTGTCCGGCGCCGTGTCGGGCGCGGCCGAGCTCACGCTCGTCGAAGGTTCGCGCAAGGTGGCGGCGATAACCTTCGATCTTGAAGGCGAAAGATTTTCGATCGCGCATTCGCGCCTGTTCGCCGCGCCGCTCGGCGTTGAAAGCGCGACGCTCAATGGGCGCTATTCGCTTACCGAACGAGCGCTTGAGCTGCAATCGTTCGGCGCGCGATTGAACGGTTTGCAGCTCGCAGGCTCCCTTTCCTATCAGCCGGGCGCCGGCGTTTCTCCGGCGGTCAAAGGGGCGGTCAGGCTCGACGGCGCCATGGACGTTCCGCGGCTCCTGTCGATCTGGCCGGAGCGCCTTGCGGAAGGCGCGCGCGAGTTTGTCAGCAAACGGATCAATAGCGGCTCTTTCTCCAACCTTGATTTCCGGATCGACCTTCCCGCCGGCGCGGTCGGCGCGAACGGCGTCGTTCCCGACGATGCGATGGCGCTCACCTTCCGGGCTGACGGCGCCGAGGTCGTCTATGCCCCCGGCATGACGCCGCTGAAGGGCGTTTCCGGCCGCGGCGTCCTTAAGGGCAACAGCTTCCGGTTCGAGGCCGAAAAAGGCGAGGCGAACGGCGTCATGGTCGCCGAGGGCCTCGTTGACATTCCAGTGATCGCGCCGAAAGGCGAGCTTGCGCATTTCAGCTTCCGGGCGCGCGGCGACGCCGAGAACATCATGGAGCTTCTCGCCGAGCCGCCGCTCGCGATCCTCAAGGAAACAAAGCTGACGCCGAAGCAGTTCGCGGGCGCCATCGACGCGCGGGTGAAGATCAGCAGGCCCAACCTGTCGGTCGCGCCTGAGGAATCCTACCGCTATGAGGGCGCGGCCCGGTTCTCCGGCCTTCGCGTCGACGCGGTCTTCAACGATGTCGATCTTGAGCGGGCTTCGGGCGTCCTGACGCTTCGGACCGACGGCCTCTCGGTCAAGGGCGAGGGCGCGCTGGCCTCAGCGCCTGTCTCTTTCGAGTGGCGACAGAAATTCCGGGGCGGCGGAGACAAGACCTGGCTTGCGCTTGAAGGGGTCGCAGACCCGACGGCTGCAGATCTCTTCGGCTTGTCGATGCGCCAGCTCGTTCAAGGCGACGTCGCCTTCAAGGCGACCGCCAAGGGCGATCTCAGCGCGTTCCGAACGCTGGAGGTCGACGCCGACTTCGCGAACGCGGCGATCCTCGTCGAACGTCTGGGCTGGATGAAGCCGCGCGGCGTGGCGGCGGCCGGCGCCGCGATTTTGACCTTCAGAGCCGACGGCTTTGACATGTCAAACATTCGCCTGAAAGGCGAGGGGGCCAGCATCGAGGGTGACGCGGCGTTCGGGCCAGGCGGCCGGACCAGTTTCGCGTCGCTGCCAGTTTTTCAACTGAAGGATGGCGCTGACATCGCCTTGTCTGCGGCGCGCAATCAGGCGGGCGTGCTCGAGGTCGCCGCCACGGGGCGCTATTTGAATGCGGGCGCGATGGTGCGTGAGATCGTCGAGGGCGGACCGGCTTCGACGCCGGGGACGAGCCCGGAGCCTTTGGCGCTGACGGCCCGCCTCGAGCGGCTCGATCTCAGGAACGGCGTCAGCTGGCGGGACGCCTCGCTCGACTTCAAAGGCGCCGGCGCCGCGATCGAAACCCTGCATCTCTCCGCCATCGACGAGACGAAGAAGCCGCTTTCCGTCACCCTGCGCCCGACGGGCGACGGCGCCATCACCGACCAGGTGATCGATGCGTCCACGGAAAATATCGGCGGCTTCATGAGCGGCGTCTTCGGCCTCTCCTCGATACGCGGCGGACGCGGACATCTGTCGCTTGAACTCTCCGCGGATCGGACGGCGCCGCGCGCCGGCGCGATCGAGGCGAACGGCATCCGGGTCGTCAACGCGCCCCTGCTCGCGAAGATTTTTTCCGCCGGTTCGCTCTCGGGTCTTGCTGACCTTATGAACGGCGAGGGCATAGAGCTGTCCGAGGCCTCGGCCGTCTTTTCGCTGGAGAAGGGCCGCGTTCGCCTCAGCAAGGCGCGCGCGACGGGGCCTTCAGTCGGGATCACCGCGCAAGGATCTTTCGGGTTCGGCGGGGTCGGCGAGTACGATCTTTCCGGCGCGGTCGCGCCCGCCTACGGTGTCAATTCGATCCTCGGGCGCACGCCGGTCATCGGCGATCTCTTCGTGAACCGGAAGGGCGAGGGGCTCGTCGCGATCTCCTACACGATCGACGGGCCGGCGTCTGAGCCGCGCGTCACCGTCAATCCGCTCTCCGCTCTCGCGCCGGGCGTCCTCCGCCGGATGTTCGAGACGGGCCGGAGCGATCCGCCTACGGAGTGACGCGCACCAGCGCGTGTTTTTTCTTGCCGACCGACAGCTTGATCGCGCCGTCTCTCAGGTCGCCGGCGGCCAACGGGCGTTCTTCGCCGACCGGGTCGTCATTCACCTTGAGCGCCGATGCGGCGATGTGACGGCGCCCTTCGCCCTTCGATGCGATGAGTCCCGCCTCGAGGAAGGCGTCGAGGAGCGGGAGGCCGGCTGAGAGGCGCCCGGCGGCGACCGTGATCGTCGGCAGTCCATCAGCCGCGGCGCCTTCCTCAAAGGTCTTGCGCGCCGTTTCCGCCGCCGCGTCGGCGGCCGCGCGCCCATGGAGAAGCGCGGTCGCTTCATTGGCGAGCGTCTTCTTCGCCTCGTTGATCTCGGCGCCTTTGAGCGCGGCGAGGCGGCGGACCTCGTCCATCGGCAGTTTGGTGAAGCGCGCAAGCAGCACGCCGACATCGGCGTCCTCGGCGTTTCGCCAATATTGCCAGTAGTCATAGGGGCTGAACATGTCCGCGTTGAGCCAGACAGCGCCGCCGGCGGTCTTGCCCATTTTTGCGCCCGACGCCGTCGTCAGGAGCGGCGTCGTCAGGCCGAACACCTCGACGCCGTCCTTGCGGCGGCAGAGCTCGACTCCATTGACGATGTTGCCCCATTGGTCCGAACCGCCCATTTGGAGCGCGCAGCCGTGCCGCCGCCAAAGCTCGTGAAAGTCGTAGGCCTGCATCAGCATGTAGTTGAATTCAAGGAAGGTCATCGGACTTTCGCGTTCGAGCCGCAGCTTCACTGAATCGAAGGTCAGCATGCGGTTAATCGTGAACTCGGTCCCGTAATCGCGCAGAAACTCGACATATCCAAGCTTCGACAGCCAATCGTCATTGTTGACCATCAGCGCATCGCGCGGGCCGTCGCCGAAGGTCAGGAATTTCGAGAAGACGCCCTTGATGCCGGCGATATTCGCGTTGATGTCGGCGTCGGTCAGCAGCGCGCGCTGCTGGTCGCGGCCCGTCGGGTCGCCGACCTTCGTCGTTCCCCCGCCCATCAGGGCGATCGGGCGATGGCCGGTCTCCTGCAGCCAATGCAACAACATGATCTGGATGAGGCTGCCCGCGTGCAGCGAGCGGGCCGTGGCGTCAAAGCCGATATAGCCGGTGACGACTCCCGCCTTGAGGCGCGCATCAAGTCCCTCAAGGTTCGTGCCCTGATGAATGAAGCCGCGCTCGTCAAGAACGCGCAGGAAGGAGGATTGATAGGCCATGGCGCCGGTCATCGGTTAGCGGGGCGCGTCTTCTAGCGCGGAGCGGCGCCGGGGGCGAGGGGGAGCCCTATCTCACCGGCCGGTCGAAATAGGTGTCCGTCCAGGGCTCGCGGTCAAGCGTGAAATGCCACCATTCGAGCGCGTAGGGGCGAAAGCCGTGCCGCTCCATCAGGAGCTTCAGGAGCAGTCGGTTCGCGCGCTGCGCGTCGCCAGGGCGCGGGTCGGCCGTGTTCGATAGCGGATCGAAGAAATCATAGGGGCTCCCCATGTCGAGGCCGTCGATCGTCAGGTCGACGGTCGAACCGCGCGAATGGCCGGAGCGTTCGGCGATATAGCCTTCGGCGAAAAGCGCTGATTTCTCGACGTTCGGATAATAGGCGGCTTTCGTCGACTGATCGTCGTTCTCCGCCCAGCGCATGAAATGATCGACGGCGCGTTGCGGCCGGTAACAGTCGAAGAGGCGAAGGCGCAGGCCCATCTCTGAAAGCTCAGCGCTCACGCGCGCCAGCGCGTCCGCGGCCGGCCTTGAGAGCAGGCATTTCGCGCGAGCGTAGCCGTCGACGCGCGCGCCGGTGAAATTCTCCGCGCCCGCGTAGCGAATGTCGATGACCGCCGCCGGGATCGCTTCGCCGGCATCGACGAAGTCCGGCGCGGCCGCCTTGGCGAGCAGGAAAAGCGCGGCCAGCATGTTCAGGCCTTGCCGGCGTCCTTGCGCATCTTATCGCGCAGGAAGTCGATCGGCTTCAATCCCGACTTCTGTTCGTAATGCCAGAAGGTCCAGCCGTTGCAGGCTTCAAGTTTCTGCACGGCGGCGCCGATCTTGTGGATCGATCCTTCGAGCTCGCCGTCAGGTCCCTTCACCGTGATCGAGCCGTCGGCGCGCACGCGCGCCTTGTGGCGCTTCCTCGCATCCCACAGCGTCTCGCCGGGTTTGAGGATTCCCCGCTCGACGAGCGCGCCGAAGGGGATGCGCGCCGCATGGCGCTTCGACGGCGTGACGGCGAGATCGCCGGCGTCTGCGGGATCGATCGCGGCGATGCGCTTGCTCGCCGCGGCGATGTAATCAGGCTCGCGCTCGATGCCGATGAAGCGCCGCCCGAGCATCTTGGCGACCGCGCCCGTCGTGCCGGAGCCGAAGAAAGGATCAACGACGATGTCGCCGGGATTCGTCGTCGCCAGCAGCACGCGGTAAAGGAGCGCTTCGGGCTTTTGCGTCGGATGCGCCTTCGCTCCGGCTGCGCCTTTCAGGCGTTCATTGCCGGTGCAGATCGGCAAATGCCAGTCGGACCGCATCTGAAGATCGTCATTGGCCGTCTTCAACGCCGAATAGTTGAAGGTCGGGCGTGAGTCTTTCGACTTCGAGGCCCAGATCAGGGTCTCATGCGCGTTCGTGAACCGCGTGCCGCGGAAATTCGGCATCGGGTTCGACTTCACCCAGATGACGTCGTTGAGCAGCCAGAAGCCGAGATCCTGCAGCGCCGCGCCGACACGGAAGATATTGTGATAAGAGCCGATCACCCAGAGCGCGCCGTCCGGCTTCAGGACGCGGCGCGCCTCGGCGAGCCAGGCGCGGGTGAAGGCGTCATAG
Source organism: Parvularculaceae bacterium (assembly GCA_046296195.1). Classification (GTDB taxonomy): domain Bacteria; phylum Pseudomonadota; class Alphaproteobacteria; order Caulobacterales; family Parvularculaceae; genus Amphiplicatus. The sequence continues at coordinate 72,465 of JBKBLR010000006.1, read as the reverse complement.
TCGGCGAAGGAGTTGAACCGGTCCCAGTCGTCATCGACGCCGTCGACCCGGCTGTTGTCCGGGCGCGTCAGCTCGCCGCCAAGCTGGAGATTGTAGGGGGGGTCCGCGAAGACGAGATCGGCGAAATCGTCGGGAAGCTTCTTCAACTCGGCGATGGTGTCGCCCTTCAGGATGGCGTCGAGCGCGGGCGTCGCGTCGCGGGGCGCCGCGACTTTCAGCGCCTGACGTTTTTCTCTCGCCGCCATTCGTCCGCCTCCTGACAAAGGAGGAGGACCATGAGTCAGCCGGAATCCGCCGTCAAGAAATTTAAGGTAAACAAGGTCTTAACGCGCGGCGGGGATCAAGGCGCCTGCGCATTCCTCATACAACATGTTGTGGATGGGCGAGAAGGAGCGCCGATGATGTGGGGTGACGCCGAATTTTTGCAGCGCTTCGCGGTGAGCGGGCGCGGCGTACCCCTTGTTCGAGTTCCAGGCGTAATGCGGGAAGTCGCGGTGAAGCTCTGTCATCATGCGGTCGCGCGTCGTCTTGGCGATGATCGAGGCGGCGGCGATCGAGACGGACTTGGCGTCGCCGTCGACGACCGTGTAGGCGCGGCAGTTGAGCTTCGGCTTGATGTTGCCGTCGACGAGCGCGATTGACGGTCGGACGGAGAGGTTTGCGACCGCGCGCGTCATGGCGAGCAGCGAAGCTGCGAGGATGTTCATCTGGTCGATCTCCTCTACGCTGGAAACGCCGACGCCGATCTTCGCTGACTTCCAGAGTTCGGCCGCGAGCGTGCGCCGGCGCTTCTCGGTCAGCGTCTTTGAATCCCGCAAACCATCGGGCGCTGTCGCGCGATCGAGGATCACAGCGGCGGCGACGACCGGGCCGGCCCAAGGGCCGCGCCCCGCTTCATCGACGCCGGCGACGACGCCTGAAAACTGGTCTTCGATCTCGTAGGTCGGGGATTGGGGCATGATGGTCGTCCCTTGGCGGAGGCAACAATCAAGGGGCCCGAGTCCGGCGGGAGGGCAACCCTGTTTCCGGCGTCAGTTATTCTTATCCTGCGATGCGGCGGCGCGCGGCGTCCTCAAAAAGCTCCAGTTGCGCTGGGCTGTCCTGTGGGCGGCGAAAGAGCATAGGATCGAGCGGGGGCTTTTCCCCATCAAGGCTGAGGCGCGAGGCGGCCATGCGGAACCGCTGGTCGATAAGTCTCGCAAAGACGCTGCGCGGCAACTTCCCGCGCGACCATTCGACGTCGTAATCGCGCCCGCCGTTCATGTCGCGGATATGGCGCATCACCCGCGCCGCGCGATCGGGAAAGGCGCTCTCCAGCCATTCGCGGAAGAGCCCTGAAACTTCGAGCGGCAGCCGGATGACCGTGTAGCCCGCCCACCCGGCGCCGGCCTCCTTCACCGCAGCCAGCAGGTCTTCGAGCTCGTGATCATTAAGCCCGGGAATCATCGGAGCGGTCATCACGCCGACCGGCACGCCTGCGTCGGCGAGGGCTTTCACGGCGGCGAGCCGGCGGGCGGGCGCCGAGGCGCGTGGCTCCATCGCCCGCGCAAGGCGTGGATCGAGCGTCGTCACCGAGAGCATCGTGCGGACGAGCTTCGCTTCAGCCATCGGGCGCAGCAGATCGAGATCGCGCGTGATCAGCGCCGATTTCGTCAGGACCGAAACCGGGTGATTGTATTTTGCGAGCGTCTCAAGAACAGCGCGCATGATCCGGAATTTCCGCTCGACCGGCTGATAGGGATCGGTGTTGGTCCCGATCGCGATGTGCCGCGGATTGTAGCTCTTCGACGCCAGCTCGCGATCGAGCAGACTTGCCGCGTTCGGCTTGGCGAAAATCCTCGTTTCGAAATCGAGACCGGCGGAGAGTCCGTAATAGGCGTGCGTCGGCCGGGCGAAACAGTAAATGCAGCCGTGCTCGCACCCCCGATAGGGATTGATCGAGCGGTCGAAGCCGACAAACGGGCTTGAAAGATAATTGATGATGCTGCGCGGGGTTTCCGCGGTGACATCGGTCGCGTTCGAGGCGGGCTCGTCTTCAAGGTCCCAGCCGTCATCGGCGCTCTCGCGCGACACAGGCTCGTAGCGTCCGGCCCTGTTTGAGCGCGCGCCGCGTCCCCGGTCCGAGGCGAAGGGCCGCGCTGGCGGTCGATCCTTTTCAGGACCGGGAAAAAAGAGGCCGTCGTCCTCTGGTCCCGAAGCAGCGGCGCGCGTCATGCCAGGATCATAGCGACGGGCGAGAACATAACAAGAACATATTTTCCACACGCCCTGTTGACCGCGCCGTCCCTTCCGCCGCCGGCCGAGTGCGGCTTAGCCAGACATTTGTTAACCGCGCAATCGATCCGAATTTATTTTCTACATTTTCGGAATGCGCTCTATCTCGCAGCGGACACGGCGCGCATTGCCGCATCAATCTCCGCTGGGGTGCGATGCCGGTCGAGGCGGAAATGCTTTACAAGACTATCGAGATAAGCGCGCGCCTTGTGCCGGTATTCCTGAGGCGGGGCGAATTCGCGGTCGACATAGGCCTGCATGCGCGCTATCTCAGAGAGCTCTGCAAGGTCGAAGCGGGCGATCGTCACGCTGTCCTGGTGGCGGCGGTGAAAGTTAAGCGGCTTCGGGTTGAAAGCGATCGCGCCCTTGCGCGCCAAGTTCACATAGACACACCAATCGCCCGCGACGCGATAGGATTCGATCTCGCTCCTATAGGTGGTCAGCACCTCGGCGAGAGCGGTGCGGCGGAACACCGCGGCGCTGACATTTGGAATCGTATTCTTGACTGACAGCCCCGCTCGCACTTCATCCGGACCGAGGGCGATGAACTCGCGCATCCATCTCTCCGGCGAGATATCGCGCACATAATCAAGGTAATCGTTTGCTGTGACGCGACCCTCCGACGTTGCCTGGTGCGACTGGGTGTACGAGAGGACGACGTCTTTTCGCGCGAAGGCCGCGGCGGCGGTCTCAAGGAATTGCGGGTCGGACCAGTCATCAGCCTCGGCAATCCAAACGAGATCACCGATGGAGAGTTCTACACCCTTGCGCCATTGGGCGAAGACGCTGCCGGAATTCCTCTGATTACGCACGATCCGCCAGTTAACCGGCGAATGGTGCAGCGCCCATTCGGCGACCGCAACGCTGTCGTCGGTCGAGGCGTCGTCGAGGAAGATAATCTCGCGCGGAAGAAGCGTCTGATTAAGGATGCTCGCAAGCCGCTGCCGGAGATGGCGCGCGTAATTGTAATTCGGCACGACGACTGAGATATTGGGCAGGCCAGCCCCGAGGAGATCGGCCAGCGTCCCGACATAGCTCGCAAAGCCGAATTTTTCGCGCATCATGTCGCGTCCGCGCCACCCTGCTTCGAGGCGCGCCGCCGCATCTTCGAGCCACTCCGCGGCGGCTTCAACGAACTCGCTGGCGCTGGCTGTCGGAACCAGTCTTACAAAGGAATGCGTCCCGAGATCTTCGATGCCTCCCGTTCCCCTGATCATGAACACCGGCGTCGCCGCATTGAGCGCCTCGAGCGCCGTCGACGGAAATGGGTCCTCGCGCGAGGTCAGCGCATAAAGGCTCGCCGCCTTGTAGAACTCGCCCGTGGCCTCGACGAATCCAGGGAAATGAATGTTGTTCCGGAGCGACCCGGCGTGCGCGATCAACGCCTCGCACTTCGCCTGGATCGCCGGATCGCTTGCCCCCAGCCAGACGAAATGCAAGTTCGGCCAGCGCGCCACAGCAGCTTGCGCCCATTCGATGAAGATATCGACACCCTTGCGCTCGTCGGCGTAACCAACACCTAGAACGATCTGCGCATTCTGCGGCAGACCGAGACGGCGCAACACGGTCGCGCGTGCATTCTCTTTTTCGTCGAGATTGAAGACAGCATCGGATTTATAAACGCCCTGCGGCGCAATGAACGCATTCCTCCAGCCGACGAGCCCCGCCGCTTGTGCCGCCCGGTCGCGCACCACCGACGCCGGGAACACCGTCGCGCGCGCATGCAGGTCCAATGCACGTAAATACGGTTCGAGCCCCATCTGGCCTATTACCGACGACATTTCATGGACGAGGCCGATCATCTCGATCCCCCGACGAGCGAGCGCCGGCGCGATCCACCCCGACGCGGCCGAATTGACGATTGCGCGAGCGAAGCCCTGGTCGGCGAATCTGGAAACTATCGCGTCGACGTCGGCGGCTGCCGCTTCGATATCGAGAATCGTGAGCGGCCCCTCGGCTTCAAAGGCCGCCGCCAGGTCGCCGGGACCGCCTGCGATCGAAGCGACTTCCAATCCGTACCGCCGTCTCAATGTCCGCAGGATATTCAGCGCGAGATATTGCGCGCCGTGTTTATGAAGATCGTGCGTGACGACAAGAAATTTTTTCTTCCTCTCCGCTGCGCACCCAAGCCCCTGACGCGTCGCCTCAAGCCACGCATAACCGTGTTTACGGTCGGGCTCGAGGTGCGCGCCTTCCGCCCATTCGTTCCATGCATTGATGAAGACAAGGCGCTCCTCGGGATCGTCGAAGCGGCGAAGCGTGTCGGCGACGGCGTTTTGAAGCCACGCCTTATAACCGCTCGGCGATGCGTTGATGAAGACCGCCCCGTCGCGCGGGCGCCGAGCCGTATTGTCCCAGCCGCAATTGATGCCGCGGAACAGCTTATAGGCAGGATTTTCGTAATTGAGGCTCTTTCCCGCGAGCCTGCGCCAGTCATAAATCGACAGCTGCGAGTCCGTGGACATCAACTTCACTAGAGAGGGGTCGCAGACCTGCCCCGAATTGTTCGGCGGAAATTCAATCGCTGCATCAAATCCGTAGACCGACGGCGCCGACACCTCAAAGGACTGCGTGAAGGCGAGATAGAGCTCGCCAAGCCCGTTTTCGCGCGCCCATTGTCGCCAGCGTTCTGCAGTTTGTTTCGCATTCGGCAGAAGCGCCGGCCTGTAAATGATCAGCAACGGTCGGCCCCCGATGCGGATGTAACGCGGATCGCGGAGATATTGCGCAATATAAGCAATAAAAGCGAGATCGGATTCCGGCGAATGCTCCTGCGCAATGAGGATGCTTTTGTCGCCGCCATCCCAGCGTCTGCTCCAGTTCTCGTTCGCCCAGCAAAGACAGAACGGAAAGTCGATCTCGGCGGACTGGAGATATTTCTGAACCGGCGCCTCGAGAAGGCGCTTACCAGCGAACCAATAGAAATAGAAGGCAAACCCGCCAATTCCGTGCAGCTTCGCGAGTTCCGCCTGGCGCGCCAACACCTTTTCATCATTGATCAGATCATAATAGCCAAGTTCGCCCGGTTCATGCGGTTGGTAATGGCCTTCAAAACACGGTTTTGCCGGTTTAACCTTTGCCCACTCTGTAAACCCTTCGCCCCACCATGCGTCATTCTCCGGGATCCGGTGAAATTGCGGCAGATAAAACGCGATCGTCCGCACGGGAACGTTCGCGGGCGGCTCGACAGCAGTCAGCGGCACGCTTCCTTCAAGCGCCGGGTCAGCGGGCACGATCAGAATGGCATTCGATGGATCTCTGTTTTCACGCTCCGCATAATGCGCCAGCGGATTAACCCCAGCTGTCACCACTTCCGGATATGTCGTCAGATACCATGCGGTATCGAACCGAGGGCTGGGCGCCCGGCCCTCGCTTGCGCCTGCCGTCAGGTAATGAACGAGCGGATTGACGCCGGCTTCTGCGACGTCAGGGTTTTGCGCCACGTACCACGCCGCATCGAACAGGGGATGGGGCTGGCGCAGTTCAGCGCCGCCGCGCTCGAGGTAATGGACGAGCGGGTTCTTATTCGCCTTTGCGACGTCGGGGTTCTGCTTGAGATAGAACTTGCCGTCGAACAGGGGGTGGGGGGGAAGGCCTTGGCGCCCGCCAGTCTCGGCGTAATGGGCGAGCGCATTGACGTCTTTGGTGAGGCCCGCCTCGCGGCGGTAATATTCCGGGTCGAAAAGGACGTTCGGCGCCCGGCCCTCGCTTGCGCCTGCCGTCAGGTAATGAACGAGCGGATTGACGCCGGCTTCTGCGACGTCAGGGTTTTGCGCCACGTACCATCGTATATCGAAGAGCGGCGAGGGCTTTCGCCCCTCCCTCGCCCCGGACTCGGCGAAATGAAGGAGCGGGTTGGCGCCGCCCGCGGCGACGTCGGGATTATTCTCTAGGTAATAATCGTTTTGAAACAGCGGGTTGGGGTCGCGCCCCTGGACCCAGCCGCGTTTGAGGTAATGGGTTAGCGGGTCGGCGCCCAGGGCGGCCACGTCGGAATTGCGTCGGAGGTAGAAGTCCGCGTCAAAAATAGCCTTGATGTCCGGTGCGACCTTAGTTCCAAGAGAATTGAAAAAACCGCTTATCATTGAGAGTAATGATGCCAATGCGTTCCCCACTTCCTTCAATGCTTTCTATCGAGACATTGCAAAAAGGCAAGCAGATGGGCTGGCCTGCCCCCTGTTTGAATAAAACACCTTATTTCGGTGTCCTTCGAACCGAGGGCAGGCCGATCAGAAGCATCGCATGGGGGGGGCAAGGTCAGGACCATCGGCCTCGCCCGCGCCAAGATCAAAATCGGCCTCGCCAACATCGCCTACAATATGCGCCGCTTCGTCTTTCACCGCCGACAGGCGGCAGCGTCCGCATGATCAAGAGGCCAAAACGCCGCCTCCGCGCAGATCAGAACGCCGACAAAATGACGGTGTCACCGGCGGATATCGATCGACCAAACCATACCGCCAACATCAACCCCGAAATTCAGGGGGTTGTTGGAGGGGGCCAGGTGTCCATATGCCTGATCGTCAGAACTTCGCGTAGATCGATTGCACGTCGTCGCCCGGGGCCGCCGACTTTGGCAAAAGGGGCTCAACTTTCGATCACTCCTCATCGGTGAGGTCTGCCGGGCGACGTTTCGTTTTCTTCTCGATCCTTGGCATCCGGTTACGGCTCGCTCGTGTCCGCATCGCTGGCCTCAATCACAAACCGTCCCGTCAGCGAATCGCATTTCAAAACGGGCGCTTACTCTCCGCTAATCCATTCTCCTGCAAAAACCTCTTATAGACTGTTCGGTTCTCCTCCCGTCGGCGGAAATAGGCCTTAAGGTCAAGGCTTTCGTAAGCGCGGGCAAGGCCCGATTCGGTGAATTCCGCGAGATTGGCGTCCATGCTCGGCATCGCGGCGAATTCGGCGATTTCTCGGGTGCGGCTGTCATGCCACAGGAGCATCGCCGAAACGCCTGAATTGAGCGCCATGATCGTGCCGTGCAGGCGTGTTCCGTAAACGAATTGATAGTGGGCGACCGCCTCGGCCCACTCGTCGACATCGAGGAAGGCCCGCCCGTGCTTCAGCACATAGTCGCGCACGTGGAGCCAGTCCTTCGCATCATAAATCTCCTTCATCATCATCACGACGCGCTCGTTGAACACCTCGGGCCCCTCGAAGCCAAAAAGGAGGGCGAGTTCTTCCGGCTCCGACTGAAAGAGAAGATCAAGCCGGTGCTTGAAGGCGAAACGCATGAGCGCCCAGTTGGGGCTCTCTTCGCGAGCGTTGGGCATATGAACGGCCGAATAGCGGGTGGCGTTGACCAGACAACGCCTGATTTCGAATTCGCCCGGCGCCGGTTTCTCGAAGCGCCGGAAATCACAATAAAGGGACGGGCAGCCGGTAACCGTGAAATTGGCATAGCCGAGCTTCTTCAGCACGCTCGCGGTGTATTCTCCGCGCACCGAAACGCGCGCCGAGCGGTCGAACACCGCTGTGAGGAAACGCCGAGTGCCGGCGGGCACGGCGATCTCGCCGTCGTAGTTTTCGCTCTGTGCGCCGAGGCCGATCAGAACCACCGGAATCTTCAGCTTCTCGATTAATGCGGCGACATGGCTGAAATCGACGTGAGCGCCGATCCAGTTGGCGGCAGGGATAATCACCGCGTCGAGCTCGGCGTTCGCCTTGTCCGCGTCGAAGATGAAGTTGAGTCGGATCTTTTCGCCCCCGACCTGTCGCCAGACAGCGTTGGTGAAGAGAAGATTGCCAGTGTTCAGGCCGAACGCGTCGTAAAAATGCGCGAACGACCCGAATCTTTTCGCTTCGAACCGCTGAAGGATAGAGACAATACCATAGCGGGGCATGTTGTTCTTATAAGTTGCTGCGGCCGGAACCGATTTTGGGCCGAGGTTGCGCGGTGGATCATCGGTCAAAGAGGTTATTTCCGCATCAGCGCCCGCCACGATGGCACGCCTTCGATCTCAACTTTCGGCGGCGATCTCTGCATTGGCTTGCCCGGCGCCACCGGCTATACCCCTATTCATGCCAGCAACTTCGTCTCCCGCGCAAGCGCCTGAATTTGTCTACCACGGCCAATGCCCGATCTGCGAGGCGCCAGCGACCTTTTTCGCGCGACATTCTTGGTTCCGCGATCATCTGCTCTGCTCAGGCTGCGGCTCGATCCCGCGCGAGCGCGCGCTGATGCGCGTGCTTGGCCGACATTACCCCGACTACCGTAAGCTTGAGATTCACGAATCCTCACCTTGCGGGCGCGGCGTGTCGACGAAGCTGGCCAAGGAATGCTCGAATTACACCTTTTCGCATTACTTTGCAGACATCGTGCCCGGCGAAAAGCATCCCGAGACTGGCGTACGCTGCGAAAATCTTGAAAGGCTCACTTTTCCGGATGCGTCTTTCGACCTCGTCATCACCCAGGACGTGATGGAGCACATTTTCGATCCGGGCTCGGCTTTCCGCGAAATCGCCCGGGTCCTGAAACCCGGCGGCGCGCATATCTTTACCGCTCCCCTAGTCAACAAGACGAAACCAGCTACGCGCCGCGCCGAACTGTCCCCTTTGGGAGAGATGGTTTATCATTTCAAGCCGGAGTATCATGGCAACCCGGTCGATCCAAAAGGATCGCTGGTCACCGTTGACTGGGGCTACGATATCGCGGCCTTTGTTCTGAAAGCGGCCGGGACACCGACGATCATTTTTCAGATTGATGATATTAACGCCGGAATACGCGCAGAATATATTGATGTCGTCATGTGCATCAAGGGCTGAGCCGAAGGCTGAAGACCCTCCATGGCCTCAGCGGTCTCGAGCACGTCATCAAATGCCGGATCGAGCAGCTAAACGCCTCATCGAAAACTTGGCCCACCGCTTCACGGGATTGAGCAGCTAGGGGACGGGCATGGCCGGACGCGCCCCCCTTTCCGTCGTCATCCCGGCCCTTAACGCTGCGGGCGATCTGCCGGCGACGCTTGCTGCGCTTGCGCCGGCGGCGATTGGCGGACTTATTCGTGAAGTTGTCATCGTCGATGGAGGCTCGACGGATGAGACCTGCGCGATCGCGAAGGCCGCCGGCGCCGAGGTAATCGTTACGGCGCCGGGCCGAGGCGGCCAGCTCGCCGAAGGGGCGCGCCGCGCGCGCGGCGACTGGCTGTTGTTCCTGCACGCCGACACCCGGCTGACGGAGGGCTGGATCGACGACGCGGCGTGCTTCATGCGCAAACAGCCTGACGGCGCGGCGGCCTTTACGCTCGCCTTCGACGCCGAGGGCATTGCGCCCTCTGTCGTGGCCGCCGGCGCAATGGTCCGTACACGCCTTTTCTCCTTGCCCTATGGCGATCAGGGATTGCTCGTGTCAAGGATGCGCTATGAGGCGGCTGGCGGCTACCGCGCCATGCCGCTGATGGAGGACGTCGATCTCATCGACCGCTTGAACCGTCAGAGGCGGGTCGCCGTGCTAAGATCGCGCGCGCTGACTTCCGCGCGCCGCTATCAGCATGACGGTTATGCGCGCCGCGTGATGAAAAACCTCTGCTGCATCGCCATGCACCGCTTCGGCGTCGCGCCTGAGAAAATCGAGGCGTTCTATCGATGAGGGGGACGCTGATCATCTTCGTGAAAGCGCCGGTCGCAGGCCGGGTGAAGACCCGTCTTGCGAAGACGGTTGGTGCGGGTCGCGCGGCCGCCATTTACCGGCGCCTGACGGCGAACACGATCGCCCATGCGGCGAGCGGGCGCTGGCGGACGGTCCTCGCTGTGGATCCGGCGACCTCATTGCGTGGATTCGATTCCCACTGGCCGGCGCGGCTTGCGCGCGCGCCGCAAGGAAAGGGTGATCTTGGAAGGAGGATGCGCCGCCTGATCGATGCGGCGCCGCGCGGCCCTGTGGTCATCATCGGATCGGATGCGCCGGCGTTGCGTGCGCGCGGCATTCGGGCGGCGTTCAGGGCGCTCGCGGGCGCCGACGTCGTTTTCGGGCCGGCGCCGGACGGCGGCTTCTGGCTTATCGGGGTGTCGCGGCGGCGCGGCCGCGCGCCGAGTTTTGAAGGCGTGCGCTGGTCCAGCGCGCATGCGCTTCAGGATTCGTTGACGTCCATGCCAGCCGGATCAAGGATCGCCATGATCGAAACGCTTCCTGATATCGACGATGCTGACGATCTGGCGCACGCTGGGCCCGCAGCGTTGATGCGGTCAATTGCATTCGCGTAAAATTTTCGCCGCATCGAAAGGCCCCGCGCGTCATTGAACTCCAAGCGTTATGCTGTTAGACGCCCGGTCCGGGAGAGTGCTGAGGGAGAGCAGCGATGAGTAGGGTCAAGTTGCGTCGCTTAACAGCCCGCCTGCGCGCGGCGAGCGGCGTCGGGGCGAGCCTTGCGGCGGGCTGGTGCGGTGCGGCGGCGGCGTCATCGGTCGCGTCGGAGGCGGACCAGATCATCGTCGAGGGGGAAAAAACAGCGGCCACGCAGCTTGATCGCGTGCTGACGCCGGTGATCGAGACGCCGCAATCGATCAGCCAGTTGTCGGGCGAGGAGCTCCTTGATCGGGGCGTCAACAACCTCAATGACGCGCTGCGCTCGATTCCGGGCGTGACGCTGGGCGCCGGCGAGACCAGCTGGCAGGGCAACAACGCGTTCCTGCGCGGTTTCACGACGCGTAACGATCAGTTCGTCGATAACCTGCGCGATTACGGCTACTATTATCGCGACACGTTCAACGACGTGTCGATCGACGTCTACAAAGGGCCATCGTCGGTGCTTTTCGGGCGCGGATCGACCGGGGGCGTCATTCATCGCGTCAGTAAAACGCCGCAGGCGGATGACTTCGCCGTTCTTGAGCTGCAGGGCGGTGTCGATGGAACTCGGCGCGCAACCTTCGACGGCAATCTCGCCGGCGTCGCCGGCGCGTCGAGCGCGTTCCGGCTGAACGCCGTCGCGCATCGGTCAGAGGTCGAGGATCGCGATTTCGCGCTGTCCCGCCGCTGGGGGCTTGCGCCCACATTTGTCTACGGCCTCGGCGAGGCGACGACGGTGCAGCTCAGCTATCTCCATCAAGAGGAGGACAACCGGCCGGATTACGGCGTTCCATGGTTTCCGGGGCGTCTCGCCAATCCCGGCTTCCCGGTCCCGGTCGAGCGCTCGACCTATTACGGCTTCACCAACGACTATCTCGACACCAATGTCGACATCGGCACCGTGCGCGCGACGCACCAGTTGAGCGGCGCCGTCTCGCTGCGCGCCAACGCCCGGCTCTCGCATAATACGCGGCGCTTCCGCTATTCGGAGGCGATCATTCCGGGGTCGACGCCGCAAGGGACTCCGCTCGAGAGCATCACACCGATCCTCAATCTGTTCGAAGGGTTCTCGACCGACGAGTTCCGCCAGCTGCAGGTAGACGTCGTGGCGAATTTTTCGACGGGGCCTTTGAAACACGCCCTGATCATCGGCGTTGAAACCGGTTTTGAGGGCGCAGAGCCCGTCTACATCACCAATACGAGCCTGCCGACCATTTCGCTGACGAATCCTGTCGCCGTGTTTTACGACAGCACGGTCAGCCAGTTCGTGCGCCTGAGGGCGGATTCGGAAGCAAGGACGCTCGGCGTCTACGCGATCGACACGATCAAGATCGGCGACCGTCTCGACCTGCTGCTTGGTCTGCGCTGGGACCGGTTCGCGGCCGACTATCTCAGCAACACGTTCAACCCGGACGGGTCGGTCCAGACGGGGACCGTCGTCGACCGGGTGGACAAGGATCTCAGCTATCGCGGCGCCGTCGTCTGGCGCCCGGTCGCCGATCTTAATCTCTATGCGGCCTACGGCGTGTCGTTCAATCCGTCGGGCGAGGGGATCGAGAGCTTCGTGTCATCCGGCCGCTTCGCCGGCCAGGCGAACATCAATCTTGATCCCGAGACCGCAAGCAGCATCGAGATCGGGGCGAAGCTCTCGCTTTTCGACGAGGCTGGACGGCTGACCGTGTCGGCGTTCCGGCTGACGAAGGACAATGTCCGCGTGCCTGATCCGGCGACGCCGGGCTTCAACTCGCTGGGCGGGGAACAGCGCGCCGACGGCGCGGAAGTCGAATTTCAGGCGGCGACGAAGGGATGGCGGGTGCGCGCAGGCTACACCTTCCTCGACACCAAGACGCTGAAGTCGAGCGCGACGGGACCGATCATCGGCGAGCCGCTCATCAACACGCCGCGGCATCAGGTCGTCGCGTCCATCTGGCGGGATGTCACGCCCGACCTCGCCCTCGGCGTCAGCGGCGTCGGGTTGACGCGCCGGCTCGGCCAGAACACGCCGGCGTCTTTCGTCGCCGCGCCGGGCTTCGTCATCGTCGATCTCGGCGCAAGCTACAGGGTCTCCGACGCCGTGACGCTGCGCGCCAACGTCAACAACCTGTTTGACAAGCTATACTATGAGCAGCTTCAGTTCTTCCACGTGATACCGGGCGCGGGGCGCACCTTCCTCGGTTCCCTCTCGCTGTCGTTCTGAAAGGGCCGGATGGCCGCGATGCTTCATATCGAGGGTGCGCTCGATGCGCCGGCGCTGGCGCGCGTTCGCGCCGGTCTTGACGGCGCGGCGTGGATCGACGGCCGCGCGACCGCTGGGAATCTTTCCGGCGGCGCGAAGAAGAATCGTCAGCTTTCCGAAAACGATCCGCTCGCGGCCGAACTCGGCGCTGTCATTCTCGATGCGCTGTCGAAGAATGCAGCCTTCGTCTCCGCCGCCCTTCCGGCTGTTCTCTCGCCGCCGATCTTCAACTGCTATGCGCAGGGCGAGGAATACGGCGATCACATCGACGGCGCCATTCGTCCGCTGGCGCGCGGCCGGATGCGCACTGATCTTTCGGTCACGGTCTTCCTCGACGATCCGGAGGACTATGACGGCGGCGATCTTGTCGTTTCGGATCTGGGCGGCGATCAGGTCGTGAAACTGCCCGCTGGCGATCTCATTCTATATGAGGCGTCCAGCATCCATCACGTTTCGTCAGTGATGCGCGGACGGCGCCGCGCCGCCATCCTCTGGGTGCAAAGCCTCGTGCGAGACGCCGCCCAGCGCGCGACGCTTTATGCGCTTGATCAATCCATCCAGCGGCTTCGCGAGATCGACGCGGCGAAAGGCGAGGTGCTTCCGCTGACCGCGGCCTATCACAATCTCTTGCGGATGTGGGCCGAGCCCTGACCGGGGCGCGGCGGCGAATTGCGGGCCCGCCAGCTATCGCCTAGAACGCGCGCGGCGCCTCTAGGCGTCGCGCCGGGCGGCGCTTTTGCTGCGACGGCGTCAACACAGGAAGACAAGCCATGGCGATTTTCACGCATGTCGTTCTTGGTACGAATGACCTTGAACGATCGAAGAAATTCTACACCGCCGCGCTCGGCGCGCTCGGCCTGAAGCCGATCGGCCCCTTGGGTGCGAACGGCTTCATGTGGGGCGACAAAGGCCCTGAATTCATGGTGACGAAGCCCGCGAACGGTCTTCCAGCGACCTATGCGAACGGCGGCACGCTCGGCTTCGCCGCGCCGAGCCGCAAGGCGGTTCACGCCTTCCATGAAGCGGGCCTCGCCAATGGCGGGACCTGCGAAGGCAAGCCGGGCCCGCGCAGCTTCACGCCGACGGCGTATGCGGCCTATCTCCGCGACCCGGACGGCAACAAGATCTGCACCTATTGCTTCGCGGCCGAATAGGCGCGCAGCATCCCGAGAAAAACCGGGCCGGGGCCGGCGATGGTCGTCGTCCCCGGCGCCGACGACGGCTTTGAACAGGGGGCGAACGCCGTGTTGAGAACGATCCTTTCGGCGCTGTTGCTGCTTATCGCCGCGGCGGCGGCATTCTTCTTCCACATCCCGAAGCGTGTCGACGCCGGCCTGAACAAAATCGTTCCGCACGCGTCGGAATCAGTCAGCGCCGAAGCGGGGGCGCTGCACCAGACCTTGCGGCTCGCCGATTTGCATAATGACGCCCTGCTGTGGGACCGCGATTTCCTGACGCGCAACAAACGCGGGCATTCAGACGCGCCTCGCCTCGCCCAAGGCCGCATCGCGCTCACCGTGCTTTCCTCCGTCACCAAAACGCCGAAGAACCTCAATTATGCGGAGAACGACGCCGATTCCGACAACATCACGCCGCTTGTCATCGCCCAGCGCTGGCCGGTGAAGACCTGGGGCAGCCTCGCCGAACGCGCCCTTCATCATGCGGCGCTCGCCGAGAACGCGGCGGAGCGGTCGAAAGGCCGGCTCGCGGTCGTCCGCACCAGGAGCGAGCTCGCAGCGGCGCTCGATCAAGGCGCGATCGCGATCATCCTCGCCACCGAAGGCGCGCATCCGCTCGAGGGCGATCTCGCCAATCTCGACCGCCTCTATGACGCAGGCTTCCGGATGCTCGGGCTGCAGCATTTCTTCGACAATGAGCTCGGCGGCTCGCTGCACGGCGTTTCAAACGCCGGGCTTACGGAATTCGGCCGCGCTGCGGTGATTGCAGCGGAGAAAAAGGGCATGATCATCGACGTCGCCCATTCTTCCGAAGCGGTGGTGCGCGACGTGTTGTCGATCGCCGAGGCGCCGCTTGTCGTGTCGCACACCGGCATGCGCGGCCATTGCGAGAATGACCGGAATTTCTCCGACGAGTTGATGCGCGAGATTGCGCGGGGCGGCGGCCTCATCGGCATTGGTTTCTGGGACGGCGCCGTCTGTACGGCGTCGCCGCAATCAATAGCCAAGGCGATCGCCTATGCGATTGAAACGCTCGGCGTCCGCCATGTCGCCCTCGGCTCCGACTTCGACGGAGCGACGACGGTTCCCTTCGACGCCTCCGAGACGGCGGTGCTGACCGAGGCGCTGCTCGCCGAAGGCCTCAGCGACGACGACATTCGCGCCGTCATGGGCGAGAACGCCCTGCGGTTTTTTGCCGAGCGCCTGCCGGCGCAGTAGAGCGCCTTGCAAAATCTTGCAAAAACACACGGTCCGTGAAATAAATTGCGGCGCAGAAAGTCTCGCCGATGGCCCGCAACCGCACCCGCCTGCAAGACCTTGCCGAACTGGCCGGCGTTTCGACGGCGACGATCAGCCGTGCGCTCAACGACCATCCGAATGTCAACCAGGAAACCAAGCGCCGCATCTGGCGCCTCGCACAGGAGCAGAATTATTCCTTCCGCCCCTCGATGCCGGCGATCCTGTCGGGCGCCGGGGCGAAGATCGTCATCGTCATCCCCATGCACACCGGGCGTGACGCCAAGTCATCCGACCCCTTTTATCTCGAGCTCATCGGCGGCGTCGCCGAGGCCGCGCGCGAGATCAAATGCGACATCGCGATCTCGCACGTCGCGCCGCAGACCTATGACGACCTCTCGCACCTCGTGGCGACCAATCGCGCCGACGGAATCATCTTTCTCGGCCAGAGCTTCCTGCATGACCGTTTCAACCGGCTTGCGGAGGATGAGGGGCGATTTGTCGTCTGGGGGGCCGACCTGCCAGGACAGAAATATTGCTCGATCGGCAGCGACAACATCCGCGGCGGCGCCAAGGCGACGAGCCACCTCATCCGCCTTGGCCGCAAGCGCATCGCTTTTCTCGGCGATCTCGAGGGGCCGGAGATCTATCAGCGCTATCAGGGGTACTGCCAGGCGCTTGAGACGGCGAAAATTCCCTTCGACGAGGCGCTCGTTTCTCCGGCGCATTTCGAACTTGAATCGGCGGAGGCCGCGGTCGACGCAATGCTCGCCCGCCGCATCGACGTCGATGCGATTTTCGCCGCCAGCGACCTGATCGCCGTCGGCGCGATCCGCGCTATCAAGCGGTCGGGCCGGCGTGTGCCGCAGGATGTATCGGTGATCGGCTATGACAATATCAGGCTGGCGCGATACAATTCCCCGCCGCTGACGACAATCAGCCAGGACATGGCGAAGGCCGGCCGGCTGATGGTCTCGAAACTCCTCAACGCCTCGGACGTCAGGGCGATCCATTCCGAAAGGCTGCCGACGGAGCTCATCGTGCGCGAAAGCTGCGGGCTCTGACCGGCGCCTGCCGACGCGCTGCGCCGCACGAAGTCGATCTTGGCGAATTTTTCTCGGCCCAGCGCGGCGCCGATGCGCCGCTGTGGGCGTTCAAACAGGCAGCCCTGCGCAAGGCCGGTTGAACGCGCGGTCGGGATGCGTTTGACAGCGCGAGGATCGCGGCCAACGGAAAATCGCTGATTGATCGAGCGCCGAAGGCGCTCAGCGGTTCAGTCTCGCGCGCCGCGCGCAAATCGCCAGGCGAGCGGGAACGCGATCGCCGCAAGCCCAAGTTTGATCGTGTCGCCGACGAGAAAAGGATAAAGTCCCCATTCGAGAACCGGCGCGTTGAAGCCGTGGCGAAGCGCCAGCCAAAGCAGCCCAGGCGCATAGATCACCGCATTCCCGATAGCCAGCATGGCCGCAGTCTTCACCGGCGATCGATCCCAGCCGCGCCGTGCAAGCGCGCCGAGCGTCGCTGCCGCGAGCGCGAAGCCGAAGAGATAGCCGCCGGTGTCGCCCAGCATGTAAGAAAGTCCGCCGGACGAGGGCGCCGCAAAGACGTTCGCGCCCGCAGCGCCGAGCAGCAGCCACGCAAGAACAGTCGCGAGCCCGAGCCGCGGTCCGTAAGCCGCGCCGATCGACAGGACGGCGAAGGTTTGCATCGTCACTGGAACAGGCCAGAGCGGAATGCGGATTTTTGCAGCGAGGGCGAGCAGCATCACGCCCACGGCGACGAGCGCCGCACGTTTCAGGGAGCGCCAGGCGCCCTCGCGCGGCGCCAAGAATGCTTCAGAAAGCACTTCGCGCGCTGAATTCGCATGTGCGTTCATGGCGACAGCCCCCTTAAAGTGCGTGGCGCGCTGTTTGGCACACGTCGTTTCGACTCGCAATCGGTCGCGGCCGCCCGCTGCCCGCCTATGCGCGAATACAAAGTGTCGAGCGTATAGTCTTTGCGCGGCCCCCGGACATTCCAGACAAGTCGCCACGCGTTTCCATGGGCTATCTCGGCCACGCCCTCATAAAGGTCCTCGCCGCAGCCATGAGAAAAAGCCGAACGCAAGAGACCGCCATCGCCGCCAAATCGCATCGCAATGAAGAAGCGACCGTTTTTGAAATGTAGCGTTGGGCCGTCAGCGTGGTCGAACCGCCAGAGAATTGTCTGCTCGCCGGCGAATCGCCGTCCTCCATAGTCGATCGTAAGGGCCTCCCTGCAGATTGCAGTCGCCTTTTCGACGCCGGCCGCAATGGTTGCTTCGCCAAAGGCGGCGCCGACGCGGTTTCCACGCCTGTCTTCGATCCGCCGTTCCAAGCGCCAGCTGCTGATGAAGTAAATGCGCCAATGGTCCTGCCGAATCATATCGGTCATCGTCAGCCCGCACAGAATCCCGCCGCCTGCCGCGAGTGGGCGGCGCGCGCCGGCGCGTCAAGGGGAAACAGCCGCCTGACCGACTGCTCACGGCAGCGTGTTCGGTCGCGCTCCCCTTAGCGCCTGTCAAAAGGCGAGGGAGATCGTCACCGCCCCGAAATCCTGTGCGCCCGGCTCGCCTTGATATTCTTTTGTTCTGAGGACGTGGTTATAGCCGAACGAAGCGCGACCGGCGCGCAGGGCGAAGCCCGCCTCGATCTCGCCGACGACCGTCTTCTTGTCGACGGAAAGGTTGTCGCGAAATGTGTTGCCGTCGAGAAAGATGTTTTGCGCCACGGCGCGCGCCTGTCCGCCGGCGTAGATCTGCCACGAGAATCCATCGCCGCCATGCGCGCTGGCGGCAGGACGGGCGGGCGAGACGCGAGCGGGCAGGCCATCCGCGTCCAGAGCGCTCCCGATACGGACGATCGCCCCGGCGCGCGCCTCGGTCAGAACATTGCCGAGACTGACGCCAAC
Source organism: Parvularculaceae bacterium (assembly GCA_046296195.1). GTDB lineage: Bacteria > Pseudomonadota > Alphaproteobacteria > Caulobacterales > Parvularculaceae > Amphiplicatus. Next base: position 54,329 of record JBKBLR010000006.1, on the reverse strand, counting down.
ATGCGGCAGAAGCTCGAAGCGGCGGCCGCCCGCGGCTCGCCATCGCCGGTCGATCGAAACGGCGACGCCGGGCTCGTTGCGCAGCTGGTTGTCCCAGCCGCGCGGCGTCACGAAATCGAAGCTGCGGTGAAGCGTCTTCTGGGCGTCTTCGGCGAGCGACCACGGGCCGATGACGCCCGCCTGAAGCTTCAGGATGTCTGTCGCCCCGCTTCGGCGGCGGACGACGGATTGCGCTTCGAGATAGAGCCAGCCGGCATAGGGGCGCTGACCGGGCAACGGGGCGGCGACGGTGATCGTCTCCGGGACGAAAATGCTCTGCCCCGCGCCGACGCCATACCGGACGACATCTCCCTCGCCGGCGCGCAGGAGGAGGCGCGCAAGTCGCGCGCCCTTGCCCTCGGCCGACAGCCATTGGTGCTTGATGCCGCTCGTGTAGCGCTCGTCCGTGCCGCCGAACCAGTCGTTTTCGATGACGACCGAATAAACGGGCGGCCCGGGCTCGGCGGCCGCAAGCGGGTCGGCCGCGAGAAATGCGGCGCTGGCGGCGGCGAGAACGCGAAGTCTCATGGTGCTGTGTATCCCGTCTTTCCTTTCAACTTCGTCACGGCCGCCCGTCCGGCGGACCACAGTTGCCGCGCTGTCCGTGCGCGGTTATGAGCCCTCCCACCCCTTCGCGTTCGCAACAGACCCCCCATGGCCATTCTCATTGACAAATCGACCCGCGTGATCTGCCAGGGCCTTACCGGCAGCCAAGGAACCTTTCACACCGAACAGGCGATCGCCTATGGCACGCGGATGACCGCCGGCGTGACGCCGGGTAAGGGCGGTTCGGTGTGGGAAGGCGGCGGCGCGGCCAAGGGCAAGACCCTGCCAGTCTGCGACACGGTCGCCGAGGCCAAGGCGAAATTCGGCGCTGACGCCAGCGTCATCTATGTGCCGCCGCCCTTCGCGGCCGATTCGATCCTTGAGGCGATCGCCGCTGAGGTGCCACTCATCATCTGCATCACGGAGGGCATTCCGGTGCTCGACATGGTGAAGGTCAAGCGCGCGCTCGACGGCTCGAAATCCCGTCTCGTCGGCCCCAACTGCCCGGGCGTTATCACCCCCGGCGAATGCAAGATCGGCATCATGCCCGGCCATATCCACCGCGACGGCCATGTCGGCATCGTCTCGCGTTCCGGCACGCTCACCTATGAGGCCGTCCATCAGACGACGATGGCCGGGCTAGGCCAGTCGACCTGCGTCGGCATCGGCGGCGACCCGGTGAAGGGGACGGACTTCATCGACGTCCTCGAGATGTTCCTCGCCGACGACGACACTCATTCGATCATCATGATCGGCGAGATCGGCGGCTCGGCCGAGGCCGATGCGGCGGAGTTCCTCGCCCGGAACAAGGTCAAGAAGCCGACCGTCGGCTTCATCGCCGGCGTGACGGCGCCGCCGGGCCGCCGCATGGGCCACGCCGGGGCGCTCGTCTCCGGGCAGAACGACACCGCGGCGGCGAAAATAGACGCCATGAAGCGGGCCGGCATCGCCGTCGCCCCGACCCCGGCTTCGATGGGACGGACCCTCGTCGAAATCCTGCGGAAATGACCAAGGCCGGTGCCGGAATCGGTCTCCCGGCCATTGAATCGTAACGCGGCTGTCGTAAGTACAGCCCGACCTTGATTCCGCGCCTGGGGTGGCAGCCCCATGCGCCCCAGCGGACTTCAGCGATGCCCAAAGAAGGTGACGTCCCAGAGCCCGGGGCGGCGGCAGCCAGCCCGGCAAGCCCGACCATGACTTTCCTTTCCGGCGCCAACGCCCGATTCATAGAGGCGCACTATGAGCGCTATCTTCGGGATCCGGGGTCGGTTGGCCCCGACTGGCGGGGGTTTTTCGAAGGCCTCGGGGAGAGCCAGGCGCCGCAGGGGCCGAGCTGGGCGCGCGCCGACTGGCCGCCAAAGCCGAACGGGGAGCTGACCGCCGCGCTCGACGGCGACTGGCCGGTCGCCGAGAAAATGGTGGCGGCGAAGATCGAAGCGAGAAAGCCTGGCGCTGATGCAGCGAGCGTCAGGCGCGAGACGCGCGATTCCTTGAGCGCGTTGATGCTCATCCGCGCCTACCGCATTCGCGGGCACCTCATCGCCGATCTCGATCCGCTGCAGCAGACGAAGAAGAAGCTGCACCCCGAGCTCGATCCGGCGACCTATGGCTTCACCGACGCCGACATGGACAGGCCGATCTATATCGACCACGTCCTCGGCCTTGAGACCGCGACGCTGCGGGAGATTCTCGACATCTTGCGCCGCACCTATTGCGGGACCTTCGCCGTCGAGTTCATGCACATCTCCGATCCTGAGCAAAAATCGTGGATCCAGCAGCGCATCGAAGGCAAGGACAAAGAGATCCAGTTCACGCCCGAAGGCAAGCGCGCGATCCTCAACAAGCTCACCGAGGCGGAGGGCTTCGAGAACTTCCTTCATGCGAAATATACCGGAACGAAGCGCTTCGGCCTCGACGGCGGGGAAGCGATGGTTCCGGCGCTGGAGCAGATCATCAAGCGCGGCGGCGCGCTCGGCGTGAAGGAAATCGTCATCGGCATGCCGCACCGTGGCCGCCTCAACGTGCTCGCCGCGGTGATGGGCAAGCCCTATTTTCATATCTTCCATGAGTTCTCGGGCGGATCGATCACGCCTGACGAAGTCGGCGGATCGGGCGACGTCAAATATCATCTTGGCGCCTCGTCGGACCGGGAATTCGACGGCAACAAGGTGCATCTGTCCCTGACGGCGAACCCTTCGCATCTCGAGGCGGTCGATCCTGTCGTGCTCGGGAAGGCGCGCTCCAAGCAGGACCGCATCGACGCGGGCGAGCTTGAAACGCCGCGCACGCATGTGATGCCGCTCCTCCTCCATGGCGATGCGGCCTTCGCCGGGCAGGGCGTCGTCGCCGAATGCCTCGGCTTTTCGGGACTAAAGGGTTATCGCGCCGGCGGCGCGGTGCATTTCATCGTCAACAACCAGATCGGCTTCACGACGGCGCCGAAATTCTCGCGCTCCTCGCCCTATCCTTCCGACGTCGCGAAAATGGTGCAGGCGCCGATCTTCCATGTGAACGGCGACGACCCGGAGGCGGTCGTCTATGCGGCGAAGGTTGCGACCGAGTTTCGGCAGAAATTCGGGCTCGACGTCGTCATCGACATGTTCTGCTATCGCCGGTTCGGCCACAATGAGGGCGACGAGCCGAGCTTCACCCAGCCGGTGATGTATCGAAAAATCCGCGCGCATAAGACGACGCGCGAGATTTACGCCGCCCGCCTCGAGGCCGAGGGCGTGATCGAACCGGGCTTTGCGGAGGCCGAGCGCCAGCGCTTCAGAAAGCGGCTCGAGGATGAATTCGAGGCCGCCAAGGGCTTCAAGCCGAACAAGGCCGACTGGCTCGACGGGCAATGGTCCGGCTTCGTGCCGCCGATGGACGACGACCGCCGCGGCGACACGGCGGTCGAAATCGACACGCTGAAGAGGATCGGCGAACGCATCACCTCCTATCCCGAGGGTTTCAAGGTTCACAAGACGCTGCAACGCGTGCTCGACGAGCGGCGCGCGAGCGTCGTCGACAAGGGCGCGGACATCGACTGGGCGACCGCCGAGGCGCTCGCTTTCGGCAGCCTCGTGCTTGAAGGCTTCGGCGTCCGGCTTTCAGGGCAGGACAGCCGCCGCGGCACCTTCTCGCAGCGCCACGCCGTCTTCATCGATCAGGAGACTGAGAAGACCTTTACTCCGCTCAATCACCTCAAAGGCGCGAAGGCGACGTTCGAGGTGCACGATTCAAGCCTTTCGGAATTCGCGGTCCTCGGCTTCGAATATGGCTATTCGCTCGCCAATCCGAAGTTTCTCGTGCTTTGGGAGGCGCAGTTCGGCGACTTCGCCAACGGCGCGCAGGTCATCTTCGACCAGTTCCTGTCTTCGGGCGAGAGGAAATGGCTGAGGATGTCGGGCCTGGTGTGCCTTCTGCCGCACGGCTATGAAGGGCAGGGACCGGAACATTCCTCTGCGCGCCTCGAACGCTTCCTGCAGCTTTGCGCGCAGGACAACATGCAGGTTGCGAACTGCACCACGCCGGCGAACTATTTTCACATCCTGCGCCGCCAGATGCGGCGTAATTTCCGCAAGCCGCTCATCCTGATGACGCCGAAATCGCTCCTGCGCCACAAGCGCGCGGTCTCGACGCTGAAGGAAATGGGGCCGGGATCGTCCTTCCACCGCGTGCTCTGGGACGACGCCGAGACGAGGCCGGGCTCGACCGTCCAGCTTTTGAGCGATGACAAGATCCGCCGCGTCATCCTGTGTTCGGGCAAGGTTTATTACGACCTCCTCGAAGAGCGGGAGAAGCGCGGGATCAGCGACGTCTATCTTCTCCGCGTCGAGCAGTTCTATCCCTATCCGGCCCATTCGCTCATCAATGAGCTGAAGCGCTTTTCGAAGGCGGACATGGTCTGGTGCCAGGAAGAGCCGAAAAACATGGGCGCCTGGTTTTTCATGGACCCCAATCTCGAATGGACGCTCAGCCAGGTAGGCGCAAAGACGAAGCGCGCCCGTTATGTCGGGCGTCCTGCAAGCGCCTCGCCCGCGACCGGCCTCATGAGCCGCCACAAGCAGGAACTTGAGGATCTGTTGAACGAAGCGTTCGCTTGAGCGCGTCGCACCTCGCGCGTATTGCATAGAAAAGAAGCGGCCCTTCGGGCCGCGCCTTGATCCGGAGCAGTCCACCCCATGGCGACCGAAATCCGCGTGCCGACCCTCGGCGAATCCGTTTCCGAAGCGACCGTCGGGCGCTGGCTGAAAAATGTCGGCGACAGCGTCGCCGCGGATGAGCCGCTGGTCGAACTGGAGACTGACAAGGTCTCGGTCGAAGTGCCGGCGCCGGCGGCGGGCGTCCTCGCCGAAATCACCGCGAAAGCAGGCGACACGGTCGGGCTCGACGCCGTGCTCGGACGGATCGGCGAGGGGAACGGCGCAGCCAAACCGGCCGCCAAGCCGGCTGCCAAAGCCGAACCCGTGAAGCCTGCGCCTTCGGCAAAGGCGGAGCCGCCCTTGAGCCCGGCGCCGCGCCGCGCCGCGGCGGAAACCGGCGTCGATGTGTCAACGGTGAAAGGCACCGGCAAGGACGGGCGCGTCACGAAGGGCGACGTGCTTGAGGCGGCGGCCGCGCCGAAGGCGAAAGCGCCTGAAGCGCCCAAGCCTCCGCGTGACGCCGGTCCGCGCGAGGAACGCGTGAAGATGACGCGCCTGCGCCAGACGATCGCCCGGCGCCTCAAAGAGGCGCAGGAAACAGCGGCGATGCTGACGACCTTCAACGACGTCGACATGACGGCGGTGATGGCGCTTCGCGGTTCCTACAAGGACCTTTTCGAGAAAAAGCACGGCGTCAAGCTCGGCTTCATGTCCTTCTTCGTGAAGGCCTGCGTGCAAGCGCTGAAGGAAATTCCCGACGTCAACGCCGAAATCGCCGGCGAAGACATCATCTATAAAAACCATTACGACATCGGCATCGCCGTCGGAACCGACCGCGGCCTCGTCGTGCCGGTGCTGCGCGACGCCGATCACCTGTCGCTCGCCGACATTGAAAAGGCGATCGGAGATTTCGGCCGCCGCGCGCGCGACGGACAGTTGAAGCTCGAGGAGATGCAGGGCGGCACCTTCACAATCACCAATGGCGGCGTTTACGGCTCGCTGATGTCGACGCCGATCCTCAATCCGCCGCAGTCTGGCGTGCTCGGCATGCACCGAATTGAAGAGCGCCCGATGGTTCGCGGCGGACAGATCGTCATCCGCCCGATGATGTATCTCGCGCTGTCCTACGATCACCGCATCGTCGACGGCAAAGGCGCGGTCACCTTCCTCGTGCGCGTAAAGGAGAACCTTGAAGACCCGCAGCGCCTCATGCTGGATCTTTGAGGCGTCATGGCGTCCTACGACCTCATCATCATCGGCGCCGGGCCTGGCGGCTATAATGCGGCGATCCGCGCCGGCCAGCTCGGCCTCAAAACCGCGATCATCGAGAAGCGCGAGACGAAGAAGCTCGGCGGGACGTGCCTCAATGTCGGGTGCATTCCGTCAAAGGCGCTCCTTCACGCCTCTGAACTCTATGAAGCCGCGCAGACCCAATTCGAAACGCTCGGCATCAAGACCGGCGGCGTGAGCCTCGATCTCAAGGCGATGCTGAAACAGAAGGACGACGCGGTCGAGGGCCTGACGAAGGGCGTCGAATTCCTGATGAAGAAGAACAAGGCGGAAGTGATCTACGGCGCCGGGGAGATCGTTGCGCCGGGCAAGGTCCGAGTGACCGCCGCGGACGGGAAAACGGCCGATTACAGCGCGAAGAACATCATCATCGCCACCGGCTCGGACGTAACGCCCCTCAAGGGCGTCGACATCGATGAAAAGCGCATCGTCTCCTCGACCGGCGCGCTCGAATTTGAATCCCCGCCAAAGCACCTTGTCGTCATCGGCGGCGGCGTCATCGGATTGGAACTCGGGTCCGTCTGGCGCCGGCTCGGGAGCCGGGTGACGGTCATCGAGTTTCTCGACCGCATCCTGCCGACCATGGACGGCGAGGTGTCGAAACAATTCCAGCGCCTCCTCGCCAAGCAGGGGATGGCGTTCAAACTGTCCTCGAAGGTGACGGGCGTCGAGAAATCGAAAGCGGGCCTCAAGGTCGCGGTCGAACCGGCGGCGGGCGGCGCTGCGGAGACGATCGAGGCGGATGCGGTGCTTGTCGCCATCGGGCGCCGCCCCTACACGGCGGGCCTCGGCCTCGAGCGGCTGGGCGTCAAGATGGACGCTCGCGGCTTCATCGAAACCGACCATTTCAGAACGTCCGTGCCCGGGCTCTGGGCGATCGGCGACGTCATCCATGGGCCGATGCTCGCTCACAAGGCGGAGGATGACGGCACGGCCTGCGCCGAACTCATCGCCGGAAAAGCGGGCCATGTGAATTACGACGCGACGCCGAATGTCGTTTATACTTGGCCGGAGGTTGCAAGCGTCGGCAAGACCGAGGAAGACCTTAAAAAGGCGGGCATCGCCTACAAAGTCGGCAAGTTTCCGTTCCTCGCCAACAGCCGCGCCAAGACCAATCACGAAACCGACGGTTTCGTGAAGATCATCGCCGACGCGAAAACCGACCGCGTGCTCGGCGGCCACATTGTCGGCGTCGGCGCGGGCGAGCTGATCGCTGAAATCGTCTCGGTCATCGAATTCGGCGGCGCCTCCGAAGACATCGCGCGCACGAGCCACGCGCACCCGACCCGATCGGAAGCCGTGCGTCAGGCGGCGATGGCGGTCGAAGGCTGGGCGATGCAGGCGTGACCGGTCCCCAATCGATCCTGACCCCGCCTGACCTCCTCGGCTATGCGGGCGTCGGCCTCGTCGTCGTCACCTACGGCCTCAGCCAGTTGGGCCGCATGGACGTGAAGCGCCCGCTTTATCCGGCGCTCAACGGCGTCGGCGCGCTGCTCATTCTCGTCTCTCTCTATTTCCGGCCGAACCCGCCGAGCGTCGTCATCGAGTTCTTCTGGCTGGCGATCAGCCTCGTTGGACTCATCCGCGCCCTGACGAGTCGCCGCGCATGACGGCGAGCGGCGCGCAAGGCGTCTCAAGCCTGCTTTGTCGCAACAAAACCGGACCAGGCGGGGAGGGTCTCCGGCGGGCGGGCGCCTGAACCCGTATTCGTCTCGATTTCTATCGACCAGCCGGCGCCTTCCGGCGCCCAGTTGGCCGGTTGGTCTCCGATGTTGAAGACGCAAAGCGCTTCCTCGGCGTTGAAGCGCCGCGTGAAGGCGACGATGTCTTTCGGCGCCGGCAGGAAGTCGAGCGCGCCGAGGCGAAGCGTCGGCGAGCCCTTACGGAACGCGATGACGCGGCGCGTGAAGGCCAGCACCGAATCCTGATCGCGATTCTGGCGATCGACCGCGCGCGGAAAGTGGCTCTTGTCGATCGGCAGCCAGGGCTCCGCCGTCGAAAACCCGGCGTTCGCCGCCTGCTCGCGCCATGGCATCGGCGTTCTTGCCCCGTCGCGGCCGAGCGTCGCCGGCCAATTGGCGATCGCTTCCGGATCTTTCAGCCGCTCGAACGGCACCTCGCCCTGCGGGAGCCCGAGCTCCTCGCCCTGATAAAGAAAGATGTTTCCGCGCAGGCTTGCGAGCAGGAGAGCGAGCAGCTTGCTATAAGCGTCCGGCGGACAGGCGCCCGCCCAGCGGCTCACCGCGCGCGGCGCGTCGTGATTGGAAAAAGCCCAGGACGGCCATTCGCCGCCTTCCGGCCAGCGCTTTGCGGTCTCGACGATGAGCTCTTTCGTCAGCGCCGGGGCGTAAAGAAAATCGAAGCTGTAAGCGGTGTTGAGGCGGCGATCGCCGGTCGTGAACAGCTTCATCTCGTCGAAAGCGCGCTCGCCGCCGACTTCAGCGACGGTGAAGCGGTCCGGAAACTCGTCGATCACGCTGCGCAAGCGCTCGAGAAACTTCGGGATGTCGGGATGCGACATCTGATAGCGCTGTTCCTGAAAGTCGAAGGGCCGGCCCGGCGGGCGGCGAAACACCTTCTTCGGCGGATTGTCGCGCAAGTGCGGGTCGTGCATTGCGAAATTGAGTGCGTCGAGCCGGAACCCGTCGACGCCGCGCGCGAGCCAGAAGCGGGCGACGTCGAGGATCGCGTCCTGCACCTCCTTGTTATGGAGATTGAGGTCCGGCTGCTGCACGAGGAAATTATGGAAGTAATATTGCCGCCGGCGCGCATCCCATTCCCATGCGCCGCCGCCGAACACCGACATCCAATTGTTCGGCGGCGAGCCGTCGGGCTTTGGATCCGCCCACACATACCAGTCCGCCTTCGGATTATCGCGGCTCTGGCGGCTTTCCCGGAACCAAGCGTGCTGATCCGAGGTGTGCGAATACACCTGGTCGATGATGACCTTCAGTCCCTTGGCGTGGGCGCGCCGGACAAATTCATCGAAATCAGCAAGATCGCCGAACAGAGGGTCGACGCCGCGATAATCGGCGACGTCATAACCGAAATCGTGCATCGGCGAGGTGAAGAAGGGCGACAGCCAGACCGCGTCGACGCCCAGCGAGGCGATGTGGTCGATCCCCTCGATGCACCCTTTGAGGTCGCCGACGCCGTCGCCGTTCGTATCCTTGAAGCTGCGCGGATAGACCTGATAGATCGTCGCGCCGCGCCACCAGGGCGCCGCTTTCTCCGCGTGCGGCGCCGCACGCGCCGCCGATCTCGAATCCGCCATCGTCATCGTTCGCCCAAAGTCATTCAGCTTCCCGATCGCGCCGAGCGGCACAGAAGAAAGTCCTGCGCGCCGACCTTGACCTTCACCGAGCCTTGCGCGGCGACCTTCTTCTCGCAGCGTCCGATCAGGGATGTCCAGCGCGCCGAACGCGGATCGACCTCGATATGCGCCTCGCGCGGGGCCAGACCCAGATTGGCGACGAAAAGATATTCATCGCCCGTATCCTGGTCGAGCCTTGAAAAGGCGAAGAGGCCGCCGCCCTGCTTCTCGGAGTGGCGGACCGCGAGGCGACCGCGCCGCAGGGCCGGATGCGCCTTGTAGACGCGGCTCATCTCGGCGAGTGCGCGATAGAGCGGATGAATCGGGTCGAAATTCGACTGCGCGGTCGTCGCCTTGGTCGCGATCAGCGCGTTGTCGTTGTAGACCGCGACCTTGCTCGGGAACATGTCCTCGCGCGCATCCTGGTCGCCGCCGTCGCCGGTGAAGCCTTGCTCGTCGCCGTAATAGATGACCGGCGTCCCACGCGCGAAATAAAGGAACGCGTGCGCCAGCCGGACGTTCATGAAGCGCTGCGCATCGGTGAGATCCGGCCGCTTCTTCAAGAGTTCGCCGCCATAGCGCCCAGCGTCATGATTGCCGACGAAGACAGGCTGCGAGATCGCCGTCGCTTCGCCTTGAGGGTAAATCTTGTCGGCGGAAAAAAACGCCTCGAAGGCATGACCGCTCGCGTTTGCGAGCAGCTGGTCGCGCAGCGCCTGCATCATCGGGAAGTCGAGCGCAGCGTCAAACCCGGCCTCGGTCATAAAGGCGGCGAGTTCGCCCGTGTTCCAATACACCGCTTCGCCGAACATGGTGAAGTTCGGAATGCCTTCCGCTCGCGCATGCTCCTTGAGGGCTGGCAGGAAGGCGCGCCAGAAGGCGGGATTCACATGCTTCGCCGTGTCGATGCGAAAGCCGTCGATTTTGAAGTCCGAGACCCATTTCCTGTAAATGTCGATGAAGCCCTCGACGACGCGCGGATCCTCGGTCATGAAATCATCAAGGCCGACGAAGTCGCCTTGCGTCGAGCTTTCGCCCTCGAAAGTGGTGTCGCCGCGATTGTGGTAGTAGCGGACGTCGTTCATCCACGCCGGCGCCTTGACCGCTTTTTCAGCGTCCGGAACATAAGGCGTATAGGCGTAAGCAGGGTCGACGAGCTTCTCAAAATTCGAATGCGTCTGAAATTCATCCGCGTCGCCCATGAATCCCGGATTGATCTTCTTGCCCTTCGGCCCGCCGCGCGTCGTGTAGGGATAATCGGCGCGGCTGCGATAGGGGCAGGGTCCTGCGCCGGCGTTCGCCGGAGCGCCGCCTTCCGGATGGCATTCCCGGAACGCGATCACATCCGCCGAGTGATTGGTGATGATATCGAGATAAATCTTGATGCCGCGGGCGTGCGCGGCGTCGATGAATTCCTTGAGGTCCGCTCTCGCGCCGAAATGCGGGTCGACATCAGTGAAGTCCGTGATCCAATAGCCGTGATAGCCGGCGCTTTCATCGCCGGGCCGCCCTTGCACCGGCTTGTTCTTGTAGATCGGCCCGAGCCAGATCGCCGTTGCGCCGAGCCCCGCGATGTAGTCGAGCCGGCGCGTCAAGCCTTTGAGGTCTCCGCCGTGGAAAAACCCCTTGTGCGTCGGATCGAAGCCCGAACTCAGCCGATCTTGCGGAAAGCCGCCATGATCGTTTGAAGGATCGGCGTTCTCGAACCTGTCGGGCAGAACAAAATAGATGATCTCATCGGCCGGCGCGCGATTGCGATAGGTCGCGGGGGCATAGGGGTCGTCTGCAGCGAACGCAGCGCCGCAAAGGAGCTGCGCCGCAATGAGGATGCTCCGTGCCCGTATCATTGCTTTCCCGCGTCCCGTGCCGTCGCCCGATCGTGATTTTCGATGAAATTGCACATTTTTGCAATAGCCGCGGCTCCTGCCGGTGCGGGATGCTGAGTCGAGGGTCGGTCCCGTAAATGCTGCTCTTCCAACGGCTTATGGCAGCCCATTGATGATGGAACCGGTTCGACCACTTGCTGCTTTGCACAAATCTCCCAGCCGGGTTTCGTGTGGAATTGCAAAAATTTGTAGGGCCTCCTAGTGTTGGCCGCGTCCCATGCCGAAAGGATGCGCGATGCTGCGGTTTTCACAAGCGATTCTGCCGGCCCTTCTTGTCTTTTCGCAGGCCGCAGGCGCGGCCGAGACCCTGACGTCGCCCGACGGAGCGATCAGCGTCGCTGTCGATGTGACGCCGGCGGGGCGACCTTATTACACGGTCAGCTATCGCGGCGAGGAGGTCGTCGGCGCCTCCCACCTTGGCTTCCGCTTCAAGGACCAGCCCGCGCTTGAGGAGCGCCTGACAATTGTCAGCGTCGCGCGCGCGTCGGTGGATGAGAGCTGGGAGCAGCCCTGGGGCGAGCGGCGCCTCATGCGCGACATTCATCAAGAGCTCCTCGTCCAATTCGCGACGACAGAGAAAAATCCGCGTCACGTCTCCGTCCGCTTCCGCGCCTTCAACGACGGTGTCGGGTTCCGGTACGAGTTCCCAGGCGAAAGGGCGATGAAGTCGGTCGCAATCACCAATGAATTGACCGAGTTCCGGCTTCCCGAGGACGCGACCTATTGGTGGATCCCGGGGCGGCGCTGGAACCGCTATGAATATCTCTACCGCACGACGACGGCCGATGCGATTGACATCGCGCACACGCCGATTACGCTGAAGACGGAATCAGGCGCCCACCTTTCCATCCACGAGGCTGCACTCGTCGATTATGCGGCGATGGCGCTCAACCAACAGCGCCCGGGCGTCTTTAAGGCCGATCTCGCACCTTGGTCTGACGGCATTCTAGTCAAGAAATCGGGCGCCTTCACGACTCCTTGGCGGACGATCCAGATCGCGCCTGACGCCAAAAGCCTTCTCGCCTCGACGCTGATCCTCAATCTCAATGAGCCGAACAAGCTCGGCGACGTCTCGTGGGTGGAGCCTGGCAAATATGCCGGGATCTGGTGGGAGATGCACATCCGCGATTCAAGCTGGGGCATGAAGCCGCTGCATGGCGCAACCACGCAGAACACGAAGCGCTATATCGATTTTGCGGCGAAGCACGGCTTCAAGGGCGTTCTGGTCGAGGGCTGGAATGTCGGCTGGGATGATGACTGGTTCGGCAATGGCGAGGTCTTCGACTTCACGAAGCCTTATCCCGACTTCGACATCGAGGCGGTCGGCGCCTATGCGCGCGAGAAAGGCGTGCGCCTCATTGGCCATCACGAAACGGGCGGCGCGGCAACGCATTATGAGCGCCAGATGGAGGCTGCTTTCGACCTTTATGAGCGCGTCGGCGTGCGCGCCGTGAAGACCGGCTATGTCGCCGACGGCGGCGGCATCCAGCGCATCGACGAAAAGGGCGTCGAGCGATTCGAGTGGCATGAAGGCCAATTCATGGCCAATCATCATCTCAACGTCGTCAAGGCGGCGGCGAAGCGGAAAATCTCGATCAACCCGCATGAGCCGATCAAGGATACCGGCCTGCGACGGACCTATCCGAACTGGGTCGCGCGCGAAGGCGCGCGCGGGCAGGAATACAACGCCTGGGGGATACCGCCTCTGCCGCCCGAGCATGACACGATCCTGCCCTTCACGCGGCTCCTGTCCGGGCCCATGGATTTCACGCCGGGGATTTTCGACCTGCGGCCCAATGAGCGCCCGCCGGTGAACGCCGAGCTGGGCCGGAACAGCAAGATGAGCCGGGTCGAGACGACGCTCGCCAAGCAACTCGCGCTCTATGTGACCGTCTACAGCCCGGTCCAGATGGCGGCGGACCTGCCGCAGAATTATGAGCGGCGGCTGGACGCCTTCCAGTTCATCAAGGATGTGCCCGCCGACTGGGAGGAGACGGTCGGCGTCGCCGCGGAGATCGGAGATTACGCTGCGATCGCGCGCAAGGCGCGCGGCGGCGAGGACTGGTTCCTCGGCGCGGTCACGGACGAAGAAGCGCGACGGCTCGACCTTCCGCTCTCCTTCCTCGACGAGGGACGGACCTATTTCGCCGAAATCTATCGCGACGGTCCCAAAGCGGACTACGAGAACAACCCCTATGACATCGTCATTGAAAAGCGGGAGATGACGCGCGCCGACACGCTGCGCGTCGCCCTCGGCCGCAGCGGCGGCGCGGCGGTGCGTTTCTCGCCGAAGTCTTGACGCGGGCGACCCTTGATGCGTCGCCGAACAGTCCTTATTCGCATCAGGAAATTATGGAAAAGCCCGGCCTCAGCAGCGCAACGCCTCAACTGATCCCGGTCACGCCCTTCGACCTCGTCGTCTTCGGCGCAGCGGGCGATTTGTCCCTCAGAAAGCTCATTCCCTCGCTCTTTCACCGCTGGCGCGACGGGCAAATCCCGCCGGCGTCGCGGATCATCGGCGCCTCGCGCACGTCCATGGACGACGAGGGCTTCCGGCGCCTCGCGCGCGAGAGCTTCACGAAGTTCCACCCGGCCGAGAAAGTCGAGGAGAGCGAGTGGGCGAAGTTTTCGGCCCTGTTGCACTACGCCGAGGTCGACGCTGCAAATCCCGACGGCGGCTGGCCGGCGCTCGCCGAGAAGCTCGCCGGCGGCGAGGAAAAGCAGCGCGTTTTCTATCTTGCTTTGCCGCCGGCGCTCTATGGCGACGTGTCGCGCAACATCGCCGCTGCGGGGCTCAAATCCCCCGGCGCGCGCATCGTCCTTGAAAAGCCGATCGGCAAGGACCTTGCGAGCGCGCGGGCGATCAACGACGCCGTCGGCGCGGTCTTTCCGGAAGAGGCGATCTTCCGCATCGACCATTATCTCGGCAAGGAGACGGTTCAGAACCTCATTGTGCTGCGGTTCATGAATTCACTGTTCGAGCCGGTGTGGAACGCAAACGCGATCGACCATGTCGAGATCACGGTCGCGGAATCGATCGGCTCGGGAACGCGCGCAAGCTATTACGATACGGCCGGCGCGTTACGCGACATGGTGCAGAATCACCTCCTGCAGCTGCTCTGTCTCGTCGCCATGGAGCCGCCGCTCGACCTCGAGGCGGATACGGTGCGCGATGAAAAGATCAAAGTGCTGCGCGCGCTCCGGCCGATCACGCCGGCGACGGTCAGGAGCGTCACTGCGCGCGGCCAATATTCAAAGGGTGCTTCCAACGGCGAGGTGGCGCCAGGCTACGCGGAGGAACTCGGCCGTCCGAGTTCGACCGAGACTTTCGTCGCGATCAAGGCGCATATCGACAACTGGCGATGGAAGGGCGCGCCGTTCTACCTGCGCACCGGCAAGCGAATGGCGGCGCGCCGGTCCGAGATCATCGTCCAATTCAAGGACGTCGCGCACGCCCTGGTCAAGAACGGCAACGATAAGTTGCCGCCGTCGCGCCTCGTCATCCGCCTCCAGCCCGATGAGGGGATGAGCCTTCTCCTCGTCACCAAGGATCCCGGTCCCGGCGGCATGCGTCTTCGTTATGTGCCGCTCAATCTCAGCTACGCCTCCGCCTTCGAGGCGCGCTATCCCGACGCTTATGAGCGCCTCCTGATGGCGGTGGTGCGGGGCGACCTCGCGCTTTTCATGCGGCGCGACGAGGTGGAGGCGGCGTGGCGCTGGTGCGACGGCATTCTCGCCGCTTGGGCGGCGGATGAGACGCCCGTCCAGCCCTATGCGGCGGGGACGGACGGTCCGGTGCAGGCGGCCGTGCTTCTCGATCGTGATGGGCGCGCGTGGTTCGATGGAGTCTGATCCGGCCCTGATCGCCTTTTCCTCGCCGGCGCAAATGGCGGCCCGGCTCGCGGACCTTATTGAGGCGGCGCTCGGCCGCGCCGTCGCGGCACAAGGGCTCGCGTCGATCGCGCTGTCGGGCGGCGCGACGCCGGCGCCGCTCTACAGCGCGCTCGCCGCCCGCGACATCGATTGGCCGAATGTCACCGCGACGCTCGTTGACGAACGTTTCGTGCCGCCGTCCGCCGCCGGCTCCAACGAGGCGTTCCTTCGGGCGACATTGCTTCGCGGCGGCGCGGCGAGCGCACGGTTCGTCGGGCTCTGGAACGAGGCGGCGACGCTCGACGCTGCGGCTGCGTCGGCGAATGAGCGGCTCGCAAGCGTCATCCGGCCCTTCGATGTCGTCGTGCTGGGCATGGGGGTCGACGGTCACACGGCGTCCTGGTTTCCGCGCGCCGCCGGGCTCGACCTCGCGCTCGCCGACGACGCGCCGCTTGTCGTTCCTGTGCGCGCGGCGGAAAGCGCATCGACCGGCGGTCGCCTCGATCGCCTCACGCTCAGTTTGAGGGCGATCGCGGATGCGCGTCTCGTTATCCTGACGCTGACGGGCGCGGAGAAGCGCCGCGCCTTCGAGATTTTCGCCGGGGCGGGGCCCGTCGAGGATGCGCCGGTGCGCGCCGTCTTTAGGGCGCGCCCCGACATCTGGGTCGCCTGGGCCCCTTGAGGAGCGTCTTTCGTGCCACTCAAACCTGTCATCGACCGCGTCACGGACCGTATACGGACGAAAAGCCGGCGCTCGCGCGAGGCCTATCTCAAATCGATGCGCTCGGCCGCCGGCGAGGGACCGCACCGGGCGAGCCTTGGCTGCGGCAATCTTGCGCACGCCGCCGCCGCCTGCTCGGCGCATGAGAAGAAACTCTATTCGAAGGGCGGCGGACCGAACGTCGGAATCGTCACTGCTTATAACGACATGCTGTCGGCGCATCAGCCGCTGCAGGATTATCCCGACCTTATCAAGGCGGCGCTCGCCCCGCTCGGCGCAACGGCGCAGGTCGCGGGCGGGGTTCCAGCGATGTGCGACGGGGTGACCCAGGGTATGGCCGGCATGGACCTGTCGCTCTTCTCCAGGGACGTCATCGCGCTGTCGACCGCGATCGCGCTGTCGCACAATGTGTTCGATGCGGCGATCCTCCTCGGCGTATGTGACAAGATCGTGCCGGGGCTCTTCATCGGCGCGGCGCGTTTTGGACATTTGCCGATCCTCTTTCTGCCGGCGGGCCCGATGCCGTCCGGCATTTCGAAGGAGGAACAGGCGCGCGTGCGTCAACGTCACGCCGAAGGCAAGGCGAGCCGCGAGGAGCTCCTTGCGGCGGAAAGCGCCAGCTATCATTCTCCCGGCACCTGCACCTTTTACGGAACCGCGAACTCCAATCAGATGCTGATGGAGATCATGGGGCTTCATCTGCCGGGCTCGGCCTTCGTCAATCCGTGGACGGACCTGCGGCGCGCCTTCATCGCCGCAACGGCGCGCCGGGCCGCGGCGACGACGGCTCTTGGAGATGACTACATTCCCTTCTGCGACATCATCGACGAGCGGTCGATCGTCAACGCGATCGTCGGGCTGCATGCGACCGGCGGCTCAACGAACCATGCGATCCATCTCGTCGCGATGGCGCGCGCAGCCGGAATCATCGTCGACTGGACCGACTTCAGCGACCTTTCCGCCGCGACGCCGCTTCTGGTGCGCGTTTACCCGAACGGGTCGGCGGATGTGAACGCCTTCGAGGCGGCGGGCGGCGTCGCCTTTATCATCCGTGAGCTGATCGAGGCGGGCGGCCTCCACGCCGACGTCATGACGGCGATGGGCAAGGGGCTTCACCATTATGCGCAATCGCCAGCGCTGAAGGGCGAGGCGCTGTCGTGGAAGCCCGCCCGGGCCGCATCGGGCGACGCCTCGATCCTGCGGCCTGCGGGCGATCCCTTCGCGCCGACGGGCGGGCTTGTGCTTCTCGACGGACCCCTCGGCCGCGCCATCATCAAGGTCTCGGCGGTCAAGCCCGAGCGCCGCGTCATCGAGGCGCCGGCGATCGTCTTTCGCTCGCAGAAGGACCTCATGAACCGTTTCAGGGCGGGCGAGCTCAATCGCGATTTCATCGCCGTCTTGCCGTTTCAGGGGCCGAAGGCGAATGGAATGCCGGAACTCCACAAACTGACGCCGCCGCTCGGCGTCCTGCAGGACAAAGGGTTCAAGGTGGCGCTCGTCACCGACGGGCGCATGTCCGGCGCGTCCGGCAAGGTTCCGGCGGCGATCCACCTCTCTCCCGAGGCGCTCGACGGCGGCGCGATCGCCAAAGTCCGCGACGGCGACGTCATTCGCCTCGACGCGGAGAAGGGCGTTCTCGACATTCTTGTCGATCGCGCGGAATTCGCGGCGCGCGAGGCCGCCCCCTTCGAAGGCGAGGCGGAACGCCGCGGAACGGGCCGCGAGCTGTTCGCGGGAATGCGCGCGGCGGTCACCTCGGCGGAGACCGGCGCCATGACGTTCATGCTGGCGGAGGACGACGCATGAGCGCGCCGGTCATCATCGCCGACATCGGCGGCACCAATGCCCGCTTTGCGCTGGCGACGATTGACGGCGGCGCGGTCTCCGTCGGCGCCATGCACGCCTTTCGCGCCGAGGATTACGAGTCGATCCGCGACGCGGCGGACGCCTTCCTCGAAGCGGTGCAGGCGAGGCCGAAACTCGCCTGCTTCGCCGTCGCCGGTCCCATCACCGACGCCGTGGTCGAGTTCACGAATTCTCCCTGGGTGCTCGACATCGAGAAGACGAAACGGCAGATGAAGTTCGACCGTCTCCTCGCCATCAATGATTTCGAAGCGCTCGCGGCGGCCGTGCGCCATCTGCAGGCCGCCGATTTCATCGAGGTGAAGCCGGGCGCCGGCGATGCGGGCGCACCTCTTCTCGTCATCGGGCCCGGCACCGGGCTTGGTCAGGCGCTGATCGTTCCCACCGGGGCCCGCGATCGCATTATCGCCACGGAAGGGGGGCACGTCGCCTTCGCGCCGGCGGATGATGAGGAAATCGAGGTCCTGCGGTTCATCCGGCGCGAGTACAAGCGCGTGTCCATCGAGCGCCTGTTGTCAGGGCGCGGCCTCGTCAACATTCATCGCGCGCTCTGCGCGATCGCCGGCACGCCGCGCATCTCGCTCGCCGCTGATGAAATCACGCGCGCCGCGCTGACGAAGGAATTCCCGATCGCGGTCAAGGCGGTTTCGATGTTTTGCGCGGTTCTCGGCGCGGCGGCGGGCGACGCCGTGCTGGCGACGGGCGCGCGCGGCGGCGTCGTTCTCGGCGGCGGGATCCTGCCGAAGATCCGAGAAGTCTTTCTTGAAAGCGCCTTCCTTGAGCGCTTTCTCGACAAGGGCCGGATGCGCGACTATCTCGCCGACGTGCCTGTAAGGCTCATCATTCGTGACGGCGCGGCGCTGGTCGGCGCGGCGGCGACCTTGAAGGCGGCTCTCGATGCGCATTGAGGAAATCCTGAACGCCGCCAGCGTCATTCCCGTCCTCGAAGTCGAGCGCCGCGAGGACGCTGCGCCGCTTGCGCGCGCTCTCGCCGAAGGCGGATTGCGCGTCGTCGAGCTCACCTTACGCACGCCGGCGGCGCTCGATGCGCTCGCGGAGATGAAGCGCGCCGCGCCAGCGCTCATCGTGGGCATGGGAACGGTACGAACCGGCGATGACGCGGTGCGCGCGCGCGCCGCCGGCGCCGACTTTCTTGTCAGCCCGGGCGCCACCCCATCGCTCCTCAAAGCCCTGGCTGGTTCGCCCGCGCTGCCGGGCGTTGCCACCGCCAGCGAGGCGATGGCGGCCGTCGAGGCCGGCTATCGGGCGATGAAATTCTTTCCCGCCGAGCCGGCGGGCGGCGTCGCTTATCTAAAGGCGCTGGCGGGGCCCTTGCCTGACATTCTCTTCTGCCCGACCGGCGGCATCGGGCCCAAGCGCGCGCCGGATTATTTTGCGCTGCCAAACGTTCCTTGCATCGGCGGAAGTTGGATCGCGAACCGCGCGATGATCGCCGGGCGCGACTGGACCGGCATTGCTGCGAACGCCGCCCGGGCCGCAGCGCTGAAGCCGGCGCGCGTCTGACCGCGCGCCGGCTCCACTTGCTTATATTGCAGCGCCGAAGGCGGGATTTGCAGCGGTCTGCAGCAAATTTGCAAAATTTTGCAGTACCGATTGGCGGCCCCCGATCGCTGCGCCTTTCCCGGTCTGGCGCGCAGAACCATTATCGAAACCGGCAGGCAACTCGCCTGTCGCCGGCCGATCAGGGGCGGGTTGGCGCGAATTCATGATGATTTATTGACGGATTTGCAGAAAATTGCGATAAACCCCTCAATGCGCCGGTCGCCATGGCCGGTCAAAAACGCAACCGGGAGGGATCTGATGCGTAAGGAAGTGAAGCTTTTGCGCGCCGCGCTGTTGTCGTCCGGGGCGGCGATCGCTCTAGCCGCTCCGGCCTTCGCTCAGAGCACGGACGAAAAATCAGACGAGATCATCGTCACCGGCATCCGCAAGTCGATCGGCGACTCGATCGCCGAGAAGCGGGACAACTCCTCGATCGTCGAGGCGGTTTCGGCGGAAGACATCGGCAAGCTGCCGGACTTTTCGATCGCTGAATCGCTGTCGCGCCTGCCGGGCCTTGCGGCGCAACGCGTCAATGGCCGCGCGCGCTCAATCAGCCTCCGGGGCCTTGGGCCCGACTTCACCAATACGCTCCTCAATGGTCGCCAGCAGGTGACGACGAATGACAACCGCAGCGCCGAATTCGACGCTTATCCGGGCGAACTCGTCAGCTCGGCGGTCGTCTTCAAAACGCCCGACGCCAGCCTTGTGGGGCAAGGGGTGGCGGGCGTTGTCGATCTGCGCACCGCGCGCCCGCTCGACTACAGCGATCGCCGGATCGTTCTGACCGGCCGCGGCATCATCAACGAAGTCGGCGCGCTCAACGCCGGCACGCCGGGGATCGGCTACGACGTCAGCGCGACCTATATCGACCAGTTCGCCGATGACACGATCGGCGTCGCCATCGGCTATGCGCGCACGCTGACGCCGAACCAGGTCGAGCGGTTCAATGCGTGGGGCTACGGCTCTCCGCTCGAGGCCCTCGGCAACTCGGTCATCGGCGGCGTCAAACCTTACGTTCAATCGACGGAGCTGCACCGCGACGGCGTGTTCGCGACGCTGCAGTGGGAGCCGAACGAGAAATTCACATCGACCCTCGACGGCTATTACACCAACTTCAACGAGCTGCGCACGCTGCGCGGCGTCGAGCTGCCGCTCGGTTTCGCCTGCTGCGCGCCGGGGACGACGTTCTTCGGCCCGCTTTCGCTGACGAACGTCGTCGCGCAAGACGGCTTCGTGACGTCAGGCACGTTCGGAAATGTTAAGGGCGTCATCCGCAACGACGCCGAAGAGCGCAACGCCGACCTTTTCTCCTTCGGTTGGAACAACAAGTTCCAGGTGAATGAGCGCCTCTCCTTCGTTTTCGACGCCGCCTATTCCTTCGTCGACCGTCTCGATGGCATCCTTGAAACCTACTCCGGCACGGGATCGGGAGTCGGCGTCGGCGCGACGGACAATCTTGATTTTGTGACCGACCGGCGCGGCACGCGCTTTTCGGGCAACACGCTCGATTATTCGAACACCGCCATCATCGGCATCACCAGCCCGCTCGGCTGGGGCGGTGACCGCTTCGACGAGATGGGCGTCCAGGTCGCGCAGGGCGGCCAGGTCGGTTTCTATAACCGGCCGGAGATCGAGGAAGATCTGCTGCAACTCCGTCTGGCCGCCAATTACGACATCGACGGCGGCTTCTTCCGCGCCGTCTCGATCGGCGGCGACTATACCGATCGCCAGAAGGAAAAGGTCGCCAACGAGTTCTTCATCGACCTCGCCGGCTTCCAGACCTTCGTGCCGATCCCGGCTGACTTGCTGCTGGAGCCGACCGAGCTCGGCTATCTCGGCCTCGGGCCGATGGTCAGCTATGATCCGTTCGCGCTGATCGCTAGCCCGATCGTCATCCAGACCCGCAACTTTAACGCCGACGTGCTGACGAAGAGCTGGCAGGTCGACGAGAAGGTTCTGACCGGCTTCGTCAAGTTCGACATCGAGACCACGGTCGGCTCGCTGCCGGTCACCGGCAATATCGGCGTGCAGGTCGTGCACACCGACCAGAGCTCGACCGGCGCGCGCGCTGCGGGCGTCGCGCCGAATGTCGCAGTCGAAACCGTGTCCGACGGCGCCAAATACACCAAGATCTATCCGAGCATGAACCTCTCGATGGAGTTCGCGCCGGATCAGTATATCCGTCTCGGCGCGGCGCGCGTCGCGATGCGTCCGCGCATGGACCAGCTCTCGATCAGCCAGCAGGTCAATTACAACGCGGCGTTCACCGGCGGCATCAACTCCGACGGCAATCCGGCGAACGACACGGCGAACCTCGCCGCCGGCCAGACCTATTACAGCGCGTCCGGCGGCAACCCGTTCCTGCAGCCCTGGATAGTCGATCAGTTCGACGTGTCGTATGAGAACTATTTCGCCGAGGGTGCCTATTTCGCCGTGTCGGCCTATTACAAGCTGTTCGAGAACTACATTTTCTCGGGCGGCGGCTATGTCGCCGACTTCGCGGGCTTCCCGACTCGCTCGGGCGATCCAGTCCCCGATACGACGGTCGGCATCGTCAACGTGCCGACGAACCAGTCCGGCGGTTACGTCCGCGGCGTCGAAGTGGCGGCCTCAATCCCGTTCGGCGTGCTGACGCCGGCGCTCGAAGGCTTCGGCTTCATCGGCAGCGTCGCCTTTAACGGCAGCAAGATCGAGCCGATCCCAGGCGTTTCGATCCCGGTGCCGGGCTTCTCGAAGCGCACGGCGAGCATGACGCTCTATTACGAGCGCGACGGCTTCCGCGTGCGCGCCTCCGATCGCTACCGCGCGCGTTTCCTCGGCGAGGTTCCGGGCTTCGGCAACGCGGCCGACTTCGTCATCGTCGAGCCTGAGCATGTGATCGACGCCCAGATCGGCTACGATTTCCAGCGCGGGCCGCTTGAGGGCTTCGGCGTCGTTATCGAAGGCCAGAACCTGACGAACGAACCTTTCGTGACTCTGCAAGGCCTCAGCAGCCTTGCGATCCGCGATTATCAGGACTTCGGCAGAACCTACCGATTCGGGATCTCATACCGGTTCTAAGCGCTCCCTCCCGAGCGTTATCAAGGCCCCGCCGGCTTTCTCCCGAGCCGGCGGGGCTTTTCTTCGCCGCATTGATCCGGCATCGCCGCGCCCTGTAGCATCACGCCATGAGTTCCCCCGAGGCAGAAGCGCCGACCAAAGTCCGCTCCGTCATCATCGTCGGGGGCGGCGCGGCGGGATGGATGGCGGCCGCGGTGCTTGCAAAGGCGTTTGGACCTCAGCTCGCGATCACACTTGTTGAATCGGAGGAGATCGGCATCGTCGGCGTCGGCGAGGCGACGATCCCGCAAATCCGGCTGCTCAACAGCTTTCTCGATATCGATGAGACGGACTTCGTCTGCGCGACGCAAGGCACGTTCAAGCTAGGGATTGAGTTCAACGACTGGGGCCGCCTCGGCGACAGCTACATGCACGCCTTCGGCGACATCGGCATGCCGCTGGGGCTGACGCCGTTTCACCATTTTTGGCTGCGCGCGCGCCGCGCCGGCAAGGGCGGTTCGCTGTGGGACTATTCGCTCAACTATCAGATCGCGCGTCGCGACCGCTTTGCGATCTTGGAGCGCGTCGGCGCCTCGCGCCTGTCCGGCACGCGGCACGCCTTTCATTTTGACGCCGCGCTTTACGCGCGTTTTTTGCGTAAACGGGCGGAAGCGGCGGGGGTCGCCCGCATCGAAGGCAAGATCGTCGACGTGCGGCTCGACGGCGTCACCGGGTTCATCGACGGCGTGACGCTTGAAGCCGGCCTGCGCATCGACGGCGACTTCTTCATCGACTGCTCGGGTTTTCGCGGCGTTCTCATCGAGGGCGCGCTGAAGGCGGGCTATGAGGACTGGACGCATTGGCTCCCTTGCGACCGCGCGGTCGCCGCGCCTTGCGCGCATGGCGGCCGCTTGCGCCCCTATACGCAGGCGAGCGCACGCACGTCCGGCTGGCAATGGCGCATTCCGCTCCAGCACCGCGTCGGCAACGGCCATGTCTATTGCAGCCGATTCATCTCGGACGACGAGGCGGTCGCGGTCCTCAAAGCGAACCTCGAAGGCGAACTTCTCGCCGAGCCGCGCTTTTTGCGTTTCACGACTGGCATGAGGAAACGCCAGTGGGTGAAGAACTGCGTCTCGCTGGGGCTCGCCTCTGGATTTCTAGAACCGCTCGAGTCGACATCTATCCATCTCATCCAGTCAGGGGTGAGCCGACTCGTCTCGATGTTCCCGGACCGCCATTTCGACCCGGCGCTGATCGCGGAGTTCAACCGCCAGTCGCGCTTCGAGTTCGAACGCATCCGCGACTTCATCATCCTTCACTATCACGCCAATGAGCGCGATGATTCCCCATTCTGGATCGAGCGGCGCGAGATCGCCGCGCCGGACGCGCTGCAGGCGAAGATTGACCTCTTTCAATCGACGGGGCGCATTTATCGCGAGCAGGAGGAGCTCTTCACCGAAACCGGATGGCTGCAGGTGATGACCGGTCAGCGCCTTGCGCCTCATCGCCATCATCCGCTGGCGGACGGCCTCGGCGAGGCCCAGCTCGATGAATTTCTCGCCAATATCCGTGTCCTGATTGACCGTGCGGCGGGCGCCGCGACGCCGCACGCCGATTACATCAAGGCCCATTGCGCGGCGTGACACAGCGTGCGCCGGCCCTGTTAACCAAATGTGATCGGCGTCAAGCATGATCGCCTCTTGAGTTTGGGCGGCGTTCCGGCCTTGATGATCATGTTCGCGCCGCGGCCCCGCCGCCGGCGCGATTTCCGTTTCAGGCCCCGATTTTAAAGGTCCGTGCGCATTGCGCGGGCGCCTGAAAGGATGTCGGCGATATCCCTCGCAGGCGAAAATATCAGAGTGCGGAATGGGCGCCCTTTCGCGCCGGACCCAGCAGAAAACCTTGCGCCGGGCATGCCGAGCGACGGCTCAACCGGCGCGCTCGCCGGCGGACAAGGCGGCGCGGTGATCGGGGAAGTTGAGCGCGCAGCGTTCGACGAAATCGTCGATCACGGCCATATCGAAGCGGCGTTCCTCCGGCGCCGGAGGGCGCAAGCGCCGCGGATAATTGCCATAGCCGCCGAGCAGGCAGACCCAGGACATGTCCGTATAGTACTTGCCGATGTCCTGGCGGCGCACCTCCTCGCGGATGTCGCCGCCGCGGCGCCAGCACTCAAGGATTGCGTCGAGCGAGGCGGAGCGCGTCTGATTGGCGGCGTTCGCCCGCCAATACTCCGTGTCGTCGCGCAGGCTCGCCTGATAGTGGCAGACGATATAGTCGCGCACGCCTTCGAAGCGGGCGTTGATCCTTTTGTTGAAGGCGCGCCGGCCGGATTCGTCGAAGCCGGATCGCTCGAAGGCGTCGATGAAGCCCTCGACCGTCGCCTGCACGAGGTGCAGCGCCGTCGCCTCCAGCGGTTCGATGAAGCCCTGGCTGAGACCGACGGCGAGGCAGTTCTTCTCCCAGTGCCGCTCGACGCGGCCGACCTTCATCTTCAGGTGGCGCGCCAGGGTGTCGGCGTTGAGAAGGCCGAGGGCGGCGCGATGTTCGCTTTCCGCCTCCTCCGCCGAAATGAAGTCCGACGCATAGACATAGCCATTGCCGCTGCGATTCGTCAGCGGAATGTCCCAGCGCCAGCCGGCGTTCATGGCGATCGCGCGCGTCGCCGAGCCAAGGCCGGTCGGGTCCGGCGGCGTCGGCATGACGACGGCGGAATCGTTGAAGAGGTTTTCTTTAAAAGACCGGAAAGGAACGCCGAGGCGCTCCTGCAGGATCAGGCTGCGAAAGCCGGTCGAGTCGACGAAGAAATCCGCCTCGATCGTCCTGCCGTCATCAAGCGCAAGGCTGCTCACGGCGCCTGTTTCGTCAAGCGCGATCCCGGCGGCCCGCCCCTCGACATGACGGACGCCGCGCCCTTCCGCATGGCGGCGAAGAAATGAGCCCACGAGATAGGCGTCGAAATGATAGCCATAGGCGATGTCGAAGGGAAAATTTCGCGCCGGCAGCGGCGCAAGACGCCGTTCGGCGAGCTTCGCCGACAGGAAAAACCGGTCGGAAGTCGCAGGAAGATCGGCGCCGCGCCGCCGGCAGAAGGAATTGAAGTGAAACGCCGGCGCGGTGTGCGCGTCGATCGGCGACGGGAAGGGGTGGAAATAGGACTGATATCCCGGAACGCGCGACCAGCCGTGAAAGCTGATGCCGTTCTTGTAGGTCGCGTTGCAGGCCGGCATCCAGTCGCGCTCGGCGATCCCGAGATCCTCGAAGAAGGCGCGCAGTTGCGGCGTCGATCCCTCGCCGACGCCAATGATGCCGATTTCGGGCGACTCGACGACGGTGATCTCGGCGCCCATCGGCAGCCAGCGCTTCGCCATCAGGCATGCCGCCATCCATCCGGCTGTGCCGCCGCCGAGAACGACGATGCGAAAGCCCGGCCTTACTCCCGGCGTCATGACAAGTCTCTCCTTGGCGTTGACCCTAGCCAAAGAGCGGCGCGCCGGCCAGCCGCAAGGGCCGATCTAGAAGCGGTAGTTGAGACCGATCTCGGCCGTATGCGTCTTGATGTCGTCGTTGGTCGCGCCGAGAAGCCGGTAGCCGGCTTCCAGCGCGAACTTCTTCGTCAGCGGATAGGCGACGCCGACTCGCGCCTGATAGGCGAGCTCGATATTGGAGTTCTCAAGCGGGGTGACGCCGTCATCGAGGCGCGTCTTGACCTGCGCCGGCCCCATGCCGCCGGAGAAATAGGGCGTGAACCTGCCAAAGCGCGGACCGTCATAGCGCATTGAGACGAGGCCGGAGATGGCGCGCCGCGTCGCGACCTCCTGGCCGAGGCCGATGATGACGGTGTCCTTGTCGCGCTGGAAGGCGACCTCGGCTTCGAGCGACAGCGGCCATTGCTGGCTGATGCGGCTGCGATAGCCGCCGGAATAGAGGTTGGCGCCCTTGCCGTCCGCGAGACCGCCGCCGCTTGCAAAGGCCGTGTAACCGCCGCGCACGAAGAACGCTTTTGTCGGCTCCTCACGCAGCGCGGGCCGCTCTGTGCGGGCGCCCGCTTGGGCGGGCTTCAGGCTCGGCCCCGCCAGTTTCATTTCCCTCTGATCGCGGTCGCGCAGAAGCGCGAGCGAAAGCCCGCAGTTCGTTTCGCATTGGTCGACGGCGAAGGCGCCGCCGGCGCCGATGGCGCCCGCAGCGGCGAACGCCGCGATGGCCTTCATGCCGTTCCGGCCCCGGCGCTGGTTGTCTGACATGGCTCTTCGCCCCCCTTGCTGCTCACGCGCTCGATGCGCCGTTGAAGAGATCGATCGGCCCGGAGAAATTGCCGATGTTCGGCAGGGCCGCCTGAATTTCGCTCGCGGTGAGGCCGAACCAGGCCGCAAGACTGGCGGCGAACTGCTCGACCGCAATCGTCGGGATGAGCCGGCCGGAGCCGCTGTCCTGGTCGTGATTGACGACCGGCGGCGGCATGGCGCCGACGATGCGGTTGCCGTTGACGGCGCCCCCGATGACGAAATGATGCCCGCCCCATCCATGGTCGCTGCCGTCATCGTTGACGGCGAGCGTGCGGCCGAAATCGGAGGCGGTGAAGGCGGTGACGTCGTTCTGGACGCCGAGCTCGGCGGTAGCGTCGTAAAAGGCGCGCATGGCCGCGCCGAGCGTCGTGTGAAGCGCCGTCAGCGTCGGCGCCTGGCTCGAATGGGTGTCATAGCCGCCGGTCGAAACGAAGAAGATCTGGCGCGACACGCCGAGGGTCGAGCGTGCGGCGATCATCCGCGCGACGATCTGCAGCTGTTGGGCGAGGCCGCTCGTCGGGAAGGTCGTAACGAAGGGCGGCTGCGCGGAGAGCGCGACCTCGAGGTCGCGGTTGAGCGCGATCGAGCGGCGGTGGATAGTCGCGACGTCGCGCTCGAAGAGGTTGGTCCGCGCGTTCGGCGCATCCTGCACGAGGCTGGAGATCTGGCCGGGCAAGGCCGACGAATTGTAAAGGCCGGGCCGGTTGATCGCCCGGATCTGCGCCGGGCCATTGAGGCCGAGCGAAAAGGCGGCCGTTTCTTGCCCCGTCAGGTAGACCGTATTGCCCGACACCGACACGGCGGTGAAGGAAGCGTTGGTGTTGGCGCGCGAGGCGTTCACCATGTCCCCGAGGCGCCCGCCCCAGCCGAAGCGCGCGCCCTCGGGCGCCGCCGCCATCCAGGTCGACTGCTGGTCGTTATGCGAGAAAAGACGCTCGGGCGCACGGCCGCTCCCGCTGCGCCACTGCGCGCGATTGAGCGGCGCGATCAGCGGCCCGACATTGGCGACGATCGCCGCCCGCCCGGACGCGAAAAGCTGTTGGATCGGGCCGAGCGCCTCCGGCAGGGCGAACTGGCGGCCGCCGAAATCGGCGGCGTTTGAGGGGGTGAGCGCCAGAAGCCGCGCCCGCGTGCGCGAGGAGCCGCCTGCGAGCCGGTTGTACTCATTCATCAGCGTACGGCGGATGGTCGCATGCTGGTTAAAGGAAGGCTCGTCGTAAGGCAGCACGGTGTCGTGATTGTCCATGCCTCCGAACAGAAAAACGCAGACGAGCGCCTTGTAGCCGCTGGTCGAGGCGGCGAGCGCATTGAAAGGCAAGAGGTTCATCGCGAAGGGCGCCGCACCATAGGCGCCGAGGAGTCGGGCGGTCTTTAGAACTTCGCGTCTTGTGACGGCGGACATGGGGAACGCTCCTCAGCGCTGGGTGTAATATTCGGGGCAAAGCACGGTCATCAGCATCGCCGCGTTGACGCGGCGGCGGCGGTCCTGCGCCTCGCTGGCGGCGCGGAAGGGAACGCCGGAGACGGCGGCGATGATGGCGTCGCGCGTCGAGGGATGCATGGCCCCCGCCGTCATGACGAGATTGAGATGATCGACGAGCGCCGCCGGATTGTCGGCGAGCGCGAGCTCGCGCGTATAGGCCGGCCTGTAGGTCTGAAGCGCGTCGCTCTCCTCGATGCGGTCCATCATGAAATTGGCGTAGGCGGTCACCGTCGCCGTCGTCACGATCTGGAGCTCCGGGGCGACAAGACCGGTCGCGCCTGTTTGCGAACCGGCGGCGACGTAGCCCGGCCGGAAGAAGTTGAAGACAGAGGGCGAGCGATAGGCCTGCTGGGCGAGCCGCGTCGGCGGCGCCGTCTCGGTCAGCACGCTCTGGCCCTCAAGGCCGCCGCCGCCGAGGACGGAGGCCGAATTGAGTTCGGCGACGCGCGCCCAATGGGTGAACCGGATGACCGGCTCACGCACCTTGCCGAAATTCGGATTCTGCGGACCGGCCGGAAGCCGCGCCTCATTGTCGAGCAGCACCGCCGCGATCACGGCGCGCATGTCGCCGCGACGCAGCGAGCCGATCGTCGAACCGTCCGGAAGGCGGAAATAGCCGGTCTCGAAGGCGGCTGCGACATTGCGCACATATTGGGGCGACGGATTGCTGGTGACGAACCGCTGGATCAGCTGGCGGGCGAAGAAAGGGGCCGCGTTCCGGTGGTTGAAGAGCGTGTCGAGCGCGGTGTCGATGCTTTGCGCCGCCGGCGTATTCGCCGGCACCGTCACGCCGAGAAAGGTCTTTTCCGACGTCGAATGTTCCGCCTCGAAGACGCCGAGAGGCGAATAGGCGGCGGCCGGAACGCCGGGGTCAGGGAAGCGGCCGCCGAAATCGCCGTCCGCCCAGCTGAGGCCCGTGAACACCTTGGCGAGACCGGTGATGTCGTCATTGTCATAGGTCTCGATCTGCGCACCCGATCCGTCGACGCGCGGCGTGCCATCGGGGTTGAGCTCGACAAGGCCGATCGTGAAAAGCTGCATAATCTCGCGCGCATAGTTCTCGTCCGGCACCCGGTTCTGCGCGGGGTCTTCCTTGCGGTTGTTGAGATAGGTGAGGAACTGCGCCATCGACGGGCTGTAGGTCACGTCTTCGATCAGCTCGCGATAATTGCCGAAGGCGTTTTTCTCGAGCGTGTCCATGTAGAACGCCGCGGACGCGAGCGTCTCGGCGACGTCCGAGTTTTCATAAGAGACGACGAAGATCTGCGACAGGGCGAAGACCATGCGCTGGCGCAACTGGTCGTCGCCGACAATCATGTCGCGCCAGGCGATGTCGGCGAGCGCTTCGGGGCCGACGGTCTGGCCGCGCGCGGCGTAGTCAGCCTGGATCTGGCGCAATTCGTTGACGTTCGATTCCGAGGCGGCGCTGAACTGTCGGCGCAGCCATGCCGAGTAGCCGATCCGCACCAGCTCGTCGATGTCGCGCTGAGTGGGCCCGAAGGTCGCCTGCATCAGGAAGCGGGAAGCGTCGGGCGCCGTTGGAATGTCGGCGACCAAGGGCGCCGGCGGCGCGCCCGACGGCGCCTCCGCGGGCGGCGCCTCTTCGCCGGCGCAGGCGGCGAGCAAGAGCGCTGCGGCCGCTGCGACAGACCTAAGGAAAGCGCTCGGAGCCGGAAGGGCGATCATCGCCTGCTCGCCGTCAGCCCGCCGGTCAAACACACGCATCACTGCACCCACGCAACGCAAGCCCTGCGCGAAAAGCCTGCCTGATCGGACGTAAAGGGAGCCTTGACCGGACCTGCGGCTTCTTATGCAAAAGCGGCTGATTTCGATGACATCGTCGTAAGGCGGCCGTCGGGAATAATTTTATCGAGCGGCGTCCGTTCGCGCGGCAGGATCGAACAGGATTTCGGCGATCCGCCGCTTTCCGCCGTCGCGCGTCACATGGATCGCGATATCGATGAGGGAGCGGACATAGTCGATCGTCTCCCGCCGCGCGAGCGGCAATCCAGCCTGCAGCGCCATCAGCGCGATCTGCTCGAAGGCGCCGTGCGGGCTGTCGGCGTGAATGGTCGAAATCGAGCCCGGGTGCCCGGTGTTGATCGCCCGCAGGAACGTCACGGCCTCGGCGCCGCGAAGCTCGCCGAGAATGATGCGGTCAGGCCGCAGGCGCAAGGAGGCATTCAGGAGATCGTCAAGTCCGATGCGCGACTCGCCGAGCGCGCCCTTGACGGCGATGAGGCCGACGGCGTTCGGATGATCGAGCGCGATTTCCGGCGTGTCCTCGACCGTGATCAGACGTTCCTCCCTCGGAACGGCGTCGATCATCGCACTCAGAAGGCTCGTCTTGCCGGTCGATGTTCCGCCGGAGATGAGAATCGTCTTTTTCGACCGAACGGCGAGGGCGAGGAATTCCGGAATGCGGCGCGCCTCGAGGAGCGCTGTCAGCCTGCGGTCGACGGCGCTCAATTCATTGTCCTTCGACAGCACGACGTCGCCGAAATTCCTTTCGCCCGCGAAGTCGGCAAGCGCCAGCCTTGTCGCCATCGGCCGTCTGATCGCAATCGCCCAATGGCGGCGGGTCGCGGGCGGACCGACGATCTGCACGCGCTCTCCGCCCGGAAGCGAAGCGGCGAGCACCGGCTGCTCCCGATTGATCGCCTGGGCGTTGAACCGTGCGATCTGCGCCGCGAGGCGCTGGACGTGGGCGTCCGTCACCTCGGGCGCCGCGACCTGCTGCATGGCGCCGCCGACGATCTCCACCCAGATCTCACCGGGGCGATTGATGAAGATCTCCGCGACGCGCTCATGTCGGAGCCATTTCTCCAGCGGCTTTAGGAATGCGGTCAGGTAGACGTGCGCGTCTTCCGCCGGAAGCGTTTGCCCTGCAAGGCTCGTCATGGTTCGACCGTCAGGACCGTGCCGCCCGTTTCCTCATACAGCGGAAAGATGAGGTCGCGCGCCGCAAAGATGCGGATCGGGGCGCCCTGCGGGATGCGGATGGTCGGCGGAATGTTGACGCTCGACTGGAGCGCCGTCTGCGCGACGCCATACGCCTGCGCCGAAGAAGTGATGACGACGGCGTTGTTGCCGCTTTCGGCGGCGAGAATTTCAGCGCCCGCGCCGATAATGGACAGGAGAATCGCGGAACCGAAGCGCTCGAGAAAGTGGCGGTCGACGTTGCCGCCGAGACCGGCGCGCCCGAGCGTGTCGGTGACCGGGGAGCCGAGCTTGATGGCGACCCCGTTCGGCAGGATGAGCCGAGTCCAGATGACGAACGCGCGCGATTCGCCGATGGCGAGGCCGGAGCGGTATTGACCGATGATGCGGCTGCCGCGCGGAATGAGGATCTCGGTTCCGTCAAAGCTGCGGACGTCCTCGCTGACGATTGCGCGGGTGAAGCCCGGCAGGTCGGAGTTGATCGCGGTTTCGAGAACGCCCGCGATGAGCGTTCCTTCGATGACGGTAGAAGAAAGATCGCCGATATGGGCGGCGGTCGCGGGAGCGTTCTCCGCCTCGCCGATTCGTGCGGCGAAGGCTTCGCTGGCGTTAAGGCCTTCGCGCGACAGGGCGGCGCGCGTCGCGGCGATCTCCGCGGCGGAGGGACCGGTGTCGACGACCAGCGTCGGCGCGCGCAATCGCTCGGGCCTGACGCGCGGTCGGTCATCCGCAAGCTCCGTATACGCCGGCGCCGGCGGAAAATCATATGCCGGCGGCGCTGCAGCCGGCGCCGGCGCGGGCGAGGCGGCGTCCGCGATGACAGGCGGCGGCGGCTCCTTGCGGTCGAGGCGCGCGATCGACATCTGGTTGAAGGCGAGCACGCCGAGACCGATGGCGATCGCCGCGGCGATCGCGGCGCCGCCGTCGCCGCCTGAAACCGCGACCTGCGGCGTTGCGAGCCTGTCCGCTTCGGCGAGCGCGCTCGGCGGCAGAACGGTCCGGGGATCGGTTTTTCCCTTGCCTCTCATTCGCCGAACAGGCCGAACGGCCCCCCCTTCCTTTTCTTGCGGGGCTGCGGCGCGTCGGGACCGCGATCTGCATCGCGGTAGGCTTCGTTGTAGATGTTCGTCACCTCGCGCCCGTTCCGCAGGACGAATTCCGCCGCCACCTGGTGCACGACGATCGCGCCGTCGCGATTGGAGTAATTGACGATGCTCTCCGTTCCATCAGGCCTCCTCAGAAAGATCGCGGGCGTTTCAACGCCGGCCGGCCATTCGAAAACGGTGGAGGTTCCGTCATCAAAGACGCGGGAGGGAAGGTTCTGCCTCGATCCTTTGTAGGTGTAATTCTCGTTGCGCGGCGTCGCCGCCTGAATGCTGGTCTCGCGCAGCTTGGCGGCGGCCGGCGCCGGCTCCGCCGCCGGCTGCCTGATGCGCAGGAGATAGGTGATCTCCGACAGCGGCGTCGAGGCCTCGCGCGCTTTCGACGTCAGCTCGAAGGTGTAGAACCCGCCTGAGGTGATGACTGTCATGTTCGTCGGATCGCCTTCGTCGACCGGCTTGACGACCAGCACGTTGCCGCGCTTGTTCGGCGTCACCTGCCAGGTGAGGGAATCCCCGACTGCGACGCTTTCGATCCGCTCGGGCTCGGGGAATTCGATGGCGATCTGATAGCCGTAATGACCGACGAGGCGGATGACGCGATCGGGCGCATGCACGATCTCGCGTATGCGCGGGTCTGCCGCGGCAGGCGTTGCAAGACAGGCGAGCAGCGACAGAAGGACTAGCGATAACCTCATCGATATCCTCCTGCAGCGCGCACACTCGACGAGCCGAAGCCGCGATAGGCGCGCGAGGCGCGGCGCCATGCCGCGCTTTCTGCTTCCTTTTCTGCGCCGGCGCTGTCGCCGGCGGTCGTCGCGATGGTCCGGGAGGGCGGTTGCGCCGATCCGCCTTGCGTCAGCGAGGCGACGAGCCCCGTGATGCGCTCATTGGCGAATACGGCCTCGCTGCGGCGATCAGCCGGCGACACGCCCGTCTGCGCCGCCGCTTCAGGCTCCGGCAGGAACGGCAATCGCCAGCCGGCCGTCAGCCGCGCCGTCACCGTCAGCGCCTGCCTCACCAGCATGGCGAAGATGATGCAGGCGATCAGCAGCGTGAAGACTGGCCCGGCATCGTTGACGCCGGCGGCCTGATCGCTGGCGATCGTTGCGATGACGGGCCCGACAACCGACAACGCGCCGCCCGTCGCAAGGATCGTGAAGATGAGCACGAAAGCGCCGGCGACGATTGTTTTCAGCCAGCCTTCGAAAAGGCCGCGTGTCGCCCGAAAGAGCGCGAGCATCAGGAACAGCGGCCCGAGCGCAAGCAGGAAGGCGAGCGAGATCTTTGTGATGACGATGACGCCGGCGGAGCCGACGCCGAGAAGAATGGCGCTCAGCCACAGCATGTTGACCGCGCTGACGCCCGCCGGGCCGACGGGCCGGTCGATGGCGGCCGGGCTTTGCGGCGCGTCGGCGGCGCCGGTCGCGGCGGTCTTTCGGCTCCACTCGCTGGCGAGCCGCGTCATCTCGTCGATCGCAATATCGATTTCCGCCGCGATCGAAGCCGACGAGGCGGCGCGTCCAGTCGTCGCCGACGACATCATGCCGGCGATTTCCTCAGCGCCGCCGGCCACCGAATCGACGAAGAGCGTCTGATAGGCGGGCCAGTTCGAGGAAAGAGCGAGCACGGCGCCGATGAGCGCAAGCCGGCGCACGAGGTCAGGCGCCGTCGCCGAGCCCGCGCCGATGATCAGCCGATACCCATAGAACGCGACATAGATCGTCAGGGCGCCGGCGAGGGCCTGCGCAAGGCCGCCGCCGGTTCCAAACAATCCCTCATAGGCGGCGGCGACATAGGCCGCCGACTGACAATCAACGCTCGCCATCAAGGCGGCGAGATTGGCGAGATCGCCATGGGAGGGGCAGGACGGCGTCATCTTGCGCTTCCCGCCGATCGTCGCATCGGTTGTGAGGGCGGCGTCGCCTCGCGCGGCCGTTTCTCGCCCAGCAGGATGGGCAGCCAACGATGAGGCGCATCTCCGACCCGCGCGCGCAACTCATCGAGCGCCCGAACGGTCCGCTCGCGGCCGGAGAGAACGCGCAGCGCCTCCGGCTCGCCGGAAAGATCGAGCCGCGCGACGACGCTGTCGGTTCCCGCCTTGATGAGGAAGCAGCGCGACTCCTCCGGCAGGGACCGCACGATGTCGAGTTCATGCGCGGTCAGACCGAATCCGGCGCCATAATCCTCCTCGCTTGCGCGCGGATTGGGCATGAAGATCTGCGTGGCGGTCTGCTCCCGGATGGCGCTCGCGATCCAGCTGTCGAGCGCGTCGCGCGCCGACTGAGTGCAGAAGCCGACGACGCCGTTACGCTTGCGGATCGTCTTAAGCCAATCCTTGAGACGCGCGCCGAAAATCTCGTCGTCGAGCGCCTTCCACCCCTCGTCGATGACAATCAGGGTCGGCGAGCCGTCAAGCCGCTCCTCGATCCGGCGAAAAAGATACATCATCGCTGGCGTGCGGATCTCCGGCGAGTCGAGAAGCTCCGTCATGTCGAAGCCGAGGATGCGCGCCTCCGTCGAAAGGCGATCTTGCGCATTGTCGAAGAGCCAGGCGAATTCGCCGCCGGCACACCAGCGGGCGATGCGCTGCGCAAGATCGCCGGCCTCCGGACGGCGCTTGCCGCCGAGAAGTTCGCGAAAATAGCGCAGCCGGCGCAGTTCCATCGGCTGGTCGAAATTCGCATCCACCGCTTCGGCGACGACGGTCAGCTCATCAGGCGACAAGGGACCGCCGGGGCCGCGGGCGAGCTGGGCGATGAGCGCGCGCAGGAAAGCGCGCGCGCCGCTGGAATCGGGGAGCTGGAGCGGGTTGAAGCCTGTCGGCGTGCCGTGGCGCAGCACTTCATAGGTTCCGCCAATCGCCCGCAGGAAGATTTCCGCGCCGCGGTCCTTGTCGAAGAACACTGTCCGAGGCGCGACTTTTTGCGCCTGCGCGGTGAGGAAGTTCAGGACCACGGTCTTGCCCGAACCGGAGGGACCGATGACAAGGAAATTTCCGAGATCGCCCTGGTGGAAGTTGAAATAATACGGCGTCGCCGATGTCGTCTCGAAAACCGTGATCGCCGGACCCCAGTGATTTCCTTCCGGCGATCCGATCGGAAAGCCGTGCAGCGAGCAAAGGCCGGCCATGTTGCCGGATGAAATGAGCGCGCGCCGCGCGATATAGTCGAAATTGCCCGGAAACTGCGCCCAGAAGGCGGGCTCGAGGCCGAGTTGCTCGCGCACTGCGATCGCGCCGATGTCTGTGATCGCCGCCTGCACGCTGGACGCGGCGGCGTTAAGCGCGCTGATGGAAGGAGCGCGCACCATCACGCTCATATGATGCTCACCGAAGGCGGCGCCGCCGCTCGCCGCATCATCCTTCGCCGACATCAGGCCGCGCCGCAAGGTCATGGTGTCGTCATCGGCGGCGCGAAGCCGTCTGAGGGCGAGGTCGATGCGCTCCTGCGCGATCTGTCTGTCGATGAACGAAAAGCTTTCCGTGACGACCATGTCGATCGGCAGCCGCAAGAGGCCGTCGAGCAAGCCCGGCGTCGTCGAGGCAGGATATTCCTTCATCGACAGCATGGCGCCGAAGCTGGCGTCGCCGGCGCCCTTCGATTCGAACGCCTCCATGCCGAAGGAAAGCCGCTTGTAGGGAAGATGATGCGACGCAAGACCTCGAGGTTCGACGACGGGATTGAGGTCGCCATTCAGGATCAGCGACAGGAATTCGAAAGGCTCCGAGCACCGCCCGCCGGCCCCGTCATACCGTTGAAGCGTGCGCGGACCGTAAGGTTTCAGCGAAGCGATCAAGCCTTCGCGGACGGCGTCCAGCGTCCGGATGTCCCGCTCGCGCGCGGCGCCGACGTCACGGCCCGACCGGCGGGCGCGATCCGTGACGCGATCAAGGATTCCAACCTTGCCGAGCGAAGGCCGATAAACGAGCGTGAGGAAGAGGTCGTTGACATAAAGACTCTTTTCGCCGATCCGCCTGCGCCAGCGCTGATCGAGCCAGCGCGAAAAGGGATCTTCGAAGGCGCCGGCGAGCTCGACGGCGGTCCGGCGTCTGACGATGTGGTGGTAGAGCGCGATGCGGGCGTTGCAGGCGCCGCGCAGCATGGTGTCGCGAACGGCGAGGCGGTAGTTGAGCTCGTCGGTCTCGGCGGTTTCAAACGGGAATCCGTCGAGCAGAAGGACTTGCATCAGCATGCCGCCTTTCAAGATGACGGTGCGGTCGTCGGCATGCGCGATTATGGGAAGGTGGTCCCCGATGCGACCTTCTTTCTTCGCCAGGTCTTTCATCTTGCGCTGCGCCATGCCCCTCACCGTCGGCTCAGGGCGCGTAGCTGTTGCAGCGCCATAGCGCGTGGTTCGGCGCGCGCGGAGTCTTGCTTACGCGCTTCAGCCAGAGATCGAAAATGCGCGGTTCGCGAAGCGAGGCGACATAGCCGATCGCATGAAGAACGAAGGGCGCCAAGAGAGCCCAGAAGGAGCGGGTCACAAGGAATATCTCGGTAGAAACGACGAGATTGATCACGAAAAAGCTGTAGGAGACGCCCGCGAATGTTTGCGGCTGCGTCAGCGCGCGAAAGACCGGCGTGCGCGAAAGCTCGGCCATGGCGGCCTCACCCGGCCGCGCCGGCCGCCGACTGGATGCCGGAGACGATCGACGTCGCGCCGAAAAGGATGAAGCAGCCGACGATCACGGTCACGCCGTAGCGCCAGTTCATTCGGCCCGTGAGCATCATGAAGCCGACGAAGGCGACCGCGATGACCGCGACGGCCGTCGCGACATTGCCGAGCAGCGTTCCTTGGAGCCATTCGACGGCTGCGAGAATCGGTCCTGATCCTTGC
This sequence comes from Parvularculaceae bacterium, assembly GCA_046296195.1. Taxonomy (GTDB): domain Bacteria; phylum Pseudomonadota; class Alphaproteobacteria; order Caulobacterales; family Parvularculaceae; genus Amphiplicatus. Next base: position 17,415 of record JBKBLR010000006.1, on the reverse strand, counting down.
GGGTCGGGCGTTCGGTGCTGCGCGGCGGCAGGGGCCGCAAGGCTTATCGCTGTCATTGCGACGCCCGCTTGCAATACTCTGTCAACAAACATGAACAAGGGCTTTGCTCCGCTGCTCGAAGCCGATCGCCGTCGACTGCGAAACGACCGTGCCCCAACAGGGAAAATGAAACCTTAACGCCGGTCCGCCAAAGCGCGCAAAGGGCGCATTAATTCTCAAAGAGGTTGGATCCGCGACGGAACGTCAGTCGACCAGCGATCGCAACGTGAACCGGATGAGGAAAGCGTTATCGGCCTCAAGGCCGACGTCGGTCGTTCTGTCGCGCCGGTAAGTGAGCTCAAAAGACGAGCATTCATCCTGATAGCCGAGGATGAAATCCTGGCGAATAAGCCGGTCAGTGACGAGGTCCTGACGCCAACCGACGCCCGCGCTCCAATTGTCGGTTATTTTCGCGGTCAGGCGACCGTTCAGCTCCTCGCGCCGCGTCAGGCCCGCGATCGACAATTCCTCGCTGAGCCTCACATAGCTGACATTGGCGCGCAGCCGCCAAGCGTTGAGATAAGCCATCGACTCCGCACGGTCGATGCTGCCCCCGTCGTCATTGATTCTGAATCGGTTTTCGACGCCGATGACATTCTTGTAGCGAATGTTAAGGGCGCCGACATAGTCCGAACGCTCCTCGCCGAGGCCGGTCGAAGGGTCGAACGCCGCTGATTCCTGCAGCCGGAACTGCTGCCCGATCTCGCCTTCGATCCTGAGCCCGTTGTCGAGATTGGCGGCGACGGCGACGCCGATATTCATGCGCTGGCCGTCTTCGAACGCATCGAAGCCTGTCGACTTGTTATAGTCGAAGAGGCCCGCATAGTCGTACTCGATGCTTTGCGAGTCTTCGTTGATGATGTCGCGACCGTTGCGGCCCGAGGGGCTGGCGACGAGCTGCACCCTCGGCTCAAGGAACAGCCGGCCGCCGGCGATCGGCTTCGTCAGCGGATAGGACCATTCGACGCCGACTGTCGGCGCGAAGCGTCCGTCGAGGCGATTATCGTCGGCGATTCCGCTGCGATTCTCGGTCCCTTCGTCGAGGTCTTCATAGCGGAAGAGATCGCCGCGGAGCTCGGCGAAGGCGTTGAACCGGTGGCCGCCGGGCGTGATGTGCTCTCGCTCCCAATAGGCGCTCGCCGTAAGCCGCCGGGTATCGACGCCGCCGGTTCTTTGCAGCGAGGCGAAATTCACATTGATCAAGGCCTCGCCGCCGATCTGCTCCGGTCGAAACCAGTGACGGAAATCAAGCACCGGAAGGGCATAAGGCGTGAGCTTGGCGATTTCCTGCGCCTCCATGACGAAGGGATCGCGCGTCAGAAGCGAGGAGCAGTCCGTCGCGTTGACGCTGAGGCGCTCGCCAGTCGACAGGTCGCAGACTGTTACGGTGCGGAGATCCTGAAAGGTGTAGCTGTCAGCCCGGAATTCGGTGTTCTCGTCGCCCCAGCGGACATAGGTGTTCGTCCGGAGGCGGTTCGTCAGCGCGGTGTCGAGTTCCTTGCGCAGGTCGCCGCGACGCTGGACGTCATAGCGGCGAAGATAGGTGTCGTCCGACACCCGTTCGACGTCATAGCCGGCCTGCCAGTTGTTTCCGAAATTTCGGTGGCCCTGCGCAAAGACATGCCACCGCGCGCCAGGCAGATCGACATCGCCCGGATCCGGCGTGAAGTCGATGAAGCCGCCTTGAAGCACATGATAGCCGCTGTCGTCGCGGCGGCGATATTCGCCCTGCCAAAGCACGCCGTCTTTCGACGTGTATTTCGGTGAGAATGTCGCGTCCTGATGGTTGGAAATCGCGAGATAATAGGGCAGTTCAAGGTTGAAGCCGAGCCGCGACGAGGCACCGATCAAAGGGGTCAGGAAGCCGGACTGCCGTTCGACGGACGGATCGGGGGCCTGCAGGAAGGGCGCGTAAAGGATCGGGACGCCCTTGATCTCGAGAAAGGCATGGTTGAACCGGACGACCTTGCGTTCCTCGTCGCGCGTCACGCGCAGCGCCTTGATGCGCCAGGTCGGCGTCTTGCCGACGCCCTCATCGTCGCAGACGTCGCAAGCGGTGTAGACGGCCTTCTGCAGCTGCGTGCGCGCATCCTGTTCGCGAACCGCGGATGCGGCGGCCAGCTTCGCGTTGTCTTCAAGGAGCGCGCTGAAATTTTCAGCGATTCCGTCGCGAAGATCGCCCGTCAGTTCAACCCGGCCGGCGAAGACTGTCTGGCGCTTCTCATCCGTGATGGAGACATTGCCTTCGGCGATGACAATGTCGGTCGCCTGATCGTAAGACAGCCTGTCGGCCTTCAGGAAACGGTCGCCGAAATAGGCGCGGACATTGCCCTCCGCGACGATCGGGCTCGTTTCAGAGTCGCGATTGACGCTGTCAGCTTCGAAGAGGATCCGTTCGGCCGGCTCCGGCCGCTCGCCGACCGTCAGTTCCGTCTGGCCGAGCGCTGCAACAGGCGCGACGCCTCCGGCGCCGACCAGAGCCGACGTCGCAAGGAGACGCGCGATCAGTCGGGACGCCGACAACAAGAATCCTCCAAGTAAGCGGTTCCACTGCCTGTGAAAGTCCCGCCCGGCCAAAGACTTGCGGATGGTTAGCTGAGCCGCCGCGCGAGGTCTATGCCGGCATGGCCGGATCAGGCCTCTTCAAGGCGCATGAGCAGGCTGACGGCCACAATCGTGGCGACAAGCGCCGGCGTCCAGGCAGCTAGCGCTTCTGGCACGACCCCCGATTCGCCTAGCGCTGTGGAAATTTCCGACAGGACATAGAGGGCGAACCCCGACCCGACGGCTGCGACGAGGAGGCGGAACGCGCCGCCCGATCGTGCGGGTCCGAGCGAAAAAAGGGCGGCGATGAGAACCATCGCCGTCAGCTTCAACGGCGTCGAGCACAGATTGTGGAAGCGAATATTGTAACGGGTCGTCGGCAAGCCGACCGATTCGGCAAGCAGCATGTAGCGCGGCAGGTCCCAGATCGACATCGTCTCGGGCAAGGGCACGCTCTCCCTTAGCGCCGCCAGCGTGAGCGCCGTCGGAACCGAATAGAGCGGCGTCCGCTGCGTCACCAGGCTGCCCGCCGTCTTCATCCGGGCGTCCTTGAGTTCGATCGTACGTCCGGCGAGCTGGGCGACGGGCGCGTCGATGCGCTCTTCAAACGCGGCGTCCTTCGACAGGCGCCAGATCGTCACCCCTCTGAGCGTTCCCCCTTCGTCGACGCTCGCGGCGTTGATGAGCAGCGTTTCCACCGCGTCGCGCTGCCGGAGCCAGATGCCGTCGCCGAAAACCTGGACGACGGAGGACTTTTTGCCGCGTATGTCGTTCTTCATTTTCTCTCCAGCAGCCATCATGCGCGCTGAGAGAGGGTCGACCGCCGCGATCACGACGAACCCGCCAATTGCGGCGATAAAGGCCGCGGGCCCGACGAGGCGCCAAACGGAGAGTCCCGCCGATCGCATCACGGCGAGCTCCGAGCGGCGATTGAACTCTCTGAACATCCAGATCGCCGCAAAAAGGAAGATGAAAGGCAAGAGAGTTTGCGCGATCGCCGGCGTCCGCAACAATGTCAGCTGCAGGGCAAAGCCGAAGCCGGCCCCGGTTTTTCCGGCGAACCTGAGATTCTCGACGAGATCCGCCAGAAGCACGACCGCCGACAGCGCCAGCAGGAGGCCGACGAGGGCGGCGAGCATTCGCCCGGCAAGATATCGAAAGAGCGTGGCCGGCGGCATCAAGGCTGCTCCGCGGCGCGCGCTGGAGACAGGCGCGAACCGGGGCCCGCGGCGGCGAGGAGAATGAACATCAAAATGATCGTCGCAAGGGGCGGGGCGTAGATCATCCAGTATTGACGATGATCCGCCGCGATGTCGGCGAGCACGACTCCTGTGACCTTGATGGCTCCGGCGGCGAGGCAGGCAAGGCCGATCCGCAGAAGATAGCCGCGACGGTCATAAGGGCCGCCAAGCAAGGCGAAGATCGCCAAAAGGGCGAAAGCCACGGCATAGAGCGGCGACGAAAAACGGTTGTGCCCCTCGGCGATCAGGCGCGCTGCATTGATCCGATCATACTCGCTCGATGGATCGGGGTGAAAGAGTTCGCCCGGATAGCGCTCCGTCATTTCAAGAAGGAGGCTGGTCGGCTTTCGTGTCGCCGCGCCGATGTTGATCGCCGTGCGGTCGAAATTCACGATGTCGACAGCGCCTGTCGTGCGGTTTGTCCGCTGGACATTGCCGTTGACGAGATAGAGGACCGGTCCGGATTCCGTTTCCTGAAGCAGGGCGCGTTGCGCCATGTAGGTTTCGGCGTTCTTTCCGTTTCTATAGTCGTTGACAAGCAAGCCCTTCAGTGCGCCGCCCGGCTGGATGTCGTCGACATAGACTGTGAAGCCCTCGCGCAGGGTCATGAACTCTCCCGGCCTCAGGACGGCGGCCGCGATGTCGGCCCGCAGGTCCGCTACCTCGCGTTTCAGCACCCGGTAGCTGCGCGGCATCAGGTCGACATTAATCCACAGCGTCGCTGCGGCCGCGGCGGCGGCGATAAGGAGCACCGGGCGCGCGACCTGAAGCAGGCTGACGCCGGCGGCGAACATCACCGCGATCTCGCTGTCTGAATGGAGCCGGTGCAAGGCGTAAAGGGCCGCTCCGAAGAGCGCGAAGGGAACGACGACGGCAAGGAGGCTCGGCACGATCAGGATCGACAGCCAGCCGAACAGAGCGAGCGAGGCCCCGTTCTCGACGATGATGTCCATCCGCTGGAGGCTCTGGGTCAGCCATACGATCGCCGTCACGACGACGGTCGCGAAAAGGAAAGGCGTCCACATCTGACGCAGAATGTAGCGCTCCAGGCTCTTCAATCGGGACTTCCTGAACGAAGGGCGTTCGCCCGGGGATTTCCCTTTAAAGGCCTTCCCTTGCGCGGTCGACAGCGGGCGTTGCGCCGTCGCGGGTAAGGGCATAGGTAAGCCGCCGACCCATCCCCTGTCGTTCCTCGCTTTTTCAGAGGTCTTAATGAAGATCACGTTCAGCAAAACGGCGCCCGGCGCCGGATCCGCGCTCGTCGTCCCCGTATTTGAAGACGGTGAGGCGACGGCCTCCCATAAAGCGGTTGACGCTGCATCCTCGGGTGCGCTCGGGCGCGCGATAAAGGCCGCAAATTTCGGCGGGAAGAAAGGTCAGACCTTGGAGCTCGTCGGTCTCGCCGGGCACGAGGATGCGCCTGTCGTTCTCATCGGCGCCGGCAAGCGCGGCGAACTGACGGCGCTGGACGCCGAGGCGGTCGGCGGCGCCGGGCTCGCCCCCCTCCTCAGAACGCAGTCGAAGGCAGCGGCGTTCTTGCTCGATGGTTTCCACACCGAGATCGTCGCCGCAGGCGAGGCGGCCGCCCGGGTCGCGCTCGGCGCGCTGCTTCGCCGCTATCGTTTCGACAAATACCGCACGCGACTCGAAAAGGATCAGAAACCGGCGCTCGAAAGACTGGCCGTAAACACGCCGGCGGCTGACGCCAGAGCGAAGTTCGCAGAGCTTGAGAAGGTCGCCGAGGGCGTCTTCCTGACGCGTGATCTCGTCTCGGAACCGCCGAATGTTCTCTACCCCGAAAGTTTCGCCGCCAGATGCAAGGAGCTTGAAGCGCTCGGGGTCAAGGTGACCGTGCTCGGCGCGCGCGACATGCAAAAGCTCGGCATGAACATGCTGCTGGGCGTGGGGCAGGGCTCGGCGCGCGAATCAAAACTTGTCGCCATGGAATGGTCAGGCGGCAAGAAAGGGCAGGCGCCCGTCGCTTTCGTCGGCAAGGGCGTTTGCTTCGACACGGGCGGCATCTCCCTGAAGCCAGGGCCCGGCATGGAAGACATGAAATGGGACATGGGCGGCGCCGGCGCAGTCACGGGCGCAATGGCGGCGCTGGCCGGCCGAAAGGCGAAGGCGAATGTCGTCGGAGTGATCGGGCTCGTCGAGAACATGCCCGACGGGGCGGCGCAACGTCCGAGCGACATCGTGACCTCCATGTCCGGGCAAACGGTCGAAATTCTCAATACCGACGCCGAAGGCCGCCTCGTGCTCGGCGACGCCATCTGGTGGACGCAAGAAAAATACAAGCCGAAGGCGGTGATTGATCTCGCGACGCTGACCGGCGCGATCCTCATCAGCCTCGGCCATGAGTTTGCGGGACTCTTCGCAAATGACGACAAGCTCGCCGAAGCGCTGATGGCGGCTTCTAAAGCGAGCGGCGATCCCCTTTGGCGCATGCCGCTCACGAAGGCCCATTACGACAACATCAAGTCCGATGTGGCCGATATGAAAAACATTGGCCCGCGCGAGGGCGGCTCTTCGACCGCTGCGGCCTTCATCGGCAAGTTCATCAAGGATGGGCAGGCTTGGGCGCATCTCGACATTGCGGGAATGGCGTGGAACGGCAAAGACAAGCCGACTTGTCCCAAGGGCGCATCAGGGTACGGCGTACGATTGCTCGATGAATTTGTTCGCGCGAATTTCGAATAAGCCGGGCGATGACGGAAGCGCTCTTCTATCACCTCGAGCGCGCCAGCCTCGAGAGCGTGCTGCCGGGGCTGCTTGAGAAAACGTTGGACCGCGGCTGGAAGGCGGTGGTGCGCTGCGGGTCGCGCGCGACCGTCGAGCGGCTCGACGAAGGGCTTTGGACTTATAGCGAGGAGTCCTTTCTCCCGCATTCGGCGGACCGTGAGCGTGCAGACCGTCAGCCCATATGGCTGACGGACGATGCGGAGATCCCGAACGGCGCCGACGTGCTGTTTCTTGTCGACGGCGCCGGCGCAGATGTCGCGACGACAAAGCGCTTCTCCCGCTGCGTGATAATTTTCGACGGCCGCGATGAGTCGGCGCTCGCCGCCGCGCGCGACTTCTGGAAGGCGGTCAAGGCCGCCGGACATGACGCTACGTATTGGAAGCAATCCGCGCAGGGCCGGTGGGAAAGACAAGGCTAAGCTGACGGGCAAGCGACCGGGTGCGGGGCTGGCCGCATGGCGCGATCGCCAAGTAAGCAAGGTCTCTCGCACCAGAAATCACCGCGGAGGCGAGCGTAAAGCCGCGCGCGCCCTCGTGCGAGCGGCGATGGGAGCGGATCAGGATCAACGAGCGAAACGTCGACCTGCAATGGTCATCAACGCCCCAAGAAGGGCGAACAGCATCAGCAGCAAAAAAAGGTTGAGAATAACGCGCGCAAGGCCAAGCGCCGTGACGTCGACAAAGGGATAGGGGTAGAAGCCCGTAACGGCGCCTTGCAGGAGGGCGAACACGCCGAAGGCCGCGGGAAAGACCAGCGCAGACGGCAGCAAGGCAAGCTTCAGGCCGCGCTTCGGCGTCAGGAACAGCCAATCAAACAACATCGCCAGCGGCGAAATGGTGTGCAGCGCGATATCCACCGCCAATTGCCAGCCCTGCGGATCCCACCTGCTTGCAAGAATCGTATGATACGCGCCTTCGACAACGAGCAAATACAATGTTGTCGCCGTTGTCGCCGTTCGCACCGAAGGACGTGCAAGGAATGTTCCTGCCGATGTCTTCGGCGCCAACGCCGGAAACAGGAACGCCGCCGCCCCCGCTGCATTACTAAGCAGCGTGAAGTAGGTGAGGAAGCGGAGCGCCGCCGCGCCGACATCGCCATTCAAAAGCTCAAGCAGGAGAATGAACTGGACGATTAGCGCTGCGAGGCACGCCGTCCCCGCCATGGCCCTGAATCGTCTCGCACTGGTCAATCTCATCCCCCGCCCCACTGCCGGTCAACCAGAGCTCGTTCCAAAAGGTGTGAAGCCGCTTTCGGACGATAACGCGCATCAACGACGGCTCAAGACCCGGGTCTTCGGCTCGAATTCAGGAGAATTTTTTAGCGTCGGCGCGAAATGAGAGAAGCCGGCGGGAACCCCGCCGGCTTCGAAATTGGTGCAGCCGTGCTTACGGACGATTGACGACGACCGAACGTGGAACGCCTGGCGCCGAACCGTTGCCGTTGAGGCCCGTCACCGTGAAGGTGACGCTCAGCTGGTTGGAGCGGCGCAGGTTTGAGAGCGAGGCCGAGCACTGGCCGGTTGAGGCGGTGGTGCAGGACCCGGACGCGCCTGTCGATGTCGAAATGTTGACGACAACGCCAGATTGAGGCTTTCCAGCACCGTTGTCGACGGTCGCCGTCATGGTCGCGCGCCAGCGCGTGGAGCTCGTGCTGGGGCCGCCCCCCGTCTGGTCGTTACGCCGCGGCCCGGCGGGCGGCGGCGCGCCGCCGCATTCGGTCGGAAGCGCGAAGGACTGCGTGATCGACGAGCCGGTCGAGTTCATCGATCCGCCGACCCCCATGCCGCGCGCCGCAAACGCCTCCCAGATCAGGCAGTCGCGATCGGCCGGCGCCTGCGCGAGGAAGCCGTCGCGCATCTGGAAATAGGTCGGCGCCGCCGGGATGAAGTTCATGCCGCCGACGATATCGCCCATGATGTCGTCGCGGGTCTTGCCGGCCGCCTGGTAGCGCTGCCAGGCGTCCCACATGGTGGCCGCGATGATCTCGCCGTTCCGGTGCACGCCGCGTGTCGAGTTGAAGCTCGAAATCGTGTCTGGATGCACCGAATAGCGCGATGAACGGATGCCATTCGGGTTGTTGAAGGAGTATTCGCCGACGGCGTCATGATTATTCATGATGATGGCGAGAACATCCGACATCCCTTCGCCGATGGCGCCGGGCACACTGCCTGACATCGACCCGATCATGCGCCAGGTGAGGCCATGGCCGTACTCGTGCCAGACGATGTCGCTGTCGAGATCGCCGTCCCGGTTCGGAGTCGTCTGCGTCCAGATATACATCTGCATGCGCGGATTGGAGCCGTCCGACGGGGTGGCGAAATTGGCGTTGTTGGTTCCGCCGCCGTCCTGGGCTTCGGCGTCGACGCTGTCGGAGCCGGCTCCGCCGAGACCGAAATTGTTTTCCTGGAAGTTGCCGGTCGCCTCGTTGAAGCCGTGACGATAGAGTTCGTCATGAATGATGTTGTTGAGCCAGAAGAGATTCTGCACCGCGACGGCCTGGTTTTGCGTCGTCGTCGGCGCCTCGGCGAGGTTCGCCGCCGTCAGAAAATTTCCATCCGTCACCGCGACGCCGCCCGTGTCCGGGGCGTTATTGTTGTTGCGGTCGAGATAGGCTCGGACATTGTTGCCCTGAATGAGGATCGTCGACTGCGTCCCCGACAGCCAGCCGGCCGGCGACTGCGCGTTGCCGGCGCCAGGGCCGGAAACGATCCCTTGGGGCGTCACGCCCGGATGATCGGCGAAGACATTGTAGCTGTCTTCCGCCGTCCGCAGCTCATTCGAGACGATATCGCCGCGGCCGTTGACGAGGGTGTGATAAAGCTTGTTGTCGTTCGCACTCCAGGTTTCGACAAGGAATCCCTCCGCGAGACCGGCGTCGGCGATGATGACGCGTTCGACGGTCGGTGCGCTATAGAAGAACGGCGTCTTGGCGAAGGTGGTGATCGATCCCTGCGCGCGTCCGGCCAAGGGCGTCAACTGGGCGCCGAAATTGGCGTTGACGGCGATCCTCAAGGCCGAGGCTTCGTCGATGGCGGCGGCGCCGACCGGCGCTGATGCGTCGGCGGTCCGCTCGATCAGGTGAATGAGGTCGCCGTTCTTGCCGAACGCGGCCTTGACATAGCTGCCATGAATTCTGAGGCCGCCGACGCGCTGTTCAAAGCGCGCAAAGCTGACGCCGTCGCCGCGCTTGAATTGTGCGGTTTCAACGAGGGCGTCGGTGACGCCGCGGGTCCTGCCCCTGGCATTTAAAAATTCGGCGACGCTTGAGCGCGCATCGGCGCGCGTCGCGCGCGCAAGGTCCGCGCGATCTGCATAGACTGCCGAGGGTTCGATGTTCAGCGGCCCGCCCGCCGCTACGCCGCCCGCAACCAAAGCCAACGCCGCGACAGAGCCGCCGCTGAGCGCCTTCCGAAGTCCAGTTGTCATGGGTTCTTTCCTGATGATGCCGCCGAAGGGATATCCGGCCGGCGCCCGGTGAGCCTTCGGGCGCGCGTGATCGAATTGTGTTTCTCCGCTGTCCACAACTCAAAATTTGCTCAGGGGAAAAGAAAGCAGATTAGTTGCGCGCGGCGGCGATATTCTCGCAAGATGCAGGGGATTCGCGATGAAGCGCTGCTGACTTTGTTGCGCCGCATCAAATACACTCGGCGGTGCAGGACGCATTTTTTAGGGAGTCTCGTTCGCCACGATGAGCGCCGCCACGCTGACCTTGCGCCTTAATCCCGCGCTCGATCTTGAGCGATACGCCGAGACCTATGCGCGGCGCGGCCTCGTGCAGATCCCGGACGTATTCGAGCCGGCTGTCGCCGGGGCGCTTGAGCGCATGCTCGCCGGACCCTTGCCTTGGCGGCTGCTAATGACTGACGCTGAGGATAAGCCGATCCATTTCAGCCAGGCCGAGGCGCAGGCGATGGGCCGCGAGAAGATCGACGCCATGGCGCGCGACGCGCTCATGCGCGCGCGGCAGAACCGCGGCTATCTCTATTACACCTATCCGATGATCGAGGGCTATCTGCGCGGCTGGGATCCAGGGCATCCCATCCATCAGGTGACGGAGTTCATCAACGGGCCGGAGTTCCTCGATCTCGGCCGGCGCATCACGGGCGTCGCCGGCATCACCAAGGCCGACGCGCACGCGACCGCCTATCATCCGGGGCATTATCTCACCCGGCATCTTGATTACGGTGAAGATCATGAGCGGCGGGCGGCCTATGTGCTCGGCTTTTCGCGCGGCTGGCAACCCGACTGGGGCGGCCTCCTCCTCTTCCTCAACGAGAAGCAGGACGTCACCGAGGGCTATCTGCCGCGCTTTAACGTGCTGACCGTCTTCGACATCAAATATCTCCACACGGTGACGCAGGTATCGTCCTTCGCCGGCGGCGTCCGGCGCTCGATCACCGGCTGGTTCCGGGATGATCCGACGTGGCGTCCGTCATGAGCTGGACGGCTTCAGGCGGTGTTTCCTGATAAGGCCGCGCATCTGATCATAAGTGAGCTTGAGGGCGTCCGCGGTCTCACGCTGGTTCCAGCGATTGGCGATCAGCGCCGCTTCCGCCCAGTGCTTTTCGACCGCGTCCAATTCTCGCCGGAAATCGTAGCGAGGCGCCGGCGGCGGTTCGGGCGCCGGCGTCGGCTTTGTTGATAGGGACGCCGGCGCGCGATGCGCGCCCCCGAACGGATCGAGGATGATCTCGGCGACGGGTCCGTCATGTCCCTTCGCCGCCCAGCGATGAAACGAGCGCTCCGCCGCATTCTTCAGCTCACGGACATTTCCCGGCCAGTCATGGCCGAGCAGAATAGCCATCGCCGCCGGCGTGAAGCCGTCGAACCGCGCGTTCATCTCGCGGGCGAGGCTCGCGGCGAAATGCGAAGCGAGCAAGGAGATGTCCTCGCGCCGCGCGCGCAAGGGCGGCGTCTTGACGACGTCGAAAGCGAGCCGGTCTAGAAGATCGGCGCGGAACTTTCCTTCCTCCGCGAGGCGCGGCAGGTCGACATTCGCCGCTGCGACGATGCGAACGTCGGCGTAACGGGTCTCTCCGCCGCCGACGCGCTCATACTCGCCATATTCGATGACGCGCAGGAGCTTCTCCTGGATGCGGAGACTCGCCGAGGCGATCTCGTCGAAAAAGAGCGTGCCGCCTTCCGCGCGTTCAAAGCGGCCGGCGTGGCGGCGCGTCGCGCCGGTGAAGGCGCCCGCCTCGTGGCCGAACAGTTCGCTGTCGAGGAGCTCCTCGGCGAGAGCTGCGCAATTGAGCTTGACGAAAGGCCCCTCCCAGCGCGGGGAGAGGAAATGCACGCGCGCCGCGATCAGTTCCTTGCCGGAGCCCCGTTCGCCGCAAATGAGGAGCGGCCTGTCGAGCGCCGCCGCGGCCGAGGCATGGGCGAGCGCATCCAGGAAGGCGGGCGATTGGCCGATAAGGTCGGGCGGCTGGCGGGCGGCGTCCATTGGTAATTTATACCATTCAAGCGAGGGATCTGATACCCAATAGTGGTATTAATTGCCTTACCGGGCTGTGTTCGGAACCGCAAAAATCTAAAAAACATCTATAAATCAATTGACTAGGATGGCATCCGCGAGTTGGCACGGCCTTCGCATAAGAGGGTTAACCAGAAGCCAAAACGCGCCCGCCAACGGGCCAAACTGGAGAATGTCGAATGAGCTACTACCGCTATGAGGATCGCGACCTCGATTGGGAGACGCGGTTTCGCCGGGCCTGCCGCGGCCGGGAGGGATTCGCCTGGGGCGCGTTCCTCATTGGTTTGCTTGTCGGCGCGATTATCTTCTGAGGGAGGGCGAGATGGGCGTTTTCACCAGACTGACCGATATCGTCAATTCGAACATCAACGCGATGCTCGACAAGGCGGAGGATCCCGAAAAGATCGTCCGCCTCATCATCCAGGAGATGGAAGACACCCTCGTCGAGGTGAGGAGTCGCGCCGCCCGGGCGATCGCCGACAAGAAGGAAGTCGAGCGCCGCAAGGCCGAGTTCGAGCTTCGCGCCCGTGAATGGGAAACGAAGGCCGAGCTTGCGATCGCGAAAGGCCGGGACGATCTTGCCCGGGGCGCCATCGCCGCCAAGCGCAAGGCGCTCGAAATGGTCGACCTGTTCGCCAAAGAGCACGAGGCGATCGACAAGAGCCTTGCGCGCGCCAATGACGACCTTGAAAAGCTGCAGGCCAAGCTGAAAGAAGCCAAGGCCAAGCAGCGCAGCCTCGAGATCCGTCGCTCGGCGGCGGAAGGCAGCGTACGCATCAATCGCGCGGTTTATGACGGCCGGATCGACGAGGCGATGGCGCGCTATGAACGCTATGAGCGCAAGATCGACGAGCTTGAGGCCGAAGCGGAAAGCTATGTGCTGGGCCGGCCGAAATCGCTCGAGCAGGAGTTCCGCGAGCTCGAAGCCGAAGACGACATCAACGCAGAGTTCGACGCGCTGAAACGCCGCATCGCCGAGCGCGCCGCGCCGAAAGCCTGACGGCGCGCTGACGAAGAGAGGGAGCATCGATGGACAATCCATGGCCTTACGTCGTCGCGATCGTCGCCATCGTCGTCATCGGCCTGCCGTCGATGATCATGCATTACGTCACGGAAATGCGAAAACTCAAATCCGTGACGCCTGACGATGAGCGGCTCGTCGAGGATCTCTGGCGCACGGCGCAGCGCCTTGAACGCCGCGTCGAAGCGCTGGAGACGATCCTCGACAAGGAAGCGCCGAAATGGCGCGACGATTTTCCGGAGCGCCCCCATGCCTAGACATCGCAGGCGCAATCGTCATCGTGACCAGCATGAAGAACGCCGCGAAGGCGCGCGCGACGATTGGTTCGGCGACGATCCCGCCGATGACGGCGTCCACCCCGAGGTCGAGCGCTTCATCAGCCACATGAACGATTATTTCGACGGCTGGCGGCGCCGCAGCGGTTACGCCCACCATGTCGGCGAGCCGGGCCCTGGCCCGAACCGGCACCGTCTCACGCGGAATACGCGCGACGGCAAGATCGCGGGCGTCTGCGCCGGCCTTTCCGACTATTTCGGCTGGCGCCGGAAATATGTCCGCGTCGCGGCGATCCTGCTCACGGTGTTTTTCTTCCCGGCGCCGATCCTCATTTATGGCGCGATGGCGCTCTTCCTCCCGGCCGGCGAGCCGATCGCCGCGCGCTACCGCGATCCGGCGGAGGAAGCGTTTTGGCGCACCTATTCGACGAAGCCGAAGATGACCTATTCCGAGCTTCGTCACCGGTTCCGGGCGCTTGACGCGCGCGTCGCCGACATGGAGCGGGTGGTCACCTCGAGCGACTACGCGCTCCGCAAGCAGTTTCGCGATCTTGAACGCGGCGCCGAGGGCGCCTGACGACAACAGAGCGGGGCAAGTCCCCGAAAGGCCGGCCCGCCCGGGAGAACGCAGGCCGGCGAGGGAGATTGAGGGATGATCACCGGCGCTTTCCTTGCGCGGCTTGCCGCGCTCCTGCTCGCTTTTATTGCCGTCGCCGCTCTTGCGGCGCATGCGGGCGATAGCGCCAAGGCCGCCCGAGGCGCCGCGCCGGCCTGCTGCATCTATTTGATTTTCTAGAGGTTTTTCCGCCTTGCCGGCGCTAGGGCGCGGCGTTTAAGGTGTCGCTCGATCAGGGGCCCCGCAAGCGGGTCCCGCTGCGAGGACGCAAGCATGACAAAGAGGCGCCGGCGCCGGACGTCGGCCCCCGCCGGGCGACAGGCGGGCGCGGCTGGCGGCGGGGAAACGGCGCAAAAACCAACGTCGCCTGCGCCCATTGCCCCAGGGCGCGCGCCGGCGCGGCGCGCGGCCGAAGGATCAGAGATCCAGGAAAAATTCGCGGCGCTCGATCTCGGCACCAATAATTGCCGCCTGCTGATCGCCAGCCCGCGCGGCCGCGGCTTTCGCATATTCGACGCCTTCTCGCGGATCGTGCGGCTCGGCGAGGGCGTCAGCGCATCCGGCGCCCTCTCCGAGGAGGCGATGGCGCGAACGCTCGACGCGCTCCGCATCTGCGCCGACAAGATCGTGCGGCGCGGCGTCATCCAGACCCGGTGCATCGCAACCCAGGCTTGCCGCGCTGCGGAGAACGGCGCGGCCTTTCTCGCCCGCGTCGAGGCTGAAACAGGACTCCGCTTCGAGATCATCAGTCCCGAAGAAGAAGCGCGCCTTGCGGTCGCGGGCTGCGGCGAGCTTCTCGATCCGAAAGCGTCAGCCGGCCTCATATTCGACATCGGCGGCGGATCGACCGAAATTTCCTGGGTGAGGCCGCGGGTGGGCGAGGGGCGATCGCGCGGACCGGAGATTCTCGCCTGGACCTCGCTGCCGATGGGCGTCGTCACGCTTTCCGAGCGCCATGGCGGGCGGGAAATGTCGCGCGACGACTATCGAGGCCTCGTTGGACGGCTGCGCGCCGACATCGCCGCGATCGGCGATCCCGCCGGCGTCATGGCGACCTTCGCGGGCGGGCAAGGGCATTTCCTTGGCACGTCGGGCACGGTGACCTCGATCGCCGGCGTGCATTTGCAGCTGCCGCGCTATCGGCGCGACCGGGTCGACGGCCTCTGGCTCACCGCTGACGACGTGCGCGCGGTCTCAGAGCGCCTGCGCGCCATGAGCTATGAGGAGCGGGCGAACGAACCCTGCATCGGCGTCGAGCGCGCCGATCTTGTCGTCTGCGGCTGCGCCATTCTCGAGGCCCTGCTTCTCGAATGGCCGGCGACCCGTATTCGCGTCGCCGATCGCGGGCTTCGCGAGGGCATTCTCGTCGGCCTCGCCGCGCAGCGCGTCCGCGAGCGCAATCGCCGGCGCCGCCGGTCGCGGCGCGCGCGCACGGCGACGGCCGCGGACGTCGGCGTCGTTACGTGACGGCGTCGCGCCCCCCGCGCGGACTTTGACTCTCCTGCAGACTTCTACGCAGATTTTTTTCAGCGCCGCTCTGGAAATCCAAGGCTTTTTGCGGGTTGCAGCCCGAAAATACGCATAACAGGGGAGAAAAAAATACGCAGAATTTGAGCGCCACAGCCGCTCGATCCGCGCGAGCCGAAGATCCGCGCCAGCGTTCACTGCATCGTGCGACCAGCGGGCAGGACACGCCGCGCCGCGCGACAAACCGGACTTGTCAAACGCTGCGAGGCGGAAATCGCCTCGCCCGAAATCAAAATTGCGCCGGGCGGAAACCCCAGCGCGACAGTAGAAAAACATAGCGCGAAGGCTGCGTTGCAGTCAACACATTTATTAGGCGAAACCATCACGGTCAAGTTCGTGCGCCGGTTGCCTCGTGGCGAACGCCGGACCCGTCTTGGGCGGTTTTGCGGTCCGGACCCCGCGCCGGCAGGCGGCCCCTCAGGCGGCCTCATCGCCGGCGGCGGGGCTCCGGCCGTCGCTGTTCCGCGCGGCGGTCGGCCCGCCGCTCGGGCGGGGCGCGATCCCAGGAGCTGTCCGGGCCTTTACGAGCCAAAAATCCCTCTGCTATAGCGCGCCATGGAACGCCGATCTCATCCTTCGAGGGGCGGAAGGCCTCGCAAGCGGACGCCGCTCGATCAGGCGACAACCGCGCTCGGCAAAGTCGCGGAGAAGCGCGGCCTCAAGCCCCAAAAGCCCAGAAAGGATGACGGCGCCGGCGGCCAGCGCGATTTGCGCGTCAATGTGAAAACGGCCAAGGGCCGCAAAGTCTCCTCGACGCTCTGGCTCGACCGGCAGTTGAACGACCCCTATGTCGCGCGCGCGAAAGCCGAGGGCTATCGCAGCCGCGCGGCCTACAAGCTGAAAGAACTCGATGAGAAATTCGGACTTCTGAAGAAGGGGACGCGGGTCGTCGATCTCGGATGCGCGCCCGGCGGCTGGCTGCAGGTCGCCGCGCAGAAAGGCGCCGGACGCGTCGTCGGCATCGATTATCTGCCGATGCCCCATGTGCCGGGAACGGAGCATCTTGAACTTGATTTTCTAAACGAGGCCGCGCCGGCGAAACTGAAGGCGCTTCTCGGCGGCGATGCCGATCTCGTCCTGTCCGACATGGCGGCGCCGACGACGGGCCACAAGGCGACCGATCATCTGCGGATCATCGCCCTCAGCGAGGCCGCGCTCGACTTCGCCGAAGACGTGCTGGCGCCGGGCGGGAATTTCGCCTGCAAGGTGTTCCAGGGCGGCGCCGAGGGAGAGCTGCTGGCGCGGCTCAAGAAGAATTTCGCAACGGTCAAGCACGCCAAGCCGCGCGCCAGCCGCGCCGACTCGGCGGAGATGTATGTCGTTGCGCTGGGGTTCAAGGGGAAGGAGACCGACCAATGAAGAAGCTGTTGCTGTTCGCTGCGCTTGCGGGGCTCGCCGCCTGTGCGTTCGAAGACGCGCCGGGCGGGAAGAAGACTTATGAAGCGCTTGCTGCGCCGACGCCCGAGGGCGTCGCAACCAAAATCACCCCATCCTCCGACGGCCAGAACGTGACGGTGAAAGTCGGCACGAAAATCGCCGTCGAACTCGTCGGCACGCCGACCGCCGGCTATCTGTGGCGCGTGACGGAAAAGCCGGACTTTCTCGAAGTCGCTGGCGAATATGGCGGACCGACCTCGTCGGCCCAGCTTGAGCCCGGCTTCGCCGGCGGCAACCACTGGGAGGCGTTCCTGTTCAATGTCACGGGAACCGGCGAAGGCGAGCTGCGCTTCCAGCAGGGACGCGCGTGGGAGGAAGGGCCTGACGCCGACGGCGCCGCTTTCTCCGTCTACCTATTTTCCGAGAAGTGAGACGAACCATGCAGGTGCGCGAAGCGCTCACTTTCGACGACGTGCTCCTAGAGCCCGGCGCGTCGGACGTGATGCCGGGCCAGGTGTCGACCAGAGCGCGCCTGACGCGCGATGTCGCGCTCAACA
>JBKBLR010000005.1:0-130430 GCA_046296195.1 Parvularculaceae bacterium | reverse complement strand
CGGCGGGCGACAGTCCGTTACGCGCGGACGGCGGGCGCCGCGCCGAGCCGAGATTTCTTGACGCTGGTCCGGAGCGGTCGGAGAGAACGCCGCGCCCGCGCCAGTCCGCCTCCGGCCTCGCGATGCCGGCGCCCGAAGCGGAAACGCCCGGCTTCCTGCCGCCGCAGGACCTCAACCGGCTGCGGCCTTCGTTCGAGCGATTGCGGTAGGAAGTATCGCCGCATCCGCTGCGCCGAACGCGCGTTCCGATAAGCGCAAAGCGGTTTTCGGAAAAGGCGCGTCAAACGAAGATTTGAGGCCGGGTTCTCCGACTCGCATTTCGGAAAAGGCGGTTGAGAGCGGGGCGCCTTGATCCGGAATCAAGGCGCCAGGGTCGAGTTTTTAAGTCTCGCGGCGTTCGCTGCCTCGCGCCGCACCGGCGCAAAATGGCGCGCGCTTTTTGCGCGATGCAGGCTAGGCGCTTTGCAGGATCTTCGCCATCGGCTTTCCCTTGGCGAGTTCGTCGATCAGCTTGTCGAGATAGCGCAATTCGCGCATCAGGAGATCGTCGATCTCTTCAACGCGCACGCCGCAAACGACGCCCTTGATCAGCGCGCGCGCCGGATTGAGGCGCGGCGCCGCGGTGATGAACGTCTCGCAATCGATCTTGCTTTCGAGCGCCTTCTCGAGCTCGCCCGGACCGTAGCCCATCAGCCATGCGATGATCTCGTCGACCTCGGCCTTGGTTCGCCCCTTGCGTTCAGCCTTGGCGACGTAATGGGGGTAGACGCTCGCGAAACTGGCTGAAAAGATCTTGTGCTTCGCCATCGACGTGGCGCCCATCGCTCTAGATGCGGCCTTCCTTTTCGATGCGGTCGAGCAGCGCATCGACGCCCTGCCGGGCGATGAAGGCGGAAAACTCCTCCCGCTTCACCAGCATGATTGAAACGCCGGAGACTATGATGTCGACAGCCTTGCGGTCGCCGTCCTTCAGCGTACGCACCCGCCAGTCGACGTTGATGGGGGCGCCTTCTTTGCGGTTGAAACGTGTGCGGACGATCACGTCGCGACCCAGCGCCTTGGCGTCGACGACCTCGAGAGGGCGCCCGACGATCTCCGCGAATTGGTCGGCGTAGAGCTTCGTCAGGTAAGGCGGAAAGGCGGCGTCATAGCGCGCGATCTGCGCCGGCGTCATCGTCTTGCGCGTCTCGCCGATCATGAACTTGCCGATGACGTCGAGCGCAAGCCCCTCGGCGAGCACGAGCTTGAAGTCGGCGAGCTGCCCGGCTTTCGGCTTTTGCGAGGTGAGCGCCGCGGTCGCGTCCGCGGTGAGGCCCTTGGCGAAGGCGACGGCGGCCTCGACGTCGGCGCTCTCGGCGGTCGCGGCGGCGGGCGCGCCTTGCGCGAAGAGGGGCAGGGGGGCGGCGAGAAGGGCGGTCCCGGCGAGGGCGGCGGCGAGGCGTTTCATAACGGGTCACTCCGAAAGCGGGACGCGATCTAGTCGCCGATTGCGGCGAGATTGAAGCGGCGCTGGGTGAACTCTTCGTGAGGCCGCCGGACGGCGGTTGTCAACTCCCAGTCTTTCGCCTGACGAGCCGCATGGCGACCGGCAGGACGATGAGCGTGCACAGGAGCGTAAAGCCGATCGCGATCGACAAGAGCTCGCCCATGCTCGCCGTCCCGCGATGGCGCGACAGCATCAGACTGCCGAACGAGGCGATGGTCGTCAGTGCGGCGAAGAACACGGCGCGCCGGGTCGCCGCCCCGTCGGCCTCCTCCTGGCGCTCGCGCATGACGAGGTGGATGCCGCTGTCGACGCCGATGCCGAGCAGAAGCGGCAGCACGATGACATTGGCGTAGTTGAAGGGAATGTTGAAGATGACTCCGGCCGCGATCGTCAGCAGCGTGGCCAGCGCCAGCGGGAACAGCATCAGCAGCACGTCGTCGACGCGGCGCAAGATTAGCGCGAGGAAGAGCAAGATGACGCCGAATGCGATGAGGCCCGCCTCGATCATGGCGCGCGCGATCGTCTCGCCCGCCTTGAGGCTCTGCACCGCGCCGCCGGCGATGTCCGGGAAAGCCGCCTCGACGGCGTTGACAAAACGCGCAAGCGCCTTCGGGTCGCGGACGTCGGCCGCCGGCAGGATGTCGACGCGCCATTGTCCGGCGGGCGATAGATATCGGTCGCGTAGATTGTCCGGCAGCGCGTCGATATCGACATGATCGGCGGCGAGCTGGTTGCGAAGGCGGGCGATGAGCGCCGGCCAATAGGCGAAAACGCGCGATTCGATCGCGGCGAAGCGTTCCGGCTTTTCAAGCGCCGCGCCGAGCGCGGCGGCAAGCCGCCCGGCGGGGCTCGCCTGATCATAGGCTGCTTCAAGCCGCGCCTTCAGCCGGCGTGCGCCGTCCTCGGCGGCGGGCGCAAGGCTCCGGTCTTCCCCCGCGTCGAGCGCGAAGGCGAGGGCGCCGGCCGAATAGCTGATGAGGTCGAGCTTTTCGTCCTGGTCGGCGGGGATGAAGTTGAGGAGCGTGCGCACGCCGCGCACTTCGGGAAGCGCGCGCGCCGCCTCCGCCGCCGCGGCCGCTTCCTTCTCGCTCGAGACGAGGCGGGTGACGCGGTAAGGCGTCGTCTCGGCGTCGTCCGTGAGCAGATTGAATCCGATCACGGAGGGCGATTTCGGGTCGCGCAGGCTCATCGGGTCGGCGTCGAAGCGCGCCTGCGGCAGCAGGAACGCCGCCAGCGCGCCGAGAATGACTGTCGCGGCGGCGACGCCGGCCTTCGCCTGCGCGAAGGGATCCCGCCCGGCCTGGCGCGCTTTGCCGGCCCTGCGGCCTTTGACGCCGAGGACTCCGATCGCCGCCGGCAGGAAGGTCAGCGAGACGAGCAGCGCGATCACCACGCCGGCGCCGGCGATGAGGCCCAGTTGGGCGATGCCCTTGAAGTCGGTCGGCACGAAAGCCAGGAACCCGAGCGCCGTCGTCACGCAAGCAAGGACGAGGCCGCCGCCGACATCGCGCGTCGCAGCGGCGAGCGCTTCGGGCTCGGCGAGCCCTTCGGCCCGGCGTTCTTGAAGGTGCAGCAGCAGGTGGACGGCGTAGTCGATGCCGAGCCCCACCATCAGCACGGTGAAAGCGACAGAGACGAGATTGAGCTCGCCGATGAAAGCGGCGGCGAAGGCGCTCGTCAGCACGATCGACACGATGAGCCCGGCGAGCGTCGTCAGCGCGAGCGGAATCGACCTGAAGCAGAGGAGCAGCAGCGCGCCGACGCTGAGAAAGGAGATCAGAAAGGAAAGCTCGATGCCGTTCGCCACCGACGACAGCTCGTCGGCGCGCAAGGCGGGATCGCCGGTCACGAAGGCCTCGACGCGCGGGTTATCCGCCCGGAGCGCGTCGATCTCGGCGCGAAGCGCCGTGAGCGCGGGCTTGGCGGGCTGGAGCCGCGTGTAGTCGAGCGCCGGCGAGATCTGCACCGTGCGCGTCGTCGCCGCGCCGCCGCCCCCTGCGATCGCCCCCAACCATGAAAACGGCCGCGGTTCCCCGCGCGACTCCGCTTCGATGACCCCGGCGAGCTCGGCGTAGATCGAGCCCAGCGTTTCACGCCCGAGCTCCGAGCGTTCGGCGAGCGCGTCGTTGTCCGCGAGCGTCGAAAAGAACTGGCCGATCGTCGGCGCCGTCACCAGCGTTTCGATGAGTCCTGCGGCTTTCGACATCTGGGTGAGGCGCGTTTCGAGCTCGCCCGTATCGAGATAGAGAAGACCGTTGGCGCGAAAGAACGGGTCCGCCGCCGGCGAAAAGACGTTCTGAAAGACTTCAGGCTTCGCCCCGGCGCGCGCGGCGAGCGCCGATGCGAAGGCGTCGGCCTCGTCCATCGTCGGCGCGCGGATGACGACCGCGACGTCGGTCTTGATTTCGGGAAACGCCTCGCGCAGCGCCTTGGCGCGCAGCTGGAAATCGAGCGTCTCATCGATCATCGCGCTCGTGTCGGTGTTGACCTTCAGCGCCGTCGCCGCATACCAGCCGGCAAGGGCGGTTGCGAGCGCGAAGACTGCGAGGAGCGCCCAGCCGGCGCGCCGGCAGGCCCCGGTCAGGTTGGTGAGCCAGGTGGTCGTCGCATTGATCATGATCGGAAACAGCGCGCCCGCATCGCTACAAGGGCGAAAACTATAGGAAGGTTCGATTCCGGTCGGCAATGCCGGCGCGTGCGCGCCGCATCCCGCTTGCCCGTTCGAATGGCCAAGGCTAGGTCTAGCCGCCGATGGGCGGAAAGACAGATATATCAAAGGATTTGGCGTTCCTCGACGGGCGCCGCGGCGCAATGGCCGCGGCTCTCGGCGAGTGGTGCGCGATCAACACAGGCAGCTTCAATCTCGACGGGCTCGCCGCGATGCGCGCCGCGCTCCAGGGCGCCTTCGCCGAACTCGGCGCCGACATCGAGGAGGTCGCCTGCGCGCCGCAGGAGATCGTGACGGCGGCAGGCGAGGTGAAAACGCGCACGCTCGGCGCCTGCCTGCGCGTCGTGAAGCGTCCGCAGGCGCCGGTGCGCGTCCTCCTCGCCGGCCACATGGACACGGTGTTCGCGCCCGATCATCCCTTTCAGTCGGCAAGGCTCCTCGACGCTGACACGCTGAACGCGCCCGGCGGCGCCGACATGAAGGGCGGCCTTCTCGTGATGCTGAACGCGCTGATGGCGGTCGAGCATTCGCGGTTCGCCGAGCGCATCGGTTATGAGGTCATCCTCAACGCCGACGAGGAGATCGGCTCGCCGGGCTCGGCGTCAATACTTCAGGACGCGGCGCGCCGGGCGCAGTTTGCGATGGTCTATGAACCCGCGATGGCGGACGGAACGCTCGCCGGCGCCCGCAAGGGGAGCGGCAATTTCGCTGCGGTCTTCCGGGGCCGTGCGGCGCACGCGGGGCGCGACCCGGCGGCGGGGCGCAACGCCGTCGCCGAAGCGGCGCGCTTTGCAGCGAGCCTTGACGCGATGAATGGCGCGCACGCGGGGCTTACCGTCAATGTCGCGAAGATCGACGGCGGCGGCCCCAATAATGTCGTTCCCGACAACGCCGTCGTGCGCTTCAACGCGCGCGTCGAAAAGGCCGAGGACGCCGAGTGGTTCCTCGCCGAGACGCAGGCGCGCCTGTCCGCGACCAATGCGCGCGACGGGTTTCACGCCCATCTTCACGGCGGCTTTGCGCGTCCGCCGAAGCCGATGACGCCGCAACTTGAAGCCTTCTTCCGCGCGCTGAAGGCGTGCGGCCTCGAGCTCGGCCTCGACATCGGGTGGAAGGCGAGCGGCGGCGTCTGCGACGGCAACAACATCGCCGCCGCCGGCGTTCCCGTCATCGACACCCTCGGCGCGCGCGGCGGCGCCATTCACAGCGCCGATGAATTCGTGAAGCTCGACAGCCTTGAGGAACGCGCGAAACTTTCCGCGCTCCTCCTCCTGCGCATCGCCGCGGGCGACATCCCGAACCCCGGAGCCAGAGCCGCATGAGCGTGCCCTTCATCAGGCCGGTGCGGCCCGAGGATTACGACCAGCTGCGCGCCTTCGCGCGCCAGACCGGCGGCGGCATGACCAATCTGCCGGACGATGACGACGCGCTCCGTGATCGCATCATGCGCGCAGTCGACAGCTTCAGAAGCGGCGCGACGGCGCCCGGCCCCGAAGTCTACATGACCGTGCTTGAGGAGGAAGGGAAGATCCTCGGCACGGCGGGCGTCTTCGCCGCGATCGGGCTCAAGGAAGGCTTCATCAACTACAAGCTCATCGACGAGGTGCATTATTCCGCGGAGTACAAGCGCACGACGCGGCGCACCGTGCTGATGCCCGCCCACGACTTCACCGGCTGCGCCGAGGTCGGGATGCTGTTCGTCGCGCCGGAGGCGCGGCGCGGCGGCTGGGGCAAGCTCCTTGCGCGCTCGCGCTATCTCTTCATCGCGCAAAAGCCCGCGATCATCGCCGATCATATCTGCGCCGAATTGCGCGGCTGGCGCGGCCCGAACGGCGAGCAGCCCTTCTGGGAGTCGGTCGGCCGGCATTTCTTCGAGATGGATTTCGTCGACGCCGACCTCCACAACGCCATGCACGGCAACCAGTTCATCCAGGACCTGATGCCGCGCCACCCGGTTTACACCGTCTTCCTCTCCGAGGCCGCGCGCGCCTGCATCGGCCGGCCGCATGACAGCGCCAAGGCGGCCTATGACATGCTGATCGAGGAAGGCTTCGAGTGGGACAACTACATCGACATCTTCGACGGCGGCCCGCTCGTCGACGCCAAGACGAGCCAGATCCGCACCATCCGCGAAAGCCGCGTGAAACGCCTTTTCGCGACCGGCGACGTTTCGGGCGGCGAGACGATGCTGATGGCGGCGGGCGCGGTCTCGACTTTCCGCTGCGTGCGCGAGAAGGCGCAGATCGACGGCGACAGCCTCATCATTTCAAAAGAGACGGCGGCGGCGCTGAACGTGAAGACGGGCGACAGCGTGCGCTGCGTGGCGTGGTGACGGCATGGACAGGCTCTTCATAGACGGCGCATGGCGGACGGGCGGCGGCGCGGCGATTAAATCATTCGATCCGTCCACGAACGAACAGGTGTTCGAAGCGGCGTCGGCGACGCGCGCCGACGTTCAGGACGCGGTGAACGCGGCCCGCGCGGCCTTTCCCGCCTGGGCGCTGACGCCGTTCGAGGAGCGGGCGAGGATGCTCCGGCGCTACAAGGAGATCATCGAGCGCGACGCGGAAAAGCTCGCGCGCCTCATCTCTCGCGAGACCGGCAAGCCGTTCTGGGAGACGAAGACCGAGAGCGCAAGCGTCGCCGGCAAGGTCGACATCTCGATCCGCGCTCATGAGGAGCGCACCGGAACGCGCGAGACCGCGACGGGCGCGACCAGGGGCGTGCTGCGCCACAAGCCGCATGGCGTGATGGCGGTCCTCGGGCCGTTCAACTTCCCGGCGCATCTGCCGAACGGGCATATCGCGCCTGCGCTCCTGGCCGGCAACACGGTGGTCTTCAAGCCGTCGGAGCTGGCGCCCGGCCCCGGCGGCTTCATCGTCGCGGCGCTGGCGGAGGCCGGCGTTCCAAAAGGCGTCGTCAACCTCGTTCATGGCGCGCGGGAGACCGGCGAGGCGCTCCTAGACGCGGACGGCGTCGACGGCGTCCTTTTCACCGGCGGCTACCGGACCGGGCTCTTCATCCACAAGAAATTCGCCGAGAGGCTCGACGTCATCACCGCGCTCGAGCTCGGCGGCAACAATCCGCTGATCTGGTGGGACACGGACGATCTCGACGCCGCGGCGTGGACGGTCGTTCAATCGGCGTTCCTGACGAGCGGCCAGCGCTGCACCTGCGCGCGCCGGCTCATTATTCCGGACGATGCGCGCGGCGAGCGCGCGATCGAAAAGCTCGCCGCCTATGTCGATCGCCTGATCGTCGGCGCGCCCTTCGACGAGCCGCAGCCCTTCATGGGGCCGGTCATCTCGCCGAAGGCCGCAGAGGCGCTTGAACGCGCCTTCGACTTCCGGGCGGAGCAGGGCGGCGACATCATCCGCGCGCTGTCGGTGCAGGACGAGGGCTCGGGCTTCGTCTCGCCGGGGATCATTGACTTGACGCGCGCCGACGCGATTCCCGACGAGGAGCATTTCGGGCCGATGCTCGCCGTTTACCGCGTCAAGACCTTCGATGACGCGATCGCGCGCGCCAATGCGACGGCGTTCGGCCTCTCCGCCGGCGTCCTCACCGACGATGCGAAGAAGTGGGAGAAATTTCTCGCGCTCTCCCGCGCCGGCATCGTCAACTGGAACCGTCAGACGACCGGCGCTTCCTCCGCGGCGCCCTTCGGCGGCGTCGGCCGTTCCGGCAATCACCGCCCCAGCGCCTATTACGCGGCGGATTACTGCGCCTATCCCGTCGCCTCGATGGAGGGCGAAAAGCTCCTCGCCATGCCTGCGGGGCAGGTGGGCGTGCGATGACTTTCAGGGAAGTCAATTTCGACGGCCTGATCGGTCCGACGCATAATTATGCGGGGCTCTCCTTCGGCAATCTCGCCTCGCAGAAGAACAAGGGCGCGACCTCTTCCCCCCGCGCCGCCGTATTGCAAGGGCTCGCCAAGATGCGCGCGGTGCAGGCCCTTGGATTGACGCAAGGGTTCTTGCCGCCGCAGGACCGCCCGCACCTCAAGACTTTGCGCGCGCTCGGCTTTGCCGGAACCGACCGCCAGATCATCGAGAAGGCGGCGGCGCATCCGGAAATTCTGGCCAACTGCTACGCCGCGTCGTGCATGTGGACGGCGAACGCCGGCACGGTCGCGCCCTCGCCCGACACGGCGGACGGCAAGGTTCATTTCACGCCCGCCAATCTCGCCGGAAACTTTCACCGCTCGATCGAGGCGCCGACGACCGCGCGGGTCTTGAAGCACATTTTCGCCGATGAGCGCTTCTTCGTTCATCATCCCGTGCTGCCGGGCGGGGTCCATTTCGGCGATGAGGGCGCGGCGAACCATGGCCGTCTGGCCGAAAGCCACGGCGCGACAGGCCTCCATCTTTTCGTTTACGGCGTCGACGGCGACAAATTCCCGGCGCGCCAGAAGAAACGCGCCAGCGAAGCGGTCGCGCGCAATCACCGGCTCGATCCGGCGCGAACTCTCTTCCTCCAGCAGGCGAAGGCCGCGCTCGACGCCGGCGCCTTTCACAATGATGTCGTCGGCGTCGCCAACGGGACGGTCCTGTTCCTGCACGAACAAAGCTTCGAGGACCGGGACGGCGCCCATGCGGCGATCCGCAAGGCCGCGCCCTTCGCCGAGATCGTCGAGGCGCCGAAAGCGGCGGTCGGCCTTGAAGACGCGATCGGCTCCTATCTCTTCAACTCGCAGCTCCTGTCGCTGCCGGGCGGGGAGATGGCGCTCGTCCTGCCGAAAGAGTCAGAGGAGAATGCGCGCGTCAAGGCCTTCATCGACGAGACGCTGGCGAAGAACAATCCGATCAACCGCGCGCTCTATCTCGACGTGCGCGAGTCGATGCGCAATGGCGGCGGGCCGGCGTGCCTGCGCCTGCGCGTCGTTCTTTCCGACGCCGAACTCGCGGCGACCAATCCGAATTTCATTCTTGATGACGCCCGGTTCGACGCGCTCGAGGCCTGGGCGAACAAGCGCTATCGCGACCGGCTGGCGCCCGACGATCTCCGCGACCCCCTGTTCATGGAGGAAGCGCTCGCCGCGCTCGACGCTCTGACGCGCCTACTCGGCATGGGCGCCTTCTACGATTTCCAGCGATGAGGGCGTATTTTCTCCGTCCTGTTTTCAGGAGAGGCGATTGCCGGTCCGTTTACGGACTGGCATCGGAACGGCCTCCTTCGCGGCCAGGGCGGGATTCCCGTTAACCATCAGAACCCGCGGAAATCCTCGCGCGTCCACCCCTCCCCGGCGGCGCCCAAGGGCCCGCCTCGCGGCGAAGTTGAAAGTTATCCCACCCCTCTTGCGGGGCTTTAGAATGGCTTCCTGAAGCCATTCCAAACGCTGAGAGAAGGACCGCGCCGCTTGATCCCCGCCGCCGCCTCCGTCGTCCGCCCCGCGCCGAGGGGACCCGCCGCAAAGGCGACCTCGAAAAGTCGGGAAATTTCCACTGGAAACAGCCTGAAAACCGGGTGCGAGGGCCGCCCGCGACGCCGGATCTTCCGAACCTTCCGGATTTTCCGGAAAGTTTCAGCCGGCCTGCCAACTCATGGTCGCCGCGGCGGCGCGGGAGCGGCGGCCGGATCCTCAGCGCGCAGCGTTCTGCAAGGGGATCGCCGTCTTACGCTCGACCTCGCGCAGGGTGAACGAGCTTTCGACCGTCGCGACCTTCGGCATACGGAGGATCGTCTCGGAAAGGAAGGTTTCGTAAGCCGACAGCGATGGGATGGCGACGCGGATGAAATAGTCGAACTTGCCGGTGACGAGATAGCATTCCATCACTTCGGGGCGTTTCTTGATCGCCGCCTCGAACTCTCGCAGCGTCGTGTCGTCCTCGCGCTCAAGCTTGACGAGGATGAGCACGGTGACGTTGACGCCGAGGAGCTCGCGATTGATCTCGGCGTGATAGCCCTTGATGATCCCGTCCGTCTCGAGCCGCCGGAGGCGCCGCAGGCAGGGCGTCGGGGACAGGCCGACCTTCTCGGCGAGATCGGCGTTCGTCATCCGCGCGTCTTCCTGCAGATGGCGCAGGATCTTGTAGTCGATCTGGTCGAGTTTCATGGCGAGGGCGTTTCCGTCGGGCTTTGTGAAGATTCCGGGCTTGCGCCAGATTACGCCCCCTATTTGGCATTTTATGCTAAGTGTCAAGCCGAAGGGTTTGGGCTTTGGCCGGAAGCGCCGCGGGCTAAGGCTTATTTTGCCGGCGTTTTCGGGAGGAAAGCCATGAAAGCGCAGGAAATCCCCGTCGCGGGATGGTTGAAAGTCGTCCGCTTCACCGAGGCGGCGTCAGGGCTCGATTCGGTCATCGCCGTTCACGACGCGAGTCTCGGGCCGGCCTGCGGCGGCTGCCGCATCCGTCCTTATCACAGCCTCGAGGCCGCGCTCGCCGACGTGACGGCGTTGTCGCGCGGCATGACCTTCAAGAACGCGCTCGCCGGCATTCCCTTCGGCGGCGGCAAGGCGGTCATCATCGCCGATCCGAAGACGCAGAAATCAGAGGCGCTTCTGCGGGCCTTCGGGCGTGCGGTCGACAGCCTCGGCGGGCTTTACTACACGGCGGAGGATTCCGGGATCGGCGAGCACGATCTTGCATTCGTCCGTGAGGAGACGAAATTCGTCGCGGGTCTCCCTCATGGCGGCAAGGGCGGCGATCCATCGCCCTTCACCGCGCGCGGCGTCTTGCGCGGCATCGAGGCGGCGGTGCGGTTCAGGCTGAAGCGTGAGACGCTCGCCGGCGTTCGCGTCGCGGTCCTCGGCGTCGGCGCGGTCGGCATGGCGCTCGCCGGGATGCTTCATGAAGCAGGCGCCCATCTCGTCGTCGCAGATGTAAACGAAAGCGCCGTCGCGGAGGCGGTGCGCCGTTTCGGCGCTGTCGCCCTATCGCCCGAGGACTGCATCTGCGCTGATGTCGACGTGTTCGCACCGTGCGCGCTCGGCGGCGCCATCAACCCGCAGACGATCGGCCGACTCAAAGCCGCGATCGTCGCCGGCGCGGCGAACAACCAGCTCGGCGCCGCCGGAATGGACGCCGCGCTCGCGGCGAAGGGCGTGCTTTACGCGCCCGATTACGTCATCAACGCCGCCGGGGTGATATCGGTCGGCCTCGAAATCCTCGGGCGCTGGGACGGCGCCGATCTCGACCGGCGCATTGACGCCATCGGCGAGATGTTGACTGCGATCTTCGAACGCGGCGCGCGCGAGGGACGCCCGACGGGCGAAATCGCCGACGAGATGGCGATGGACGTCATCGCCAAGGCGCGGAAGGCGGCCTGATTTGCGGACGACTTTTCAAATCCGCCGGAAGCGGCGAGCATGGGGCAAAGGAGAGGCGCCATGACCGACCGCATCCCGCGCGATAAGGAGAACGACTACACGAAGGAGGCGGCCGCCGCGCGCCGGCGCTTCGCGGCCGAAAAATCCGGCGCCGATCTCAGCCATGTCGGCGCCTATTCCTTCGATCCGGCGATGCTTCCCGGCAATATCGAGAACTTCATCGGGGCCGCGCAGGTGCCGATCGGCCTCGCCGGGCCGCTCCTCATCGACGGCGAACACGCCAAGGGCGCGTTCTATGTGCCGCTCGCGACAACCGAGGGAACGCTCGTCGCCAGCTATAATCGCGGCATGCGCCTTCTGCGCGAGGCGGGCGGGGTCAAGACGACCGTCGTCGAGCGCTACATGCAGCGCGCGCCGGTGTTCCATTTCCCCGACGCCCGCGCCGCGCGTGATTTCGGCCGCTGGGTCGAGGCGAACATGGACGCGGTCCGCGCCGCGGCGGAGAAGACGACGAGCGTTGGCAAGCTATCCCACATTCAGCAATGGTCGGTCGGGCCGATGCGCTATTTGCGCTTCAACTACACGACCGGCGATGCGGCGGGCCAGAACATGTCGGGCAAGGCGACGCTCGCCGCCTGCGAGTGGATCGGCGCGAACCATCCGGGCGGCGCGCGCTTCACCCTTTCGGGCGCGATCGACACCGACAAGAAGCACTCCCACATGAACATGCTGCACTCGCGCGGCGCGCGGGTGATCGCGGAGGCGGTCATTCCCGACGCGAACATCCGCACACTGATGGGCACGGACGCCGCGACGCTTTTCCGCGCGCGCCTCGTTTCAAACGCCGGCGGCATGCTTGCGGGCACGGTCAATAACGGCATGCATTCGGCGAACGGCCTCACCGCGCTTTTCATCGCCACCGGCCAGGACGTCGCCAACATCGCCGAAAGCCATGCGGCGATCACCTTCGTCGAGATCTTGCCGAACGGGGATTACTACTGGTCGCTGACGATCCCCTCGCTCATCGTCGCGACCTATGGCGGCGGCACCGGCCTTGCGACGCAGCGCGAATGTCTCGAGCTTCTGGGCTGCGCCGGCAAGGGCAAGGCGCTGAAGCTTGCGGAGATCTGCGCCGCGACCGCGCTCGCCGGCGAACTCTCGCTCGCCTCCGCGATCGTCGCCGGCGACTGGGTCGAAAGTCACGACAAATATGGCCGAAACCGGAAGTGAGCGATGAAGCGCGCCGGCGTGGCTTTGAAAGGTTCAGGCGCGCCAAGACCACAAGGCGCTTGCGCGCCGGTCGAAGGCCCGGCGGCCGTCAAGGCCCGATATTGATCCGCACAAAGAGTGCCTGCCGCCGGCGCGAGACCCTAAGTCCAGCGACCGTGTCGGGGCGGATTGCCTTCCGCTCCAATTGATATATCATTTCCAGGCTTATTGGGAGGCTTTCATGAAAGGGTTCTTCGCCGCGCCGCTCGGCGCTCTCGTCCTTCTCGGCCATGCCGGCGCGCAGGCGCCGCTCGACCCCGCGAAAACCTCTGACGCGCTTGCGATCACGCGCAAGATCGCCTGCAGCCTGACGGACGGCAAGCCCGTCACCTATTATTGGCGGGGCGAGGCCTATTCGCGTCGGGCGGGCGAAGCCGACAGGCACCTTTTCAACGTCGAGGGCATGAACGTGAGGGCGTGCGTGTCGGCGAGCGACGGCGAAGGTTTCAATCTCGTATCTCGCGAATTGCTCTTCTACGTGGACAAGGACACCGGCAAAATTCTGAAAAGATGGAAGAACCCCTGGACGGGTGAAGACGTCGCGGTGCTGCATGTCGCCAACGATCCGGTGAACGGCAAGTACCGGGCGATCGGTCGCGACGGAAAACCTTATTCATGGTCGGGCGTCATCAGCGGCGACCGCTGGTGGCAGACGACCACGGTGCCGCTTTTCTATTCCAATCCGCTGGCGTCCGAATATCAGAAGGAGATCGGCGGCGCCTACCACGCTACGGAGATGTTCAACTTCTTCGGCGACAAGGCGTCGCTGCTTGACCGCGCCCGCGCGGACGCGGGCAATGTCTCCGTCGGCTGGGTGCGGGTGTCCGATTGGCTGCCCTGGATGATGATGGGCGGCCGAGAAGGCGTCATTTATTTCCACACGGCGGGGCGCCGGCTCGATTCATGGGACGAGCTGCCAGTATTCATGAAAACAGAAATCGCACAGAACTACCCCGAATATTCGGCTCCGCCGCCGCTCGACGACGCTCGCGCCAATATGACGAGCTGGAAATATTACGACTCGGTCAAGAAGGGGGTTGTCAAAGCTCCCGAACGGAAATGAGGCCCCGTAAACGCCGACGTTGCGTAAATGCCACAAATTCCGAAATCGCTGCTCGCCGGGACCAAAAAGGGCTGCACAATCAGAGCAATTATATAATGATATATCCTTTGACGGCCATGGCCGTTTGGGAGGGTCTTATGAGAAAGTCAATGCTCTTTTGCGGCGCGGCGTTGATCGCGGGGTCGGTCCCGCTCACCGCGCTTGCGCAGGACACGGCCCGGGACGAAATCCTCGTCTCGGCGCGCAAGACCGAGGAATCGATCCAGGAGGCTCCGATCTCGGTCAGCGCGATCACGGCCGAGCAGATCGCCCAGAAGGGCCTCATCAGCATCGACGATGTCGCCCGCTTCGCCCCGGGCCTTTCGTTCTCGAAAGCTTTCGGCCGGTCGGGCGACCGCCCCGTGGTTCGCGGCCAGTCCAACGTTCTTGCGAACGTCCAATTCGGCGTCGAGGCGGGGACCGCGTTCTTCGTCGACGGAATTTACTACCCGACGACCATTCAGTCGCTGGACTTCAACCTCGTCAAACAGGTCGAAGTGATTCGTGGCCCGCAAAGCGCGCTCTATGGCCGGAACACCTACGCCGGCGCGATCAATTTCGTCACCATCGACCCGACCGAAGAGCTCACCGTTCGCGTCAACGGCCGCGGCGCTACCGGCGGCGAAAAGCAGGTTGGGGGCAGCGTCGGCGGGCCAATCATTCCCGGCGTGCTCGGGGCGGTCATCTCGGGCACCTATTATGAGTATGATGGTCAGTTCACGAACCAGCTGACCGGCAAGAAGGTCGGCCAGGAGGAATCGTGGAACGGAACGGCGATCGTAACGTTCACGCCCGGTGATAACTTCAGGGCGAAGGCGCGGGTCACCTATCAACAGGACAATGACGGCACGATCCCGCTCTTCCTTCAAGGGTCGGCGGAGAACAACTGCCTTCCCGGCTTCCGCTCGAATTTCTATCGCGCCGGCGGCGCGCTGAATTCAGGACCGCTTGCGACGTCGCCAGGCGCTCTTAACAACAACCAGTACTATTGCGGCGTGATCCGCGCACGGCCTGACAATATCCGCCTCAACACGGACGCGATCGGGCCGGGCGCCCTGCAGGTCGACGGCACGGCCTTCGACGGCATCGAGCGCAAACTGCTTGTCGCAGGCCTCAACACGGATTGGGAGCTTGCGGAAGGTTTCACGATCTCGACGGCGACGGGCTATAGAACGGAGACGGAGCTGTTTGGAGCGGACTCCGACCACTCGGACGCCAACATTTTTTTAGGGCCGCCGGTTCTTTCCTTCACCTCGGTGCGCGAGCCCTTGTTCGCCAACACCAACCGGAACGACATTCGGGACTGGTCGCAGGAGGTGCGCGCCGACTGGCAGGTGTTTGATCGGCTCCGCGTGATGGCCGGCGGGTTCTTCTATTATCAGGAAGACAAAGGCGTCGACATCACCAAACAATCGGGCGAGGCCGGCGTCCTCTTTGGGCAGCCCAGCGGCGACGTCGGTTGCGCCGGCACGGCGCAATGCTCTGACAAGGCCACCGTCGAAAACTGGGCGGTCTTCGGCTTGGTCGACATCGGAATCACGGACAAGCTCTCCCTCACCAGCGAACTCCGCTACATGGAGGAGACCAAGGGGCTCGTTCAGTATGGCGGCAACGGTCTTCAGATCTTCCCCGCCGCACCCGCGACGACGCGCGCCTCGAACACGGAAAGCTACCTGACGCCGCGCTTCACTCTGTCCTACCAGGCGACAGACGACATGCTTCTTTACTTCGTCTACGCGGAAGGCGTGAAGCCGGGCGGGTTCAACGGCACGTCTGGCGTAAGCGTCGGGCAGCCGACCTACGCCCCTGAGGAAGCGGACAGCTTCGAACTTGGCGTCAAGAAGACCATGCTTGACGGCAAACTCGTCTTCGCTGGATCGGGTTATTACCTTGACGCCAAGAATGTCCAGCTGACGACCGCTGTCCCCTCGGTCAGCGCCGTCAACTCGATCGCCACCAACCAGGGGCAGGGCGAAATCTGGGGCGCTGAGGTCGAGCTCTTTTATACGCCCAGCGAGAATTGGGACTTTTCGGCGAACTACGCCTACACCAATCCGAAGTTCACGCGCGGCTGCGATCAGGACCAGTGGATCCTGACCTCGGGCGGTGGCATCTTCCGCGGCGAAGGCGACCCCCTCAACACCAGCTTCAACGGCGTGTTTGGCGGCACGGCGACCTGCGACATTTCGGGGAACCGCTATCCTCTCGTCTCGAAGCACATGGCGAGCGGCTCGGCCACTTATTCGCGCCCGACTCTCGGCGGGCACACGTTCTTCACCAGCCTCAACGCCTCTTACGAAAGCTCAAAGTTCGTTCAGGTGCATAACCTGGCGGAGACGGGCGACGCCTTCATCCTCGGCGCCCAGGTCGGCATTCGCGGAGAGCGCTGGCGCGCCAACATCTTCGGCCGCAACCTGACGAACGACGACACGATCACCATCGCGACGCGCTGGTTCGATCTGCGCTATGGCAGCGCGTTCACGCCGCCGGCCCCGGCTCGGATCGCCGCTGACGGCGGGACGCCGGCGACGGTGACGACGGGTTCGCCTCGCGGCTTCTTCGGCAGCTTGCGCCGGCCGCGGCAGTTCGGAATCGAGTTCAACTACGAGTTCTGACCTTCCAGAGAGCATCGACTGGCGGGCTCGGCGAAAGCCGGGCCCGTTTTTTTTGCCGGTTTGGAGATCGCAGCC
The DNA here is from genome assembly GCA_046296195.1 of Parvularculaceae bacterium. GTDB lineage: Bacteria > Pseudomonadota > Alphaproteobacteria > Caulobacterales > Parvularculaceae > Amphiplicatus. Next base: position 113,948 of record JBKBLR010000005.1, on the reverse strand, counting down.
TGATCCGGAATGATTTCGCCGTTTAAGGTCCTTCGCAGCGGCAGTCACGAAAGGTCGCAGCGGCATTGAGGCTGCACGACCCGCCTTAGCGGCCGACGATCGATAAAATCGCCATCGCAGCCCGATGGCCGGACTCGCAAGCGCCTTCCATGCCGGTATGAAGGACAGATAGGTGCTCCCCCGCGAGTTGAATGCGTGGCGACTGCGAGGCCAACGCATCTTTCCAGCGCGCGACCTGTCCAGGGGCGAAATGCATGTAAGCGCCGCCTGCTGTTGACGATCCTTCAGTCCAGCGTACCGCCTTTAAAAGGCGAATCTTGCCCTCGCTAGCTGGTCGCAGTCGCTTGAACTCCGATTGCGCGAGCGCTTCGAGGCTGGCGTCGTCAAGACCGTCAATATCTTGCGCGCCGGTTCCGTTGATCCAGGCGTTGAAGGCTGCGAAGGCCCCGTCCGATATTGTGGCGAAGATTCGCTCAAGCGGCCCATCAGTCCACATGACTGGCGGCAACCCGTCCTGCTCCCAGAAAGGCGACTCGGGCGCGAGGTGCAGCTGAATGATCTGGGTGTAAGGCATCGTGGCTATCGCCTCAGCGAGTTCGCTCGCCGGGGCTGGCTTGATCGCCAGGCGACGAACGGCAGGAAAGGGCAGCGCGATGATGCAATGGTCCGCCGTCAAATTCCGTCCGCGGGCTGTTGTGACGACGACGCCGGCCCCGTCGGCTTCGACTGCTGTCGCCGCTTCCTCGAGCGATACTGCGCCCTCGCCGAGAAAGGCCGCCATCGCCTCGGCAAGCCGCTGCGACCCGCCCTCAACTTCCCCGCTGGGCCCCAGCTCGGCGTCGACCGCATAGAGCTGCAGGGTGCGCCATACGTTGATTATTGAATAAGTGTCGAGGCTATTGGCGTTGAGCGCGATGTCGATGAGGCGACGCGCCGCAGCGTCAAATCCTTTGGATTCGAGAAAAGCGTCTGCTGACAGGTCGACGGTCGGTTTGCGCCAGTCATCGGGCGCCTTGAAAGGATTGCCAGGGCCCGCTGCGGCGAAGAGCGCGGCGTCCGGCGGGAAAGATCGAAAGCCGTCGGGGAATGGATTGATCGGCGAGGCGGCCCACTCGGCTTGGGTGACCGCCTTGTCGCCGATGAGAAGGATGCGCTCTTCGCGATCGGGCTTGTCAGGGTCGATGATGCGAACGCCGGTTTTCGCCGCCGCATACCGCACGCGCGCATAGGTACGCCCGACCTGTGATCCGCCAGCCTCCGGCTTCCCCGGCAAATCGTCAAGCGTCCACAAGCGGCCCCCGGCGCGCGAGGACGCCTCAAGAACGCGGACTTTGACGCCGGCCTCATGAAGCGTCATCGCTGCAAAGAGGCCGGAAAGCCCTGCGCCAAGCACGATCACATCGGCGTCTTTACGCACGCTGGCGCGCATGCAGCTGGCCGCGATAAGTCCCGCTGCGCCGACCGTGGCGGCCCGCCTTGTAATTCCGATCTGCATATTAAAGCTCCATCGAGGCGCACAAAAGGCTATCACCGATCCAGAGAAATGGTATATCATTTCGGAAGGGTGGTCCGCCGGGATGATCGGGCGGCGCGGGAGGGCCGTGATGCTGCGGAGATCCTTGGCGGCGGTGCTCGCTATTGCATTTGCAGCGCCGACTGCCGGCGCCGCGCAAGGCGTACCGGCTACAGCTCTCGAAAAAGATTTCGCTCTTTTCCTGGAATGGTTTCCCGGTCGCTACGACAATGAATCTCAAGTGTTCTGGGAGCCTGAGCTTGGCGTTGCAGCGGAAGTCCGGCACGAGCGCATTCATTCGATTTTCCGTCCGGTCGAGCTGCCTGCTTTCGGCAGCCACGTCTTCTATGTGGAACAATTCTCCAATGGCGACTCGGCGCGGATTTACCGTCAGCGGATCTATGCGCTGAGCGCGGACGCGGCTGCGGGTGCAATCCGCCTCAAGATCTATACGCCGATGAAGCCCGCCGCGCTGGCCGGCGCTTGGCGTGACCCCTCAAAACTCCTCGGCCTGAAGCCGGCGCAGACGACTACGATCGAGGGCTGCGACGTTCTGTGGCGGCGTCAAGCCAACCAGTTCATCGGCAGCATTGAAGACGGGGCTTGCCGAGTGAAATCAGACCGCTTTGGGGAGATCGTCATTGACGACGACCTCGTACTGACGCCGGAAGAAATCTGGATTTCCGATCGGGCGACAACGCTGAACGGCGACTATGTCTTCGGAAACAAGGCGGGCGTGCCACACAAACTCAAAAAGGCCCGTTCCTTCGAGTGCTGGACCGCGGTGTTGCGCGGGGCCAAACATGGCGACAGCGGCGAGGGCATGAACGACTGGCAGTTCCAACGCGGCGGCCTACTCCACGATCAAGGGGGCGTCCTGGAGCTTACCACGGACGAATCACCGCCGCGTCGAGTCACGCTGCTCCTGCGCCGGGTTGAATGGCCGACGGGACTAAACCGCCCCTCGCTGACTCTTTATGCGCGTGAGGGAACCTCGGAGCGGGCGGTGAGCTACGCTTGGACCGAATTCGACGCTCAGCGCATCGGCCTCAATCTGCGCTGGCTGCAGGCAAGCTGCACTTACGCTCCCGACCGACTTTACGAATGATCGCGCCAGAAGGCGCCGATAGCCTGAACGACAGGGTCTGATCCGGAGGGGCGAATGGCGGAGAGCGAATTCAAGCGCGGCTGGCCGGTCTTGAGCGCGGCGGCGGTCGGCGTCGGCCTCGGGCTCTCGCCTCTTCCGTTTTACACTATCGGCGTCTTCATACCGCCTTTGCTGGAGGAGTTCGGTCCGGCGGGCTGGACGCCGGGCGATATTCTCAATGCTTTGGCGATCTACACCTTCGGCGCCTTTGCGGCGGCGCCTGTAATCGGCGTTCTGGCGGAACGATTCGGCGCGCGTCGAGTCGCGCTCGCCTCGATAATTACGTTCAGCCTCGCCATGATGGCGCTCGCGCTCAATTCAGGGTCGAAGGCGCTCTACGTCGCGCTCTGGCTCATTTTGGCCTTCGCTGGCGCCGGCACATTGCCCATCACCTTCACACGGCCCGTCGCCAACTGGTTCGATCGAAATCGCGGCATCGCTCTCGGCATCGCGCTCATAGCGACAGGCGTTTATGGCGCGCTCGCGAAGTTTTTCGCGCAGTATATGGTGCAGACCGCCGACTGGCGTACGGCCTACTTCGTGATCGGCTGTCTGCCGCTGGCGATCGCTTTGCCGATTGCGTGGCTCGGGCTGCGCGATGTCGGCGACACGCCGGCGCGCGACGCGGCCGTGACGCGTCTGAAACTGCCGATCCTTGCGATTGCGCTCGCCGCGACGCTCGCTCTCATCCTAATCGTCAACCGGCAAATAGCGCCGCTTGTCGAGGCGAGGGGCCTTCGGCTAGAATATGTAATGGCCTATTTCTTCTCGGGCCTCGCTCTCCTGCCAGTCGTCGCGATGATCGCCTTCGACATCCGCACCGCGCCGCCGCCAGTCGCCGTCGGTGCGGCGCGCGCGCTCTTGCCAGGCATGACGCTTCGGGAGGCTGCGAGAACATGGCGGTTCTGGCTGCTCGCCGTCGTCTTCGTACCAATCTCCTATGCTGTCGGAGCAATAATTCCGAATATTGAGCGTGTTCTGACGGCCGCCGGCTTCGGCATGGACGAAGCGGTCGGCCTTGCGACGCTTACAGGTATCGCGGTGCTCGGCGGACGCGTCGTCGGAGGCTTTCTCATCGATCGCTTCTGGGCGCCGGCGATAGCATTCATCTTCCTATGCTCGCCGGCATGGGCGCTCTGGCAGCTCGGCCGGCCGGGGCTAGACGCTGATGCCGCGACGCTCTGGATTTTGATGATTGGCTTCGGTGCGGGCGTTGAATACGACTTCATGGCCTATCTCGTTTCGAAATATTTCGGCATGCGATCCTATTCGGCGATCTACGGCGCGATCTACGGCTTCTTCGCGCTCGGCGCAGGGCTCGGCCCGACGATTTTGACGCGCCTTGCCGACGCCACCGGCTGGCAGGCGACGCTGACGCAGACCGCGATCGTGCTTTTCGTTTCAACGCCGCCGCTGCTGCTTCTTGGGCGCTATCGAAAATTTCCTCCGCCGGAGACTAGCCGATGACCGCCTACATGGTCGTTTTTGCGAACGTGAGGGACCGCGAGCGGTTCATAGCGGACTACGCAGCGCCGACCGCGAAGCTCATTGAAATCTTCGGCGGGAAATACCTCGTGCGCACGCCGAGGACCGAAGCGCTCGAGGGCGGCTTCGGCCCCGGCTTCTCCGCCGTCATCTCGGTCTGGCCGGACCGCGCCGCGATCGAGCGGTTTTGGTCCTCTCCTGAGTATCAGGCGCTGAAGGCGGCGCGCGCCGCGCTCGCCGACTGTCATGTCATCGTTTTGGAGGATCCGTCATGAAAACGCGCACCCTTCTTGTCGCGCTGGCGCTTGCGTGGGCTCCTGCGATCGTCGCTGCGGACGGCGGCGTCACCCATCCGGCGCTCCAACCAATCGCGCCAGAGCTCTCCGCCGACGAGATCGTCGCTCGCGCCTTCAACGCGGCCGGCGGGGAGACGTGGCGTCGCCCGAAATCGATACTTCTCAAGGGCTACATGGTCCAGCACAAAGGGTCGACAATTTCAGTCTTCGACGAATACCGCATGTGGCGCGTCTATGACTGGGAAAAGAAGGACGCGCACGCCGCCGATGGGAAGGTCCGCATCGAGGGACGCAAGAGCGGCAAGATCGTGTTTCTCATGGGTTTCGATGGCAGACGCACGTTCAATCTCGACGGGTATGTCGACGATGAAAGCGCTAACGCCCAATGGGCTTCAAATTTCGGCTTTGGCGCGATTCGCCACGCGCTCGACGAGGGCTGGACGCGGACGCGCCTGCCTGACGATCTTGTCGACGGGCGGCCTGCGCATTTCATTGAGCTGAAAGATCCCATGGGCGGCGTCACGCGCTTTGGGATCGACGCCGAGACCTATCAGGTGCTGCTGGCCGGCTTTTCGACCCCGCGAGGCTGGCATGAGCGCATCTATTCGGACTTTTACTCAAAGCCAAGCGTGTCATGGACCCAAGCGGGCCGCGTGCGCCTCTTCTATGACGGCGTCAAACAGAACGAAGTCATCTGGACCGATTTCGACCTCGACGCCCCGATGCCGGACAGGGTGTTCACGCCGAAAGGAGGCAAGCGATGATGGAGACGAAGCAAAGCGCGATGTCGAGACGCAGCGCCCTGAAGGCGACGTTCGCCCTTGCCGGCGGCGCGATGCTCGGCGCGCGCGTCGAGGCTGCGACGAAAGGCGGCGGCCCGCTCGTCTACAGTGCGGACGGAACCTACGCCGCCGCGCCTTTGCGCAAAGAAACGATTTCGCTCGGCGTCGTGCAGACGCGCGTGCGCGCGGTCGACATCAACAATCTGAAGCGCACGCGCGAGGACAATCTCGCGCATTTTTTGCGGTCCATCGACGCCGCGCAGGGCTGGGGGGGGCCGAAGGACATTCTGTTCTTCCATGAATTTCCGATCTCGGGCTATTCGAACCGCTGGGATCGCAAGGACGCGCTGAAAGCCGCGATTGATGTCGACGGACCCGAAATTTCGGCGGTGGCGGCGGCGGCCAAGCGTCATGGTTGCTATATCGTCTTCGGCTCATACGCGAAGGATCCCGACTGGCCGAACCACCTGCTCTCGATAACCTTTGTCGCAGGACCTGAAGGCAAGATTGTCGACCGTCACTGGAAGGCGCGTAACATCAAGGGCGTCTTCGTCGGCTTCGAGCTTTTCACAACGACGATCTATGACGTCCTCGACCGCTATCAGGAGATGTACGGCCGCGACGCCGTGCTCCCGGTCACCCGCACCGACGTCGGCAATATCGTCACCTCGTCCGTTCAAAGGGAGCCGGAGCTCTTCCGGGCGTTTGCGCTCAAAGGCGGGGAGATTTTTCTGCGTACCGCCTCGGGCGGCTTCACGCGCGAAGACATCGTTGTGACCTCGATGTACAATCAGGTCTACACGGCGATCTGCAACAACGCCGTCTCGCCCGACAATCCGGGCTTTCTCGCTGGCGGCGGGGCGGGCGGCTCGGCGATCTTCGGGCCGGACGGCAAGCCGCTCGCCGAAGCTGACGCCGACAATTCCGAGCAGGTCGTGACGGCGCGCATCCCGATCGGCGAGTTCCGCGCCCGGCATCGTCAGCCGGTGATGCATGTCGATCTTTATCGCGACGTGTTCGAGGCTTATCGCAACCGCTATCCGCCCAATCTCTTTTCGGCCTACCTGCCGGCGGACGGCGCGGATGCGGCGCGCTACCTCAAGGACAAGGCGGTCTGGCCGCGCTGACGCCGCGCTTAGTTGTTCGCCAGCTCGTCGGCGACCTCCTCGGCGCTCTCGTCGCCGAAGCCGATCGCCTCGCGTTCCTGCTGGATGATGCGCAGGATGCGCGCGATGAACTCCTGAGTCGTGACACCGCGCTCCTCGGCTTCGACTTTGGAGGGCTCGAAGGCGTCGATTTCGGCGTGCGTGAGGACGCCTTTTTTCCCGAGCAGGCGCTCGACGGTGTCGAGCCGCTCGCGCATCACCGAGACCTCCTGCGCGAGCGCCATCACTACGTTGAGAAGCCGCTCGACATCGCGATCCGCGAAGAACACGGGCCGCTTGCCGCGGGCTTTCGCGCCGGCGAGGGAAAGAGGATCAAGCTTCGTCATTCCGCGGCCTTTCGTGCTTCAGGTTTGCGCGCGCCGATGACGTGCCAGGCGGGCTTGCGCCCGTAATCCTCCTGCTTTGCGTCCTTCGCGGCTTCCGGGAAGACGTCCTTGTCGACGATTGCGGCGACGCCCCCGTGGATCAGCGTGTCTTTGGCGAAGCCCGCTTTCTGCATGAAGGCGTCGAGATCGATCTCGTGCATTTTCGTCCAGAAAGGCTCGTTATTATAGAACGCGTCCCAGTCGCGCATCGCCTGCTCGAACAGCGGCATGTCGGCTGAATATTGCGGCTGTTCGACATGAAGGACGACGCCGCCCGGCTTCAGGAGCCGCTGCGTCTCGCGGAAGATCGCTTGCATCGAACCGAAGCTCGTTTCATGCAGGAACATCGTCGACTGGATCCAGTCGAAGCTCTCGTCCTCAAAATCTTTGAGCGAGGAGACATCGCCCTGCACGAAAATGACGTTCTCGACGCCCATCGTCTTCGCCCGCGCCCGTCCATAGCGCAGCATCGGCGCGCCGACGTCGACCGCGACGATTTCCGCCTCGGGATAGGCCTCTGCAATCGGCAGTACATTGTGACCGAGGCCGCAGCCGAGGTCGAGAATCCGGCGCGGCCGGAACGCCGGCATATTCTTCTTCATCCACGCCGCGACCGCGACTCCGCCGCCGTCATTGTAGCGGCCGAGCATGCCGCCCGTCGTCGTGAAGAGGCCGATATCGTAATTCGCCGCGCCGGTGACGTCGCCGGCGACAAGTTCGGTGTGATAGCTCCCCGGCATGCAGTGATGGTCGATCGCGGCGACATAGCGCGGCGGCTTTAGCGCCGGGTCGAGCTTCAGCTTCGGGTCATCCTTCGTCAGCGCAGCAGCGCGCGCATTGAGCGCCTCGGCCTGGCGCAGCGTCACCCAGCGGCCCGCCTGCTGGCGCTGTTCCATGGTCGCGCGGCGCAGCGCCGACCACCATTGAAACATCGGGTCCTTCGTCAGCGCCTTGCGGACCTCGTGACGGTCCGTGAAGCCGCGCCCTTGCGCATTCCGGAAGGACGGCTCGACCCGTGCGTCGAACGCTTCTTTCACGCCCGGCATGACGCGCGTTGCGAGATGCCGGTTCATTTGCGCGAGGAAATTGAACCGCGCGATCTCGTCATGGGTTAGATCCGGGAACATGCCGTGGCGACCAACCGCCCGGTAATCGGGCGGGCCGTCATAAGTAGGCTTATCGTATGCGTTCTGGCGCATGGCGGCTCTCCGGTTGCTCGGTCGGCGCCGCCCTTTCGCCGTTCGGGCCTTGCGCGGCGGCGTCAATTAAGTTGGTATATCATTTAAGATAGGGCTTTTTGAGCCAGATCAAAAGGGAGGCGGCCATGACGACGCGGATTGTCGCACTGTTCAACCTGAAGCCGGGCGTCAGCGTCGAGGATTACGAGGCCTGGGCGCGGCGGGTCGACCTGCCGACCGTCAACGGCCTCATTTCGATCGAGAAATTCGAGGTCTTCCGGTGCACTGGCCTGCTCGGCTCGGAGGCAAGGCCCCCTTACGCCTATCTCGAGATCATCGACATCGCCGACATGACCCGCTTCGCCGCGGATGTGGGGTCCGAGGCCATGCAGAAAATCGCCGCCGAGTTTCAGGCGATGACTGCCGATCTCGTCTTCATCACCACAGAAAAGCTCGGTTGAGAGGTATGCGCTTCAACGGCAAGACGGCGGTCATCACGGGGTCGGGGCGCCACAAGGGGCTTGGTGAAGCGATCGCCACACGCCTTGCGCGCGAAGGGGCCGCCATCGTCATTTCGGATCTCGGACGCTCGCGCGATGCGGCGACGGCCAGCGTCCATATCGGCGCGACCGAGGAAATGGACAAGATCGCTGCCGACATCAGGAAACTCGGCGCCGACGCGTCGACTTTCACCGCCGATGTGCGCTCGCTCGCCGACATGGAGGCGCTCGCCGATCATGCCGTGAAAACCCACGGCTCGCTCGACATCTGGGTCAACAATGCGGGCATCGGCTACATCATGAAGCCCTTGATGGAGGTGACTGAAGCCGACTGGCGGGCGGTCATCGACGTCAATCTGACGGGCGCCTTCTTTGGCTTGAAAGCGGCGGCGCGGCGCATGATCGATCATGGGCGCGGCGGGCGCATCGTCAATATCGCAAGTCAGGCGGCGAAGTCGGGCTTTCCCCATGCGCAGGCCTACACCTCCTCGAAGCATGGGCTTGTCGGCCTCGTGCGCTCCGCCTCGATCGAACTCGGGCCGCATGGAATCACCGTCAACAATGTCTGCCCGAACCATGTCACGACGGGCCTCGGCGCCTGGCAGAACGAATATTTCTCGAAAGTCGTCGGCGCGAAATCGGTCGAGGAATATCTCGAAGCGATGAAGAACCGCATCCCGCTGCGCCGACCCGGCCTGCCGGAGGACACGGCGGCGGCGGTCGCCTTTCTCTGTTCGGACGATGCGCAGTACATCACCGGCGAGAGCATGAACGTCTCGGGCGGGGAGGAGCCGCACTGATGGACCGTAAAGAATTCCGCTGGCCAAACGGCGCAAGGCTCGCCTTGTCGATCGTCATCAATGTCGAGGAGGGCGCAGAACAGAACATCCGCGACGGCGACCGGGGTCCCGAGCCGCTCGATGAATTGTCGGTCACGGTTTCAAAGCCGATACGGATGCATGGCAATGAATCGAATTACCAGTACGGAATCAAGGCCGGCTTTCCTCGAGTCCTGAAGCTGATTGACGCCTACAAGGTCCGCGTCACCTGGACCGCGGCGGGCCTTGCGTTGGAGCGTGCGCCGCAAATCGCGGAAGCGATCCGGCGTCGCGGCGACGAGCCGTGCAGCCATGGCTGGCGCTGGGCGCATCAATACTGGATGGACGAGGAAAAGGAACGCGACTTTATCCGCAAGGCCGTCTCCTCGATCGAAAAGACCTGCGGTCGGCGCCCCGTCGGCTGGCTGTCGCGCTATCTGCATACGGACGTCACGCGTCGCCTCCTCGCGGAGGAAGGCTTCTTCTATCACATGGACGATTATTCCGACGATTTTCCGTTCTGGGATCGCGTGGAAACCGGCGCCGGCGTGAAGCCGATGGTCATCATGCCCTATGCGCTAGACTCCAATGACATGAAATTCTGGCTCGCCCCCTCGCTGACGGCGGCGGACTGGCTTCGTTATGCGACCGACAGCGTCGAATGGCTGCTGAAGGAATCCCGCGAAGAGGGCGCGCGGATGATGTCCCTTGGTCTTCATTTGCGCATCATCGGCCGGCCGGGCCGGATCGGCGCGCTCGAAAAATTTCTTGGCGCCGTCTCCGGCCGCGATGACGTTTTCATCGCCTCGCGCGAGGAGATTGCGCGCGCCTTTGCCGCGGCCTTTCCCTGTCAGGAGACGTAGGATGCGCCTTTTCGCCCTGATTGCGAGCCTCGCTGCGACGTCCGCAGAAGCGTCCGACGCGCGTTCTTATCTTGACGAACTGACCGCGCTCTCGGTCGGCAGCTTCACGACCATCGACCAGTCGGCGCGCGATGATCGCTACAGCGTGGCTGAGTCTGAGATCGTTCGCATCTGGCCAGCGCGCGCGGATGGCGTGTGGCTCTATCAGGAGCAGGCGCTACTCGGCGACCGGCCGGACGCGCTCGACGCGACGAAGAAGAATGAGCCCTATTTCGCGCGCGTCATTCATTCGGTGGAGACCGCGCCCGGCGTCGTGCGGCGCACCGTGCATCGCCTCAAGGCGCCGGAAAAAGCAAGAGGCGCCTGGCGCAAGAAAACCCCGCTCGCCGGCATGGGCCCGGATGACCTCCTCCCCAGCGAGTGCGCGATCACCGCGACGCGCGTCGCCGAGAAAATGTGGCGCTCAGAATCGGAGCGATGCCCAAACGCCTATAAGGGCGCCGCCTACGCTTTGAGCCTCGGCGTGACGGTCGAGGATCGCTACGTTAATTGGGACCGCGGGTTCGCGGCGGACGGCGGGCACGTCTGGGGACCGGCCGCCGGCGGCTACATCTTCATTCGTAAGGGCAAGGGGATTGAATGATAAAACGGCTTTTTATTCTGGCCGGCGCGCTATTGATGACCGCCTGCGCAAGCCGGCCGGAAGCGCCCGCCACGACGGCGGCGGCGGATTACGCGCGCAATCCGCTCGACCTCCGGCGGACGACCCTCATCGTGCGCGACATCGAAAATTCGCTGGCGCTCTATCGCGACGCGCTCGGCATGACGGTCGCCTATGACGAGGAACTGACCTCGCCCAATCTCGGGCGGGCGGAATCGGACGGCAAGAACCGCTCGCGGCTCGTGCTTCTCAAGGCGAACAACGACTATATCGGGATGCTCGGCCTCTGGCAGTTTCTCGACCAGACGAGATTCGACCGCAAACCGCCCGACGCCGCCGATTTCACGCCGGGCGACATCGTGCTCCTGTTCAATTCGGACGATCTCGACGCCGCCTTCGCGCGCGCAGCGAAAGTGAAGAATGTGCGCGTTGTCGGCGAACCAAAGCTCCGGAAATATCCCTCGCCGGCCGGCGATATTGAGGTCATGGTCTCGATGCTGACCGATCCTGACGGCCATACGGTCGAGCTGAACCGGCTGATCCGCGATCCGCGCCGGAAATAGGGCAGGGCTGCCGGCCGGTGGCCGGGGCAAAAAGCCGCTTGCCGTCGCCGGCCTTTCAAATGATATATCATTTGACCGCAGCCGCGGAGCGGTCCCCGTCGCAGAGGGAGCGAGCAATGACGGAATTTCTGGCCACCCACGAGCTGGCGATCCTGCGCTGGCTGCACATCATCGCCATGGTCTACTGGCTTGGCGGCGAGTGGGGCGTGTTCCAGACGTCTTACAAAGTCGTCAATCCGTCGCTCACTTTCGACGAGAGGAAGCGCCACATGGACACCGCCTACCGTATCGACATCCTGGCGCGGCTCGGCATCATCACGCTTTTGCCGCTCGGCCTGCATATGGGGCACATCTGGGGCGTCCAGCCCTTCGGCGGCGGCTGGCTCCTCCTCATGTGGCTCCTCTGGGCCGGCTGGGTCGCGATCACGCTCGGCGCTTTTTCCTTCCGGGGCTCGAAGCTCGGCAACACGCTCTCTGATATCGAGGACTGGACGCGCTACATCATCATCCCGACACTGATCATCACGGCGCTGACCTCGCTTTTCGGATACGGCCCCTTTGCGGCGAGCGAGGGCCAAAAATGGTATTCGGCGAAAATCCTGACCTATGGACTGATGCTGTGTTTCGGTTTCGTCTTGCGGGTCATCATGCATGAATGGCGCAAGCTGTTCCCGATCATCGCGCAGGGACCCAACCCCGACGCGGAGCTGAAGCTCAAGAAGTCGATCAGACTCGGGCGGACCATCGCCTATTTCTATTGGATTGGGATCATGACTACCGCGTTTTTCGGCGCTGTGAAGCCGTTCTGAGCGCGGTTCTCGAATCCGTTTGACCGGCCGCCGGGGGCGGGATATTTTGTCCGGACAAAGTACCCCGACGTCCCAGAAAGGCACGGCTCGATGGCCGCCTTCCGATCGCTGCTCTTCGTGCCGGGATCGCGGCCTGACCGCTTCGAGAAGGCGTGTGCGTCGGGCGCCGACGCCGTTTGCATCGACCTTGAGGATGCGGTCGCGCCAGAGCTCAAGGAAGGGGCGCGGCGCGAGACATTTCAGTTCCTCTCAGCCGCGCCGGCGCGGCCTGCGGTCGGGTTTCGCATCAACGCGCTGACGACGTCCGATGGATTGCGCGACCTCATCGCCTTGCTCGACAGCAAGGCGGCGCCCGCCTTCCTCATGATCCCCAAGGCGCGTGGGGGCTTCGACCTCGAGCAGGTCGCCGCCGTTCTCGCCGCGCGCTGTCCCGCGCTCTGGCCGCTTCTCGAAACGCCGGAGGCGCTTGCGCAACTGCCGGGTATCGCTGCGGCCGCCGGACCGGTTGGCGGGGTCATGTTCGGCGGGGCCGATTATTCGGCCTCGATCGGTGCCGACATGGGCTGGGACGCGCTCTATCATGCGCGCGCCTCGATTGTCGCCGCCGCGGCGACGGCGGGCTGCGCGACGATGGACGTTCCTTTCCTCGACGTGCGCGATGAGGCGGGGCTGCGCGCCGAATCCGCGCGCGTGCGCGCGATGGGATTTCACGGACGCGCCTGCATCCACCCGTCGCAGGTCGCCGCAATCAACGAGATCTTCTCGCCAAGCGCTGAGGAGGTCTCCAAAGCCGAACGCATTGCGGCCGCCTATCGCGAGGCCGAGGGTGGCGTCGCGCTGCTTGAAGGAAAGCTCATCGAGAAACCGGTGCTGCGCGCCGCCGCGCGAGTGCTCGCCGCCAAAGCGAAACAGGAATGACCATGGTCCAGCAGTGGAAGGAAGTAGGGCCAAACCGCTATCGCGAGACTTTCGGGCGCTATTTCGAGGACTTCAAGGAAGGCGATGTCTACGAGCACCGTCCCGGCAAGACGGTGACGGAATATGACAATCACCTGTTTACGCTGATGACGATGAACACCCATCCGATGCATTTCGACGCCGAATACGCCAAATATTCGGAGTTCAAGCAGAACCTAGTCGTCAGCCCCTATACGCTCGCGATCCTCATCGGCATGAGCGTGACCGACTGTTCGCAGAAGGCGATCGCCAATCTCGGCATGGACGAGGTGAAGTTCACCGCGCCCGTCTTCGCGGGCGACACCATCTATGGCGAGAGCGAGGTGCTGAAAAAGCGGCGGTCGCAATCGCGCCCCACGCAAGGGATCGTGACGATCCGCACCATCGGCAAAAACCAGCGCGGCGAAATGGTCTGCACATTCGTTCGCAACATGCTGATTCCGACACGCGGCAACGCCGTCGACGACAAGGTCCCGAATTATTGAAGGAGGACGCCCATGGCCGACGGCGCCGCTGATTTCAACGCAGAAGACGAAGCCCTCGTTCTCCAAACGATTGACAAATGGGTGCGGACGAAAGTCGCGCCTGTCGCGATGAAGCTCGAGCACGACAACGAATATCCGCGCGCGCTCGTCGAGGATATGAAAGAGCTTGGCCTTTTCGGCGCGCTGATCGCGCCCGAATTCGGCGGCCTCGGCCTGTCGGCGACGACCTATGCGCGGATCGTGACTCGTATCGCCAAGGAATGGATGTCGCTGACCGGCATCTTCAATTCGCATCTAATGATGGCGCAGATCGTCCAGAAATTCGGCACGGAACGTCAGAAGGAATACTGGTTGCCGAAATTCGCGACCGGCGAGCTGCGCGGCGGCCTCGGCCTCACCGAACCCGACGCCGGCACCGACCTTCAGGCGATCCGCACGGTCGCGAAGCGCGTCGGCCTCAACTACGTCGTCAACGGAACGAAGACTTGGATATCGAACGCGATCGAAGGCCAGGCGAACGCGCTGCTCGTGAAGACGGACCCTTCGGCCGAGCCGCGCTATAAGGGCATGTCGATCCTCATCATCACCAAGATTGATCCCGAAACGGGCGCGCTGAAGAAGGGCGTGCGCAACGGCAAGAAGCTTGAAAAGCTCGGCTATAAGGGCATCGATTCCGGCGAGTTCATTTTCGAGGACTATGAATGCGACGCTGAGTTAAGCCTTGTCGGCGGCAAGGAGGGCGAGGGCTTTTTCATGGCGACCGGCGGGCTCGAGATCGGCCGCATCAACATCGCGGCGCGCTCCGTCGGCATCGCGCAGCGCGCGCTAGAGGAAAGCGTGCGCTACGCCCAGATGCGCAAGACGATGGGCAAGCCGATCGCGGAACACCAGGCGATCCAGCTCAAGCTCGGTGAGATGGCGGCCAAGACACGCGCCGCGGAACTCCTCGTCGAAGACGCTGCGCGCATGTACGACACCGGCCAGCGCGTCGACATGGAGGCCGGTATGGCGAAATACTTCGCGTCGGAAACCGCCGTCGAGGTTGCGACCGAGGCGATGCGCATTCACGGCGGCTACGGATATTCCAAGGAATATGTGATCGAGCGGCTTTACCGCGATGCGCCATTGATGTGCATCGGCGAGGGCACGAACGAGATGCAGCGCATCATCATCGCCAAACAGCTCGTGAAGCGGATTCCCGCGTGATTCCGCTCCTTGAAGGCGTCCGCATTCTCGCCGTCGAACAATATGGCGCGGGGCCATATGGTTCGATGCTGCTTGCCGAGCTTGGCGCCGACGTCATCAAGATCGAATCGCCATCGATGGGCGGCGACGTGTCGCGCAGCGTCGGTCCCTGCCTTCTCGGCGAAGGCGACAGCCAGTTCTTCCAGACCTTTTCGCGATCCAAGAAATCGGTCGCTCTGGAGATCAAGACGGCGGAAGGCCGCGCGACGTTCGAGGATCTCGTCCGGACCGCCGACGCCGTCGTCAACAATCTCCGAGGCGACCAGCCGGGCAAGCTGAAGATCACCTTCGGCGACCTCAGGACGATCAAGCCGTCGATCGTTTGCGCGCACCTGTCCGCCTACGGACGGGATAACGAACGCGCGGACTGGCCTGGCTATGACTATCTGATGCAGGCCGAAGCCGGTTTCATGATGCTGACGGGCGAGCCGGACGCGCCGCCGACGCGCTTCGGCCTTTCCATCATCGACTTCATGACCGGGGCCCAAATGGCGCTCGGCTGCGTCGCAGCGATTTTGCGTGCGCGGCGGACAGGCGAGGGCTGTGACGTCGATGTCTCCCTGTTCGACGTCGCCGCGCACCAGCTTACCTATCCGGGCGTCTGGGCGATGAACGGCGGGCCCGTCACGGCGCGCCTGCCGCGCGGGGCGCATCCATCGATCGCGCCGTCGCAGGTCGTCAGGACGAAAGACGGCTGGGGCCTTTTGATGTGCCAGACGCCGAAATTCTGGGAGGCGTTCTGCGCGCTCGCCGGCGCGGCGCATCTCATCGCCGATCCGCGCTTCGCGACGATCCCCGCCCGGCGCGCCAATCTCGATGCGTTGACCGAAGCGGTTGACGCCGTGACGAGCACGCGCACGGGCGCCGAATGGATGGCCATGCTCGGCGGCAAGGTCCCTTTCGCGCCGGTTTACGACCTGAAACAGGCGATTGAGAATCCTTATCTCGTCCGTGTCGGCATGCGCGACAGCATCGCGCATCCCGCGGCGCCGGGCGGCGCGCTCCATATGTTCGCCGCGCCGATCAAGGTGAACGGCGAACGCAGCAAGGCGACTCGCGCGCCCGCGCTCGGCGAGAACAATGATACGATCCTCGGGCTGCGGTCATGAAGCTTGAAGGCGTCCGTGTCGTCGACCTGTCGCTGTTCCTGCCGGGCCCGATGCTGACCCTGATGATGGCCGATCACGGCGCCGAGATCGTCAAGATTGAGCCCAGGGGCGAGGGCGAGCCGACGCGCGAGATCGGCTATCGCAAGAACGGCGAGAGCGTCTGGTTCCGCAACACCCATCGCGGCAAGAAAAGCCTTCAGCTCGATCTCAAGACCGACGAAGGACGCGAAATTTTTCTCCGCCTCGTGAAGAACGCGCACGTCGTCGTCGAGGCGTTTCGGCCGGGCGTCGTTAAACGCCTCGGCGTTGATTATGACGCGGCGCGCGCGGTCAATCCGGCAATCGTCTATTGTTCGATCTCGGCCTTCGGCCAGACCGGGCGCTATGTCGCGCGGCCCGCACACGACCTCGCGGTGCAAGCGCTCGCCGGCGTCGTCGCGCTCAATGAAGGCCAGGACGGCAGGCCGGCGATGCCGCACATGCCGGTCGCCGACGCGCTCGCCTCGCTCACCGCGCTTTCCGGCGTGCTGATGGCGCTCTTGCGCGCGCGCGAAACGGGCAAGGGCGACTATCTCGATATCGCCATGCTCGACAGCGTTCTCGCTTGGACGCCGAATATCACGGGCCGTATCTTCGCCACCGGCTTGCCGCATGTTCCGAAGGAGGAGCGCTCCTGGGGCGGCAACGCGTTCTATAATCTCTATGACTGCGCGGACGGGGCGTGGATCGCGCTCGGCGGCGCCGAGCTTAAATTCGCTAAGGAACTTCTTGGTTCGCTCGGAAGGCTTGATCTCGCGCCGCTCGCCGCCCTGCCGCCGGGCGCCGGCCAAGTTGCATTGCGCGGGTTTCTGCGTGAGACCTTCCGGAGCCGTCCGCGCTCCGAGTGGTTGAGCTGGCTTGCTGACAAGGACGTTGCTTATGCGCCGGTCAACACCCTGCAGGAGGCGTTCGACGACCCCAACACAGCTGAACGTGGCATGTTGCAGTTTGACTCAGAGGGTAACGAAATCGTCGGAACTCCGATCAAGTTTGCTGACGAGCCGGCGAGCATTGATCCACGCGTCCCGACCAAGGGCGGGGACGCAGACAGCATTCTCGCTGGTCTCGGCTATACAGAGCCGGAAATCGACTCCCTACGCACGCGTGGCGTCATCTAGCCTTAGAGCGCCGGTAGGTCATCTCATAAGCGAATCCTTCGCCCGGATGACGCGAATCCGAAATCACGAACAGCGCCTCTGCCGCGTCGTAATAGCGGCGCAGGGTCCTGAGGCCCGGCGACCCCGCCGGCCGTCGAAAACGCGCCGCGTCTTCCTTCGACAGGCCCTCGGCCACGATGCGCTGCCGGATCAGCGCGGTCGTGACGCCATATTTCTCCTCTATCGTCTCCGTCACGGCGCGGCCGCCGCGCCGGAAATCGGCGGGCTTCGCGCCTATCGCTTCGGCGACATAGATCGTCGTCGCTGCGACCGGCTCCAGGCTGGCGCGGCGGACGCCGTCTAGGCGAAGCCAGCGCGAGCCCCGCGTCGCCCCAAGGCGGGCCGCGTCTGCCGCCGATAGCGCGACCGCCTCGTGCGCGACGATCTCAAGTCTGGTTTCGTGCGCATACTGCAGAAGGTCGTCGAGTCCGCCGAGCGGTTGGGCGAAAGTAGGCGGTGAGACGGCTGAAATCACCTGAGTACCAAGACCAGGCCGACGTTCGATAAGTCCTTCATCTTCGAGGACCTTAAGCGCGGCGCGTGCCGTATGCCGAGACACGTCATGCGCGGCGCAAAGCTCGTGCTCGGTCGGCAATTGCGCGCCCACCGGCGCCCGTCCGGCGACGATGCCGCGGCGGAGCGTCCAGGCGAGTTCGAGGTAGCGGGGCGTTCTCGGCATAATTCACAGCGCTCCGGACATCTTCGACCATGCGCGCGCAAGGTTGTCACGATGGTCCGGATGCGCGACGGCGATCAACGCACGGGCCCGCTCCTCGACATCTGCGCCGCGGAGGTCTGCGATGCCATATTCTGTGATGACAAAGCCCATATCGGCGCGTGCGACCGTCACGGCCGGGGCGTCGAGCCTAGGCACGATCCGGCTGACCGTTCCGCCCCTCGCCGCAGACGCCAGCGCGATGACCGGCCGCCCGCCTTTCGAAGCGGCCGCGCCGCGTAGGAAATCGACAAGGCCGCCGCCGCCTGAAACCTGCTTGCCGTCCTGGAATTCGGCGTTCGCCTGACCGAAGAGGTCGACCTCGATCGCGGAATTGATGGCGACGAAATTGTCGAGCGCGGCCAGCGTGCGGATGTCGTGCGTGACGCCGACCGGTTCAAAGAGAAACCGGCCGTCCTGGGCGGCGCGCGTATAGAGGCGGCCGGTTCCAAGCGCGACGCCGGTCGTGATCGCGCCCGGATCGTCCGCGATCACGCCGGCATCGAGGGCCGCGAGAACGGGATCGCTCACCATTCCCGAATGAATGCGCAGCCGCTTTTTTCGGGTCAGTTCGGCCGGCATAGCGAGTTGAATATTGCCAAGCCCGAATTGCAGCGTGTCCCCGTCGCGGATGAGGCTTGCCACATGGCGGGCGATCGCTGCAAAGATCGGCGGAGGCGGAGGCGGGTCGTAGATGAGGATCGGGCGTTCGGCGCGTAAGACCGCGTCGAACAGCGCGAGCGGGTAACGCGGGCCGGAGATCGGCGCCGGCATCAGCGGATTGACATGAGCGATCTTGACGACGTCGCGCCGCGCCAGCACGGCCGGCGAAAAATCCGCGCTCACACCGAGGGAGACGAGGCCTTCGGCGTCAAGCGCGCTCGTCTGCACGAAGGCGGCGTCGATCCGCGTCTCGCCGAGCCATCGCCATGCCTGGTTGTAGGTGAGGGGCCGGAAGACCGCCCTTCGAGCCTCGAGGCTCTCGCGGAAGTCGGGCGCAAGGAAGATGAGGTCGCTGCGGGCAGTCTTGTGAAACCCCGCATAGTCGGTCCGGTTTATGCCTGGAATATAGACGCCGAGAAAAGTTGCATCCGTCGCCAGCGTCGGGTCCGCTTTGAGCGCATCGGCGAGAAGGAGCGGTTCTCCTGAACAGCCCGGGACGTATAGCCGCGGTGCTGGCGCAAGGCGCTCCCTCATCGCATGGATGGCGTCGATCGCGCTTTTATCGGCGGCCATGTGGCGGCGTCACCCTGTTTGCTTCGACAGGCCTCCATGCTACACGAACCAAATGTCCGGACAAAGTCCTGAAGGCCCGACGATCGTCGAAAGTCTGGCGGCGCGGCTCGCCCGGCCGGTGAATGCGGCGACGCGGTCGCGCGCGGCGCTTCATGTGCTCGACTGGACCGGGTGCGCCCTTGCGGGCGGGCGCGAGGCCGCGGGCGCGGCGATGCGCGCGGCGCGCGCGAGGACGCCGGAAGGCGAAGCTTTTTTTCTTGGTGCGCTTGGCAACATTCTAGAGATGGATGACGTCGACAAGCGCGCGCTTCTCCATCCCGGGCCTGTCGTCATTCCTGCGGCGATAGCCGCCGCTGCGGAAACGGCGGGGGCGGACGAGTTTCTTGGCGCGATCGTGCGCGGCTATGAGGCGATGATCCGGCTCGGTCGCGCGGTCGGGCCCGGCCATTATCGCTTCTGGCACAACACCGCGACCTGCGGCCCGTTCGGCGCCGCCGCCGCGGCGGCGAGCCTTTCCGGTTTTGATCGCGTCGCGACGGCGAACACCTTGAGCTTCGGCGCGGCGCAAGCCTCGGGCTTCTGGCAGGTGCGCCACGAACCCCTGAGCCACGTCAAGCAGCTTCACACGGCGCGCGCGGCGGAAGCGGGCGTGCGCGCCGCACGGCTGACCGGCGCCGGTTTGATCGGTATTCGAACGATTTTCGAGGGCGAACAGGGCTTTTTCGCCGCGACATGCCCCGGCGCCGACGCTCGGGAGGTGATCGGCGGCGGCGAAGGCTGGGCGATCGAAGAGGTGAGCTTCAAGCCGTGGCCGGCCTGCCGCCACGCCCACGCGGTCATCGATGCGGCCCTTGCCTTGCGGGGCGAAGGCGTCGCGCCGTCGGAAATCGACCGAGTCGAGATTGAGACTTACCGCGATGCGCTTGTCTTCTGCGACCGGCCGGCGCCGACGACGACCCTCGAAGCGAAATTCTCCCTTCAGCATGCGGCGGCGGTCGCGCTTCTGGAGGGCGAGCCGGGACTCGACCATTTCGAACAGCGTTTTCGGGATGATTCGCGTATCGCCGCGTTACGCCATCGTGTCTTTCCGGCCGAGACGGCGGTGTTTACGGCCCGCTATCCGGCGCGCTTCGGCGCTGAAGTCCATGTCACGCTGAATGACGGGACCCGGCGCTCGGCGATGGTCGCCGACGCGCTCGGCGATCCTGAAAACCCTGCGCCGCTATCGCTCATCATCGATAAGACGCGACGGTTGATGAAGGCGGGCGGCTTGTCCGGCGCCGAAGCCGGGGCGCTCAGCGCCGCGGCGCTGGCGCTTGGCGAAGGCGGCGACCTCAGCGAATATCTCGGCCTGCTGCGTGCGGTGCTTGACCGATGAGATCCGCAGAGATTTTCGCGCATCATGCGCTGCAAACGCCTTTTGACGATATGCCCGCGGCTGCCGTCGCCGCGGCGAAGACGTTCATTCTCGACACGATCGGCGTCGGGGTCGCTGGCGCGCGCGTGCGCGCCGCCGAGGAGGTCTTGCGCGCGGCGCGGCTTTGGGGCTCCGTCGGCGTTTCAGGCGGCGCCCACGTTTTTGCGCGGCGGACCCGGCTGCCGGCGCCGTCGGCTGCGTTCGTCAACGGTTTCCAGATACACTGCCAGGAGTTCGACTGCGTGCACGAGCCGGCCGTGGTGCATCCGCTGGCGACGATTCTCGCAGCGCTGCTCGCGGAATGCGAGCGCGGGCGTCATATTGGCGGGGCTGAACTGATCGCGGCGACTTGCGTCGCGGTCGATGTTTCTGCGGGGCTCGGCGTCGCTGCGAAAGCGCCTATCAAGTTCTTCCGCCCGGCGAATGCGGGCCTGTTCGGCGCGACGCTCGGGATCGCGCGCTTGCGTCGATTTTCGGTCGCGCAAGGCCTTGACGCGCTCGGGATCGCGCTCGCGCATTGCTCCGGCACCATGCAGGCTCATGTCGAAGGCAAGCCGACGCTGCCGGCGCAGATCGGCAACGCGGCGCGGGCCGCAGTCATGGCGTGCGATCTCGCCGAAGCCGGTCTTTCAGGTCCGCATGACGTGTTCGAGGGGCCGTTCGGGTTTCTCACCCTGTTCGAAGGCGATTACGATCTCGCCCCTGTGCTGGAAAGCCTTGGTAAGCGCTGGCGCATTGCGGAGGTCTCGCACAAGCCCTGGCCGATCGGGCGGGCCGCGCATGGCGGCGTCCGGGCGATGCAAGCGCTTTGCGCGCGCGGCGTGACGGCGGACCGGCTCGAGGAGCTGACATTGACGGCGCCGCCGCTCATCAAACGGCTGGTCGGACGGCCTTATCTCGCCGGTATGAATGTCAACTATGCCCGGCTCTGCTTTCAATATACGGGCGCCGTCGCGCTTCTGCGCGGCGATGTCGGCCTCGACGATTTCACCGACGCGGCGCTCGCTGATCTGGATGTCGCGAGGCTGGCGGCGAAGATCGCCGTCATCAACGATGGAACGACCGATCCCGCCGCCTTCACGCCGCAGCGGGCCGAAGCGCGACTGACCACGGGGGAAACCGTCTCGGTCACTATCGACCGTCTCGACGGATCGCCGGCGGCGCCGCTATCGCGCGAGGCGCATCTTCAGAAGTTCCGCCGGTGCCTTGCATTCGGCATGGGGGCGCCACGCGACGACCTCGCCGACGCTTTGATCGGGCATGTTGACCGGCTTGAAGAAGAGATGGACGCCGGCGTTCTCGCCCGTCTCGTTTCCGGTTATTGAAAGGGAAGGGGACGCACATGAGCGACCAGCACTGCACCTATTTCAACAGCGTCGACTGGGCGGCGATGGAGCGCGATCATCCGGTCGGCGACGCTTTCGTTAAGTTCGTGACGACGATTTCGCGTGACGAATTGCGCGCACGACAGAGCGCTTTGTTCCTGCGCTGCGTTGCCCGCGCCTGGATGACGCCATTCTATCAGCGCCTGTGGGGTCGGGCCGGGATCGAGCGGGGCGACATCCGTTCGCTCGAAGACCTGCCGCGCCTGCCGGTTTTCGACAAGCAGACGATCATGGACTCGATCGCGCTGGCGCCGCCTTTCGGCGATTTCAGCGGCTTTGACAGCTATCCGCCGGGCGAGCGCCCGCCGGTGATCTTTCACACCACCTCGGGCACCACGGGAACGCCGCAGGCCCTGTTGTTCGGGCCGAAAAGCCGCGAGACCCAGAATCTTCTCCTCGGGCGTCTTTATCGCTTTCAGGGTCTGCGTCGTGACGACATCGTTCATTCCGTCTATGGACATGGCATGATCAACGGCGGCCACTACGTCCGAGAGGCAGTGACCCACTGGACAAGTGCGCTCTTCATGTCGGCGGGAACGGGCGTCGAGACCCGATCGGCGCGTCAGGTCGAACTGATGCGCGACTTCCGCGCCAGCGTGATTGTGGGCTTCGCTGATTATATCAAGAAGCTCGCCGCTACGGCGCAAGAAATGGGGATTGAGCCGGGACGAGATATCCGTATCCGGATGATCTCCGGCCATCTCGGCCGCGAGGACAAGGAGACGCTGTCGAAGGCGTGGGGCGGCGCGGCGTGCTTTGACTGGTACGGCGTCGGCGACACCGGCGCGATCGCCGGCGAAGGCCCCGACCGCGACGGCCTCTATGTCATGGAGGACGCGCAATATCTGGAGATTTGCGGCATCGAAAGCGGGGCGCCGGTCGATGACGGCGCCGAGGGTGACATGGTCGTCACCTGTCTTTATAAAGACGATATTTATCCGATCATCCGTTTCAACACCCATGACGTGACGCGGGTGAAGACGGGCGAGTCCGCGATCGGCGCGCGCTTCCGGCGAATCGAAGGCTTTCTCGGCCGCTCCGACAACATGGTGAAGGTGAAGGGGATCAATATCTTTCCGCAGGCGCTCGGACCAATTCTCGAAGAGCATCCGGCCTTCGCGGGCGAGTTCATCTGCAAGGCGACACGCGATGAAACAGGGACCGAACATTTCATCGTCATGGCCGAGGCGCGCGAGCGGTCGGCCGAGATCGCGGCGACGTTTCGGGACATTCTGAAGCGGCGTATCGGCATCGCACCGGTTATCGAACTCGCCGCGATCGGGGCGCTCGCGCCATTGACGCAGACCGAGGTTCGTCAGAAGCCGATCCGCCTGATCGACGAGCGCTTCAAGTGACGGCGCGCACGTCATCGAACCTGCGCCGCGGCGTATCGGGGCTTGCTGACGCCTTCAGCACGGGGGCGCTGACGCCGGTCGACGCGCTTCACGTCTTTCAATCGCGGATCGAGCGGTTCAATTCCTCCATAAACGCTTTTCTCGCTTTGCGCCTCGATGAGGCGCGGAGCGAGGCGCAGGACGCCGCCGAACGATGGCGGAAAGGCGCGCCGTTGTCCCCGATCGACGGCGTTCCCTTCGGCGTGAAAGCTAATATCGCCCTTCGCAGCATGCCCTGGCACGCCGGCATCGACGCCTATCGAGATCGGATCGCCGAGCGCGATGCTGAAAGCGTCAGCGCATTGCGACGGGCGGGCGCCATCCCGATCGGCGTACTCAACATGCATGAAGGCGCGCTTGGCGCCACGAACGATAATCGTGCCTTCGGTCGTTGCCGCAATCCCTGGAACCCCTCGCTGACGCCGGGCGGGTCGTCTGGCGGCTCGGCGGCGGTGGTTGCAGCGGGGCTATGTGCGTTCACGCTCGGCACGGACACGATGGGCAGCATCCGGATTCCCTCCGCCTATTGCGGGATCGCGGGGCACAAGCCGAGTCGAGGCGCGGTGAACCGCGAAGGCATCATCGACTTGTCGCCGACGCTCGACCATGTCGGTCCGCATGCCCTGAGCGCGGAAGATTTGCAGCTCGTCATGGCGGCGCTTGCGGGAACGCCGGCCGTGGCGCCGCCCGGCGCGCTTCGCGTCGGCGTCGCGACATGGGGCGGCGCTGCCGAGGTCGCGGCGCCGGTCGCGGCTGCTTTTGAAAGCGCCGTCGCGATTCTTCGCACGATGGGCGCTGCAAGCGTCGCCGATCTTTCGGGCTTCGATTTCGGCGCGTTACGCCGGCGCGGGCTTCTCATCAGCGAAGTCGAAGGCGCGGCGATTCACACGGACGCGCTCGCCGCAAATCCAAAAGGGTTCTCCGACGAGTTTCGCGGGATGCTCGAATGGGGCGCCGCGCAGCCGCCGGAGCGCGTGGCCGCGGCTTACAAGGCGATCCGCGCCGCCGGCGCTGTGTTTCAAGGGCTCTTCGACGGCGTCGACGTCATCATCATGCCGACCGCGCCGCAAGGCCCGTTCTCCTTCAATGATCCGGTTCCCGCCAATCAGGCGGATTTCACCGCGCTCGCGAATTTCGCAGGCTGTCCCGCGACGGCTGTTCCCGCCGCGATCGACGGCGCGCCGCCGGCGTCGATACAATTCGTCGGCCGCCCGGGAAGCGATGCGCTCGTGCTGGCGGCCGCGGCTGATTTTGAGCGGCGGCGTGGACCGGCGCCGCTGTCGCCGCTTCTTACTGCTTAACGCGTCGGAAAACTTGGTTTTCTCTTTTCGAGAAAGGCGCGATAACCTTCGCCGAAATCCGCGTGCGTGAAGGCGCTGACGAGCAACGCTGCGGCCTCCGCGTCGTCGTCGGCGGCGCCAGTCTTGAGAAGACGAAGCATCTCCTTCGTCGCGCGCGTCGACCAGCGTGATACGCCGGCGAGATCGCGGCAGAAGGCGGCGACTTCCGCGTCGAGAGCATTATCCGGCAGGACGCGGTTCGCAAAGCCCATCGCCTTTGCTTCTCCTGCGTCGACGAGACGGCCGGTCAGCAGAAGATCTTTCGCGTGACTCTCGCCCACGGCTGCAACGAGCCGGCGCGTATCGGCGACCGAATAGACGAGCCCGAGCTTGCCTGGCGTCACGCCGATCTTCGCTGTTTCGGCGGCGAAGCGAAAGTCACAGGCGAGCGCGATGGAGCAGCCCCCGCCGATGCAGGCGCCGCGAATGGCGGCGAGCGTCGGCTTCGGCAACGCTTCAACCGCCGCCAGCGCGTCGAGCATCACGCGCGTATAGGCGCGTGCGCTCTCCGTCGTGGCATAGACCTTCTCAAACTCGTCGATGTCGGCCCCGGCTGCGAAATGACCGCCCTCGCCGCGAATGACAATCACAGAGGCGTTCGCATCGGCGCCCGCGGCTGTCGCCGCTTCCTGAAGTCCCGCCCACATCGCGGCGCTGATAGCATTGCGCTTGACCGGCTGATTGAGAACGATCTCGCCGATATCGCCATTCGTCCGGTAAAAAAGTGTGGGCGTCATTTAACTTGCGTCGCTCCAGACGTCTTCGCTGCCGGCGCGCCGGCGCGACAGCCGCATGTGATACTGGAAAAGATCGGGCCGGTAATTCGCCTCGATCACCTGCACCGCGCGGTCCGCCTCGTCGCGCATTACGCGCGTGATGTGGAGGAGCGGCGCGCCCGGCGTCATCTGCAGGTGATTGGCGATATCAGGCGGCGCGGCGATCGCGGTCAGGGTTTGCTCCGCCTCAATCGCACGAGCGCCGGCCCGTTCAAGCAGCGTCAGGAGCGGCGTCTTCGCAAGGTCCTCGCGTGAATAATTACGGGCGATGTCGAGCGGCACATAGGTGACGAGGTAGGAGAAAGGCCGACCTTCCAGCCGGCGCAGCCGAACCGCGCGCTGCACCTTGACCCCTTTGCGCACGCCGAGAAGATCGGCGATAGCGGCGTCGGCGGGCGTGTCTTCGACGGAGAGCAGAACGACTTCGGTTTCGAGGCCCATCGTCTTCAGGCTGTCGATCAGCGTCGAAAAGCTGCCGCGCACGACGGGATGTGCCGCGCCATAGGTGACGATGGTGCCGCGCCCGCGCATACGCCGAACAAGGCCTGCGAGAGCGAGATCGTTCATCGCGCGTTTCACGGTGATGCGCGAGACGTTGAAATGCTCCGACAGCTCCTTCTCGCCAGGAAGCGTAGCGCCGTGCGGATAGTCGCCGCGCGTGATCATGGAATGGATCGCGCTGCGGATCTGGCCGTAAAGTGGGGCCGAATCCGAGGGGACGATCTTCGCCGCGCTGAGCGGCGAGGCCGCCTTTGCAACAGACTTCGACTTTCTGGCCGCCATCACATTTCGCTCGCCGGCCGGCGCGATCGCCCGCCCTTTCAGCCGCCGGTGAACGTGGACGCTTTCGGCGGAAAATGGAAAGATATATTATTTCGGGTGTCGACGAGAAGGGGCTCGTTCCTGCCATCATGCCGAGTGAAAACCGCGGTCAGACACTGGTTGAAAAGATCATTGCGCGCGCTGCGGGCCTCCCGCGGGTCGCCCCCGGCGAGCTTGTCACCGTGCGCGTCGATCTTGCGATGGCGCATGACTCGAGCGGCCCCCGCCGCTGGCGCCCGCGCCTCGAGGCGCTCGGCGCCCGGCTATGGGATCCGGACAAGGTGGTCATCGTGTCGGACCATTACGTCCCCGCCGTCGATGCGGCGAGCGCGGCGATACTGAAAGAAACGCGAGACTTCGCCCGCGATTACGGCGTGCGCCGGTTTTTCGACATGCGCGGCATCAGTCATGTGGTGATGCCGGAGAACGGCCTCCTGACGCCTGGCATGCTGGTGGCCGGCGGCGACAGCCATTCGCCGAACGGCGGCGCCTTCGGCTGCTTAATTCAGGGCTTCGGCGCGACCGACATGACGGCGATCGTCGCGACGGGTGAGACCTGGCTCGAAACGCCGGGCGTGATGCGGATTGAATGGTCGGGCGCGCTAGGCGATGGCGTCAGCGCTAAGGACATGATGCTGTTTCTCTGCCGCGAGATCGGCATGGAAAATCATGGGCTCGTCATCGACTACGCCGGTCCGATGATCGACGCCTTGTCGATCGCCGAGCGCATGACCCTCTGCAACATGGCGGCCGAGCTTGGCGCGGACACCGCGATTATCGCACCGGATCGCAAGACGCTTGACCACATCAGGACGCATGGCGGCGCTGTCGGAGAAGATGTCCTGTCGGTCTGGCGGAACGACGATGACGCGGTCTTTACCGGCGTTCGCACCTTTGACGCCGGCGCGCTTGCGCCGCAGATCGCTGCGCCGCACAGCCCCGGCGAGTCCGCCCCGGTCGAGGCGTTCGCGTCGATCCGCATCGACCAAGCCTATATCGGCGCCTGCGTCGGCGCGAAGCTTGATGATCTTGAAATGGCGGCGCGCGTGTTGAAGGGCCGCAAGGTCGGGCCGGGCGTGCGGCTCCTCGTCGCGCCGGCAACCGCGAAGACGACGGAGCTCGCGGCGAAATCGGGCGTGCTCGCGACTCTCACCGAAGCAGGCGCGATTTTGCTGCCGCACGGATGCGGCGCCTGCGCCGGCATGGGGCATGGCCTTCTCGCCGAGGGCGAGACATGCATTTCGACGACCAACCGCAATTTCAAGGGCCGCATGGGACATGCGGGCGCCTTCGTCTATCTCGGCTCGCCTTTTTCGGTCGCCGCCGCCGCGGTAGCTGGCGCAATCGTCGATCCGCGGGAGATGCTGTGATGGGGCGCGCCTTCATTTTCGGCGACGATATCGACACCGATGTCCTGGCGCCCGGCAATTTGATGAAACTGGCGCCGGAGGAGCTTGCGAATCATTGCCTCGCCGCGGTCGATCCCGATTTCGCGAAGACCGTCCGGCCTGGCGATTTCGTGGTCGCGGGGCGAAATTTCGGCCTCGGCTCCAGCCGTGAGCAGGCGGCGGTTTCGCTGAAAGTTCTAGGGGTGAAGGCTGTGCTCGCTCCTTCCTTCGCGCGGATCTTCTTCCGAAACGCGATCAATCTCGGCTTGCCGGCGCTAGTCTTTGACGGACGCGGAAAGATCGCCGCGGGCGATGAGCTCGATCTCGATCTTGCTTCCGGCCGTCTCGTCAACGCGACACGCGGCGAAACGCATCAGGTGAAAACCCTGCCTGGGGACCTCCTCGCCATTATCGACGCTGGTGGGCTAATTGAACTGCTGAGACGCCGTTTCGCGAAAGCCTGACCGCCTACTCCGAGCGCGCGCGCATCACCCTCTCAATCACGTTCTGCTGCTGGCGGATCGCTTCAGTGCGGTCGATCATGCCGCCGTCCGGCGTTCGGTTCGGCGGCGCGCGCTCGGCCTCATAGCCCTTGCGGAAGGCGGCCAGCGGCAGGCGCGAGAGGAAATTCGACATGCCGGTCTTGCCGCGCGCCTCGCGCAACGCGCCGATGTCCAGGACCGCGTTGGCGTTCATCGTCTCACCAGCGCCGGCCTCGGCGAGAACATGACCCTTGTAGTCGACGATTTTCGACATGAGATCGGTGGACTGCGCCGGCACCAAGGTTCCCGCGAGCCCGCCAGAATTCGCCGAAACGACATAGGCGATGTTTTCAAGTGCGCGGGCGCGCTTTGAGACATCCTTCGGCGTGAGGCCCGGCGCGCCAACTTCCGAAGTCGGGTGGAGCAGTACTTCCGCGCCCTTCAGTGCGACCATGCGGGCGATTTCCGGATAAAGAATTTCTTCGCTTGCGATCGTTCCGAGAACGCCGATCTCGGTATTGGCGACAGGAAAGATCGCCTCCTCGCCATAGACTTCGAGAAACCTGTCCCAGACGTCATAGGGGCTCGGCGAATAAAGCGAAATCATCCGCCGATAGCGCAACACGGTCTGGCCGGACGGGGCGTAAATGACATTCGCCTGGAAATAGAGATCGGGAAAGGCGGGGTCGCTCTCGTAATGATTGGAACACAGATAAACGTCCGCTTTCTTCGCCATGCCGGCGATCGCCGTTGCGAAATCGCCGGTCTGGTCGATGACGGCCTTGGCGCGCCATTCCTCCCGCGTCTCGCCGAGCGGAAATCCCGTCATCCAGTATTCGGGCAGCACGACAAGCTTCAGGTCATAGCCGTTGAAGCCTTTGAGGAATCCCTTTGCGGCGAGGATGTTCGCGCCGACGCGTTCGATCGCGCGTTTCATGCGCTGATACGCCGCGCGCGCCGACTTGTCCTGATTGACCGCATCGCAGAGGACCTGCAAGGCGAGGGCGGCGTAGCGGTCGGGGCCTGAGGCGACGGAGGTGAGGGCCATGAAAGCTCCGGCGAAGGAAGTCGCGAGATAGAGACGTCAGTTCATGCCGAAAAGCCGTCAGCGATTGCGCTGACAGGCGCCACGGCGGCGATCTTTCTGAGGCCGCCCAGAATCTCGCGCAAGGCGGCGATGCGGAAGGGAAGGCCGGCGATGTAGGGCGTCAGCGTGATCGCAAAAATCTGCGCGCCGTGGCGGTCGAATTCCGAAGCCGTCATCGCCGCGGCTTCAAGGATCTGGTCGCGCCAGTCGTCTTCCGAATGGTTCTTCACCGTCAAGATATTGCGATCGTCAAGTTCGTTGAGAAGCGGGAATAGCGTAACGCCGCCTTGCGGCGTTTTCGCCGTCACCGGAACCGTGTCGACCTCCCAATCGAGGCAAAGGTCGAAGCCCGCCGCTGCGATCAGCTCGAGCGTCCTAAAGCTCTGCTGGCGCGCCGGGCTCATCCAAACGCGCGGGGAGAGCCCAGCCTTGTCGAAGGCCTCACGCGTGCGTCGAACGAACATTTCTTCCGTCGCCGGATCGATCCCGCCCCAATGAATGGAATCCGTGTCCCAGCCATGTGCGGCGATTTCATGGCCTTCCAGCCTGATCGCGTCGATCAGCGGCTTGACGCGATCGAGAAGCACGGCGTTGACCGCAAAAGTCGCCTTGATGCCGGCGGCGGCGAAGGCGTCGAGCAGGCGGAAGGCGCCGACGCGATTGCCATAGTCGCGCGTCGTATAATGACGCAGATCGGGATAGGGCGTCTGCATCGCTCCGGGATGCTTGAAGGGTTTGCCGCTCGGATTGAGCATGAAGTATTCGAGAGGCACGACCATCGCGACGCCGAGCTTCGCACCGTCGGGGAGCGCGCCTTTCAGACGGTCTTTCGCGAGCCGCCACGGATAAAGTGCATGATCTTGCCCGTGACGTCGCTTTTCATAGCGAAGATACTCGGCGGGCAGGGGCATCACGACGCCTCCGCGCTTAAGCCGGTTTTGGGACGCTGTAGCCCGCGCCGCGCGATGTCAGCGGCCGTCTGGTCCCAGCAATTATCGCGAAAGAAACCGGCGATCTCTGCAGCGGTCGCGAACCAGACATCATCCTTCAGCGATGTGATATGTTTAAGCGCCTCTTCAAAAGGCCGGAGGCGATGCGGTTGGCTGACGAGATAGGCGTGCAATGGGATGCACATCACCGTGCCCGTGCGGCCGCCTTCTTCGAGAAGCTGGTCGAAATGTCTCTTCAGCACGTCGGCGTAGCGCCAAGGGCTCATGGCGAGCGCGCCATAAGTGATGACATCGTTGACTTCGAGGGAATAGGGCATCGAGACAAGGCGCCCGGTTTTCGTCTTAATCGGCTGCGGCTGGTCGTCCTGGAAAAGGTCGCAAGTGTACCAGAAGTCCTGCTCAGCAATCAGATCGAAGGTGCGCTCGGTATGGGTGAGGGCAGGCGCGAGATAGCCGCGGATGCGCTGTCCGGTCGCGCGCTCAACCGTGCGAATAGAATCCTCAAGCACGGCGCGCTCCTGCTCTTCATCCATGCCGTAGGAATAACGCGTGTTGTAAATTCCGTGGGAGAAGAACTCCCAGCCCCGCGCGTTGCAGGCCTCGATGATTTCGGGGCAATGGTCGCACATTGCGACGTTTAGCGAGACCGATCCGCGCAGCCCGTATTTGTCCAACAGCTCCATCAATCGCCAGTGGCCGACGCGATTGCCCCAGTCGCGCTGAGAATAGCCGACGACATCGGGCGTCGGCTTCGGCCAGCCAGGACGCAACGGGTTCACGGGCGGATCGAACTCGTAGAACTCGATATTGGGCGCGATCCAGAAAGCGAGCTTCTTGCCCCCCGGCCAGACGATCTGCGGCCGGTCCCGATAGGGCCAGTAGTCGTAGAGATTAGGGTCAGCCTGCGTCATCGCCGTTGCAGCCATTCGACGACCTCGGCGACGCCGACGACGTCGGCATATTTTAGCTGAAGATCGGTGAGATTGGCGTAATGGTAGCTCTCGTGTTTGTCAGCGACACATTCCTCCGGAACGATGGTCCGGTAGCCGTGGCTCAGCGAATCGACCGCGGTCGCGCGCACGCAGCCCGAAGTCGAACCGCCGGTGACAACCACCGTGTCGACCTTTTTCCAGACGAGATAGCTCGCCAGCGGCGTTTCAAAGAACGCGCTCGCCATCCGCTTCGTGTAAAGCAGGTCCACGGCCTCGTCGATCTCGCAGCGCGGATCGAACTTGTGGCGATCCGAGTCATACTTAATGTTCTGAAGGCTGTCCGGCGTGTTGGTCCGCGTGCCCCAGACGCCGGCATCGCCGGCGTCCGGCTTGTAGGCGACGCGTGTCCAGATGACAGGCATGCTCTTCGCACGCGCCAACGCCGAAATACGATTCACATACGCGATCTGGTCAGGGTCGGTGACATAGGCGGTTTTCGGGAAAAGGTCGGGGCGGGTATAGGCCTGCTGGAAGTCGATATTGACGATCGCTAAGCGCTCGCCGAAGCCGAAACGCGCGCGCGCCGGGTTCGCTTTCACATCCTCAAAGAGTTCGCGCGCCGTCTTAGGAGAGCGGGTCATGGTCGGCTCGAAGCGAAGGGTCATCGGCGGCGCCCCTAGACATCCGTTTTAATGATATATCTTTTGACGCGTTTTGGGCGTTCCGTCAAAGTCGGACGGCGTCGTTCAGGGAGGCAAGGGATGAAAACGGCGATTGCGCTTCTGGCGGGCATGGCGCTCGGGGCGTGCGCGCTGGCGTCGGCGCAGAAGATGACCGCGGCCGCGGCGTCCGCGCCTGAAAAGCCGGCCTATCTCGTTGTTCTCGGCGATGTGAAGGACCGCGAGGCGTTCGCCGCGGGCTATGTCGCCAAGCTGCCGCCGGTCTACGCGAAATATGGCGGCGCCTATCTGGCCGTCGGGCGCAATTTCGAAACGTTGGAAGGCGAGGCCGGATTCCAGAGCGTCGTCATCAGCCGGTGGCCCTCAATGGCCGCGGGCCGCGCCTTCTGGAACAGCCCGGAATACAAGGAGCTTCAGAAGGCGCGGGTCGACGGCGACTGGGGCCGGTTCGACGTGTTTCTAGTCGAAGGCTTGCCGCCGCCGCAGTGATCGTCAACGGGGAAGCGGTTCGAAAAAGGTCAGCAGAGCGCCTTCCGGCGCCGCCGCCGTCGTCGCCTCTGCGCGGCCGAAGGGTCGAAGATCGATGATCGTTCGGGAACGGATGATTCTCGCGCCGGCTTTCTCAAGGCGGCGTTCGATGGCGCCGAGGTCGCTGACCGGAAACAGCAGCGTCGCAATGCCAAGCCCGTCGAGACGCGCCTCCGCGGAAAGATCGCGACCCCTCAGCCCCTCGAACTGCATCAGCTCGACGCGGCCTGCTTCCTCGTCGCCCTTTTCCGGAATCATGATCGCGTAATTGCGTGAGATCGTCGTGGCTAAATTGACCGGCAGGCCGAAATTGGTCGCCTTTTCATCGGCATCGACGAAGCGACCGCGCTGAATGATCCGGAAGCCGAGCGTTTCGTAGTAGGCGACGCTGCGATCGAGATCGGCGACAATCTGCATCGAATTGAACGCTTTAGATAGAGCCCCGGCCCGAACGTCGTCCCGCTTCGGCGCGATCCATTCATAGGCGGCGACAGCGACGCCGTCGGGACCGCGCATCACGGTGTTGGCGAGCTTCAGATCGCCGAAACCGAAATGATAGGGGACGTTATAGGCGGTCCAGCCAAGCCGCTCGGCGTCCTTAAGGTTGCGTTCAAGGTCGGCGGTGCGCACCATCAGCGAGAAGATCGCGCCCGTGTCCCAGGCCTGCGCGTGGCGCCGGATGATCGCCCGGTAGCCGCCGTCGATCGCGATCAGACGCACCCATCCCTGAGGGTAATCCGGCGGCGCCATCACGAGGAAGCGACCGCCGGTCGCTTCGGGTGCGATGAAGCGCAGAGTCGAATTCGCAATCCGACCCTTTGCGACGACGCGCCAGCCGGCGACAACTTCGAAATAGGATCGCATTCGGGCGAGGTCCGACACGCCGATCCAGGCCTCGTGCCAGCCGCCGTCAACGTCATGAAAGCGCGGCTGCTGCGCCGTCGCCGGCGCGGCGACGAACATGAAGATCAAACAGGCGATCGCGCGAAGGACCATCAGGCGATGCTCAGTCCGTTTCCGCGAAAGCGACGATGGGAAGCGCAGGTCCGCGATTGATGTAGATCGCCTTGTGGCGCAGGAAGCGCGTAAGGCCTGACGCGCCCATGCGCGAGGGGCCAATGCCGGACAGTTTGAAGCCGCTTTTCTGCGCTTCGAACACCATCGTTGTCAGGCCTGCGTCATTGATCGAGACGCCGCCGGCTTCGAGGCGTCGCGCGACGGCGAGCGCCTCATTCTCACTGCCGGCGAAGACGGCGGCGGAAAGGCCGTAGATCGTGTCATTGGCGAGACGCACCGCGTCTTCGACCGTCTCAAAGGGCATGACCGGAATGACAGGCCCGAAAGTTTCCTCGGTCATCACCTTCATTTCATGCGTGACGTCTGTGATGACGGTCGGCCCGATCCAGTAGCCGCCGCCATGCCGCTCGATTGATCCGCCGCAATGAATAACAGCTCCTTTGGCGACGGCCTCGGTCAGATGATCGGCGATGATCTGCGCCTGCCGCTCAAAGATGAGGGGGCCGAGCACGCCGCCCGGCTCGACGGCGAGCCGTGTCGCCACCGCCTTCTCGACAAGGCGGGCGAGAAAGGGCTCAAAGATTGTTCTGGCGACATAGACCCGTTCGATCGACTGGCAGGCTTGGCCCGTCGAGACGACCGAGGCGCGCAGGATCGCCGTCGCGGCCCGTTCGACGTCCGCGCCGTCTAGCACGATTGCGGGGTCCTTGCCGCCGAGCTCAAGAAAAGCAGGTATGAAGGCTTTCGCGCAAGCCTCCGCCACTTTCCGTCCAGTGGCGACGCTGCCAGTGAAAGCGACGGCGTCGACAAGGGAAATGAGCGCGGCGCCGGCCGCGCCGTCGCCGGCCGCGACGGCAAGGACGCTCGACAGTTCGGGCACGGCGGCGATCGTCTCATTCAGCGGCCCGACGAAACGCGGCGTCACTTCGCTCGGCTTCACGAACACCGCCGCGCCCGCGAGCAGCGCCGGAATGGCGTCGATGAAGGCGAGCAGCAGCGGAAAGTTCCAGGGGCTGATCGCGGCGACCAGCGGATAGGGCTCTGCTTCTGCGCGGATCGTGATGTGCGGGAAGACCCGCGACGGCGCCTCGCTCGCCGCGAGCAGTGCGGGCGCTTCCTTGCGCCAGCGGTCGATCATCTGGAGAAAGGCGTCGATCTCCTGTCGCGCGATCGCGCGCCGACCGGTGTCGGCTGAAAGCGCCTCGAACAGCGGCTCACGCCGGCGCGCGACCTCGTCGCGCCAAAGGCCGAGAAATTCAGACCGGCGCTCGACTGTCATCGCGCGCCAGCGCCGCTGTCCGTCGCGCAACGCCGTGGCCGTCGCGGCGAGCGCTGCGGGTGAAGGGCTGACGAAGTCGAAATCGGCCTCGCCTGTCCGCGGGTTCCTGGCGCTGAGCCTCGTCCCCTCCGTCATGGCGTTCTCTTCCTGCTCAAGCCTTGTCGCCGACACGGACGATCGCTTTGCCGACATTCTCGCCCCGCATCAGCTTTTCAAAAAGCCCCGGCGCGTTTTCGAGACCCTCTACGCGATCTTCTGTCACGGCCAGCCTGCCTTCGCGGATCCAGCCGCCGGCGAGCCGAGTGAAGGCGACCTGCTCATGCTCGAAATCATAGACGACAAGTCCATAAAGCTGCGCGCGCTTAGCGATGTAAAGCCCGGGATTGGGGCCGGCGGGGCGCTCGTCAGTGTGATATTGCGAGGCGAGGCCGCAAAACACGACGCGCCCGTAATTGGCGAGATTGAGAAGGGCGGTCATCAGAAGTTCGCCGCCGACATTGTCGAAATAAACGTCGGCGCCGCGCGGCAGCGCGTCCTTCAGCGCGTCCTTCCAGCCGGCGTTGCGATAGTTGACGCAGGTGTCGAAGCCATAATCGCCAGTGACGACCGCGCATTTGGAGGGGGATCCGGCGATCCCGACGACGCGCGCCGCGCCGAGAATGCGCGCGATCTGCCCGGCGGCGCCGCCCACCGCGCCGGCCGCAGAGGAGACGAGCACATGTTCGCCGCCGCTGACTTTGGCGAGATGCTTGATGCCGGCATAGGCGGTGAGCCCCGGCATGCCGGCGACGCCGAGCTGCGCCGACAAGGGCGCGTCTTCGGGAGTGATCTTCTGCGCGGCTGCCGCGGGCAGGATGGCGTGATCGCGCCATCCGAATTCGCCGCGAACGATGTCCCCTGCCTCAAAGCCGGTAGCGCGCGACGCGATCACTTCGCCGATGCCGCGGCCCGGAACGAGATCGCCCGGCTGTGGTTGATGATCGCCAAGATGGCGGCCCCGCAGCACCGAACCGACATAAGGATCGAGCGACAGGTACAGCGTACGCGCGAGCAGCTCGCCCTCGGACGGCTCGGGCAGGGTCGTCTCCTCAAGCCTGAAGTCCGCCGCGACCGGGGCCGCGGCGAGCGGGCGCGCCAGAACGATTCGGCGCATCCGGGACATCAAACCTTCTCGACGATTTCTACGAGCGCGCCGTCCGGGGCGCGCAGGGTGCCGGCGCGGCCGCCTTTGTAAACGGGCCCGTCACGGCGTTTGGGCGGCGTGATCCAGTCGCCGCGCACGCGGCCGAAATCGGGAACCTTCAGCGTCACCATCGCGACAGCGGGCGGCAGCTGGCCGGCGACGGTCGGGCGCGGGGTCGCCTCCGGCGGGTACTGGTCGAGTTCGAGAAAGACGTCTCGCTCATGAACCATCGTCGAGATCGTATAGAGCTTGTCCATCGGCGTCCCGAACGCTTTTGCGAGCATCGTATAGACGATCTCCATCTCGCGCCCGAAGCTGAGCCCGACGGTGTTTTCGAACCATTTGATGCTGCCACGCATGTCGGAACAGGCGAGCACGCAGATGAACAGCTTGTCGATCGGCGTCGCGGCGCGCGGCAGGTCATAGGCCGGCAGGTCGCTCCTGATCTGCGTCAAATAGATGATTTCGCCGTCCGGCCCTTCGACCTGCATCGGATAGATGGCAGGAAGTCCTTCAATCTCGCGCGGCGGCCCGATGATCTCGAAGGGCGATTCCATGATGCGTGCATTGGCGGCGAGCACGTCCTGTACGCAGATTTCTATCGCCGCCCAGCCATAGGTCCTGAGCGGCTTGTAGCCGGGCGCGCGGTCTCCTTCGACAATCCTGAGGTAGAGATCGGCGCGCGAGGAGGGCTCCAGCACCGTATAGGGTCTGCCGGCGTTGGCGGGCGCCCCCCAGCTCTGCGCGAGTTCGTCGTCGAGCACGCCGCGCTCGACGACCGCATAGTCGAACCAGTCGCAATAGCGCTGCGTGGTGGCGGCGGCGTCGGGAACGGCGAGAGTGGCGGCGCGTAGGAGTTTCATGGGTGCTTTCTCCCGTCGGTCAGGTAAGGCCAAGCGCGCCCGGGTTGAGGCGGCGATGCGGATCAAGCGCGGATTTCAGCGAGTCGAGCAGCGCCCAAGCTTCAGGCGATCGACCCTCGCGGTAGAGATAGGTCTTGCCGATCTGGAAATGCGCCGCGCCATGGGCGAGGAAAATTTCGGCGACGCGCCGGCGCGCTTTGGCGACAAGCGTCGTCGCGGCCGGATTTTCAGAGTACGCCTTGACGCGGGCGATCATGGAGGCTTCGACCGTTTCGCGGTGCAAGGCGTCGAGCGCGGAAGGCCAGTAGAAGACCGGCTCAATCAGGAAGCCGTTGGTCGACAGCGTGGTCAGAAGATAGCCTGTGAAAACGCCCTCGCGGTCGAAGTCCGCCTTGAGGCTGGCGAAATAGTCGTCGATTTCCCGCCAGACCGTCGCCGCTTTCGAATGCGGCACGATCCCGTGCACGGGCGCCCATCGTTCGCCGTCCGGGCCGATGATGGCGTTGAGCGGTGTGAAAGGCGTCGCGCGGACGACTTTGGGAATGGTGTTCTCGATCTCGCGTCCGCCTGCTTCCGCCGCGATCCGGCGCGCGGCGGCGAGATCGGCCGCTACGCCCGCCTCGGCGCGGCCTTCGACGGCGAGGTGTACGGAGTAATCGTCGTCCTCGACGATATCGCGTCCCGCGATCGCGATCTTCGCCGCCTCGCGGACGCCCGCGAGAAGGTTCTTCTGGCCTTTTACGACCCCGGCGAGCGCCTTGACGTCAGCAGCGAGGCTCGCCCGCTTCATCCGGATGCGCTGAAGGTTTGGGTCGAATGCAAAAACCTCCGCGCCAATCCCGGCGCGGGCTAGCGCCGACATCGCCGCGGCGCAGGCCTCACGCGATTTGAACGCGAACGAGGCGTAGCCTTCCGCCCCCGGCTTCTCGATCAGCCGCAGCGTCGCCTCGGCCTTCAGCCCGAGCGCGCCGGCGTCACCCAGAAAAAGACCCGTGAGATCGGGCCCGTAGTGGCGGAAAAAGGGCGTCGCCCCTTGCGTCGACGCCGAGCCCGTTCTGAGGATTGATCCGTCGGTCAGCACGACGGCGAGCGCGACGACGCTGTCGCTCGCCGGCCCATGGACGCCGGCGCCGAAAAAGGCGTTGTTCTGCGAAAGGCCGCCGCCGATGGTCGACGAAACACCCGACAGCGGCCCCCAGAACGGCGTGCGCAAGCCCTTCGCCGAGAGCGCAGCATGAAGATCGCTCCACGTCGCCCCGGTTTCGAGCGTGACCGTCATGTCGGTTTCATTGATGTCGATGATGCGGTTCATGCGCCGCATGTCGATGACGACGGCCCCGTGTTCTGTCGGCAGATAACCGCCCGTGTAGGACATGCCGCCCCCGCGCGCGATCACGCTGCGGCCCGCCCCCGTGGCGATTCTGACCGTATCGGCGAGTTCGATCGTCGAGGCTGGCGCGGCGATAAGAGCGGGCCATACGCCGGCGCGGCCGTAAATGTCGTGCGAGAAGAGGTCGAGCGTTTCGCCGTCGTCGCGAACATGCGCATCGCCAATCCGCCTTCGGAGGATTTCCGCAAGGTAGTCTGACTGAAGATGGGATTTGGCCACGGTCATGGTGTCAGGCCTCATCCGCGTGCGTAGCTCATCAATTCGTCGGCGGATTCCCAGATCACGCCGCCCATCCATCGGCCGGCCGCCGGCGTCAGCTTGCAGCAGTCGATGGAGGCGAACGCCCCCTGGCTGACATAGGGATCGCCCGCGATGAGATCGCGCGCCGCCGTCTCGCTCTCGGCGGTGACGATGAAAAAGCTTCCGCAGATTTCCGGCGACGGATCGCGGCGCATCGGCCCTGCGATCAGATAGCGGTCATGATGGCGTTCTATATGCGCAAGGTGGCCGGCCAGCGCCGCGACGCGCACGGTCGCCGCCGACGGGCCGTCCGCGCACCAGAAGGCGTAAGCGGCCTCAGGAAGCCGGGGGACGTTTTTCGGGCGCGGCGGCGTCATCAGATCGACCTCCGGTCGGCTGCAGGAAGGCGTCGGCGATATCTTGCCTCAAGCCTATAATGATATATCATTTTCGTCCAATAGAGCGCCGCCGGAGGCGAGGGATGAAACGACTGGACCTGCCGTCAGGGCAAGCGATCCTGGCGCCCGGCGTTTTTGACGCCCTGTCGGGGCTGATCGCGGCCCGAGCCGGCGCTCGGGCGCTTTACCTTTCTGGCGCGGCGCTCGCCTACACCCAGCTCGGACGGCCCGATCTCGGCTTTCTCGACCTGACGCGGGTCGTCGACGCCGCACAGCGCATCACCGACCGGGTGGAGACGCCGCTGATCGTCGACGCCGACACCGGTTTCGGCAACGCGCTCAATGTGCAGAGAGCGGTGCGGGCGATTGAGAACGCCGGCGCCGCCGCGATCCAGCTCGAAGATCAGGCAATGCCGAAACGGTGTGGGCATTTGGCCGGTAAGGCGCTTGTGCCGCCCGCCGAAATGTGTGGAAAGATCGCCGCCGCGCTCGATGCGCGGCGCAACACTGAGTTTCTTATCATAGCGCGGACCGATGCGGTTAGCGTTGAGGGAGTGGACGCGGCCTTTGATCGCGCAGAGGCGTTCATCGAGGTTGGCGCAGACGTGCTCTTCATCGAGGCGCTGAGAAGTGAGGAAGAACTCGCTCTTGCAGGTAAACGCTTTGCGCACCGCATTCCGCTTGTCGCGAATATGGTTGAGGGCGGAAGAACACCGATCCTATCAGTAGATCAGCTTGCAGCGATCGGATATAGGCTGGTAATTGCGCCAGGTGCGCTCGCCCGCGCGTCTGCCTTTATGGCGCAGGAATTTTTCGCCACCCTTTTGCGTGACGGCTCATCCAGCAATTACATGCAGCGCATGCTGACCTTTGACGAGATCAATGGGCTGCTCGGTCTCGAGGAATTGCTTGTGCTTGGGCGTTCCTATGATCTTTCCCTTGTCAGAGACGCGGCCGAATGAGCCATTGGCGCGGTTTCGCCGCCTTGATGGTTATCTCGCCCCACGGCGCCAAAAAGCGCTCAAATGGCTTGGCCATGTGTCGCAATGGCGGTGAAAGTAGTCCTGCTCGAACGGGTCTCGGCCGTCATTTTCCACTTTATCAGGGAATTTATAGGGAAAAACGTCGATATTGGGCGGTTCGGCGCGAATTTTGCGGCGGATAGCCGGGATATTTCATAGGCCTGGATGCGAATTCCCTGCTCCCGCGGAACAGGGAATTGTGTTCCGCGCCTAATACCAACTTTCGCTGAGGATCACGCATTGGCCCATTTGCGATTTCCGATGGACATGATGCGCCACGGCTGATCGACGAGTTTTGTCCATGCCTCGCAGCACAGGGCGACGATTTCGTCATAGTTTTTGAAGACGCGGTTTGAGAGCCAGTTATCCCGCATGAACTGCCAGACGTTTTCGACGGGATTGAGTTCGGGCGCTCTGGCGGGGAGCGGCAGGATGGTGATGTTTGCAGGCGTCTTCAGCTTTGGCGTCATGTGCCAGCCGGCCTAATCAACAATGAGGACGGCGTGGGCGCCGGGCGCGACGGCGGCGCTGATCTCCTGACTGTCCCGCGTGTCCCGGTCGCGCGCTTCCTGCCCCGCTGCTTCACGGCAAGACCTTGCGCGGACCTGGGAGAGATCGAGCTTCTCAATCATCCTCAGCGCCGCCGCGCAACGCGCTTGTTGGGCCGTCAGCTCTTTCTCAGCTCTTTCCCAGAACGTCTTTCAACGCCGCGATGTCGAGATAGGCGTCGGCGAGAAGCCGCTTCAGCTTCGCGTTCTCTGACTCCAGCGTCCGGAGCTTCCTCGCATCCGACACATCCATGCCGCCTAACTT
Organism: Parvularculaceae bacterium; assembly: GCA_046296195.1. Classification (GTDB taxonomy): domain Bacteria; phylum Pseudomonadota; class Alphaproteobacteria; order Caulobacterales; family Parvularculaceae; genus Amphiplicatus. The sequence goes on along the minus strand of JBKBLR010000005.1, from coordinate 73,473 downwards.
GGACGTCCATTTACAGAAGGGTCGCCGGGCTGATCCTGTGCCTTCGGCAGACCTCCGTCGTTACTGACCCTCGTTCCCGCTCGGTCTGGATCGCGATGATCTGCTGCTCCGTGAACCGCGACTTCCTCATCGTCTGTCTCCTCTCGGGTTGACGGATTCTACCCAAAATCCAAGGACCTTTCCGGAGGCGCCCCAGCTGAATGCTGCAAATATGTTCTCTGCTCGCGCCAATTCGTTGCTAATTCCTGGAAGTGCGGGGGGAATTCTAAAGGAGACGAAAGGCGGACAGTTTCCGGAGACTGTTTGGTGGGCCCGGAGGGACTCGAACCCCCAACCAAGCGGTTATGAGCCGCCAGCTCTGACCATTGAGCTACAGGCCCGCGCCGGCGCGGCGATGCGCGCCGGAGGCGAAGCGTCGCCTATAACAGCAACCTGGGCGCCCCCCAAGGCCGCAATCCGTTCGGGTTTCAGCCTTGATTTCGCCGGGGAGCGGGCCTTCTCTCCCGCGCGTCCAGGAAGGAGTCTTCTGATGCATCCCTCGATCCCTGTCGCCGCGCTCGCCGCCGGCCTCGTCGCAGCGCCCGCCGCCGCCGAAGGCTGGGAGAATGCTCGCACGATCATCGTCACAGGCGCCGGCGAGGCGACGAAAGCGCCTGACATGGCCTACCTCACGCTCGGCGTCGAAGCGGACGGCGCGACGGCGTCCGAGGCCCTGCGCAAGAACTCCGCGCAGATGGAAGCGACGATCAAGACGCTCCGCGACGCCGGCGTTGACAAGAAAGACATCCAGACGTCGAACCTTTCGGTCGGGGCACGGTATGATTATTCGCGCGAGGGCGGGGCGCCGCGCCTCATCGGCTATCAGGCGACGAACACGGTCAGAGTGAACCTGCGCAATCTCGAAAAGGCGGGCGGCGTCATCGACAAGGCGGTGTCGTCGGGATCGAACCGGCTTGATTCGATCTCGTTCGGATTCGCCGATCCAAAGCCGCTGCTCAATGACGCACGGCGCGCGGCGGCGGCGGATGCGCGCGAGCGCGCCTCGCTCTACGCCGAGGCGGCGGGCGTCAAGCTCGGTCGCGTGCTGCAGATTTCAGACAGCGTCAGCGTCGCGCCCGGTCCCTATCCCGTGGTGCTGCGCGCCGACATGGCGGAGGCCAAGGCCGTCCCCATCATGGCCGGCGAACAGACGATCAGCGCGACCGTGACGATCGTCTACGCCATCGAATAAGGTGAAAGCCTACCGGTCATGACCGGGATTGAGGCGCTGGAGCTTGCGCATCAGTCCCGGCCAGGCAAGCTTGTCGCCAAGCCCCGCCGCAAAAGCCGGGGCGCCCTGTTGCAGCACCTTCGCGCCCATCGCCGGGGGCTCCTCGCGCGGCGGCTTGGTGTCGGATTGGGCAAGGATCTGCGCGCGGCAGGCTTGTTCGAGGAAATACATCCGCAGGAACGCCGTCGCGCAATTGGCGCCGACCGTCAGCGTGCCGTGGTTGCGCAGGATGAGGAAGCTGTGCGAGCCGATGTCGCGCACCAAGCGTTCGCGTTCGTCGAGATCGGTCGCGATGCCCTCATAATCGTGATAGGCGACGTCGTCATGGACAATCATCGCGAATTGCGAATAGCGACGCAGGCCATCCTGCTGCGCCGACACGGCGACGCCGTAGGGCGTGTGGACATGCAGGACGCAGTGCGCATCCTCGCGCGCCATGTGCAGCGCCGAGTGAATCGTGAAACCGGCGGGGTTGGTGAAATAGGGCGTCTCCTGGACGGAGTTTCCTTTAAGGTCCACCTTGATGAGCGCCGACGCGGTCATTTCCTCGAAGAAGAGGCCGTAGGGGTTGAGAAGAAACCGCTCCTCGCCGTTCTCGGCAGGCAGGCGCACCGAGATATGGGTGAAGATCATGTCGTCCCAGCCATACATCGCGACAAGCCGGTAGGTCGCCGCAAGCTCGCATCTGAGACGCCATTCCTCGGCGGGCACCTTTCCTTTCAGCGAAGGGAGGGTTCCCGGATCCGGGAGATCGAAGCCGGGCGCGCGGCCCACCGTCTCCGCCATTTTCGTCTGCGCGGTCATGCTCGCCTCCTTGTGTTTACGTGAAAATGCACCAGCCGGCGCCCTCTTGGCGAGCCCGACCGGCAGCGGACCGCTTCCCGAGGGGCGGGGGCGCGTCGTAGGATTCGAAAAACCGGAGGTGGGCGTTGGCCGACAACCGACTGTGCATCCTCTCCAGCGCCAAGCCGGAAGCGATCGAGACCGCGACGGCGCTGCGGCGCCGCTTCGGCGATCACGGGCCGGCGCAGTGCGACGTCATCGTCGCGGTCGGCGGCGACGGCTTCATGCTGGAGACTCTGCGCGCCTATATGAAGGCGGGCAAGCCGGTTTACGGCGTCAATTGCGGGACGGTCGGGTTCCTCATGAACACCCCCGACCTCGAGGCCTTGCCGGACCGGATCGCCGAAGCCGAGCGGGCGGTCATCCACCCTCTTGCCATGAAAGCGACCGATGCGGCGGGCGCGGTCCATCGCGCGCTCGCCATTAATGAGGTGTCGCTGTTCCGGCAGACGCGCCAGAGCGCCCGCGTCAGGATCCACGTGAACGGGAAGGTGCGCATGGACTCCCTGACCTGCGACGGGGTGCTGCTGGCGACGCCGGCAGGGTCGACCGCCTATAACCTGTCCGCCCATGGCCCGATCTTGCCGATCAGCGCCGACCTTCTGGCGCTGACCCCGATCAGCGCCTTCCGGCCGAGGCGGTGGAAGGGCGCACTCCTCCCGCATGACGCTATTGTCCGGTTCGAGGCTCTGGAGGCCGGGCTGCGGCCCGTGTCGGCGGTCGCGGACAATCAGGAGGTCCGGAACGCCGTCGACGTCGAAATCGCCGAGAACCGGGAGATCTCGATGGCGCTCCTCTTCGACCGTGGGCAGTCACTCGACGAGCGGATCCTCCGCGAGCAGTTCGAACACTGAGCGCGGCCCCGATTCTCATGGAAAATTAACTGTTTACGGCGGGCTCTGAATCGGATGAGAGTCCCGGAGTGTTGAGATCCCGCCGCCGCGCTTGAAGCCCGTTCAGGGTCGTTTAACTCGCTTCGAGAAAGCTCGCGCGTGACGGGGATTCGCCATGGCCGGACAGGCGGCCGCAAGGGGCTTCCGGACGGAGGGAACTGAATGGTCGCGCAGGCAGTTCGGCTGTCCAATCTCGACATCGACAATGCGCTGAAGAACAAGGACTTCGAGGTCCTTTTTCAGCCGATCTTCGATCTCGGCAATGGCGCGCTCGCGCGCGTTGAGACTTTCATCCGCTGGCGCCATCCAACGCTCGGCGTGCTGCCGCCGGGCGCCTTCATTTCCTTCTTCGAAACGCAGGGGCGGATGAGCGAGCTGTCGCGCTATGTGCTCGGCGAGGCGCTTGCCGCCTATCGCAGCTGGCGAGGCCCGTCGCCGCCGGGCTTCTCGATCAATCTCGCATTGAGCGATCTTTCGGATGAGAGCTTTGCTTCACATTTCAGCGTCATGATGCGCGAGGCGGGCTTTCCGCCCGAGCTTGTCACGCTCGAATGTCCGATGCCGCCTGTCGACGCCGATATCGCGGCGGCGGCGCGGCAGCTGCAGCGGCTCGCCCAGACGGGCGCGCGGCTTGCAATCGAAGTGCGCGGGCGTGCGAACGAATTCCTGAATTCGATCGATCCCTTTCCGTTCTCTGAGATCAAGACCGGCGGCGCGGCGATCCTGCGCTTTGCACGCACCGTGCGCGGACCCGGCCTCAGCGCGATTTCCGAGCTCATCGAGCTCGCCGCCGCGAAAAACGCGGCGATCACCGCGGTCGGCGTTGAAGATCAGGCCTCGCTTGCGGCGCTGAAAGGGCTCGGCTTTGCGGCCGCGCAGGGAAACCATCTCGGCAAGGTCGGGCCGTTGAGTCAGTTCCTGCCGAGCCAGGTGAATGAGGTGCGCGGCCATCTCGGCCTCGAGCCGTTGTCGACCGAGGATCTCGCGGCGCTGTTCCGGACGAGCGCGCCACCTTTCGCCGCCGCCGTGAAGGTGCCGCCGCCGGAGGATGCCGGGGTCGAGGCGGCCTCGCCGGCGCGCGAAGCGGCGGCCGCCACGGTCACCGATGACCATGACGCGATCGTCGAGCGGCTCGCCGCCCGGATCGCGAAGGCCGACGCCGCGCGCCAGGAGAGCGGCAGGCCCGCTTTGAGCGCCGCCGCCAAGGCCGCCGCGATCGCGCGCGCCCGCCGACGCGGCGCGGCCCGGCAGGCTGCGCAATCGAAGAACGCGCTGCGGGAAAAGGCCGGCGAAGCCTCCGCCGCCGCCGCCGCGCGCGACATGCAGGACCGGCTGACGCGCGAATTCGAGGCGTTTTCCAACGACGCCGCGCCGTCGCCGGAGCCGGCCTCCGCTATCAGTCCGCCTGCGGAGGAATTCGCCCCCGCCGCGCAAGCGGCGACTGCGCCCGCGCCGATGTCGGGACTGGTCGCCGCCGAAGCGGTGCGCCGCAGCATTCGCACGCAGATGCCAGTCGGCCGCGCGTCCGCGCGGTTCGTGCGGCCGGTGCGCGTGTCGGGCGCCGAAGGCGTCGCCCCGCCCCCTTATGCCCCGGCGGGCTCCGCCGCCCCGAAGGAGGCCGCCGCCGCGCCCCCGCCCGATCCTGCTCCTGCTCCGCCTGCGGATGAAACCGCCGCCGAGGCTGAACTTGCGCCTGCAAGAACGGCCCCCGAACCGGCCGCGAGCGAGCCCGCCGTCGACGAGATCCCCGCCGCCGCGGCCTCGACCGAATGGGTGGAGGAGACGGTCGCCATCGCCGAAACCTTCGCGCCGCGCGCCAGGCCGCGCCGTCGCCGCCGCAAGGCGAAGCTCATCCTCGGCGTCGTTCCCTACAACGGCTATTTCTGGCCGCGCCCGGTGCGCGACTGGCTCGCCGCGCGCAAGGCCGAACGCGAAGCGCGGCTGCTTGACGAGTAGCCCGGCGCCTCACTGAAACGCCTGGATGCCGGTCATCGCGCGCCCGAGGATGAGCGCGTGGATGTCGTGCGTGCCCTCATAGGTGTTGACCGTTTCAAGGTTCACCGCATGGCGCAGCACGTGATACTCGTCGGAGATGCCGTTGCCGCCGTGAATATCGCGCGCCGTCCGCGCGATGTCGAGCGCCTTGCCGCAATTGTTCCGTTTCATAAGGGAAATAGCTTCAGGTACATAGGCGCCGGCGTCGAGCATGCGCCCAAGCGCGAGCGATCCTTGCAGGCCCAGCGCGATCTCCGTCTGCATGTCGGCGAGCTTCTTCTGGACGAGCTGCGTCGCGGCGATCGGCTTGCCGAAGACGATGCGGTCCATCGCATAGGCGCGCGCCGCCATCCAGCAATATTCGGCCGCGCCCATCGCGCCCCAGGAAATGCCGTAGCGCGCCTTGTTGAGGCAGGAGAACGGGCCCCGGAGCCCGCGCACATGGGGCAGGAGGTTGTCCGCCGGCACGTACACGTCATCGAGCGCGATTTCGCCCGTCACCGAAGCGCGCAGGGAAAGCTTGCCTTCGATCTTCGGCGTCGAGAATCCCTTCATGCCGCGCTCGACGATGAAGCCGCGAATGTCGCCGTCGAGCTTGGCCCACACGACCGCGATGTCGGCGATCGGCGAATTGGTGATCCACATCTTGGCGCCGTTGAGGCGGAAACCGCCGGAAACGGCGTCGGCGCGCGTGCGCATCGACCCGGGATCGGAGCCGCCGTCGGCCTCGGTCAGTCCGAAACAGCCGACCATCTCGCCGGTCGCGAGCCTCGGCAGGAATTTCCGCTTCTGTTCTTCCGAGCCGAACGCCTCGATCGGATACATGACGAGCGAGGACTGCACCGACATCGCCGAGCGATAGCCGGAATCGATCCGCTCGACCTCACGCGCGATGAGGCCATAGGCGACGTGGCTCGCGCCGCCGCCGCCATACTCTTCGGCGACCGTGGCGCCGAGGAGTCCTTGCGCGCCCATCTCGGTCATGATCTCGCGGTCGAAGCGCTCCTGCCGGTTCGCCATCAGGACGCGCGGCATCAGCTTGTCGTCGCAGAAGGCGCGCGCCGCGTCGCGGATCATCCGCTCCTCATCCGTCAGCTGCGTTTCGAGGGAGAGCGGGTCCTCCCATCTGAAGGTCATCGTTGCTGCGCCCATGGGGTCCTCTTGGCATCGTCTCGCGGCGCTCTTGCGCCTCTTCGCCAAGGCTCTAGCGCGCCGGTCCCGAGGGGGTCAAACGGGGTCATCCGTCCGCCTTCATGAACGAGCGCGCCCGTAGGCGCAGACGCGCCGCGGTTCCGAGTTTTCCCTCGCACGCGGCGGTCAGCGCGCCCTGAAGGCTCTCGGCCGCCATTTCGTCGAGCTCTTTCTTGAAAAGCGCCTCGTAGATTTCGAAGCGGCGCATCGAAACGAGGGCGGCGCGCGGCCGGCGGTGCCGCTTGATGATCACCGGCCGGCCGTCCGCCTCCTTGAGGATCGCCGACAGGCGGCGCGCCGTCTCGGCCGTCGAATAGGATTTCATCCTGCGCGCCTCCGGGAGCCCGAGGATGCTGCAAAAGCTGCGCATTTTTTTCCCGGCGCGCTTCCCGTTTTTCGGCCTTTCATGCGGGGTGCGGCCTGAAAATACGCAGAATCGGCGTCTGAAAAATGCGCAGAATTCGCCCTGATCGGCGATGGTGGCGCGGCGTGCGGGCGGCGCGGCGGGGTGTCCATGTCCGTTCCTCGTCCTTTCCTTGCGGCGCGGCCATCATAAAGCCATGGGGAAGGGGTGGGACGGATTTTTGTTTCGTATACGGATCAAGAAGTTAGATGGTTAATGACAGAATGCCGCAGGCGCGGAATCATGGTTAACGGGCGCCGCCGTCACTCCGCCGCATAGTCATAGGCGAACGGTCCGAACCATTCGCCGGTCTGGCGGTCGCGCCACTTAAGCTCGAAGCGGCCCTTGCGCGGCGCCTCGTGATAAAGGCCGATGCGCGTGTCTTCCTTCCAGTCGCCGCCGCCGAAGCGCCATTGATAGCGGTCCGCGTCGGCGACGAAGACGCCGCCGATCTCGAGGAGATCTTTCGTCACATTGTCCTGCCAGCGGAAGCGCACGTCCGGTTTTTGCTCCTTGCGCGCGCGCAACGCCGCCGCGCTGTCGCGCTGGCGGCTGATGAGGCCTTCGAAGGTCGCGATGGTCTGCGCCAGCGACTGCGACTGCTGGCGGGCGAGGCTTTCAAAATCGGCCTGATGCTGCGGCAGGTAGAAGAAGTCGCCCACGGGCCGCCCGTTGATGGTCTCCAGGAATTTGTCGATGTTCGCCTTCTGCGCCGCATAGTCCGCAAGGCTCCCCTCGATGTCGCCGGGTCGTGCGGCGACCGGCTGCTGGCGCTGCATGTCCCACCACGCGAACGGGAAGGCCGGGTCGATCGCGCGCGCCTCGGCGATCAGCGCATCCCCCGAGGCGGGGTCCGGCGCATTGCGCGCCGCAACGACGAGAAGGGCCGCGTCGCGGTTCTTGAGCCCCAGCGCACGCATCTTCCCGATCAGCGCCTCGCGCGAGAGCGCGGCGCGCCCGGCGGTTAAATAAAGTTCGGCCGCATCGAGACGCGCCGGCGTTCCTTCCGCATAGAGCGCCTCGAGCTCGGCGAGCGCCTTCGCCCCGTCGCGGCGCACATTCTGGTAAACCCATGCGTTGTGAAAACGGTCAGCCGCGCCCCTCGGATTGTCGATGATCGCGAAGGCGTCGGTCGTCTCGCGGATCGCTTCGACGTCGGTTGAAATCTTCTCGACGTCCTTCTTGATGAGTCCAAGCGTCTCGCCGACTCTCTCGGTCGCCGACTGGCCGCCGCCGATGAGCATCAGGAGGAGATAGATGAGGCCGGCGACCGCGGTCGCGCGGAAGGCGTCGCAGGGAAGGCATTTGCCGACCGCGATGGCGTTCGCCTCCGTCCTATCCGTGACCGACAGCGCCTTCCTGACGCAGAAGGCTGCAGCAATGCCGGCCCCGCCGGCGAAGAGGACCAGGAGCAGGCCGGCGGTCACCCGTTCGGAGAGGAAACTCGCAAAGTCGGCGAAAAGCCCGGCGCCGCCGCCGATGAAGCCGAACACGGTCGGGTTCTCGGGCACGAACACGCGGACGAAATAATTCGTCGGCTTCACGCGGGCGTCGGACATGGGCGCTTCCCCTCCAGAGGCGTCGGGGCGCGATAAAAGGATGCATCGGCGCGGGACGCAAGCTTTGCTTGCGCCGACCGCCGCCCTGCGCGGACAGGAAAGGGCGAGGTCTGCGCTAGTCGCTCTTCGGGGGCGCTGCGCCGACGGCGATCGCGGCGTTCCCGGCGGCGATATGCGCCTCGAGGCTTTCGATGGTGCGCAAGATGGCTTCGCCCGCCGTCTGGTCGACGGAAAGACGCGCCGCGATGCGCAGACCGCCGAGCGTGCCGCCATAATTCTTCGCCTCGATCCGCGCGGCGCCGCGCAATGGATAGAACGCTCTCATCTCGAGCAGGCGGAAATCGGCGCCGAATTTCGCTTCGATGGCGTAGAGCTCGGCGAGAATTGCGGCGTAATCCTTGCTCACCTTCAAAAGTTTCGCACGCACCGCCCTGAGCTTCTGGGCGACGACGGAGCGGATGATGTCTGACATCTTTCCGCTGTTTGAAAGCTCGAACGTGATCCTCGTTTGCATGTTCAGGCGCGACGCCGTCGCGAATTTGCGGCCTGTAACGTCGCTTCTCAACCGATTTCGTCGCCGCGTCGTTGAGACGCTTTTCGCTCGATTCAACAACGCACGGATTTTCAACGGCGCCCTCCGCCGTCACGTCGAATGCGACGATCACCTCTTCCAGCGCCTTGGCCGAATTCAAGCACTTCACCGGGTATTCCGGCGGAACACGAAGGAGGGGGCTGGCGCCGCTGCATTCAACGCCGGTCGGTTCATTCAGAACGAAGGTCAGCAGGGACTCAAGGTCATTTTGCCTGACCGCGACGCCGTTGACGCGCCGCGGCTCGAACCGCCACTGGCGCGCATTGTCGATCGCCGGCCCGTCGAAGCAGGAATTCGTCGACTCCCGGACGCGGATGTCGACCGGCGCGCCCTCGGCGGTGACGGCGTAGCTGAGCGTCACTCGCTCGGGCCCCGTCTGGGTCCCGGGCGCCGGCTTGCAGGCCTCAGGATAGAGGAGCAAGGTCGACGACGGCGCGCCTTTGGCCGGCGTCTCGCTTGCGCCCGGGCCGTCGGCGAGCGCGGCGGCGATCAGCAATGAAATCATCGATATCTCCCCCTCACTCGAGAAGCTGCGTTTAGGCGGAGATATGAAGGGGCGGCGAAGATCGCGGCCGCCGGGCTCAGCTGTCGATCTTCAGCGCCTTGATGAAGGCTTCCTGCGGAATGTCGACGCGGCCGAACTGGCGCATCTTCTTCTTCCCCACTTTCTGCTTTTCGAGGAGCTTTCTCTTGCGCGTCGCGTCGCCGCCATAACACTTCGCGGTGACGTCTTTCCTGAGCGCCGAAATCGTCTCGCGCGCGATGACGCGCCCGCCGATCGCCGCCTGGATCGGAATTTTGAACATGTGGCGCGGGATGAGATCTTTCAGCTTCTCGCACATCGCGCGCCCGCGCGCCTCCGCCTTCTCGCGGTGGACGATGACGGAAAGCGCGTCGACCGGCTCGTCATTGACGAGGACCTGCATCTTCACGAGGTCGCCGGGCCGATAGTCGAGAATGTGATAGTCGAAGCTGGCGTAGCCTTTCGAGATCGACTTCAACCGGTCATAGAAATCGAACACCACCTCGTTGAGCGGCAGCTCATAGACGACCATCGCGCGGGCGCCGGCGTAGGTCAGCTCCTTCTGCTGCCCGCGGCGTTCCTCGCACAGTTTCAAGATGCCGCCGAGATAGTCGTCCGGCGTCATGATCGTCGCGCGGATCCACGGCTCTTCCATGTGGTCGATGCGCGCGGGGTCGGGCATGTCCGCGGGATTGTGCAGCTCGGCGACGTCGCCGTTGGTCGTAAAGACCTTGTAGTTGACGGAGGGCGCCGTGGTGATGAGGTCGATGTTGAATTCGCGCTCGAGCCGTTCACGGATGATTTCGAGATGGAGGAGCCCGAGGAAGCCGCAGCGGAAGCCGAAGCCGAGCGCGGCGGAGGTCTCCATCTCGTAAATGAACGAGGCGTCATTGAGGCGGAGCTTGGCCATCGCCTCGCGCAGGTCCTCGAACTCGGCGGCGTCGACCGGGAACATGCCGCAGAAGACGACCGGCTGAGCGGGCTTGAAGCCGGGGAGGGGCGCGGACGTGGGGTTCCGGTCCTCGGTGATGGTGTCGCCGACGCGGGTGTCGGCGACTTCCTTGATCGAGGCGGTGATGTAACCGATCTCGCCGGGCCCGAGCTCGGCGACGGGAACCTTCTTCGGGGTCAGCACGCCGATCTGCTCGACCGTGTAGGCCGCGCCCGTGCCCATCAGCCGGATGCGGGTTCCCTTCTTCAGGACGCCGTCGACGATCCGTACAAGGACGACAACGCCGAGATAGCTGTCATACCAGCTGTCGACAAGGAGGGCCTTCAGAGGCGCCTTGGCGTCGCCCTTCGGCGGGGGAAGCCGGGTGACGATCGCCTCGAGCACCTCGTCGATCCCGACGCCGGTCTTGGCGGAAATCTCGAGCGCGTCGGAGGCGTCTATGCCGATCACTTCCTCGATCTGCGCGCGCACGCGGTCGGGCTCGGCGGCCGGCAGGTCGATCTTGTTGAGGACCGGCACGATCTCGAGATTGACGTCGATCGCCTGATAGACATTGGCGAGCGTCTGCGCCTCGACGCCCTGGCTCGCGTCGACGACGAGGAGCGCGCCTTCGCAGGCCGACAGCGAGCGCGAGACTTCATAGGTGAAGTCGACATGGCCCGGCGTATCGATGAGGTTCAGAATGTAAGTCTCGCCGTCCCGAGCTTTGTATTCAAGGCGGACGGTCTGGGCCTTGATGGTGATGCCGCGCTCGCGCTCGAGCTCCATCGAGTCGAGCACCTGCTCCTTCATCTCGCGGTCGGCGAGGCCCCCCGTCTTCTGGATGAGACGGTCGGCGAGCGTCGACTTCCCATGGTCGATATGGGCGACAATCGAGAAATTGCGGATGTTGTCGAGCGGCGTCATGGCCGGCGGGGTATAGAGAAGCCCGGCAGGGGCGCCAATGCCGGGCGGCGGGGGGCGGCCGAGGGTCGCGGGACCGCCGCGCCGCATTGTTGAGCGCCTGCGAAAACCTGGGCAAGGTCGTCGCCGCCGCCCTTTACGGATTTGACCGATGCGCCTCGCCGCCCTTTCGCTCGCCGCCGCCATGCTCACCGCGCCCGCCTTCGCCGCCGGCGGGCTTTCGCCGGACGCGGCAGCGCTCCTCAAAAAGATCGATGCGCGGCAAGCGGAGCTCGCGGAGGTCGCGGGCGCCCTCTGGGACTACGCCGAGGTCGGCTACCGGGAGGAGAAATCCTCCGGCCTCCTCAAAGATCGTCTGCGGGCGGAAGGCTTCTCGCTGAAGGAGGGAGTCGCCGGCATCCCGACCGCCTTCATCGCGAGCTATGGCTCCGGCGCGCCCGTCATCGCGATCCTTGCTGAATTCGACGCGCTGCCCGGCATCACGCAGGACCGGCAGGCGGCGCGCGCCCCGCTTGCAAGCAAGGGCGCCGGCCATGCCTGCGGACACAATCTCTTCGGCGCGGGCTCGCTCGGCGCGGCGATCGCGGTGAAGGAATGGCTTGAAGAGACCGGAACGCCGGGAACGATCCGGCTCTACGGCACGCCGGCGGAGGAGGGTGGGTCCGGCAAGGTCTACATGGTGCGCGAGGGCCTCTTCAAGGATGTCGACTTCGCCATCCACTGGCATGCGAGCGATGAGAACAGGGCGCAGGGCAAGACGAGCCTCGCCAACCGCTCGGCGAAGTTCCGTTTCACGGGCGTTTCCGCGCACGCGGCCGGCGCGCCGGAGCGCGGGCGTTCCGCGCTCGACGGCGTCGAGGCGATGAACATGATGGCGAACATGATGCACGAACACATGCCACAGGATGCGCGCATGCATTACGTCGTCACTGCGGGCGGGGCGGCGCCGAACGTCGTGCCCGATTATGCGGAATCATTCTATTATGTGCGCCATCCGACGCCCGAGGGCGTCGAGTCGATCTGGAAGCGCCTTGAAGACGCAGCGCGCGGCGCCGCGCTCGGCACCGGCACGAAGGTCGAGTGGGAGATCATTCACGGCAACAATCCGCTTCTCATCAATGAGACGCTGGCGAGGCGCATGCACGCCCATCTGACGGCGGTCGGCGGCGTCGCCTATGACAAGGAGGAAGCAACCTTCGCGAAAAAGATCTTCGCAAGCTTCGACAAGCCGAACGCCGCGCTCGGCGATGAGGCGACGGTCAAGGATTACGAAAAATCATTGGGCTACGGATCGACTGACGTCGGCGACGTCTCGTGGGCGGCGCCGACCGTCGGCCTGACGACTGCGACCTGGGTTCCCGGCACGGCGGCGCATTCCTGGCAGGCGGTCGCGGCGAGCGGCATGTCGATCGGCTACAAGGGCGCGACGAACGCGGCGAAGGCGATGAGCCTTGCCGCGATAGAGCTCTTTCAGGACGCCGAGCTGAGAAAGGCCGCGCGCGCCGAATTCGACGCCGCACGCGGGGCGAAGTACAAATACAGATCGCTCCTCGGCGACAGGAAGCCGCCGCTTGATTACCGGGATTGAGGGCGCTGGCGCGATGGGCGGGACGCCCTTGAGGACGATCAGAACATTGACGGCGCCGCGGCCCAATGCGACGGTGCCTTTTCGTCCGCGCAGGCGAGAAAAATCAAAAAGCCGCAAATGGCGCCCGATCGATTCATGGGCTTAGGATGTTGGGGGGGTGGGTCATGCGGGGGTCGCGAAGGGCGGATTAAACCCTGCGCCGGGCCGCTGCGTATGTTTGGCTGACCGCCGATAGAACCGCGCCGATGCTTGCGAAGACGATTCTGAAAATTCTGCACACGCTGGCGGCCTGCGGCCTCATCGGCGGGCTTGGCGCCTATATGCTGATGCTGACAGTCGCCCCGCAGGCGACGCCCGCCGACTATGCCGACTTAAGGGAAACCATCAAGGCGATCTGCGATTACCTGCTTCTTCCCTCGTTGGCGCTCGCGCTCGTCACCGGGCTTCTCGCGATGGTCGTACACTCCCCATTTCAGGAAAAAGGCTGGGTGTGGATCAAGGCCGCCTCGGGCATCCTGATGTTCAAGGGCGTCCTCACGATCGTCAGCGCGAAAGCGGGCCATGCCGCTGAGATGTCGCGGCGGATCGCTGATGGAACCGCGCCGACGGGGGCGCTCGACACGCTCATCGGGCTCGAATGGGGAACGCTGTGGGCGGTGATGGCGATCTCGGTCGCCAATGTCGTGCTCGGCGTCTGGCGCCCGCGCCGGATTTTCCCCGAGACGAAAGTTGTTGGCGATCCTGACACGGCGACGCCGCTGCGCGTCGAAGCGGCGCCGGAGCGCGAGGCCGCCTAGGTTCCAGCCCGCGCTTACAGGAGCTCCACCGCCACGCTCGTCGCTTCGCCGCCGCCGATGCAGAGCGAGGCGACGCCGCGCCTGCCGCCGGTCTCCTTCAGCGCGTTGAGGAGCGTCACGATGATGCGCGCGCCTGAAGCGCCGATCGGATGGCCGAGCGCGATCGCGCCGCCATGGATGTTGACCTTCTCGGCCGGAATCTTGAGCTCGCGCATCGCCGCCATCGGCACGACGGCGAAGGCCTCGTTGATCTCGAATAGATCGACATCCTTGACGCTCCAGCCCGCCCGGTCGAGCACGCGGCGGATCGAGGAGACCGGCGCGGTCGTGAACCATTCGGGTTCCTGCGCGTGGTTTGCCTGCGCGACGATGCGCGCGACCGCTTTTGACGCCTTGCTCCCGCGCTGGATGACGAGGGCCGCCGCGCCGTCGGAGATCGCGGAGGAAGAGCCGGCGGTGACGGTGCCGTTCTTCTCGAAGGCGGCCTTCAGCGAGGGAATCTTCGCCGCATCGACCGTGCCGGGCTTTTCATCGTCGGCGACAGTCACCGGGCCCTTGCGCGTTTCGATCTCATAGGGCGCGATTTCGGCGGCGAACTTGCCGGCCTTGATCGCGCCTTGCGCGCGCGTCACCGAGCGCATGGCGAACTCGTCCTGTTCGGCGCGGCTGAACTGCCATTCGCGCGCGCATTTTTCCGCGAAGACCCCCATCGCCGCGTGGTTGTTGTAAGGGTCCTCAAGGCCGTCATAGGCCATGTGGTCGAAGATCTGTCCGTGCCCGTATTTGATGCCGCTGCGCCCGGTGAGGAGAAGGTGCGGGGCGCCGGTCATTGATTCCATGCCGCCGGCGACGACGGTGTCGGCCGAGCCCGCGGCGATCGCATCCGCCGCCATCATCACGGTGCGCATGCCGGAGCCGCAGACCTTGTTGACGGTGACGCAGGCGGTCGATTTCGGGAGCCCTGCGCCGAGCGCGGCCTGGCGCGCCGGCGCCTGGCCGAGGCCGGCCGGCAGGACGCAGCCCATCAGCGCTTCCTCGACGGCCTCCGCCTTCACGCCCGCGCGCGCGATGGCGGCCCTGATCGCATGGGCGCCGAGCGCCGTCGCCGGGACGCTGGCGAAGGCGCCCTGGAAATTGCCGATCGGGGTCCGCGCCATGCCGGAAATGATGATCTCTTCTTTCATGACGGCCTCCTTCATATCGGCGGCGTTCTTACGCCCTCGGCGTCAGCCCTGCAAATAGCCGAGCGCGAGGCGCACCAGCTCTTCCTCGAATTCCGGCTCATCAAGGACCCTGGCGTCCTCGGCGAGCGCGGCGCGCAGGGCGCCCATGACCGAGCGCGTCAGCACATAGAGGCGCACGGGGCTGAGCGGGCGTCCGATCTCTTCAGGATACCGGTCAGCGACGGACACGATAAGCGCGCCGACGCCGTCGATCGTTGCGGCGATGTCCGCGCTTGATTGGGTGCGCATGGCCGCGCCGAGCGCAATCAGGCGGCGCCGGCGCCGGCGCGGGCGCATCACCGCAAGGAGCGCCGCGATGATGTCCCGCACCAGCGCTTCGGCGCTCTTCGGTTTTGCTTCCGCGATGCGCTTGGCGATCTCGGCGCTCATCATCGCGCGGTCGCGGCGGATGACGGCGGCGAGCACGGCGTCGCGGTCGGCGAAATACTGGTAGAGCGTGCCGATCGAAACCCCGGCGCGCTCGGCGATGGCGGCGGTCGTCGTCGCCTCGTCGCCGTCCTTCTCGACAATCTGAGCCGCGGCCTCGACGATCGCCGCGATGGTCGCCTCCGCACGCGCCTGCCGCGGCTGTTTCCGCAAGGATTTCGGGGCTTTTTGCGCGGGCGGGCGGGTCAATGGCGGCCTTTCGAAAAAGCGAGTTCTCGAAACTGAGAAACGCTCACATATTGTCCGGGACGCCGCAAGGATCGCCCATGGGCATCAACGGACCCTTGTTCTACTGGTTCCTGCCGCTCTTCCTCGCGCTCATCGCGTGGGAGGTGCGGGAAGGGAAGAAGCGCGGCCTGAGGCTCTATACGAAAGGCGAAACGCTCGCCTCGATCGGCATCGGCGTCGGCCAGCGGCTCATCGGCCTCATTCCGCTGAGCCTTACGGGCATGCTCGCCGTCCTCGCCTATGAGCATCGCTTTTTCACCCTGCCGATGGATGACTGGCGGACTTGGGCGGCGCTCTTCGTGCTGCTGGAGTTCACCTATTACTGGTTCCACCGGGCGAGCCATGAAGTGCGCTGGTTCTGGACGACCCACGCCGTCCACCACAGCCTTGAGGAACTCAATGTTCTCGGCGCCTATCGCCTCGGCTGGACCAACAAACTGTCGATGGGCTACCTCTTTCACATCCCGCTGATGCTGATCGGCTTTACGCCCGCGTCCGTTGCGACGATGCTGGCGCTGAACCTCTTTTATCAGTCGTGGCTCCATACCGTGCTGATCGGCAGGCTCGGGCCGCTTGAAGGCGTCTTCAACACGCCCTCGGCCCACCGCGTGCATCATGCGAAAAACGCCGATTATCTCGACCGCAATTATGGCGGCGTGACCGTCATCTTCGACCGCCTGTTCGGCACCTACCAGGCGGAGCGCAACGAGGAGCCGTGCGCGTTCGGCCTCGTGAAGCCGGTCGGCTCGACGAACGTCTTCGCCATCGCGTTTCATGAATGGGGAAGGCTCCTTGCCGATCTTAGGGGGCACGGCGTGCAGCATTGGCCGGGCCTCCTCTTCGGGCCGCCCGGCTGGCGCCCGAACGGCGCGGGCCTCACGGCGAAGGAAATCCGCGCGCGCTATCGGGCGAAGACCGGCGACCTTGATCCTTCGGCCGTTCCCGCGGAGTAGCGCACGCGTTCTCGCACCGCCGGCGGTTGCGGCGAATCTGCGTCAGAGGCTCTTGCGCGCGTGCTGCTCTGCGCCGACAATTTGTCGGTCACGCCTAGGACGGCGCGTCCGCGCCGCAGGCCCTGCATGGCGCTCAACCCGCCCGCCAATGCTGATGCCCGGCCGGACCCGCCGCAGCGAAGGCGACCTCGATCAGGTCGACGTCGTCGAGGACGCGCAAGTGCGATCCCATCAGCAAGGAGCAACAGAGATGGCGGAGCAAAAGCGGAAAGGCGCCGGAACCGTCCGGGAGGCGGACGGCGAGCGGGTGAGGCCTGAGGCCGAGACGGCGGAATTGACGCGGTTCAGCGAGCGCAATGTGGAGTTCATGTCGCGGGCGGCGCGGGCCTGCCTCGCCAGCGCGACCGAAATCAACCGGGAGCTTGTCGCGTTCCTGAACCTGCGGATGAAGAAGGACTTCGAAGCCGCCTCGCTTCTCATGCGGACGCGAAAAGCCGCTGACGCCCTCAGCGCGCAGGCGTCGTTCTTCGAAGAGGCGGTTCGCGATTATGCGGAGGAGACGAGCCGCCTTTTCGACATCGCGGCGCGGGCTGCGCGCGAGGCGCTGAAGCCGCTCGATCGCTAAGGGGCCTCAAACGCTCCCTCAAAAAGAGCGGACGCCGGCGCTGCAGCGAGCCCGCCACGGCGCCGGCGCCCGATCGACCTCTCGGGAGGGGAGGTCGTCAGGCCCGCGCGGGGAGGTGTCGCCTCTCCCCGCGCGAAAGCGGTCAGTTGAAATTCGCGCGGAAGGTCACGCCGATATAGCGGCTGGCGTCACGCGGAATGTGCAGGCGCTGCCCGTTCGACGTGTTGAGCGCGACATAGCTGTCGTCGAGCAGGTTGTTGACGTGGAAAGTCAGGCGATATCTGTCGGCCGCATCAGAGAAGCCGAGGCTGAGATCGATCAGGCTGTATTGATCGATCGGCCCGACGGCGCCCAGCTCTGAGAACTGGTTGTCCCGGTAGGACCAGGCGCCGCGCAGATAAGCCTGCGTGCCCATGATGAAGGGGGCGGTCCATTCGCTGACGATCGATGACGTCCACTTCGGCGCGAGCGGCAGCGGCGTGCCGTTGAACGAGGAGGGAACGCCGGTGATCGGGTTCGGGTTGAACGCCTTCACCTTGGCGTCGGTGTAGGCAAGCCCGCCGGTGATGGTCCACCAGTCGGTCGGCGCGAACACCGTGTCGATCTCGAAGCCCGCCGTCGACACCTTGCCGGCGTTCGTAAGGCTCGAGACGAGCGCGCCGCCGACGATGATGAAGTTGTTCGCCTGGAAGCCGTCATAGACGGCGTAATAGCCGGCGGCGTTGAATTGCAGGCGATTGTCGAAGAAGCGCGATTTGAAACCGGCCTCGTAGGAATTCGAGGTTTCGGCGTCGATCGGCACCGCGTTGTTCGGGGCCGTGTGGTTGAAGAAGACGTTGAACGCCGGGCCTTTGTAGCCGCGCGAATAGCTGATGTAGCCCATCAGGTCGTCAGCGAGATCGTATTGCGCAATGGCGCGGCCGGAGAAGTTCGAATTGCTCGTCTCGCCGGTCGAGAAATTGGTGCCGTCGCCCGGCGGCGTTGCGGAGGTGAGGCCGCCTGCGGGCGCGGCGAGGATGCCGGGGCCTGTCGCCGGCAGGCCGGTGACGCGGTTGAATCCGGGCGCACGCTCATGGACGAAGTCGACATTGTCATGCGTCCAGCGCACGCCGCCGATGAGGCGGAAGCGGTCGGTGAGGTTCCAGGTGGCGTTGCCGAAGAGCGCGTAGTTCGTCTGGTTGACGTCGCTGATCGAGTTCGCCGTCGGGAACAGCGTGTTGACCGTGTCGGCGAGGTTGCAGGGCGTCGCCCCGCTCGGCGCGACGGGCAGCGTCGACGAGGCGCAGGTGATGTCCTCGCGGCGGAAGACCTGGCCGTTGTCGGAGTGCCAGAAGAAGGCGCCGAGGACGTAGGAAATCATCTTGTCCTGCGGCGAGGCGAGTCGCGCTTCGAACGAATACTGGTCCGTCTCGACCGTGCCCTCGTCGTGCAGCTGCGCAGTGCCGACGATCGCGCGTGGAAGGAAGTCGCCTTCGCGCACCTCGACGTTCTTCCAGTTCCGATAGGCGGCGATCATGGTCAGCGTGTGATCGGAAAAGGCCTGGAAGTCGCCCTGCAGCGAGGCGCCCCAGGTTTCGTCGTCGGTCGTCGTGACGAGGTTGTGATTGACGACGCGCTGGTCCTCGCCGCGGGCCGTCAGGAATCCGAGCTCGGCGTCGAGAATCGCGCCGCGCGACACGCCCGTGATCTCCGCGCAGCAATCATCGTTCGCCTGCGCGTAATCGACCGCGAGCCGGACGCTCGCCGCGTCCGACGGGTTGAAGTCGAGCACGAACCGCGAGCCCCAGCGCTCATAGCCGTTCACGCGTTCGTCGCCGCCGTTGAAGATGTTGGTGATATGCCCGTCGAAATAGCCGTAAAAGCCGGTGAGGCGCGCCGATAGGGAGTCGGTCAGCGGGCCGGCGATGCTCGCTTTCGCGCGGTATTCGCTCTCTTCCCAGAGGCCGAGATTGACTTGCGCCTCGAAGTCGTCGGTTCCGCCCTTCGTCACCAGGCTGACGACGCCGGCTGACGCGTTCTTGCCGAAGAGCGTCCCTTGGGGCCCGCGAAGCACTTCGATGCGCTCGATGTCATAGAGGTCGGCGAAGGCCTGGCCGGAGCGCGAGAGCACGACGCCGTCGACGACGGTCGAGACGGACGGCTCGGCTGCGATCGAGAAGGAAATCGTGCCGACGCCGCGCAGGAAGACCGCGGAGTTCGCGTTCGTCGTGCCCTTGCGGTAATTGATTGAGGGAACGAGCTGCGTGAGGTCTTCAAGGTTGATCGCACCCGAAGCTTCGAGCTGCCGGTCGGTGAGCGCCGTGACAGCAAGCGGCACGTCTTGCAGGTTCTGCTCGACGCGCTGCGAGGTGACGACGATTTCGTCGAGCTCGGCATATGCCGGCGCGGTCAGGAAGGCGACGGCGGCGATGACGCTCGACGAGTTGATGAAAGCACGCTTCATGGATCCCTCCCAATTGCCGGCGCCGCGCGGGCGGCCGCTGGCGTTCGCCTTGACCGGCAAACTTATAGCTGACATGTCTTATATAACACTTTGACCGCTGGCGGCGTCAACACGCGGATGCGGCGTGCGGGCGACGGCGGGCCGGTCGCGGATGGCGCCCTCGGACGCCATCAAGGGATTGAAATTACGATGAAAATTCTCTTCGTGGACGCCGGCAATTATTCCCGGTCGCCAGCGGCGGAAGTGATCGCAAAGACGCAGTTCGCCAAGAACATCTCGGGCCCGACGGTCGTCGTCGGTTCGGCCGGTCTCAAGGACAAGCATGTCGGCGGGGGCGCCGATCCGCGCACGATCGAGGAATGCGCGCGGCGGGGCTACGACCTCTCGGCCTTCCGCTGCCGGCTGATCGGCGCGGCCGATTTCGAAGGCTTCGACCTCATTCTCGCCATGGACCGCTCGAACCTCGAGGCGCTGGAGGCGATGAAGCCCGCCGGGGCGCGCGCAAAGCTCGCGCTCTTCATTCCGGACGGTGAAGTGCCCGATCCGTATTTCGGCGGCGCTGACGGATTCGTCGTTGCGATCGATCTCATCGAAAAGCGGATCCGCGATCTCGCCGCCGAGCTGTCGGCGCGCTGAGGTCAGCCTGAGGCGCAGGCCGCAACCGCGGCGTCGAGGCGCCGGAGCCAGCGGTCGCCGTACTTCGTAACGTACCAGTCGCGCATCGGCGCCGACGCCGCCCGGAAGGCGTCGCGCTCACTGTCCGTCGGAACGTGAACGGCGCCGCCTTTCGCCTTGAAGCGCGCGAGCGCTTCTTCCTGGCGCTCCTTCGGCAGGCGGCGCGTGACGCGCTGAAGCTCGGCGAAGCCGCCTTCGACGACGGGTTTGAGATCATCGGGAAGCGATCGCCAGCGCGCGTCGGAATACCACCACATCGCGCCCATATAGGCGTGATTGTCGAGCGTCACATGCTTGACGTGCTCTTCAAGACGCATGCCGACGATGTCCTGGATGCTGTTCTTCGCGCCTTCGACGACGCCGGTCGCCAGCGCGAGGTAAAGCTCGGAAAAGGCGATCGGCGTCGGATTGGCGCCGAGCGCGCGCACCATCTCCTGCTCCAGCTGGGCGGGCGTCGTCCGGATCTTCAGGCCCTTGAGATCGGCGGGAGACCTGATGGGACGCGCAACCGTCGCGAAATCGCGCCAGCCGCCGGTGTTGCCGATCGTCATCAGGCGAAGGCCGAGGCCGCGCGTCAGGACCTCGTCGCGCAATTCCTCCGCAATCGGACCGTCGAGAACGCATTCGGCCGTCCGGTCGCCGTCGAAGATATAGGGCAAGTCGAACGCCTGGCCTTCGGGGAAGAAGTTTCCAAAGCCGCCGAAGGTCGTCATGAAGACGTCGAGCACGCCCCCTTGAAGATATTCGAGGCATTCGCGCTCGCCGCCGCAGAACTGGCCGGAGGTGTGGATTTTCACGGCGATGCGTCCGCCTGAGCGCGTCTCGACATAGTCCTTCAGCGCGCGCGCGCCGGCGTAATCCTCATCGTCCTTTGACGCGAGGATGCCGATCCTCATCACGAACTCCGGCCGGTCCGCGCGGCTCGCGACGGCGCCCCATAGGAACAGCGCCGCGAGACCGACGAAGAGCGCGTTGAGGATGCGGGTTCCGGTCATGGCGTCACGCAAAGCCGAGAAGGCGCGGCAGGGTCGTGACGATCGGCGGCGCGAAGGTGATGAGAAAGATGATCAGCGCGTGCATGGCGAGATAGGGCGCCATCTCGAGCGCGATCGCGGCGGGCTTCTCGCCCGAAACGGATGAGGCGACGAAGAGCACGAGGCCCATCGGCGGCGTCGCGAGCCCCACCGTCACGTTGACGCACATGACGATCGCGAAATGCAGGGCATCGACGCCGAGGCCGACGAACATCGGCCCGAGCACGGGCCCGAGAATGAGGATCGCAGGCCCCGCGTCGAGGAACATGCCGACGATGAAAAGGAGAAGATTGACGAGGAGGAGGAGGAGATAGACGTTCGAGGTGACGCCGGTCAGCAGATCGGCGAGGCTTTCGGCGAAGCCCGAGACGGTGACGATCCAAGCGAACGACACCGCCGCCCCGACGAGCAGGAGGATGACGCCCGACTGCGCCGCTGCAGTGACGAAGACGCGCGGCAGGTCGGCGAGCTTGAGCGTGCGCATCACGAAAAGCCCGACGACGAGGGCGTAAACGACCGCGACCGCAGCCGCCTCCGTCGGCGTGAAGGCGCCGCTGAGAACGCCGCCGAGGAGGATGACCGGCGTCAATAGGGCGGGGAGTGTCTGTGTGAGCGCCTTGCCGCGTTCTTCCCATGTCGCCTTGCTGTCCGCTTTCGGAAATCCGCGGCGGTGCGCAAGCGCCATCGTCACCAGCATCAACCCGCCCGCCATCAGGACGCCGACGACGGCGCCCGCCGCGAACAGCGCCGCGACCGACACGTTCATCACGAAGGCGTAAAGGATCATGAGCCCCGAGGGCGGGATGACGGGCCCGAGGATCGCAGCCGACGCGGTCACCGCGGCGGAATAGCGGCGCGAATAGCCTTCCTTCACCATTTCCGGCACCAGCATCTTGCCGACGGCCGAGGCGTCCGCGACCGCTGAGCCGGAGAGGCTCGCGAACAGCATCGAGGTGACGATGTTCACCTGCGCTAGCCCGCCGCGCACATGGCCGATCATCGTCTGCGCGAAGCGGAAGATCGCCGCGGTGACGCCGCCGGAATTCATCAGCTCGCCGGCGAGAATGAAGAACGGCACCGCCATCAGCGGAAAGGAATCGATCCCGTTGTAAAGCCGCGCCAGGATCGCCGGATAGAACTGGCGCTGGTCGTCGAGCGCAAGGCTGAGGCCCGGGCCGATGAGCAGTGCAAAGACGATCGGCGCGCCGGCGATGAGAAGCAGGAGGAAGATGAAGATATAAGAGATCGACATGCGGCGCTATTCCCCCGTGGACGGCGCCGGGCGGTGGGGAGCGAGCGTGTCGGCGTCGCCGCTCAGAAGTTCACGGAGCTGGCGCAGGGCGACCTCGGTTCCGGCGAGCAGCATCGCGGCGAGCGAAACCGGCATGATCATGTATACATAGCCCGTCGTGACGGGAAGCGTCGCCATCCGGCTTTTAAGGCCGCGCGCGACGAAGCCGAGGCTTTCGGAAAAGAGGACGACCAGAATCCAGAGGATGAGCGCGCTGACGGCGAGCTCGGTCAGATAGCGCGCGCGCTTCGGCATCGCCTCGAGGAAGAGGTCGACGCCGACATTGGCGCCGGTCCGGAGCGCCCAGGGCGCGACGAGGAACGCGCTCCACACCATCAGCGATTTCGACAATTCCTCCGTCCAGGCGAGCGAGCTGTTGAAGACATAGCGGCTCACGACCTGGAGCATGATGACGACGAGCATCACGGCGAGGATGGCGCCGGCGCCTGCCCGGCCCCAGCGCGCGATGCGTTCATTGACGGCGGCGAGCGCCGCGATCGCGACTTTCATAATCCTCCCGTTGGCGTGCTTCTGCGTCGCGCCATCGTCTGAAACCCAAGAGGCGGCGCGATCCGCCTTACGCCGACCAATATTCAGGCGCCGAAGGCGCTGCAGCGTCCGTCGTTTCCGCTTCCGGCCCCAGCGGAATGCGCGCGCCGGCGCGGGCGAAGACCGCGAGCTCGTCGAGCGCGAGCGTCAATGAATGCGACCGCCCGCCTTCAAAGCGCGCGCCGTCGGGGAAACGCCGCCACTCGCCGCGCGGCAGGTAGACCTGCACCCGATTGTCGGCGCGCACGCAAGGCGCAACGAGCAGATCATCGCCGAAGAAGAACTGCTCCTCGAAGGCCCACGCCTCGGGCTCGCCGGGGCAGGCGAGCGCCATCGCGCGCTGAACGGGAAGGCCGGTCTCTGCGGCGTCGGCCGTCGCGCGTTCGATATAGGGAAGGAGCCGGTAGCGGAGCCTCAGTGCTTTCATCGCGGCTGTTTCGGCCTCCGGCCCGTAGGACCAGGGCTCGCGCGCGCCGATCCCGTGCAGGCGCATATGCGCGGAAAACACCGCCGCCTGCGCCCATCGGACATAGAGCAGCGGATCGCGGGTATCGCCGTAAAACCCGCCGATGTCGGTCGCGTAATAGGGCGCGCCGGTCATGCCCCAGGAAAGGCCGCCGCGAAGGCTCGCCGCGAGCCCCTCGAAATCCGCCTGCGGATCGCCGCCCCATTGCGAGGGAAAGCGCTGCGAGCCCGTCCACGCGGCGCGGCTGAAGAGGAACGGCCCCGACTTGCAGTAACGTGCCGCAGCTTCATAGACGCACTTGTTGTAAAGAAAGGCGTAGACATTATGGAGCGCACGGCCGGTTTCGCCATTGGATGCGACCATGCCGCCCAGCACCTGCTCGCCGAAATCGGCCTTGATCATGTCGACGCCGATGTCGAAGAGATCCTTGTGGCGGTCGCGCCAGAAGGCGTAGGCGTCAGGATGGGTGAAATCGACGAGGCCAGAGGTCGGCAGCGGCGTCAGCACCGGGCCCCACGCCTCGCTCTCCCATTCATAGCGCCAGGGCTCGCCGGTTCGGGCGTCCTTCAGGAGCCAGCCCTTCCTCGCCATCTCGTCGAACAGCGGATTCTTCGTCGAGACGAGCGGATATTCCCAGACGCAGACCTTGAAGCCGAGCGCCTTGAGCTCGCCGACGACCCTTGCGGGATCGGGATAGCGCGCCGGGTCCCATTCGAAAGCAAAGCGCGTATCGGTGTCCTGCCAGGCGCGCCCGTCAAAGGTGATGACGTCGCACGGCATCTTCCGCGCCCGCACTTCGCGCGCGACGGCGAGGATCTCCTCCGCCGTGCGGTAATAGGCTTTCGACAGGATCACCCCGAGGCTCCAGCGCGGGGGAACGGGCGCGCGGCCCGTGAGCGCCGTATACCGACGGATGACGTCGGCGCCGTCGGCGCCGGCGAAGAGAAAAACGTCGAGCGCCTCGTCCTCGACATGGACGCCATAAGCGCGCTGCGACCAGGGGGCGAAGCCGACGCCATGGGTCACCGGCGCCGGCGTATGGACGAAGACGCCCCAGCCTGAAGGCGACCAGGCGAAAGGCGCGTTCTTGTATGAAATCTCCGCATTGACGCCGAGCGCGTCCGAATTCCACGAGCGGATGAGCTGGCCGCGCTTGTCGAGCGGACCCCATTTCTCGCCAAGGCCGTAAACGCGTTCGCCGCTCTCGAGCTCGAAATGGGCGAGCCAGCCGCCCTCGGCGCGCGCGAAGGGCGGCAGGCGCAATTTGCGGACGAAATGCCCGTCGCTCGCCGAGCGCTGCACCGGCCGGCCGCCCTTCGAAAGCGTGAAGGCGAGCGTTTCGGCGTCGATCGACAAGGTGCAGCCCGCGCCGTCGATGACGATCGAGCCGTCGTTTTGCGCCAGGCGCGGCGGCGCCGGCGCCGGCTCGGCGAGGAGGAGGCCGTAATCATTCTTGCGTGCGCCGAAGCCAATCCTTGCGCCGAAATCGTGCAGCGAGATCCGCATCGGCCCAAGCGCCGTTGCAAGCTGGACGACGCCATCCTCAATGACCGGCGCCCCCGTCGCCGGCGAGGGCGCATGCTCGCTCCAGCGCGGCGCGACGGGATTGAAGCCGCTTGCGGTCATGCGATTTCAAGCGCCGGCAGATCGAGCGAGGCGGCGATGCCCTTGAGCGCTTCCCGGTGATCGCCATAGGCGATCGCGAAATGATGCTCGAGCGCTTCGTCCATGATTGATTGCAGCGTCTCGCCGAGCGGGCGGGCGAAGCGAAAGACGCCGGAAGTTCCGGTGAACGCCATCGGCCGGCGGAGAAATTCGCCTTCGCCGATGACGAGCTTCATCTCGCCCCGCGCCTGCGACAGCCGCGCAAAGGTAAAGCGCCCCGGCTTCAGCGGAAACTGATGGAGAAGCGGCATCTTGCGGTTGGTGTGGATGGTCGCTTCAGGGCGCGCTTCGGGATCGCACATCGACAGCGGCGCAAGCCCGCAATGCCAGAAGACGCCGGTGCCGTCGGCCGCGTCGACATCGACGAGGTCCGCCATCCACGCCGGTTCGTCGGCAAGCTCCTGCAGCATCAGCGCGGTGAAGGAGCCGTAGACGTCGGCCTCGCAAGCGGACGGCACGCGTTTCTCGTTCATCATCGCCATCGGCCCGCAAGCGGCGCAGCCATAGTCCGTGAAGGTTTCCGGCCAGCAGCGCACGGCGAGCCCCTTCGCCTTGGTGTCGCGGCTGATATCGTCGAGCGCGCAGAACACCCGGAACGAGCGGTCAAGCTGGGCCTGATCGACGGCGTCGAGGCCGGAAAGCGCTTCGGCGGCGCGCATCCTGACGCGTTTGGCGCGCGATTCGGGGACCGCCCTGGCGCGCTCGAACAGCTCGCTCAGCGGCACGCGGTTCACTTTCACGCCGGCGAGGCGCGCGAGCTCCGTTTCGTTGAACTCGCAGGTGTCAAAGCCCGCCGGATGCTCGCCGACGACGCTGATCGCGGCCCCGCGGACTTTGTCGAGCGCCGCGGCGCCTTTGGGAGACGTCGCGCCCTCGCGCCGCGCCGCGGATGGTTTCAGCGCCGCCGGCGCGGCGAAGGACCTGAGGCTGTCAGCAAGGCCCTTTGCGTCCGGCGCCGCATAGAGCCAGTGGTGGGGAACGCCCGCCTTGCCGAGCGCATGCGCGGCGAGATTGAGCCCGCAAAAGGCGTTGAGGCGCAGGCGCCCGCCGGCGCGCGGCTCAGGGACGGCCCAGACAGCGACTGGCGCCGTCGCCTCGCGCGCGAGCTTCACGGTCATCGTCGCATCGGTGAACGTGACCTGAAGAATGAGGAGCGCGTCGATTCTTCCTGCACGCGCGATTTCGCGCATCGCTTCCTCGGCCGCCGCCGCATCATAAAGAAGCCGCTGCGGCCCGACGGCGCGGATCCCCGCCGCCGCAATCGCGGCGAAGGCCTTGCGCATCATGTCTTCCGCATAGGGAACGTCGAAAGTCGGGCGCCCGAGCGCGGCAACGCCATAGGTGAACGTCATCGATCGGCTCCAAAGCCCTTGTAGTGATGGCGAAAGCGTGCGTCGGCCGGTTCGACATGCGGCCCCGTCGCGCCATAAACGGGATGCTTCGTCCATGGCGTCGCGGCCGCATCCGTCAGCGCGTTGAGGCCGCGCATATAATCGGCGGCCTCGGTCTCAAGCCCCTTGCGCATCGCCGCCCAATCCGGGAAGGCGCCGAACGCTTTCAACCAGATCGCGCGGCCCGCGAGATAGCCGGACGCGCCCGCGCGATAGGCGTGGGTGAGGATGTTGCGGAACTCGGCCATGCCGGCGCCCGCCGACAGCATCACCCAGGGCCGGCCCGCGGCCTCGCCCAGCGCATCGAAGAGCTTCTGGACGTCTTCCCAGCCTTCGCCGCCGACGCCAGGGACGTCCGCGGCGGCGAGCGGGCTTTCGAGCTTGAAGAGATCGACGCCGTATTTCCGATCGGCGAAGGCGGCGACGCTGTCGATGACGAGGTGCGGGCGCTTCGATTTCATCTCGACATAATCGCGCGTCTGCTCGGCGTCCTTCGGGAGCGGATAGACAAGCAGTTCGAACACATAAGGGATGTCGTATTTCGCGCAGGCCTCGCCGATGCGCGCGACGAAGTCCTTTTGCCTGCTGATGACGGCGGCGTCGGCGTCGGGACGATACCAGGCGAGCACCTTCACGGCGTCGCCGCCGGCGCGCTTGATCTTCTCGACCGACCAGTCGTCGATCTCCTTCGACAGGCGCCCGCCCGGCGTTTCCTCGAAGATTGAATCCTCGAGCGTCAGGATGAGGCCCTTCGCCGGCGACAGCGCCATGACGCCGCGCGGGAAGGCGTAATGCGGGTCGAGGAGCATTGCTGAGGATTCGCGCTGCAGCGTGTCGATCAGCAGTTCCTTGAAGCCGGCGACGTCTTCCCACGGCGCCTCTTTCAGGCCGCGCTTTTCCGCGATCGGCTTCTTGATCGGCGGGCGCTGGTCGACCGCCGTCATCTTGAAGCGGCCGTTCGCATCGGCCATCCGCCGCATGCCCCAGATCTTGCCTGCGGAAAGTTTTCCGGCTGAAAGCGTCAAAACCGCGGCTCCATTTCCATATTCGCGGTCAGAAACGCCTCGACCTCGGCGCGCGCCGGCGCGCCCTTCCGCCCGCCCGCGCGCGTCACCTTGATCGCCGCGGCCGCATTCGCAAAGCGCACGGCGTCGGTTTCGGCGGCGCCGTCGCCGAGCGCGAGCGCAAAAGCGCCGTGCCACACGTCGCCCGCGCCCAGCGTGTCGACGGGATCGACGTCGAAGGCGCCGATCGCCGAGACGCCGTCGTCGTCGCACAGGAGGACGCCTCGCGCCCCGTCGGTGACGCAGGCCCACGCGCCGAAGCGCGCGCGAACACTCTTAAGCCCGCGCGCCGGATCTTTCTCGCCGGTAAGGCCCTCAAGACCGTCGGCGGAGAAGGCGAGATGCGTCGCCCGTCCCAGCATCGCCGGATCGTCCGGGACCGGATCATCGGCGTCGAGGACGGCGGGAATCTTCGCCGTCCGCGCGGCGGAGAAGCCGGCGGCTGCGCCTTCCGGCCAGCGCGTGTCGGCGAGTACGGCGTCAAAGCCGGACGCGTCGCCGATCCAGCGGGCGTCTGCGGGCATTTTCTCGTCGCGATAGTTGACGATCATGCGCTCGCCGCGCGCGTCGACCATGACGGCGGAAAGCGAGGAGGCGCGGCCGGCAAAGCGCCGCACGCGCGCGCAATCGACGCCGTAATCCTCAAGCTCGCTGATAATGGCGTCGGCCACCCAGTCCGCGCCGCGCCGGGCGCCGCGCGCCGCCTTGCCGCCGAGCCGGGCGATGGCGACCGCCGCCGTCGCCGCAGGCCCGCCGCCGACGCAATCGAAGGCGCTGGCGCGATGCTTCCGCCCGCCCGACGGCAGGTCTGGAAGGGAAAAAACATAATCCAGGACCGCGTGGCCGATGCACATGATCCGAGCCAATTTTCGCTCCTCAAAGCGGCGCGTGACCCCCGATCGTCACGACAAGACATATATCTTATATAAGAGCGACGCAATAGAGTCCGGCGTTCGTCCGGCCGGGCTGCGGCTCTCAGCGCAGTTCGACGGCGTAGACGAGCGTGTCGGTTGCGAAGCGGCTCTGGCGCAGTTCGATTGCGCGCCCGGTAATGTCGTAGGCGGTGCGGTTGATTTCGAGAATCGGCGCGCCGGGGGCGATACCGAGCGCTTCGGCGTCCTCGCGTCCGGCGGCGATCGCCAGGATCTGCTCTGACGCCGACACGATCGAGACGCCGAACTCAGACTGGTAGAGCGTGTAGAGCGTGTTCGGCAGCGGCTGGCGCTTGTCGAGCCCGCGGAACAGGTCCGCCGAAATGACGATCACCTCGCGCACGGCGACCGCGCCGTCGATGTGGCGGTCGCGCTTGATCTGAAAGACGCGCGCATCGGCGCCAAGCCCGAGGCGCTGGCGCTCGGCGGATTTGGCGAGACGCTCGGTGATCGAGGCCTTGCGGCAGCTCGGCATCGCGCGCTCGCCGGTCGGATAGGAAATCTTGAAGAAGCGGAAATGCGCGCTTTCCTGCGTGTGCTCGACGACATAGGTGCCCTTGCCCTGCCGGCGTTCGACGAGGTTGTCGGCGGCGAGCGAATCGAGCGCCTTCCGGACCGTCCCGTGACTGACGCCGAGCTCGCTGGCGAGCGTTTGTTCGCTCGGCAGGGCTTCGGCGGGGCGCCAGACGCCGGATGCGATGCGGGCGAGCAGGAGTTCGCGAACCTGTTGATAAAGAGGCCGGAATCCGGGCCTTTCGGGCTGGCGATTGGCGAGCGTCATGGCGGGCAGTCTAGGGCGCGCCTTGCAGGATTGTCTATCATTTGCTGTAATGTATCATATATAAGAGTTAACGCCGCGGCGGGCGCGCCGGCGGGCTCATGCGAAAGGACACACGCGCGTGACCATTCCCCATCTTCTCGTCCATAGCCGGAAGGACAATGTCGGCGTCGTCGTCGTCGAGGGTCTCGAGGCGGGGACGGACATGCTCTGCGTCGTCACCGAAAATGATTCCGATTTCCGCATGACGGCGAAAGAAGGCGCGCCGATCGGCCACAAGATCGCGCTCAAGGACCTGAAGAAGGGCGATACGATCTTCAAATATGGCGAGGACATCGGCCGCGCCGTCGCCGACATCGCCAAAGGCGCGCACGTCCACGTCCACAACATCAAGACCAAGCGCTGGTGAAAAACATGAAACGCGACACATTTTGGGGCTACCGGCGTGAAAACGGGCGCGTCGGCGTCAGAAACCACGTCATCATCCTGCCTGTCGACGACATCTCGAACGCCGCCGCCGAGGCGGTCGCCTCGAACATCAAAGGTGTGCTTGCGCTGCCGCACGCCTATGGCCGCCTGCAGTTCGGCGAGGATCTCGATCTTCATTTCCGGACGATCATCGGCACCGGCGCCAATCCGAATGTCGCCGCCTGCGTCGTCATCGGCATCGAGCCGGGATGGACGCGGAAAGTGGTCGAGGGGATCGCCGCGACCGGCAAACCCGTCGCGGGCTTTTCCATCGAGCAGACGGGCGACATCATGACGGTCGCCAAGGCGGCGCGGCAGGCGAAGGACTTTCTCCACCTCGTCTCGGAGCAGCATCGCGTCGAATGTCCGATCTCGGACCTCTGGGTCTCGACGAAGTGCGGCGAAAGCGACACCACTTCGGGCTGCGGCGCTAATCCGACCGTCGGCGCCATGTATGACAAGCTGATCCCGAAAGGCATTTACGGCGTCTTCGGCGAAACTTCCGAACTCACCGGCGCCGAGCATCTGTGCAAGATGCGCGCGGCGACGAAAGAAGTCGGCGAGAAATTCATGCGGACCTTCGAAGCCTATCAGCGCGATGTGATCGAGGCGCACAAGACATCGGATCTCTCCGAGAGCCAGCCGACGAAAGGCAATATCGAAGGCGGCCTGTCGACCATCGAAGAAAAGGCGATGGGCAATCTCGAGAAGATCGGCCGCGAGGTTCGCTATATCGACGTGCTCGGACCCGCCGAGGCGCCGTCGAAGGGCCCCGGCATGTATTTCATGGATTCATCCTCGGCGGCCGCCGAATGCGTGACGCTGATGGCGGCGGCGGGCTTTGCCGTCCACACCTTCCCGACCGGGCAGGGCAACGTCATCGGCCATCCGATCGTGCCGGTCATCAAGCTCACCGCCAATCCGCGCACCGTCCGCACGATGTCGGAGCATATCGACCTCGACGTGTCGGGGCTTCTGCGCCGCGAACTGACGATGAACGGGGCAGGCGATGCGCTCATCGACATGGTGGTGAGAACCGCCAACGGACGGGTGACGGCGGCCGAAGCGCTTGGCCACCGCGAATTCGTCATGACGAAGCTCTATCGCAGCGCCTGACCGGGCGCGTCTTGGACGCCGGCCTTCGCCGGCGAAGGAAGCTCGCGCCATGAGCGGCGCCGTCGCCATCAGCCTGTCGGACGCTGAACGCCTTGCGGCGAGGGCGCTCATGCGCGCCGGCCTCGCCGAAAGCGCGGCGCGCTCCACGGCGCGCGCGCTCGTCGCGGCGGAATGCGACGGCCAGAAGGGGCACGGCCTCTCACGCGTGTCCTCCTATGTCGAGCAGGTGCGCTGCGGAAAGGTGAAGAAAGAGGCGACGCCGGTCGCGCGCCGCCTGTCGCCCGCGGCGACGCTCGTCGACGCCGCGCATGGCTTTGCCTATCCGGCGATCGACCTTGCGATCGAGGAAGTCGCCGGGCTTGCGCGGCGATCCGTCATCGCGATGGCGGCGATCCGACGCTCGCATCATTTCGGCCAAGCGGGCGCCCATGTCGAAAAACTCGCCGAGCAGGGGCTTGTCGCCTTCCTGTTCGGAAATTCGCCAAAAGCGATGGCGTTCTGGGGCGGCAAGGCGCCGATGATCGGCACCAACCCCGTCGCGTTCGCCGCGCCGCTCGCCGAGGGGCCGCCGCTCGTCATTGATCTTGCGCTTTCCGTCGCGGCGCGCGGCAAGGTCATGGCGGCGAAGAAATCGGGCGAGGCGATTCCCGCGGACTGGGCGCTCGACGCCGACGGCCGTCCGACCACCGACCCCGCCGCGGCGCTTGCCGGCTCGATGACGCCTGTCGGCGGCGCGAAGGGCGCCGCGCTCGCGCTGATGATCGAAGTCGCCGCCGCCGCGCTCACCGCCTCGAATTTCGGCTTCGAGGCGAGCTCCTTCCTCGACGGCGAAGGCCCGCCGCCCGATGTCGGTCATGTGCTGATCGCCATCGATCCCGGCCCGCCGTCGAGCGGAAGCTATTTTTCGCGCATGACGCGCCTCGTCGAGGCGATGGCGGCGGAAGAGGGCGTCAGGATGCCGGGCGCAACGCGCCTCAGGAATCGCGCGGCCGCCGCCGCGTCAGGCCTTCTCCTCGCGCCGGCGCTCCTCGCTGAGCTCCGCGCGCTCGCCGGCGAGGCCGTGTGAGCATCGCGCTGGCGCCGGCATCGCGCTTTGCCTTGGCCCGGCGCCTCGCGCCCGGCGTTCTGATGGCGTTCACGATCGCCGCGGCCTCGACGTTCCTTTCCGAACATTACGGCGCGCCGACCATGCTGTTCGCGCTGCTCATCGGCATGGCGTTTCACTTCCTGAGCGTCGAGGGCCCCTGCGTTGAGGGCGTCCAGTTCACCGCCTCCCAGCTTCTGAGGGTCGGCGTGGCGCTGCTCGGTTTCCGCATTACGGTCGGCGATCTTGCGAGCCTCGGGCCGGCGCCGGTGATCCTCACGCCTCTCCTCATCGCCTTCACGATCGGCGCCGGGGCCCTGTTCAGCCGGCTGCTCGGCCGCGGCGCGCGGTTCGGCGTCCTCACCGGCGGAGCCGTCGCCATTTGCGGCGCTTCCGCGGCGCTCGCCATCGCCTCCGTCCTGCCGAGGCGCAAGGACGGCGAACGCGACACGCTTTTCACCGTCATCGCGGTCACCTCGCTCTCGACGCTCGCGATGATCGTGTACCCGGCGCTCTTCCACGCCTTCGGCTTCAGCGATCGCGAGATCGGTTGGCTCATCGGCGCGACCATTCACGACGTCGCGCAGGTGGTCGGCGCAGGCTATGCGGTTTCGGAGGAGGCAGGCGCGATCGCGACCTATGTAAAGCTCTTGCGTGTCTCCTTCCTGCCGGTCGTCGTGATTGTGATCGCATTCGCCGCGCGACGCCCGGCGGCGGAGGGAAAGGCGCCGTTCCCGTGGTTCGCCGTTGCGTTCGCGGGCCTGCTCATGGTCAACAGTCTGGGCGCCTTGCCGGCGGTCGCAACGAAGGCGTTCGGCGCGGCCTCGCAATGGATGCTCGTGGCGGCGATCGGGGCGCTCGGCATGAAAACCTCGCTGAAGGCGATGGCCGATCTCGGGCCGCGGCATATCGGCGTCGTCTTCGGATCGACGCTGGCGCTTCTCGCCGCCGCGCTCGCGGCCGTCAATTTAATCTGAAGGAGCGCTCCTCCCCCATGGCCGACATCGTCATTTCCGAGTTCCTCGATGAAGCAGCGATCGCGACGATCCTCAAGGGCCGTGACGTGCTGTACGATCCGAAGCTCGTCGACGACGCGCCGCGCCTCTTTGCCGCGCTGAAGGACACGCGCGCAATCGTCGTGCGAAACCGGACGCAGGTGCGCGGCGCGCTGCTGGGCGCCGCGCCGAAGCTCGCCGTCGTTGGTCGTCTTGGCGTCGGGCTCGACAACATCGACATGGAAGCCTGCAAGGCGCGCGGCATCGAGGTCTTTCCGGCGACGGGCGCGAACGACATCGCCGTCGCCGAATATGTGATTGCGTCCGCGCTCATTCTCGTGCGGCGGGCCTATGCCGCCTCCGCCGAGGTCTCCAGCGGGCAATGGCCCCGGAACGCGCTCATCGGCGGCGAGGTGTTCGGGCGCACGCTCGGGCTTGTCGGCTATGGCGCCATCGCGCGGGAAACAGCGGCGCGCGCCCGCGCGCTGGGGCTCGAAATCGCCGCTTATGATCCCTACCTCCCGGCGGATGACCCACACTGGCGCGGCGTCCGGAACCTGCCGCTCCACCAGCTTCTCGCCGAGTCTGACGTCCTCAGCCTCCATACGCCGCTGACGAAGGAGACGCATCACATGATCGGCGCGGCGGCGATCGCTGAAATGAAGCGCTCGGCGGTGCTCATCAACGCCGCGCGCGGCGGCGTCGTCGACGAGGCCGCGCTCGCCGACGCCTTGAGGGAAGGGCGCCTCGCCGGCGCGGCGCTCGACGTTTTCGTGGAAGAGCCGCTGAGCGCCGCTTCGGGCGCCAAATTCGCGGGACTTTCCAATGTCATCCTGACGCCGCATATCGCGGGCGTGACAGAGGAATCGAACGTGCGTGTCAGCCGCGTGACGCTTGAAAAGGTCGCCGCAGCGCTCGACCGGAGATCATGAAGGCCGGGGGATGGCGGAGGTAGTCGATATTCTCGTCATCGGCGGCGGCGTCAATGGCGCCGGCATCGCGCGCGACGCGGCAGGACGCGGCTATTCCGTCATGCTGTGCGAGAAGGGCGATCTCGCCTCGGCGACGTCGTCGGCGAGCACCAAGCTCGTCCATGGCGGCCTGCGCTATCTCGAGCATTACGAATTCCGGCTGGTGCGCGAAGCGCTGAAAGAGCGCGAAACGCTGCTCAAAGCCGCGCCGCACATCATTTGGCCGCTGCGCTTTGTGCTGCCCCATCACAAGGGCCTTCGGCCGCGCTGGATGCTGCGTGCGGGACTCTTTCTCTACGATCACCTCGGCGGCCGCGAGATCCTGCCGCCGACAGAAGGATTCCCGCTGAAAAGCGATCCGCGCGGGGCGCCCCTGAAGCCGATGTTCGAGACGGCGTTCGAGTATTCCGACTGCTGGGTCGAGGATTCGCGCCTTGTCGTGCTCAACGCTGTTGATGCGCGCGAGCGCGGCGCGAGCGTGCTGACGCGCACGGAAGTCCGTTCGGTTTTCCGTGACGGTGAAGTGTTCCGTGTTGAGATCGCTGATGAAGGCGGCCCGACGCGGCGTGTGCGCGCTCGCGCCCTTGTCAACGCGGCAGGCCCGTGGGTCGATCATGTGCTGCGCCACGTCGCGCGCCTCAATGCACCGCCGCGCTTTGCGCTTCGGCTCGTCAAAGGCAGCCATCTCATCGTCGACCGGCTCTACGACGGTGATCACGCCTATATTTTCCAGAACGCCGACGGCCGCATCATTTTCGCGATTCCCTATGAGCGGAAGTTTACGCTGATCGGCACGACGGACCTGCCCTATGAAGGCGATCCTGCCGCCGTCGCCGCCGATGCAAGCGAGATCGACTACCTCTGCGCGGCGGCGAGCGAGTATTTTGCAAAACCCGTAACGCCCGCAATGGTGCGCCGGACGTATGCGGGCGTGCGTCCGCTGCACGATGACGCGACGAACAAGGACGCGTCGGCGGTCACGCGCGACTACGTCTTCGACATGGAAGGATCGCCGCCGCTGCTCTCCGTCTATGGCGGCAAGATCACCACCTATCGCAAGCTCGCCGAGCACGCGCTCGAAAAGCTCGGCGCCGTGATCGGCGAGCGCGGGGCGGCGTGGACCGTCCATGCGCCCTTGCCGGGCGGCGATATCGAGGATGCGGATTTCGATCGGTTCTTCGTCGGACTGGGGCGGGAATTTCCCTGGATCGAAACCTCGGCGCTGCGACGTCTCGCCCGCGCCTACGGAACCCGTGTGCGTCGGCTCATCGGCGACGCGCGTTCGATGTCGGACATGGGCGCGGAGTACGGCGCCGGCCTCACCGACCGCGAGATCGACTATCTGAGGCGCGAGGAATTCGCGCGCAGCGCCGACGACGTCCTCTGGCGCCGCTCGAAGCTTGAACTGCACCTTTCTGACGCGGTGAAATCCTGGCTTCGGGAACGGCTGCCTTGAGGCGGGCCTTGCGGGCGCCGGTCCGACTCACCAGAATCACCGTGAGGGGAACCCCGTTCCGTGGCCGAAGACGACAACCATCTTCTCGAAGGCGCGCTTCCCCGGCGCCGTCACTCCCGGTTTTCCGATCCCGTTCCTGTCGCGCCTGCCCGCCGGCGTGACGACGCTCGCTTTCGCCGAGGATGCGAGCGACCCGAATGGCGCCGCTTTCGTCCGCTAGAAGCCCGGGCTCTCGGTGATCAACGACCGGCCGCTCAATCTTGAGGCGCCGCCGCCTCTCCTCGACGACGAGGTGGCGCCGGGCGAGCGCATGTTCGTCCGCAATAACGGAACCGTGCCTGAGGCGACGCCGGACGCGCGCGCCGCCTGAACCTGACGATCGACGGCGAGGTCGACAATCCGCTGACCCTGCGCCTTGAGGACCTGAAACGCGACTTCGAAACGGTGACGCTCGGCCATCTGATTGGATGCGCCGGCAACGATCGCCGTTTCATGAAGCCGGATACCCAGGGCGGGCAATGGACGTTCGGCGCGGTTTCATGTGCGGAATGGACGGGCGTGCGGCTCGCCGAGATTCTCGCGCACGCAAGGCCCCGCGCCGGATTGGCGCGAACTGTGGCGCGAGGCGCGGCTCACGCCGCTCGTGAACCGCTATGGCTGGCGGCGCTGGCGGCTTGACTTGAGGCTGCCGCGGCGAGGCTATTACGAAATCCGGGCGCGGGCGCGCGATGACAAGGGGCGGATGCAGCCGCCGACGCCGCCGGGCTGGAACCCGCGCGGCTACAACAACAACATGCAGCACCGCAACGCGGTCTTCGCGCTGTGACCGGGGTCGGCGCTCTTTGAGGACGCGCCGCGATAGCCGCCGGCGTGGCGGTGACGGACGCCGGGTTGATAAGGCGCTTTACTGATGATAGGAAACATGCTGCGCCGCCCGCCGAGGCCGTATCGCGTATGGCCGAGGCGTGGGATGGCGCCATTCGTTTCGGCGCTCCCTACGCGGCGCTCGATCCGTCGCGTGCGGGCGACGAGGCCGCGCCGGCGGCTGCGTTCAATCCCGCTGACGAATACTGGGGACTGCCGCGCACGCCGGGGCATGAGGAAGTCGCCGGCTGGTGCGGCGCCTGCCACTCGCTCGCGCTGGTGATGCAGCAGCGGCAGAACGCGGCGGGATGGGAGGCTGTCATCGAACGCATGGTCGCGCGGCAAGGGATGCCCGACCCCGGCCCGTCAACGCGCGCCATGATCACCGATTATCTCGCGCGTGAATTCGGGCGCTGACGGAAGACGAAAGACCGTGAAATCCTGGCCGCCCTCTGGACCCGGCGCCAGTCCGCAGCAAGACCGCCCGAGCGAACTGGTCAACACGGCGCATTCCGCAAAACTGTTTCGAGCGCAAAAATCAGCTGGTCGATCTGAGCCATGGAATGCAAGGGCGTCGGCGTGACCCGCAAACGCTCGCTTCCTTTGGGAACGGTCGGATAATTGATTGGCTGAAGGTATATGCCATGCTGCTCGATGAGCGCCGCGGAAACCGCTTTGCACCGCTGGGCGCCATTGATCATGATCGGAACGATGTGGCTGTCATTCCTGAGATGCGGCACGCGGGCCTTATCGAGGCCCGCGCGAACGTTTTTCACTTTATCCTGAAGCGCATTCCGCTCTGCAGAAGAGCGGCGTAGTCGTCGGATCGACGCCATCGCGCCTGCGACCACGGCGGGCGGCAGCGCTGTTGAAAAGATGAATCCTGGCGCGTAACTTCTTATGGCGTCGATCAAAATCGCGTCGCCCGCAATGTATCCGCCGACGACCCCAAACGCCTTGCCAAGCGTTCCCTGTATGACGTCGACGCGATGCGACTGACGATCGCGCTCCGATACGCCGCCGCCATGAGGGCCATAAACGCCGACGGCGTGGACTTCATCAAGATAGGTGAGAGCGCCATGCCGCTCAGCGATATCGCAGACAGCCCCGATCGGCGCGATTGATCCGTCCATTGAATAGACGCTTTCGAACGCGACAAGCTTTCGGCGCCGGGGTCCGATCGCCTGCAATTGGCGTTCGAGGTCGTCAAGATCGTTATGGCGCCAGATACGCCGCTCAGCGCCGGAATGCCGTATGCCTGCTATCATCGATGCGTGATTGTCGGCGTCGGAGAGGATCACACAGTCCTCCAGCAGTCGTCCAAGCGTTGAAAGGGCCGCCTCGTTCGCAACGTACCCAGAGCTGAACAGCAAGGCCGATTGCTTGGCGTGAAGACTCGCGATCTCCGCCTCAAGTTCGTCATGTAACAACGTTGTTCCGGCGATGTTTCGCGTTCCTCCGGCTCCGGCGCCATATTTTTCGATCGCTTCACACATGGCCTGCTTGACGATGTCGCTCTGCCCCATTCCAAGGTAATCATTGGAGCACCAAACCGTGACCTTGCGGTCGACGGTCGAGAGCTGGTCGGCGTGCGAGAAGCCTTGTCCATAATATTTTGTGAAGTCGGGGCAAAAGCCGCGAACATGGACAATTGGAAAATCGCCGCTCTGTCGCTCAAGCCTGGCGAACTGTCGATATTCTCCGCTTCGAGAGGTCTCGACAAGCTTCGAATGTAGAGCGGATCTGGGATCGTCCAGCATGGGACCCTGCCTTCGCCTCAATCAGAAATCGAGCCTGATGCCGCCGATGAGATAATAGCCCTTTAATGTTTCGACGTCGGCTTCATTCTCAGTCCTTGTCCATTCGCCGCCGCCTTCGAGTTCGAACTGAAATCGGCGAGATGGAATGTAATTCATTCGCATAGACGGCTTCACGGTGAATTGAACCTGGTCGGCGATCTTCGATCTTCGTTGCGACAGGCGAATGCGCGGACTGAGTCGCAGGCGACTATTGATCGGGTGTCGCGTGTTCAGATCGATGACGTATCTGCCCGCCGAAGACATGTCGTCGTACCGAAATCCTAACGACGCGAGGTCGCCGTCCGCGAAAAGGTTGTTGCCGAGCACCTGGGCCGAGTAAAACGCCTCTATGCCGGTCCCGGGTTGGCCGGGCACGCCTCCGGCGTCGCTCGTCGGAGCG
This sequence comes from Parvularculaceae bacterium, assembly GCA_046296195.1. Taxonomy (GTDB): domain Bacteria; phylum Pseudomonadota; class Alphaproteobacteria; order Caulobacterales; family Parvularculaceae; genus Amphiplicatus. The sequence continues at coordinate 35,047 of JBKBLR010000005.1, read as the reverse complement.
ACGTTTGAAAACGTCACCCCGGCGTTGATTTGCCAGTCCTTCGTCAGCGGCCGGGAGAAATTGAAGGATCCCGAGGTCAGGCGCGCGGCGCGCTCTTCGGCCAGATAATAAATGTCGGCGTCGGTGAAACCGCGCAATGTTCGTAATTCATCGATGGTTTCGACGCCCTGTCCTTGAAGCGCATCCAGGGTCATAAGGGTTGGCGCGTACCGATAGTCGAAGGCGACGTTGAACGTCGTGTCGTCCTTCAGGCGCCAGGATCCGTTGAAAAGTGCGAGATTAAGGGAGTCAAAAAAGACATCGTAATCCAATAGGCCGTAGACCGAGCGTCTGTCATCGACATATCTGAGTTCAAGGCCCGCCGCACGCCGGTCGACAAGATCATCGATCTGCTGATCGATGAAATAGACTGACGCGTCGACGCCTTCCAGAACATTGTTGAAGTCCACGCTTCCTCCGAGAAATCTCCGGTCAGAGCTGATAAAGAGGTCGCGCGATCGGATCACGGGCGCGCCGCCGACAACATTAACGCGGACGTGGTCGCCGGCGTCGTAGCTGACGTGAACTCCATCGAAACGCCCCAGCACGCCGCCGGCGTTTCTGGACTGCCGGCCCAGTCGGGCGAAGAAACGCGATACGTTATCCGCAATTTCCAAAAACAGCGCGCTGATCGATCCGTAGGAGCCTCGGTCGCCCAAGGTGAAGTCTTTCGTATGTGAACCCGAAAATCTAAGGTTCGCATCGATGCGGTCATTGCTGAGGCTTGCAGTGACGTCCGCTCCCGACACGAGCGCGTTTCTATTGACCTGTTTGTCAGGGTCGGGCGTCAGATCGGGCCGCTCCAAAGTCACCGTGCTTTGGTCTCGCTGGTAATATTCTGACAGGCTGCCCGTAAGACGGGCGACCCACCCCCCCGAGCCGGCGCCCTCGCGCAAGGCCGGCGGTGCTTCCTTGCCGGTTGAAATGAGCGCCGAAAGGCGCTGTCGAACGCGCGCCGCGCCGTCGCCGTCCGGATATCGCCTTAGATATTCTTCATACTCCGCCTTTGCATGGGCGAGCTGTCCGTTCTTTTCCCGCGCCACGCCGAGCAGTTCGCGCGCTGATGGCGTCGCGGCGCTGTCCGGGAGCGTCAGCGCCTTTGTGAGCAGCTGGATGGCGCGTTGAAAGGCTCCCGCTGCGATTTCCAATTTCGCGCTCTCGACCAATTGCGCAGCGTCGGCGTTTTCAGGAAGCGCCTCGCTGCGCGGCGGCTGCGTCGCCGGCGCCGTCGAAGAGTTCCTGGGCCGCTGAGAGAGCCAGGCGCGATGCACCGCATTACGTTCCTGCTCGTTGGCCCGGACAATCCATGCGTCAGGGTAGAAAGATGATAGCTCATTCTTGACGCGCTGTGCGTCTGCGCTCGTTTTGAAGAAGCCCACGCGCAGGCGATTCCATGCGACGCCGTTTTCTTCATAACGCACGGAGTAGACCGCATAATTCCTCAATGTCGGCGCGTCAGGAACAGCGGCGCGGTCGATCGGGGCGGTTTGCGAGATGAGGTTTAAGGCGAAGATCGATGTCACATCGACCGAAGCCGGACTGTTGAGCAATGACGACGCAGCACCGGCGGGTTTCGCCGAAATCCCCGCATCGGGTCCGAGCCTCAGACTCTTTCGGGACGCGCCGCAGGCGTCCGTGACTGGCGAGTCGGCGATCGTCAGAACGACGCTCGAAAAATCAGCGCCTTGCTCGACTCGGAAATGGCGTTCACGATTGAAAGTGACCGTCAGGACCGGCCCTGGCTGGGCGTCGCCGTCATATTGAATTTCCTGAATGCCGGCGATCTCGCTTGCGGGCGGCCGAAGCTCGTCACGAGACCGGGCGCCGCCATTGATGCGGCCAACATCGATTGGCTTCAGATTGATGCGGACATGATCGCCCCGTTCGTTCGGAAAATATGATTCGATCCGCACTGTGAAATTGAAGCTTATGGCGGCCGTCGAGCATGACTCGGTGTCGGCGACGCGAACCCGCGACAGAGCCCTGTCGTTCACAGGCTCGGCGGCCGCCACGGACGCGGCCGTGGCCATAATGGCTGCGGCTTCGATGCAGCGACGATGACAACGACGCCAGAAACTCATACCAGAACCTAATCAAAATCCCGATCTGTCGGACGATGCTCGCTGTTTCTTCGCTCTTTGATCGTCGTGAGCGTGCTGTCGGTGTAAACGTGGCAGGAGCCGGAGCAGTCGCGGAGCTCGCTGACGGTGTAGCGAACGTCCGGCTTTTCGGATTTCTTGTGCGGGTCCGGCTTGAAGTCCCCGGCGTGGCAAGCGGCGCAATCCGGTTGATATGCGGCGAACTTCCAAACGATCGTTTGAGCGTTCGTCGTGTGGCAATCAGTGCAGGTGACGCTCGAATTGTGCGTCCCTGGGAACGACGCGGAGGTATGCGAATAGGTCACAGGAAGCCATGATGTCGTCCGGTGACATTCATCGCATTGCAATGTCGTCGTGAAATGGTTCGACGGCTTTCCGGTCGCTGTGGTCCCGTTATGGCAGCTGGAACAGGATCCGGACACGCTAGCGTGGTCAAAGTCCGCCGGTGTCCAGGCTAGCGTCGTATGGCAGTTGTCGCATTCAGCGCTCGTCGAGATGTGAAGAGGGCCCTTGCCGGTCGCCGTCGTGCCATTATGGCAGCTTGAACAAGACCCTGTGACGGCGTTGTGGTCGAAGCGCACGTTCGTCCACGACGTCGTCACGTGGCAGTCGTCGCAGGCGTTCGAGGAGGCGATGTGGCCCGCCGGCTTGCCGGGCGCGGTGGTGTTGTTGTGGCAGGTGAAGCAGGACGCCGTGGTCGCCGCGTGATCGAAGCGGACCGAGGTCCAGCTCGTATTGACATGGCAGTCTTCGCAGACATTCGTGGTCGGAAGATGCGTCGACGGTTTGCCGGTCGCCGTCGTTCCGTTGTGGCAGGAGAAGCAGGCGCCGGTGACGCTCGAATGGTCGAAGGAGACGTTCGTCCACGACGTCGTCACGTGGCAGTCGTCGCAGGCGTTCGAGGAGGCGATGTGGCCCGCCGGCTTGCCGGGCGCGGTGGTGTTGTTGTGGCAGCTGGCGCACGCACCTTGCGCAGCGGAATGGTCAAATCGTGCGTTATCCCAGCCAGAGGGCGTGTGGCATTCGTCGCAATTGTTGTTTGAAGGAACGTGAGCGGTCGATTTGCCGTCGGCGATGACGCCGTTATGGCAGGAGAAACATCGCGTCGGCGTTCCCGCGAACGCGGCGTTGACATGGCAGGACTCACAATCAACGAGCCGGTGCGCACCCTCAAGCGCAAAGCCGGTTTTGAGGTGATCGGAGATTTCAACAGGCGTCGGCGTCGCCAGCGCTGCGCCGACCAATCCAAGAGCCGCCCAGACCGCGACCACTAAAACAGCGGCGCACGCGACGTCGCCGGAAAAGATCCGAAGGTGTCTTGCAGGCGTCGTCCACGATGCGATCAGGGGCGTGCGGAGCATATTGAGCAACCGGCGGCTTCATTCTCCTTATCGGCAGCCATGTCGCGCCGATGGGTTACATAATCTTCATGGTTGCGCCCGCAAAACCTGCAAAGGGATTGTGGATTCCATCTGCCAACGGAGCAAGCAACGAGGCGACACTATGCGAATCGTCGGCGAGAAAAATGTTATTATTCGTTTGATGAATTGAATTTAATCCCTAGCAGGGACGCTTCAAACGCAGCGGTCTTCAGCTCCCTATCGGCCATGATCTTCGGATCGCTCCCGGAATGGGCGCGATCGCCGGCGGCCGGTGAAGGCAAATCGCCTTACGGCAGACGAATTTCCGCAAAACTTGTCGTCCCATGGCATCGATCGCAATTCGGGCCGAATTGTCCTCGATGGCGATCGTCGGCCCGATGACAGGAGATGCAGGCGGATGATTGCCTGGGGGCTGCTGGTCCGGAGGGACGATGGCAAGCGGCGCATTTCAGGCCCTGATGCGCTCCGGTGAGCGGGAAATCCGTCTGCGTATCATGAACAAAAGTCCACAAAGGCCAACCGCTCGGATTGTGACAATCGGCGCACTCCTCACCAAGGCTGCCTTGATGGACGTCATCCTCGGCGTGACAGGCGCTGCATGCAGGGTCAGCGGCCCTGAAGTCCTTGCTGATGTGGCACGAGCCGCACGCGACGGACTTGTGCTTGCCCAGAAGCGGAAAGTCGCCGAGATCATGATCGAAGCGCAAATTTGCCGTCCATGAAGTTTCATTGTGGCAGGAGCCGCATTGGGGGCCTTGGCTCCCCTTATGAGGATCATCATTTCGGTGGCAATCGATGCACGCCGTTCCGGGCAGGGCAGTTGTCACCGGCTCTAAATGGCAGCTCTCGCACTTCAAGGCTTTATGCGCGCCCTTGAGGGCGAATTTCGTTCGCCGGTCATGATCAAAGCGAACGCTGGTCCATGCGCCTTCGCCATGACAGGACGCGCAGTCAGGGCCGTTCCGTCCTTTATGGGCGTCATCGGACTTGTGGCAGGCGACGCACGCTGTTTGGAGTTTCGGGGATGTTAGGCTCGTCGTGTGGCATGCCGGGCAAGACAGAACCGCGTGCTTTCCTTTGAGAGCGAAACGGGTGCGCGACCCATGGTCAAACGCCACTTTCGCCCAGTCAAATGGCGTGTGACAGCTGGCGCAGTCGGCGCCATAGGCGCCTTTGTGGATGTCATCATCGCGATGACAATCCACACATCGTGCAGGTAGTCCCTTGAATTTTTGATCAAGATGGCACGCGGTGCAGCGTACGTCTTGATGCTTGCCGAGCAGTGGAAATCTGGTCTTTGCGTGGTCGAATTTGATCTGCTTCCAACTTTGAATGTTGTGGCAGGATTGGCAGTCAGGCCCAAGCGTCCCTTTGTGCGGATCGTCGGTCTTATGGCATTCAACGCATGCCGTCGGCGCATCGCGAAACTTGCGGCCGGCGGCGTGACAGTTCCCGCATTTGACGCCCGAATGCCCGCCAGAGAGCGGATAATCGGTCAACGCATGGTCAAACCTAGCTTCGTCAAACGCGGCGATGTTGAAGGCGGCGCCTTCATGCTCAGTATGGCAGGACTTGCATGGGACGTCATCAACGGCGGGGGACTTTCCGTGGAAACCCTTGGACGTCTTAATGTCAGCGGCGACCGCTTTGTGGCATGAGAGGCAGAGGGAGGATTGCGCCGACTTGTCAAATGAGGCGTGACAAGATGCGCAATCGTCAGCGAACTCCTGATGGGCTGAAGACAGCGCGCCTGGCGAGACAATCTTCTCGATGACGTTTTGCGCGTTTGCGCCGCTCGCGGAGTGGGCCAAAAAAAGCGCTAAAATCGCGATCAGCCGCGAAGCGAGACTAGTAGAAATGGACCGCGATGACATGGATGAACATGGTGATGAGGAGGAGAATGAAGAGCGGCAAATGGAGGAAATGCCACGCTGCGAAAAGCCTCTCATAGAAAGCGATTTCGGCGCCTTGCTCGACGCGGGTGAAATATCTCGATGCGAAGGAAAGATGGTTCCGGATCTCGGACGCGCGTTTGGGGGCGCCTTCGCGCCGTGAGCGCTTCAGCGCTTGTTTGAGGCGTCGCCGCACGTCTTTGTGGGCGCTCCTTGCGGCCGCGACCGTAAAGACCGCCTTGCGCGCCGCAGCGAACATGTCACTGGCGTCTGCGAAAGCCGCCGCTTCAATTTTGTCGAGCTTTTCATGGAGCGCCGGGTCGAGGTCGGCCGCGATAGAGGCCCGGAAAGCGGCCGCCTCCGCTAGCAACTCGCGCATTTGCGCGCGGTGTCCATAAAGTCCCCGGTGGATCTTTGCATAGAAGAAACGACCAAAGAGACCGCTGCCGGCGACGGTCAACATCGACCACAAGGCGACGTTGCTGTTGAGCGATCCGAGGCTGAAATTCGAATGATAGAGGATGAGAGTCGGCCCAAGCAGCCCGAGCGCCATGTGGAGTCGAAACCAGGCCCCTACCGGACCTGCGCGGCGCATGAACCGCGCATGCTTGCGCGCAGGATAGGCGAGCAAGAGAAGCATCGAGACGGCGCCGGCGATTCCAAGAAAGTATCCAGCCCCCGATTCCGCAGTAAAGAAACGATTGCTGTTTCCCCACCCCCACGCCAGCGCTGCGACGATCAGCGCCGCGAAGACAATAGAGCCGGCGCCCGCGTTTTCTTTCCGCGGCGTCATTTTGGGATCGGCTCGTTTCTTCGCCGGGGCTGCGCCCGTTTCTCGGAAAAGGCTGACTTGAGCGTTAGTGAGAGTCATTCTCATGGCCTAATCGTGGGGCTCCCGAAAGGAAGCGCCATCAATCCGGAGCGACGGCGACGACGCAATCATTAAGACGCCGCCTTAAGAAATTTTTACCTGACAGATTTGCAAATCGGAATTTGATTGGACGGAACATCCCCGCTCAAACAAGTCGGTTCGCTAACCGTGATTCCTGAAGTCGGACATTTATCCATTGTCTTTGCGTTGGCGCTTGCGCTCGCACAGAGCGTAGCGCCGCTTCTCGGCGCGGCCCGTCGAGACCTTGTATTGATGAAATCGGCCGACGTCTTCGCTATTGGTCAGCTCACGTTCATCGCAATCGCGTTCGTCGCGCTCGCCTGGAGCTTCCTTTCATCTGATTTCTCAGTGCGGATCGTCGCTGAAAATTCGCATACGGCCAAACCGGCCCTTTATAAATTAGCCGGAGTTTGGGGAAATCACGAGGGATCCATGTTGCTTTGGACCCTCATCCTTGCGCTATTCGGCTCTTGCGTCGCCTTGTTCGGCCGCGACTTGCCGGCGAGCTTGAAGGCTCGGGCGCTATCGGTGCAAGGGATGATTGGCGCGGCGTTTCTCGCCTTCATCGAATTCACCTCCAATCCGTTTGACCGGCGTGTTCCTGCGGCCGCCGAAGGAGCGGATCTTAATCCGTTGTTGCAGGATCCCGGCCTCGCATTTCATCCGCCGTTTCTTTACCTCGGCTATGTCGGATTCTCGATGGCGTTTTCATTTGCGGTCGCGGGCCTGATCGAAGGACGCGTCGATTCGGCTTGGGCCCGGTGGGTGAGGCCGTGGGTGCTCGCCGCCTGGAGCTTTTTGACCATCGGCATCACGCTAGGCAGCTGGTGGGCCTATTATGAATTGGGCTGGGGCGGTTGGTGGTTCTGGGACCCGGTGGAGAACGCGTCTTTCATGCCTTGGCTCGTGGGGACTGCGCTCCTTCATTCCGCGCTTGTCGTTGAACGACGTCAAACGTTGGTCAATTGGACCATTCTGCTTTCGATTGTGACCTTCTCCCTTAGCTTGATCGGGACCTTTCTGGTTCGTTCAGGCGTTCTCACAAGCGTTCATGCGTTCGCGGTTGATCCAGCACGCGGCGTGTTCATACTGGCGATACTGATGGCGGCTTCAGGAGGCGCTTTTGCGGTCTATGCCTGGCGGGCGCCGTCTCTCGCCGGCGGGCCGACATTCTCGTCGTTGAGTCGTGAAAGCGCGCTCGTGCTCAACAATGTCTTTCTTACGGGCGCAGCAGCTACGGTGTTTCTCGGAACGTTTTATCCGCTCGTCGTCGACATTTTGGGCGATGACAAGATCTCCGTCGGTCCGCCGTATTTCGCCATGACTTTCGCGCCGATCATGGCGCCCATGCTGGTCGCGATGTCGTTCGGCCCCCTGATGAAGTGGCGCAAGGACGGCGTATCGCTAGCAGCGTCGCAGTTGAAAGGGGCTGCGTTGGCCGCGCTTGTCGCTGGCGCCGGCGTCGTCTTTGCAACGCACGCCGTTTTGTCGGCGCTCGGCGTTGCGCTGGCGGCTTGGTTGATCTGCGGGGCGGTCGTCGCCTTTTTGATTCGCATCCGGTTCGGCGCAGCGCCATTACCGGAATCGCTGAGGCTGGCTGGGGCGCTTCCTCGAGCGGCCTATGGGCTCTTTATCGGACATGCGGCGATGGGCGTGTGTGTCGCCGGCATTGTCGCGATGAGCTCCTTTGCGAGCGAAGACATTCGCATGCTTGAGCGCGGAGAATCGTTGACCGTGTCCGGTTATGTATTCTCGCTGGAAGATGTCGTAGAGGCGCGGGGACCCAATTACGATGCCGAACGCGCGATTGTCGCCGTAAGCAGGAATGGAAAGAAGGTGGCTACTCTTTCCACGGAACGGCGCTTCTACCCGGTGCGGCAGCAGCAGACGACAGAGGCAGGCATCAAGTCGGGCCTCTTCCTTAATCTTTACGCGGCTCTGGGGGAAAGAAACGGAAGCGGGTGGGCGATCCGGGCCTATGTTCATCCGATGGCCTCCATGATCTGGCTTGGAGCGTTTGGAATGGCGTTAGGCGGTTTTATTTCGCTGAGCGACCGGAGGTTCCGCCTTGGCGCCCGCGTGCGGCCGAAGCGCGCCGGGCTCTCCGTTCCCGGCGCAGCGATTCCGGCGGAGTGACCGGTGAAGCTGACAACCTCGGTCATTCCGATAGCTCTTACGGCGCTCATTTGCGGCTTGATGGCTGCGGGGCTGAAGAACGATCCGCGCGCACTGCCGTCGGCGTTGATTGACAAGCCAATGCCGGAGTTCGACCTACCGCCGATCGAAGCAACACGGCGGGGATTCGCCAAGGCGGATCTCACCGGCCAGGTGGCGCTGGTCAATGTCTTTGCTTCCTGGTGCGTCGCCTGCCGGCTCGAACATCCGACATTGATGGAGCTCGCTGAAAGGAAACGAGTGGCGATCTACGGCGTGGACTGGAAGGATGATCCCAAGGACGGCGCAACATGGCTACGGGCTTTCGGCGACCCCTATCTTCTTGTCGGTGAGGATCGTGACAGCAGGCTTGCGATGGAGCTCGGCGTAACCGGCGCGCCTGAGACATTCGTCATCGACCGAACCGGCCGCATCCGCTTCAAGCAAATAGGCCCAATCACCGATGAGGTGTGGCGCGAAACGATCGAACCACTTGTTGCGGCCTTGGAGAAAGAGCCCGCGCAATGAAAGGGAAGGTCGCCCTCGTGACAGCGTTGTCGCTTTTATCGGCTATCTTGACCGGCGCCGGCGCTGCAACGCCTCAAGAGCGTCTCGCCGATCCGAAACTCGAAGCGCGCGCGCGTGCGGTGAGCCGTGAACTTCGCTGCGTGGTTTGCCAGAACCAGTCGATTGACGATTCAAATGCGCCGCTCGCCCACGACATGCGCATCCTTGTAAGGGAACGCATCATGGCCGGCGACAGCGATGACGAAGTGAAATCCTATCTGGTGGCGCGTTATGGGAATTTTGTTCTGCTGAAGCCGCCGTTCAATTTGCAAACCTGGCTCTTGTGGTTAGGGCCGGCTATTTTCCTGGTCACCGCTGCTTGGGGTCTTTATCGCCCCGCCAGGGCGCGCAGCAAGCTCGCCCCGGATGACCCGCCTGGACTCAGTGACGATGAGGAGCGCCGCCTTAATGAGATCCAGAACGGAAGCAGCTGATGATCTGGGTCCTGCTAACCGCGCTTATGGGACTCGCCGCTGCGTTCGCCGCCGCGCCGTTTCTTCGTTCGACGGTTGCGGCGTCGGGCAAGGACGTCCGCAGCGCCATCTTCAAGAGGCAGCTCGACGAGGTTGAGCGCGATCTTTCCAACGGCCTGATTTCCGCGCCAGAGGCCGCGGCGCTTCGTGTTGAGGCGCAGCGACGGCTGATCAATGCGGCTGCTGACGATGAACAGGGAGAATTTGCGATGACGCCGTCAAGACCTTGGTCAGCAATTATCGTCGCAAGCGTCGTCATTTTCGCCGGCGTCGCGCTTTATGCGATAAAGGGCGTTCCGCAGGCTGTTTCCGCGACCAGGCCATCTGCGAAAGATAGTCCCGAGACCGCGCGACCGGAGATGACCAGTGCAGGCCAGAGCGTCGGCAGCGTTGATGAAATGATTGAAAAGCTGCGGGCGAGACTGGAAGAAAATCCTGAGGACGACGACGGCTGGAGAATGCTCGGGTGGTCATACTTCAATATGGCGCGGTTTCGCGACGCGGCTGACGCTTACAAGCGCGCTTGCGACCTTCAACCCCGGAACGCCTCATATCAATCCGCTTACGGAGAAGCGCTTGTGATGTCGGCCGCCGGCTTCGTGACCGCAGAAGCCAAGCGGGCCTTTGATGCGGCGATAAGCGTCGATCCGGCGGAGCCGCGCGCGCGTTATTTTAGAGGTCTGGCGCTCGATCAGGCGGGCGATGCAGCCGGTGCGATCAGCGCTTGGATCGAAATGGTGAATACGGCGCCTGCAGACGCTGAATGGGCGTCCGATCTGACCCGACGAATTATCGAGCGTGCGGCCGAGGCCGGAGTTGATATCGCCGGGCGCTTGAAGCCGTCGACTGCTGCATCCATGCCGGGGCCGAGCGCAGAGCAGGTGAATGCTGCGATGACGATGCCTGACGCCGATCGGCAGGCGATGATCAGGGGAATGGTCAGCCGCCTCGCAAACCGGCTCAAGGACCAGCCGAAGGATGCGGATGGATGGATCCGCCTCATCCGTTCGCGGATGGCGCTTGGCGAGCGCGAACAGGCGCAGGCCGATTTTCAATCTGCGCTCGCCGCTTTCAGCGAAGACGCTTCAGAACGCGAGCGCATCCGCAAAGCGGCCGAGACGCTGGGCGCGCTTGCTCCTTGAGCGCAATGGACGACCCTGCATTGCTCGCCGTTTATGCGGCGCCGCTCGTCGCCATCATCGGCGGCTATTATTGGTCGCGCCGTCGTCAGGCGATGCGGTCGGAATCGGTCCTCGCTGCTGCGTCGGAGGCCGGGCTGACCGAGCCACCGTCTCTTCATCCGTCGATCGACCCCGGCGCATGTCTTGGCTGCGGCGCATGTGCGGCCGCATGTCCAGAGGGCGACGTGATCGGACTCATTAATGGAAAGGCTGTTCTGATCGAACCAACGCAATGCGTCGGCCACGGCGCTTGCGCCTCGTCGTGTCCGATGGGGGCTATCTCGCTTGTCTTTGGCACAGAGAAGCGCGGCGTCGACATTCCTATCGTCGGGCCGGATTTTCAGACCAATGTTCCGGGGATTTACATCGCCGGGGAACTCGGGGGCATGGGGCTCATTCGCAATGCGATCGAGCAGGGTCGGCAGGCGATTGAGTCTATTTGTGCCGCGCTTCCGCCTGACAATGCGGCGATGCTTGATGTCGTCATCATCGGATCTGGGCCGGCCGGATTCGCGGCGACGCTCGCGGCGCAGAGTTTTGGCTTTCGTTACGTGACGCTGGAGCAGGAGTCTCTCGGCGGCGCGGTCGCTCATTACCCGCGCGGCAAGCTCGTTATGACCGGGCCCGCGGTGCTGCCGATCGTCGGAAAGGTCAACCTTAAAGATCCAAGCAAGGAAGCGCTGCTGGAATTTTGGCGCTCGGTTGAACAAAGGACAAATATTCGCATCCAGTATGAGGAGCGTGTGACCGAAGTTGTTCGTATCGAAGGCGGCTTTGAAGTTCGAAGCGAGCGCGGGAGCTATCGGTCGAGGACGGTGTTGCTGGCGATAGGGCGCAGGGGAACGCCCAGGAAACTTGGCGTTCCCGGCGAAGACCTCTCAAAAGTCGTATATAGGATGATAGACCCCGTTCAGTACGCGGGCCGCAAGGTGCTTGTCGTCGGCGGCGGCGACAGCGCGCTTGAAGCAGCCGCCGGAATTGCGGAGCAGCCGGGAACAAGCGTCGCAATTTCCTACCGTGGAGACGCCTTTTCGCGCGCGCGTCGGCGCAATCGGGAACGTGTGGAGCGCCTTGCCGCCGATAAGCGCCTGCAGATCATTCTTGCGTCGACAGTTCGCGAAATAACCCCGAGTCATGTGACTATAGAAAAGAGCGGCGTCGTAAAGCGCGGTTTGAATGACGACGTCATCATCTGCGCCGGCGGAATTCTTCCGACAGAGTTTCTCAAGTCGATCGGCGTCGCGGTCGAGACCAAGCACGGAATGGCATAGTTCGGCGACGCGGCGAGCGGCCGTGATCTCCGCGATCGGAAGGCGTTCATGCGCTTGTCGGCCTAGTAACGGACCTCGATTGACCGCGAAGCTGACGTCAGGATCATGAGATTTCTCGCGTTTCCCGCTTCAACGCCTGCGGCAAACCCGGGGCGGTTCACCGGCTTTAAGGCTTTGATTTTAAAGTCAGTCAGCTTCATTTGTTGGCATCACCCTTCGGCTTAGGCTCCCTGGAGCTCCTTGATGCCATAACGGTGCCAACAAATGTGTTGGCAGTCCACGAATGTGGGTGGACGAGTGTGGAAACTCGGGACTCGAAGCGAGCCACCAACCAACTGTTTTCTATTGGGATTTTCGTATGGCCTGAGTATCTCATCAACACGGTGTGGTGCCCAGAAGAGGACCCCCACAATCGAGCATTTTCAGTTGCTTACGCCTTGGTGGGACACATTTGGTTGACTGAGTTTATTGGGTTTTTTTGAATTTGTGTCCCACCGCTTTCGGAGGCATTTGAGCGATTTTTCCGGTCCTATGGAACTTCCGAGCCGGATGGCTTGGCTAAAGAGTATGTCGGATTTTTTCCTTTTTCGACATGTCGCCGAGACATTTCGATCGCGTTGACGCATCTCTGAAAAATGTCGAGAAAATCAGTAAATCCGGTCAGACCGCCCTTTGCGGGGCCTACTGCCGCTGCCGCCGACTGCAAACGTCGAAACGCTTCGTGTGCGCGATAGACTTTATGACCGCGAAGTCGGCAACTGAGAAGATCGCGTCAATCAGCATCCACGGCACCCGGCAATTCGCGCAGGTCGTCGCCTGCGAACAGGCCTAGACGAGTGACCGCATTCTCAATTGCCTCGCGCAAAAACTCTGTTTCCATGGTCCGGAGGAGCAGGCCCAATTCTTCGAACAGCCTGTCGGTCGGCTGGTCTCGCGCGATTCCGATTTCTTGCTTCAGATGAACTGCAAATTCTTTCAGGCGGCGGTAGCGCGCGTACTCATCGGCCATATTGATCAGGAAGTCGCGGCGTTTGCGCTGACGGTCGCGGCGCGCCTCCAATTGGCGCCGAGTTTCGCGCTCTTCATCCTCTAGGCGCCTTTTCTCGGCCACCTCCGCTAGGCGATGCCGAGTGGCGACAGCGGCGGCGGCGAGCTTGTTCATCGCATCATCCAGATAGTCTTCTAGACGGCCGACCTTGCGGTCTCGCCAGAGGCCGATCAGCGCCTCATGCCGCCACGACGGAAGGGTTTTATCCTTGAAAGCAATTGAGAGGTGTCCAGACGGCGAGTAATCCCAGGTGCGATACGCCTTTGGTGGCCGCGAATAGGCCTGTCCCCATCGAGCTTGCTGCGCCTCCAATTTCGTCTGCGCCGTCAGCTCGCTCGCGGTCGGTTCGTGTTCCTCCTTGTCTTTGATTTCATGCATACGCCATTCGAAATGGACCTTTTCGACGACAATGCGCATTCCGCCTGCATGTTCCTCGAATCCATGCCCCCGCAGTTCGGCGGCGCGCGCGAAGGCGTCAATGATCCGAAGGGCGCGATCAAGTGAGCTGTCGCTAACGGTAAGGCAGACGCCGTCATTTGGACTAGCCTTCATGAAGCCTTCGCGGTCCATCTTTGCGGCGCGCAGCGCACGAGCAGTGGCGGCCGTTATGGCGTGAAGTCTCGGCGGGCGATTGTCGGCGACGACGATCGACGGATGCAGTTGGCTGGCGGTGATTGCAGCGACTTGGTCCTTCTCGACTTCCGGCGTGACCACGGCCCACCCGCGCCCATAGATACGAATGGATACTGATCGGCCGTCTTCTTCAGCTACAAGGGCAGGACGTCGAACTTTCTTGCCGTGGGCCAGCTTCGCCCAATAGCCCAAGGGCGTCGTCGGGATATTGTGCCTTTCGCAGATCTTGCGCAGTCCGACGTTCGACAGTCCGAACGATTTTGCGAGCCGAGATATCGGCGTCTCCCAGACGAGAGCGTAGAGCTGTTCACGCGTGAAATCGCGACAATGATCAGAAAGCATCGCGGCGAGGATCCAAGCGGGCGAGGCCAGCGCAAGCCGAGAACGCCCACGACGATGCGTTACGGCCCATTCGAATGACCACCGCGGTAGATTTTTTGAGCTGCCCAGTTTCAGCTATCATGATCGTCACCGCGCCATTCGCTATTTGGTCAAGCGACGACAGCTCGGTTCAAGCCAAGTCCAAATCGCCTCGACGACGACCCCAAGCTCAATGTTCTCGAGATTGATCGAGTGCGCATAGGCCCGCCATTGAGTGCTTTTTTGCTCGGCAAACGTGACAGTCAGTCCGTCCGGTCGGTCTCGCGGAACAGAGGTTTCGCGACGCTCGAAGGTCGCCTTGATAGCTGCATCAAGGTCCGCGCTATCAATCTTGGTGCTCTGCGGGATCGCCCATAGATCATAGAAGTCTTTCATTCGACCGTTGATGAGACCGAGCGCCACCACGGCCTGGAATTTTTCCGCAATCACCGTGGCGGGCGAATAAGCGCGAAGTTTTGCAGTTGGCAGATCAATCAGGGAGGCGTACTCAATCATGTAGCTGGGGTCAGTGATCGCATCGCCAAAGCCCACATCGATCGTGATCGGTATTTCGGTCTTGCCGAGGAAGGCGATCGTCTTCAGCCGGATGCCTCCATATTTCTGATCTTCACGAATTGGCGCCGCCGCAAGTCCGTCGACATCGAATACAAGGCCGTCATTAGCTTCGAAGGCGAGTATTTCCTTGAATGCCGTGATGAGACGATCGCTGTCGGACGCGCCGAACCCAAGAAAATCGACATCACGCGTGAAGCGGCCATGGTCGACTGTCCATAGCGTCACCAGCATGCCGCCCTTCAGGATGAATTTGTTCGCATGCGTTGAAATCGAAAGGCGATAAATGACTCGTTCGAGGCCGTAAGACACCAGCACGACATTGAACAGGCGCTGTTCCTGCCGCGCCAGATTGAGAAGTCGTTGGCGCACCGACGCGGCGATATTCGTCGGCGGCTTAGCCATCGGATGTCAGCGCCTCGAGATAGGGGCGGATCTTCGTCCAGGCGCCGTTTTCGCGTGCGGCCTTGGCGAGGGAGGCCGGCGTCGCTTTTCTTTCCTTGAGCGCGGTGCGGAGACATTCAATCGCGACAGCCTTGTCCACGAGTCTTGAATTCCTGAAGGCGTCCGCAATCGACTTTTCGACGGAATAGATCGGCACCTTCACGCCGGCGATCGCATGCCGCTCGATTCCTTGATGAAGATAGGGCTGCCGAAATCGAATGAAGCGGACGGGCGGATAATCGACCCGCGCAGTCCGGTCCTTGGGGCCGATCGCCACCCACACCGTCCGAGGCAGCTGATCCGTGAGGCCGTGATAGGCGAGCGCGGAGACAAGGCAGATCGTTCCCTTCGGGATGCGTTTGGCCGTCTCGGCGAGGGACTGATCGACGTCCGCCTCGGCGCCGGGGAGCTGATAGAGGCCGCGGCTGATCCGCGCGACGTCCCCGGCGGCGACGGCGCGCGCAAGCGTGGCGCCTGTAATGCCCCGTTTTCTGAGCTCGCCGGCCCGGGCGATGCCGGCCTTGCTGAGGATCGATAGAAGCCGCTCGGTTTGGGTCGCTGCTGGCATTGGTACAAAATGTCGGATCAAAGGAGGTTTTGTCCGACGTTTTGTATCAAGGCGCAAGTCGGACCGCAACCGAAGGCAAAGCGCGATTCGGGATAACCGGCGTCATGCTGTAGCCGACCGCCAAAGGACAGCGCCTCGGGTCGCCGGCGGCCGCGATCAAGCTGCATCAGTAAGAGCGTGGCGAAGTTTTTCGTGACGGGTTTGGAGGCCGAAGAGAGAGTCTCACGGCCGCCCGTCGCGGAGATTTCCAATGACCAATACCCAAGTCCTCGACGCCCGCGGCGATGTTGCCGGCGGCTACAAGGTCGATCCGAGCCGCGGTTCGCGGGTCGGGCGCGTCTCATCCGAATGGTTCTCGCGGCCCGATGACGAGCGGTTCCTGTCGCTCACTGATCTCCATGCGTCGGTAAAGAGTCGCGCGGCGAAAAGCCGGACGCGCACCGTCGAGAGCGCGGCGATCCGCGTCGAGGCCGCACGCGACGATGCCGAGCGGCTTGAACTCCTTCTGCCCGAGAGCGACGCGCCCGTCGCGCCGACGCACTGGTCCTTCGGCCAGCTGAGTTCGCTGGTCGGCGCGCCGGCGTCGTATCTGCGCCTGCTGCCGGCGCCGCTCGCGGCGATCAATCTGCAATACGGGCTGACGACCCATCGCGCCGAGCAGGTGAAGATGCTGGAGACGGAAGACGGCCGCAGCGAGCTTCGCGCCGTCACCGGCCCTGACTATGGACGCATCTATGACCACGAGCTTGTCTCGGCCGTCATGAAGATCGCCGGCGACGGCGTCGGCGACACGCGCTGGAAAATCCCCGGCGTCCTCGACTGGTCGACCGGCGTCTACAACCCGAACGCCGAAGTCAGCCGCCAGTCGACGACGCTCTACGCCTCCGACCGCGACGTCTTCCTGTTCCTGGTCGATGATTTGAATCCGATCGAGGCGGGGAGGCTTCCCGACGGCTCACCCGATTTGTTCTTCCGCGGCTTTTATTGCTGGAATTCCGAAGTCGGCGCGAAGACGCTGGGCCTCGCCTCCTTCTATCTCCGCGCCGTCTGCCAGAACCGCAATCTCTGGGGCGTCGAGGACTTTCAGGAGATCGTCATCCGCCACTCGAAATATGCGTCGGACCGCTTCGCGCGCGAAGCGGCGCCCGCGTTGACGCGCTTTGCCGAGTCATCGCCCATGCCCTTCATCAACGGCATCAGGGCGGCGCGCGAGAAGATCGTCGCCCGCACCGACGAGGATCGCAGCGATTTCTTGCGGAAGCGCGGCTTCTCGAAAGCCGAGACCGCGACCATCATCGAGACTGTCCTCGGCGAGGAGGGACACCCGCCCGCCAGCGTCTTCGACTTCGTGCAAGGCATCACCGCCGTCGCTCGCGGAAAGGCGCATCAGGACGCGCGGCTGGAGATGGAGGGGCGGGCGAAGTTGTTGTTGCGAGCGAGCGGCTAATGCTTGCGCTGCAACTTGCCACGCCAGAATAAAAATCCGTGTGCTGACCCGGAGCCGATCGAGCGGCCGGCGGTTTTAGGAGCGAAAACGGCCACTGACCTTGCAGCGACGTCCGAGCGTCATTGGCCCATTGCGGACACTGTGGTTGCCCCCGACAAGCGGCAGGAATTGGGCCGAGAGCCGACAGGCAGGAATCGGCGGCGGAGCTTATAAAACGGTAGCGAAGGGCATCTGACGATTCTTATTCGCCTACGCCTTTTGAAAAGAGGGGACTTCGTCTACTTGGCTACTTCTCTACAACGAACGCGCAAGTTAGCATGCCATTCGTGGACACGAGCCATAATCAGAAATCTGAGCGGAGGCCCTGCCGAGCCGACTTTGTCAGCGAAGTCATAAGCTTCGATGAGGAAACTCACGTCGCGCATTTTCGCATGAAGCCTGATCCGCGCCGATACGACGAGATCGAACGAGATGGCGAAACACTCTACATCGACAAGTATCTCAAAACGGCATTTACACTTGATACCATGCTAGGCGGTTTTGAGCCCGGCCTACCCAGTTATGCGCTATCCTCGTCAATCGGCTCTACCACTGAATATGCGGAAGAAAGACTGAGTGCTCTCGAACATGAGATCGATGGGGGCGAATATGTTCCGCCCAAGCAGAAGGCCATAGCCCATTATACGCTTGCTCCAGGCGACATCGAGAAGGACCTGGGGTTTCTTTCCGTGGACATTTGCGGCGCAACCGCGCTCCGCAAGAAAAACGCCAACGCATTTGATGAGGCTTATAGTCTCTTCATTCGGGAATTGGGAACGGTCGTCGGCCAGTTCAATGGATCGATCCTCAAGACCAAAGGCGACGGTTTTATCGCCTATATCGACTATCCATCGTTCACCAATCTTTGTGATGCGGTCATCGATATGGGCCTGAGCATACTCTTTGTCCTTCATAAATCGATCAATCCGACGCTCGCCAAGGCTGGCTTTCCAACCTTCGATATACGGATCGGCGCTGACTACGGTACTGCCCTCATTCGCCAGATGAACATTCCGACGACGGGCTTCTCGTCCGTTGAGGTTGCAAGCGATGCGCTAAATCGGGCCGTGAAGATAGAGGAAGTCTGTGAGACCAATGAATTCAGAATCGGGCGTTCGCTTTATGAGCTGATACACGTCCAATGGCTCGAACGCGCGACGGAAGTCGAATTCGACGGAGCGAGTGTCGGACTTCCCTCTTATCAGACGTATAGGATGCGATGATGTCCAATCCCTCATCTCAAGAATTAACGTCTGCCTACTTTCGTGCTCAAATCGGGCGCGTCATCGCAACGCTCGACAAAATCACGGCTCGCCCAAATCCGGCACCTGCTGGCCGGGTCATCCCGGAAGCCGATGACATTGCCATCCACGATGGACGGCGGTTGGAAGCAACCGTTATGTTTCTCGATATCTGCAAATTCTCAGGCCGCCCTTGCGAGGGTGCCGATGAGCAGATGGCAATCGTGCAGATCCTATCGCTGTTTTTTACTGAGATGATCCGCATCATCGAGGATCACGGTGGTTTTGTTGAGAAGAATACAGGCGATGGTCTCATGGCATATTTTGCTCAGAACGACCTTCCCGACATCACAATCCAACAGCGTGCTCTCTCATGTGCCCTGACGATGTTCTCTGGTGCCGAGAACATCATCAACCCCTTGCTGATACGCTCAAATATTGCGCCGCTCCAGTTCAGAGTCTGCATGGATCACGGCCAAATTACGGTCGCTAAAGTTGGCGCCGCCCGTAGATTCAACGGAATCGTTGCAGTGGGGACTACTGCCAATATCGCATCAAAAATGCTGGCCATCGCGCAACCAAACACAATCCTGCTCGGAGACATGATGCGCCAAGGATTGCCGGCAGAATGGGTCCGACAATTTGTAAAACTTGAAACTGCGAACTCGGGCTGGGTGTATCGCCAGTCGAATTCGCCCTACCCATTCTGGCGGTATACTGGCCGGTGGAAGGTTCCCGCTATATGACCGGACAGGAAGAATACAGAAAGCGTTCGACGCCACCCAGGCTGACGCCGGCCCTTGAGGCCGCGCCACGTCTTGAGCCGCCTGTCCTGACCGAACCGGAGGTCGCTCCATCGAAGACGGCTAGGTTTGGAAAGGAGCATTCCGACTTTGCCACATTTCATGAAGGATACATTCGGCACTATATTGCGCTCGCTGACACCAAAGCGGGCGTCATTTTTGCACTTGCAGCAGGTATTATCGGCTATCTGATCAATGATGATGGAATACGGGCTACAATTCTTGCACCGTCTTGCTCATCTGAGTTTGTCGTCCTGATCCAAGCTTTGGTGTCCCTTGGGCTTGTCGCTGCTTTGACTTTTTTTGTGGTTGCGCCGCGTCTATCCGCTCCGTCAAACGAGGGGATTGTTTTCTTTGGTGCAGTGGCCAAGAAGGCATCAAGCGACGATTTCTTATCTGAGATTGGGGCTTTTTCAGATGAAAAAATCACAGAGGCACGCCTGAAACATTGCTACGATACGGCTACGGTTTGTTCGCAAAAATACAAACTTCTCAATACTGCAATTTGGCTGACGCCCATGAGCCTTTTGTTCGCATTATTTACGTTACTTGCAAAGTAGCCGCTCGGAACGGGAAGATGAGTCCGCTATTGAGCGCCGGCTATTTTCGCCCGAATGTCCGACTTGGGGCGCAAAGCCGACATTGAAGAAGGGAGCCTCAAATGACCGCCACCGGCGAGGTAGCGCCGGTCTAAAGGGGGGACTACGAATGCCGCAAATTCTTGAAGGCAGTCATTCGAGCACGCTTAAGCCACTTGGTGCGAGTCTGCGGTGACTGAAAGGCGAAGGCCCATCGCCTTTAGCACACCGAGCAGCGTGGTCAGCCTTGGATTGCCATCGGCGCTCAGCGATTTGTAGAGCGCCTCGCGCGCAAGGCCCGTTCGCTCGGCGATAGCCGCCATGCCTTTGGAGCGAGCGATGTCGCCAAGCGTGGCGGCGATGATTTGTGCGTCGCCATCTTCCAGCGCCGCTTCAAGATAAGCAGCGACCGCCTCAGGCGTGTCGATGTAGTCGGCGCTGTCAAAGGGACGAGAAGTGGTTTTGCTCATTGTCGCGCTTCCTTCCAATCCTTCCATAGTGCGAGCGCCGTTTCGATATCGCGCGCTTGCGTGGACTTATCTCCGCAGGCGAGGAGAAGGATCAGCTCATCCCCACTCGCCGCAAAATAGACGCGATATCCAGGGCCTGTATCGATCCTCAACTCGCTTACGCCTTTCCCGACCGGGCGGACGTCGCCAGGATTGCCGATTGCAAGGCGCTTGATGCGCATGTCGATGCGCGCTCGACCCTTGAGATCGCGCAGGCCGCGAAGCCAGCGATCAAACACATTGGTTCGCAGAAGCTGCGGCACAATTCGAAAGTAATCTATATATTACAGTTCGTCAAGTGGCTCGAATCGGCGATCTTCGGCCTGTCGCATTCTGACGCGCCAACGCTCGCTTTCGGGCGCGCTTGCGACGCGTCGCACGCAATTCCGTTTGGGGTTTATTCAGAAGGCCCCGGATCCCGATCTGCCGTGGCTCCCGGCGCCAGCGCGACAGCGAGCAAGAGCGAGACGGATTTTTCCGTGACGGGTTTGGAGGTTGAAAGAGAGTCTTTCGGCCGGCCCGTCGCGGAGAAAACCCATGGCCAAGGCCAGGACCAAAGCAAAACCGACCCCGACGCTCGCGCTTAGCGCCTCGCGCGACATCCCACTCGACAAGCTCGTGCTTTCCCAATCCAACGTCCGCCAGGTGAAGGCGGGCGTGTCGATCGAGGAGCTCGCCGAGGATATCGCGCGGCGGACGCTCCTTCAGGGGCTCACCGTGCGCGCCGTGCTCGATGAGACGGGCGCTGAGACCGGCATGTATGAAGTCCCGGCTGGCGGCCGGCGATTTCGCGCGCTGCAGTTGCTAGTCAAGCAGAAGCGCCTTGCGGCGGATGCGCCGATCCCCTGCGTCATCCGAACCGAAGGTCTCGCCGAGGAAGACAGCCTCGCCGAGAACATCCAGCGTGCGCCCTTGCATCCGCTCGACCAGTTCCGCGCCTTTCAGACGCTGCGCGAGAAAGGCAAAAGCGAGGAGGAGATCGCCGCCGCCTTCTTCGTGACGCCGGCGGTCGTCAAGCAGCGGTTGAGGCTCGCCGCCGTCGCGCCGAAGCTGCTTGATCTTTACGCTGACGACATCATGACCCTCGACCAGCTGATGGCGTTCACGGTGAACGGCGACCATCAGCGCCAGGTTGAAGTCTGGGAGGCGCTGAAGAACAGCTATAATCGCGAGCCCTATCACATCCGTCGCCAGCTGACCGAAGGCGCCATCCGCGCTGGCGACAAGCGCGCGCGGTTCATCGGCGTCGAGGCCTACGAGGAGGCTGGCGGCGTGATACTTCGTGATCTCTTCGCTGACGCTGACAACGGCTGGCTTCAAGATGCGGGGCTGCTTAATCGCCTCGCCGCCGAGAAACTTGAATCCTGCGCCGCCGAGATTCGTGGCGAGGGTTGGAAATGGATCGAGGCCGCCATCGACTTTCCCTATGGCCACACCTTCGGTCTGCGCCGCCTCACTGGCGAGCAACCTGCGCTGACGGAAGAAGAGCAAGCGACCCATGAGGCGCTCAAGGCCGAATACGACACGCTGCACGAGGAGCACGACGGGGCCGAAGAGCTGCCCGACGACATCGACCGCCGGCTCGGCGAACTCGAAGCCGGGATCGAAGCGATCGTGCAGCGGCCTTCGCGGTTCCCGGCGGACGAGGTTGCGCGCGCGGGCGTCTTCGTCAGTCTCGACCCGTCCGGCGCGCTGCGCATCGAACGCGGCTTCGTGAAGCCCGAAGATGAAGCGCCGACGGAAGAAGTAGATGCTTCAGACGGTGACGCCGCCAACCACGTCGATGACGACGGTTCGCATGGCGCCGCATCGCCATGCGCGGACGAGGAGTCGGACGACGCCAGTGATGAACCCGACCGGCCTCTTCCAGACCGGCTGCTCATCGAGCTGACCGAGTGGCGGACGCTCGCCTTGCGCGACGCGTTAGCGCAGCGCCCGGATGTCGCCTTCGTCGCCGCGCTGCACGCGCTTTGTCTCGATCTCTTCTATAGGCGCGCGCAGCACAGTTGCATCGACATCGCTGCGCGCCAGAGCGTCCTCAGAAGCGGCGCCGCCGGGCTTTCCGATAGCGCAGCGGCGGCGTCGATTGACGCGCGCCATCAGGCGTTTGCGGACGCCTTGCCGGCGGACCCGTCCATTCTCTGGGAACATCTCACGGCGATGGAGGAGGGAGCGCGTATGGCGCTGTTCGCGCATTGCGTTGCGCTCAGCATCGACGCCGTCTTCCGGTTCTACGATCGCCGCTCAGGTGCTCTCACCCACGCCGATCAAGTCGCAGGCGCCATCGATCTCGACTTGCTTGCCGCCGGTTGGCGCCCTTCCGCGGAAGCTTATTTCGGGCGGATCACCAAGGCGCAAATCCTGGAAGCGGTTCGAGAAGCCAAAGGCGAAGAGGCTGCCGACCGCATCGCCAGCCTCAGGAGGCCCGAGATGGCGAAAGCCGCCGAGGACCTCCTTCAGGATTGCGACTGGCTTCCCGCCGTACTGCGAACTCCGATAGCCGACGCACTCGCTACCATCGTCGTCGATGACCCGGCCGCTCCCGCGATTGCGGCGGAATAGCGGCCTGCCGATCATCATCATCGAAGCGCGCCCGCACCGGGTTTGGGGGGGTATTCGCGGCCTCCCAACAACAAGCACGCCCCCCCCCCCCCCGACGGGGCCCGCTTCTTTCATTGGGAGAACGCGCCATGCATGAGCGAACCGCGGAGATCGTGCGCCGCCTCGCCGAGCGCGCGGAGGACGTTTGCCGCAATTACTTGTCGAACGGCCGAAAGATCGGCGGCTACTGGATCGTCGGCGACCGGCGCAACGCGAAGGGACGCAGCCTCTATTTGCGTCTCCAGGGTCCAATCGGCGGCAAAGGCGCGCGCGGCAAATGGACGGACGGCGCGACCGGCGAGCATGGCGATCTGCTCGATATCATTGCGAGCGCTATTGGTGCTGACCGGCACCTCGATGCGCTGATCGAAGCCGAGCGGTTTCTGAGCGTGTGTCGCCCGCTTCCTGCATCTAACAATCAACAGCGCGACGCGGCGGCTGCTCGGCTGTTTGCAGCCGCTGAGCCGATCTCCGGCACGCCCGCCGAAACCTATATCCACTCGCGTGGTATCGAATGCCCCGTCACTCCTGATGCCCTGCGCTATCATCCCAAGTGCTACTATCGATGCGATGACACGTATCGACAGCTGGCGGCGCCGGCCATGCTCGCCGCAGTCACTGACAACACCGGTCGCATCAGGGGCCTGATGCGCACCTATCTTAGCGCCGACGGAACGCACAAGGCGCCGATTGACTCACCACGCCGTGCCATGGGCGCGCTCGCGGGCAATGGCGTGCGCTTCGGTCCGCATACAGAAGTGATGGCAGTAGGGGAGGGCATTGAAACAATGCTGTCCTTGCGCATTGCGATGCCGACCCTGTCGATGATCGCCGCTTTATCGGCTGTGCATCTCGCGGCGCTTATCCCGCCGGCGCAAGTACGACGGTTCTACATTGCCGCCGACAGCGACGCCGCCGGACGAAACGCGGCCGCTCGCCTTGCCGAAAGGCTGAAGGCCCTCGCCATCGAGACCAGTCAGCTGACGCCGCGGCGCAAGGACTTCAACGACGATCTCATCGCTGACGGCGCCGACATGCTGGCGGCGCATCTCGCCGACCAGCTCACCGCCGACGATCGACAGCGCTTCCTCAGCGCACGCGGCTGATAACGAGCAACGACGGTCGTCACGCCATCGTCAAAGATGGCCTCAGCTGTCCGTTGCGCGCGAGCGCGGGGCTCCAGTTTCGCGCGAGAGGGCCGGATGCGCCGCGCGTCCCGCAACGCCGGCTCGAGGATTTCTTCCCCTGGCGGCGATGAATTTCCTATCGCGCATTGCGCGGGCGCCTTTGGCGAGCCGCCATTCCTCGCGGGACAAGAAATCCCCGCCCCGGCGTCCTCCGCTGCGCTCCGGCCCAACCCACCCCATCGCGCTCGCGCGATGGGGACCCCGGGGATGGGTGCGGGCCGCGCGCCGGATCCGGCTGAGGGACGCTTCACAAGAGCCCCGCGCGCTCCCGCGCGGGGACAAAGAGGAGGCCATCATGACTGACGAATTCACCCGCGACGACATCGAGCCTGCTGAATCGGCGACTGCGCAAGTACTCCACGAATTGCAGCTCTATGGCTGGCGGCAAGGAAGCGACGAGCCTGATCCGCGCACCTTGCCGGAAGCAGGTCCTTTGCAAGGCGCCGTCGCCGACATGGTCGACGCGCTGGTCGCGACGCTTGCCGACACGCGCCTTGAAGGCGACCTCCCGCCGCTGCTCTGGTCGCTGACCAACGTGTTTCACTTGAGCCTCCAACGCACGGAACGCGCCCTCGATCGCAATGAAAGCGAGCAGCGGCGCAGTCAGCACGACCAGGACGGCTCAGAGATTCGCTCCGTCGAACTGGAACGCCTGCTCGCCGAAGGCCTATCGCTCATCGAGCGGCGCAACGCCCACGAACTCATGCGCGACGCCGCGGTCACGCTGTTCGAGCATCATCTCGGCGAAGCCTGGCGGCCGCGCAACGGGTCGCGCACGAGCCATCGCGCCTTGACCGCCGCCGTGATCGACAGCCGCGACTTCATCGCCGCCAAACGCCGCGCCGAAATCGAACCGCTAACGCCTGCCGGGACGAAAATCGCCTTCGCCGGCGGCGTCGACTGCAACGACCACACCCGAATCTGGGCGGCGCTCGACCGCGTGCATTCCAAGCACGCCGACATGGTGCTCCTCCATGGTGGCACGCCGCGCGGCGCCGAGAAGATCGCGAGCGCCTGGGCCGACCATCGCAATGTTGCGCAGATCGTTTTCAAGCCTGACTGGATCCGTCACGGCAAGGCCGCCCCGTTCAAGCGCAATGATGCGCTCCTCGAATCGCTCCCGATCGGCCTCGTGGTCTTCCCCGGCTCGGGCGTCACCGACAACCTCGCCGACAAAGCCAAGCGCCTCGGCATCCCGCTCTTTGATCACCGACGGTGATCGATGACACCGCGCTCAGCCACGTGCGAT
Organism: Parvularculaceae bacterium; assembly: GCA_046296195.1. Taxonomy (GTDB): domain Bacteria; phylum Pseudomonadota; class Alphaproteobacteria; order Caulobacterales; family Parvularculaceae; genus Amphiplicatus. The sequence continues at coordinate 9,817 of JBKBLR010000005.1, read as the reverse complement.
CCAGATCGAAATCGACCCAGTCGCGGTGCGGATCACCTGTGCTTCTCGAACGGCGCGCGACCATGGCGACGACTTTCAAGACGGCTGCGCGCGCCCATACCCATTTTCCACCGCCGCCATGGCATGCAGCCATAAAGATCGACCCATATTTTGGCTGAGTTCGCCAAGCGATTCCGGCGGCGCTTTTGAGCGACCGTGTTAATATTGATGTGCTCCGTGGAGAACTCGATGACCGAACCGCCAGTTAAGGACGAAATCGCAACAAGACCGACCAGTGTCGCATGCGGCGTCGAAGATGGCGTCCGCGGCCTCGCGGCTGACCTTAACCAACGCTGCTTCTGTATCACGCTCGACCGCGACGCGCTGGCCGCCGCCATGCGCGATGCAGCGGGCGATACGGCCTTCTATGAGACCCACGTTGCGAGCCGCCAGCACCTTTTCTCGAATGTGCCCGTCTTCCTGGCGGATAGCGAGCGCCTCGCCATGCTCACGATCGTGCGCGCGATCGAGGAAACCGCTCGACTGCCCGCTTACAAAGACGCGGCGCTCGCCTGGGCGCCAGAGTCGTCCCGTTCGGATTTTGGTCCGATCGGCGCATTGATGGGCTACGACTTCCATCTGGGAAATGGTCCGCCGCGCCTCATCGAGATCAACACCAATGCCGGCGGCGTGTTGCTGAACGCATTCAGCGCCCGCGCGCAGATCGCCTGCTGCCCGGAAGTTGAGGGCGCGAAGCACGGATCGACTGTCGCCGGGTTCGATGCTGCGTTCGTTGCGATGTTTGAGTCTGAGTGGCGACGTCAGCGTGAGCGCGGACGCCCGGCCTGCCTCGCCATCGTCGATGATGCGCCAACGGAGCAATACCTCTATCCCGAATTCGTTCTCGCCCGCCGATTGTTTGAGGCGTGCGGAATTGAAGCCGTCATCGCCGACCCCGCGGATCTCACCTACGTCGATCGCGAATTGAGGTCCGGCGAGCGCCGCATCGATCTTGTCTACAACCGGCTGGTCGATTTTGCGCTATCCGAGCCGCGTCACGCGGCGTTGCGACAGGCCTTTCTCGACGGCGCCACAGTCGTTACGCCCAATCCCTACAATCACGCGCTTTTCGCTGACAAGCGCAACCTCACTCTGCTGTCCGATCAAACAAAGCTTCAGCGTTGGGGCGTTTCTTCCGAGTTTGCTGAGGCGCTCTCCACCTTGCCGCGCGCGGTTCTCGTGACGCCGGCGAATGCCGAGGCGCTGTGGGCTGATCGCAAGCGCTTGTTCTTCAAGCCGGCGTCCGGGCATGGCGGCAAGGCGGTTTATCGCGGCGACAAGATCACCCGCTCGGTGTGGGGGGATATTCCAGGGGCGGATTATATCGCCCAGGAGCTCGCGCCGGCGGGCGAACGGCAGGTTTTGGTTGACGGCGCGCCGCTCCGTCGCAAAATGGACGTGCGCCTTTACACCTATGGGGGCGAAATCCTGCTGGCCGCTGCCCGTCTCTACCAGGGACAGACGACGAATTTCCGCACAGAGGGCGGCGGCTTTGCGCCGGTCTTTTTCATCGCCTCCTGAGCAGAGTGCGCCGGTCTCAGGCGCGGCGCGCAACGAACCGTCCGCGCTCCGCGCGCCCGACAACAGCAAAGATTGAAAGACCAAGCAGTGCAACCTACTCTCTATATTCCTCATGGCGGCGGTCCCTGTTTCTTCATGGACGATCCGCAAGCGATCTGGACCGGCATGGCGGCATTCCTGCGCCGCTATCCCGAGGAGCTGCCCGCGCGGCCGAAAGCGATCATTGTCGTCTCCGCGCATTGGGAGACGAAAGGCTTTGCTTTCGGAGCCGCGTCGCGTCCGGGAATGATCTACGACTATTCCGGGTTTCCACCGCACACCTATCAATTGAATTATCCGATCGCCGGCGCCCCGGCGCTCGCCGCGCGTGCGGCGGAGCTGCTGTGTTCGAAAGGTCTCGAAGCCTCGATCGATGAGGCGCGTGGTATCGACCATGGCCTCTTCATTCCGATGATGCTGTCTTTCCCGGAGGCCGACATTCCGATGATCGAAATGTCGGTTGAGAAGACCTTCGATCCGCAGCTTCATCTCGACGCCGGCAAGGCGCTCGCCCCATTGCGCGCGGAAGGCGTCCTCATCGTCGGCTCCGGCATGAGCTTTCACAATATGCGCGGCTATGGCGATCCTCGCTTCACCGCGCCGTCCGAGGAATTCGATTATTGGCTCACGGCGGCGGCAGAGAGCGACCCCGACACGCGCGAGGCGCTGCTCGCTGCATGGAGAGACGCGCCCTCAGCGCGCCTTTCGCATCCGCGCGAGGAACATCTCTTGCCGCTCATGGTCGCTGCCGGCGCGTCGGGCGGCGAGGGCCGGCGTATTTATTCCGAGCGCGTCATGCAAACCGCGATTTCGGCGTTTCGGTTCGACTGAGCGCACCCCCGGCGCGCCGCCTCGCGCGCTCCTAAAATTTACGGACATCACCGGTTACGAGCCGCGTCGCTGATCAAATAAGGCGCGCCGATATCGCGCCACCAGATGGCGGCACGCGATCATGGATCGTGCGGTCAGCAATGCGCGGTCAGGATCGAAATCGACCCCGTCGCGGTCGGAATGACGCACGCTTCTTGGACTCCGGCAAACCCGGCCTCGTTGATGAGCTCTAGCAACACGCCGTCCGCATTCGGTTGCGTGTCTTCGACGCCATCAAGGGATTGAACTATCGCGCGAAAGAGGCGCCGCATCAACGCCGTGCGTTGAAGGCCGTAGTCGGCAAGGACGAGCCGCCCGGCCGGCTTGAGCGCGCGCCGCATCATCGAGAGAAGGTCGCGCTTTCCGGCAAGCGGAACCTGATGGAACACCAGCGACGACGTCACAACGTCAAAAGGTTTGGAGCCGGCGATAAATTCGCCCGTCAGGAACCCCTCGTGAAACGCGATTCGCGCTCCAGCCTCTGCAGCCTTGGACCGTGCGCGCCGCAGGACGTTAGGGTCAGGATCGATTCCGTGAACCTGCGCGCCGGGTTCGACGGTCGCTAGCCGCACCGCCAGAGAACCGGTTCCGCAGCCGACATCGAGCAGTCGCTCGCCCTGCTGAAGCGCAATCGCCTCGATGAGCGCTGAGCGCCACCTATTCTCGCGCGTGAGCAAGGCGATGGCCGAGTCGTAAAGCGGCGTCAGCGCGCGAAGCCCGAGGGCGGGTGTGAAGGTCTTTTCTTCAGGTTGCGAACGCGCGGGATTGATTGTCATATCTTGACGGTCCGCAGGCGCAACGCATTGGCGATGACGCTCATTGAACTCGCCGCCATCGCGGCGGCCGCGATGATGGGCGACAAAAGCAGCCCGAAGACCGGATACAGAACGCCGGCGGCGATCGGCACGCCGGCCGCGTTGTAGATGAACGCGAAGAAGAGATTCTGGCGGATATTGCGCATGGTCGCGCGGCTGAGCGCGCGGGCGCGGACGATGCCGGTGAGGTCGCCCTTTAAGAGCGTGACGCCGGCGCTTTCGATCGCCACGTCGGTTCCCGACCCCATGGCGATCCCGACATCGGCGGCGGCGAGCGCCGGCGCGTCATTGACCCCGTCGCCGGCCATGGCGACGACCGCGCCTGCGGACTTCAAGCGCGCCACGACCGCGGCTTTGCGATCGGGGAGAACGTCGGCTTCAACATCCGTGATGCCGAGCGTTCGCGCCACGGCCTCGCCGGTTTTGCGATTGTCGCCGGTCAGCATGATGATCCGCAGGCCCGCCGCCTTCAGCGCGGCGAGCGCTTCCGGCGTCGTCGCCTTCACCGGATCGGCGATGCCGATCACGCCGGCCGCCTTGCCGTCGATGCCGACAAAGATCGCGGTCGCGCCATCCTCGCGTAGAGCGTCGGCTTGGCGCTCGAGCGCGCCGACCTTGACGATGCGTTGACTGAGGAACGCGGCGTTGCCGATCGCAACGGCCCGGCCGTCTACCATCCCGAAGATTCCCCGGCCGATCGGCGAGTCGACATCTCGCGGCTCCGACAAGCCAAGCCCGCGCTCCTGCGCCGCCGCGACGATCGCCAGCGCCAAGGGATGCTCGCTTGCGCGTTCTAGACTGGCGGCGAGGCGGAGTACTTCATCATCAGTAAACCCGGCGGCAGGCGCGAGCGCGACCACCCTCGGCTTTCCCTCGGTCAATGTGCCGGTCTTGTCGATGACGAGCGTGTCGACCTTTTCGAGGCGCTCGAGCGCCTCGGCGTTCTTGATGAGCACGCCGACCCTCGCGCCGCGGCCGACGCCGACCATGATCGACATCGGCGTCGCAAGCCCGAGCGCGCAGGGGCAGGCGATGATGAGGACGGATACGGCGGCGATTAAGCCGTAGGTCATGGCGGGAGAGGGGCCGAAGATCGACCAGGCGAGGAAAGCGGCGACGGCGACCGCGATCACCGCGGGAACGAACCAGCCGGCGACCTGATCGGCGAGGCGCTGGATCGGCGCCCGGCTCCGCTGCGCGTCGGCGACCATGTGGACGATGCGCGACAGCAGCGTATCCGCGCCGACTTTTTCGGCGCGCATGACGAGCCCGCCGGTCGCGTTGACCGTGCCGCCGATGAGTTTGGCGCCCGCCTCCTTTGTCACCGGCATCGATTCGCCCGTCACCATGCTTTCGTCGACCGCGCTGCGGCCTTCGACGACGACGCCGTCGACCGGAATCTTTTCGCCCGGACGCACGCGTAGGCGGTCGCCGACGCTGACCTGGTCGAGCGCGATCTCCTCGTCGGTTCCGTCCGCGCGGATGCGCCGTGCAAGGGGCGGCGTCAGGTCGAGCAGCGCGCGGATCGCGCCGCTGGTCGTTTCACGCGCGCGAAGTTCGAGGACCTGGCCGAGAAGGACAAGAACGGTGATCACCGCCGCCGCCTCGAAATAGACCGCGACCCCCCCGTGCGCGCCGCGGAATTCCGGAGGGAACAGCGCTGGCGCCAGCGCGGCGATGACGCTGTAGGCCCACGCGACACCCGTTCCCATGGCGATCAGCGTGAACATGTTGAGGCTCTTGTTGACAATCGAGGCCCACGCCCGTTCGAAGAAGGGCCATCCGGCCCACAAAACCACCGGCGTCGCCAGCGCCATTTGCAGCAGGGAATTGATCCGTACCGGGATCAGGCGGTCGAGGCCGAGGAAATGCGCGCCCATCTCAAGCGCGAGGACCGGGATCGCGAGCGCTGCGCCGACAAGGAAGCGCCAGGTCATATCGGCGAGCTCGGGGTTCGGTCCCGCGGCCGCGGAGGGCGTCATCGGTTCGAGCGCCATGCCGCAGATCGGACAGGACCCGGGACCGTCGCGCACGATCTCCGGGTGCATCGGACACGTCCACTGTTCGCCGCCCCTCAGCGCGCCCTCGGTCTTCCTGGGTGCATGGCGTTGCGCTGGCGGCGCCGCATGCGCGGCATGGTCATGATGGTGATGATGCGCAGCCGGCGCGTCTGCGTAACGCGCCGGGTCGGCGTCGAACTTCCTCTTGCAGCCGGCGCTGCAGAACAAGACTTCGGCGCCTTGATGCAGGGTCCGGTGCGGCGTGTCCCGCTTCGGCGTCATGCCGCAGACGGGATCGACAGCGTCGGTTCGGGCGGAGGGGTCAGACAGGATCGCAGCGGGCATGAAAGCCTCCTCGTAGATCGATGGACGCTTTCAGATATACCCCCTATAGGTATCAAGTCAAGTACCCTAAGGGGGTATGAGGGGCCCCACCGCCGTCAGTGGTCGCCATGCTCTTCAATCTTCGCCGACGACCAGTGGATATGGACGATCCGCCAGTCGTCGCCGGTCTTCTGCAAGGTCATCGTCTCCAAGAGGCGGCTGTGGACCGGCTTGTCGCGCCAGGTTCCTTTGGAAACCGCTTCGCTGACGACGGTTGCAAGCGACCCGTTCTCGAAAACGCGGCGGTCCTTCACGGTGGTCGCGACCGCTTTCGAAAACGCGATATCCGCCGGCATATGGTGGCTTGCATATTCCGCGAAGGAACGCTCCGCGTCGCCGCTCTCGGCGATGTAGACGTCAGGCGCGAGCAGCTGTTCGAGCGCCGCTGCGTCGCCGGCCTTTAGCGCGGCCCCGAACGCGTCAACGACGGCCGCCGGCGTCATGCTGTCGGCGGCATAGGCAGGTGACGCGAACACAATCGCTATGGCGGCGGCGAGGACAGTGAGCTTCATGAACTTCTCCTATTCGTTGGGACCGGTGAAGGTGGTGGCGGACGCAATCAACAAAAGCACGCTAAGAAATAGGACGGCATCGGTGCGCAGCGTCGCGCGCAGCGCCTTGCGTCCGGACGCCGGCGCGGCTTCGAGCTGCTTCGTGACGACAGTCATGTTGAGGGCGCCGAGGCCGAGGACCGCCATGGCGAGCGCGAGCTTGCCAAGCAGCAGGCGGCCGTAAAGCGAGCCGATGACGCCGTCGACGCCGCCGCCGATCCGCCACAACAGCCACAGGCCCGAGACAAAAATCGCTGGTACGACAATGACGGCGATGCGGGTGAACATCCGTGTACGGTGAACCGTCAGGTCTCCGGCCTCCGCCGCCCTGGGCCAGAGCGTCCAAGGCGCCACGAACCAAAAGCCCGCGATCAGCGTGTGAAGTGCGACGACGTACGGAGCGGCTCCCGGGTTTTCGAGACCGGCGCTATGTCCGGCGAGACCGAAGCCGCCAGCGATGCCGATCGACGCTGCAATTGCAAAGATCCGAGACGCCGAGAACGCTGAAACGGACAGCAGCGCCGCGCCTGCGAGAAACGCCGTCGTCTGGTTGCCGATGCCCATCCATGTCCAGGAGAATTGGCCGGCCGCGAAGGCGGCGGCGAAGAAGCCGCCCATTTGCGCGTGAACAACCAGCACGCGCAGGAGCGCTGCGGCAGCGACAGCGCCCCCGAGCCACAGAAATAGCCGCCGGTTCAAGGTAATCCCGATCGCCCAATGCAAGCCGGCGCCGACGCCGCCAAGCGTTGCCGCATAAAGCAGCAGCTTCGAGGCGAAGGCGGCGGCCTCAAGCATCGCTTAGGGCTTTTTCGGAGCGGCGAGGGTGAAGCGAATCTCGCTTGCCATGGCATGACCGTCTTTCGAGATCGTTCGCCACTTCGCGACATAGGCGCCGGGCGCAAGTCGCGGCAGCGGGATGTCGAACTTCGCGTGCATGCCCTTCGGCGGCGCGTAGTCGAGCGCGATGGGTTCGCCCTTAACGGCCGCGCCTTTGTCGGTCTCGATCGCGAAGGAAGCAAGGCCCACTGCCTGGCTGAACTCGATCACGAAGGTCTGCGGCAATGTTTCGATGATCGCGCCAGCGGCGATATTGGACGCCTTGAGGCTCACATGGGCGAAGGAGACGCCCAGCAGGGCGGCGACAGCAAAGAGAAATCCCGTTGTCCATTTCATGAAGCGCATGCGTTTCTCCATTCCAATAATTGATCCTCGGTCCCGAACGCCATCGTCAAAACCAGAGCCTGACGCCCGCGACAAAGGAAACCGCGCCCGGATCTTCGCCAGCCGCCCGCGCGAAATCCGCGGTATCGCCGATGGCGCGTTTCCAGTTGACGCCGACATAGGGCGCGAATTCGCGTCTGATCTCGTAGCGCAGCCTAAGTCCCAATTCAGCCGTCGACAGACCTGAACCAAGCCCAAGCGCCGCAACATCCTGCGCCGCGAAATTCAGCTCCGTGCGCGGCTGCGCGATCAGGCGCTGCGTCAGCAGGAAATCATACTCCGCCTCGATGCGCGCGGTCACATCGCCATGGCCGCTGACGAAGATTGCGGCGTCGATCTCGAACCAGTAGGGCGCAAGGCCCTGCAAGCCGAAGACAGCGTAATTGCGCGAGGGGTCCGGCGCGAAGTCGCGCCTGACGCCCGCCTGAAAGTCGAAATAGCGCGATATCGGGCGCGACCACAGCGCCTGCAGTTCGGCTTCCTCGAATTTGTCATTGCTGAAATTGTACTCAACCTCCGACTTTAGCCAGAGTTTGTTGCGATCGGTTCCCCACCAGCCCTGACCGTCAAAGAGCAGCGCCGGCGATCCGTCACCCGACTGATATTCAAGCCGGTCGGCGAGGGCAAACCAGTTCGTGCCGCCTCCATGCTCGCGATAGAGCGCGCGGCGCGCGCGCGCCTGGGCGTCCTTGTCCCAATAGGCGTCAGCTTGCGCGCCGGGCGTCGCAGGCGCTTGCGCGAAAGCCGGCGCGGCGAGAGCGATCGACGCTGCGGCGAGCGCCATCATGAAGCGAGCGCTCATCGTCCGCCCCCGTGACCGTCATGGTCCATCGTCTTCATGTTGTGAGGCTTTTCGGGCGGCGGCGCCTTGGCGGGTTCTGATCCGTGTCCCATCGATCTGTGATCCATGCCGCCATGATCCATCGCGCTTGCAGGCTCGGCTCTCGCACTCTCGCCGAGGGAACGCTGCGCCGAATTCTTCAACCGTCCCATATGATCGCGGAGCGGCTCGCCGTCGCCCGGCATCACTGAGACGACCTGCATCATGCCGGCGTGCATGTGGAACAGCAGGTGGCAGTGAAACGCCCAGTCGCCGGCGTTGGCGGTGAAATCGAACGCCATTTTCTCGCCGGGCTTGACGTTGATCGTGTGCTTTCTCGGCTTGTGGTCGCGCTCGCCGGTCACGACTTCGAAGAACTGCCCGTGCAGGTGAATGGGATGCGTCATCATGGTGTCGTTGACCATGACGAACCGCACGCGCTCGCCTTCGGTGAGCGTCACGAGCGGCGCTTTGGCGTCCGACATCTTGATGCCGTCGAACGACCACATGAAGCGCTCCATATTGCCGGTGAGGTGAATCTCGACCTCGCGCTCCGGCTCGCGCGTGTCAGGATTGGGCTCGAGGCTCTTCAGCTGCAAATAATTGAGCGCGCGGTGCGGCACGTTTTCGAGACCGAGACCGGGTTCGCCGAGGCGGTTGGTCGTGACTTCAGCGACGTTATCGACGCCGGCGCCAATTTTGTGCGTGTGCGCCTGCGGTTCGCCCTCGCTCATCGCGCCGTGGTCCATGCCGCCCATCGCGTCATGGTTCATCGCCATGCCCATGTCCTGATGGGTGAGGAGAGGGCGCTCCCGCAATAGCGGCGCGGTCGCGACAAGCCCGATCTCGGGCGCCAAAGTCGCAACCGCCTGTCCGGAGCGATCGATCGATTCTGCGACGAGCGCGAACGCGCGCGCCTTCGGCGGCGTAACGATCACGTCATAGGTCTCGGCGACGCCGATCTGGAACTCATCGGTCTCAACCGGCTGCACATAGAGCCCGTCGGCGGCGACCACCGTCATCGGCAGGCCGGGAATGCGGAAGTTGAAGATCGTCATCGCCGAGGCGTTGATGATCCGCAGGCGCACGCGTTCACCGGCGTCGAAGATCGCCGTCCAGTTGTCCGCCGTCGCATGGCCGTTGATGAGATAGGTGTAGGCGGCGCCGGTGACATCCGCGATGTCGGTCGGGGTCATGCGCATCCAGCCCCACATCGCGCGATCAGCGATCGTCGCGCCTAGCCCGTTCTCCTTGGCGTCCTTGAGGAAATCCCGCGCGGTGCGCTGCTGGTAATTATAGACCTCGTTGTTCTTCTTCAGCTTGGCGAACAGCTGGTGAGCGTGCAGGAACGACCAGTCGGAAAGCACCAGCACATACTCGCGGTCGGAAGCGACCGGACTTTTCCCGGCGGGGTCGATGATGAGCGGCCCGTAATGCCCCATCTGCTCCTGCAATCCGGAATGGGAATGGTACCAGTAGGTGCCGCTCTGCGGCACCGAGAATTGATAGGTGAAGGTCTCGCCCGGCCTGATTCCCGGAAAGGAGACGCCGGGAATC
>JBKBLR010000004.1:42739-132336 GCA_046296195.1 Parvularculaceae bacterium | reverse complement strand
GCTAAAGGACCTTGCCGCCGATGCCCCCTAGCCCATCCAACGGCGTCATCGAAATCGCCGCGCTCAAGCGCGGCGAAAACCGGTTTCATCTGTCTCCGGATGAAAGCGAGCGCCGCAGGATCGCCGAGCGGCTCGGCGAGCCCGGCGTCGCCAGCCTGACGGGGGACTTCGTCCTTTCACCCGTCGCCGCCGGCGTCGATCTGCGGCTGCACCTCAAAGCAGAGGTCAATCGCCTCTGCGTCGCCAGCCTCGAACCCATGATAGAAACCGTGGACGAGCGCTATGCGATCCGGTTCGAGCGCGATTTCAGAGAGGACGACGCCGCAGAGACGGACGACGTCTCCAAGGAGCCGCTGGAGGGGGATACGATCGATCTTGACGAGATCCTGATCCAGCACCTGTCGCTGTCGCTCGTTCCGCACCCGCGAAAGGAAGGCGCAAGGAGCCTCGCCGAGGGCTATCGCGACCCTGTGACCCTGTCGCCCTTTGCAGGGCTAAAGGGCATTGTTGACGGTGGCGGCTGAACATACTCATAAGCGCGTCGAACCCTCGCCTCATCTGGAGCGCCGACGCCGGTGACCGGACCTGCTGACGACAAGACCCCGCTTGCGCTCGGCGTCGACGCCATGGGCGCCGATGCGGGTCCGACCGCTCTTGTCGAGGGGGCGGCGCGCGCGCTCGCCGCCGGCGTCGCGGCGTCGATCACCTTTTTCGGCGATGAGGCCTTGCTGAGGCCGCTCGTCGCACAGCACGCGGCGCTTTCCGGCGCGAAAATCGATCATTGCTCGGCGAGCGTTGCGATGACCGACAAGCCGATGCATGTGCTTCGGCGCGGCCGCGACACCTCGATGTGGAAGGCGATCGAGGCGCAGAAGGAAGGGCGCGTGCGCGCCGTCGTCTCCGGCGGCAACACCGGCGCCCTGATGGCGGTGTCGCGAATGCAGCTTGGCATGATCGCCGGCGTCGACCGCCCGGCGATCACCGCCCTGTGGCCGACGCCGCGCGGGCGCGTCGTCGTGCTCGATGTCGGCGCCAATGTCGAAGCGAATGAGCACGAGCTCGTGACCTTCGCGATCATGGGCGAGGCGTTTTTCCGCGCCCTCACCGGCAAAGCCAAGCCGACGGTCGGCCTTCTCAATGTCGGCGCGGAGGAGCTCAAAGGCCACGACCTTATCCGGAATGCGGCGAAAACCCTGCGCGAGGCCGATCCCGACATGGCGTTCATCGGCTTCGTCGAGGGAAATGACATTTCCGAAGGCGCCGCCGACGTCGTCGTCACCGACGGCTTCACCGGCAACATCGCGCTCAAGTCCGCTGAAGGCGCCGCCCGCCTCGTCGGCGGCTGGATCAAGGAAGCGCTGACGGGCTCGCTCCTCGCCAAGCTCGGCGCGCTGTTGATGATGGGCGACCTTAAGAGGCTCAAAGAGAAGATTGACCCCTCGTCGGTCAATGGCGGCGTCTTTCTCGGCGTCAACGGCGTCGTGGTGAAGAGCCATGGCGGCGCCGACGCCAAGGGCGTTGCAAGCGCGATCGACATGGCGGCGACGCTTGTCGGGCGCGGATTCCGGCGCGAAGTCGCGGAAACCGTGGCGGCGGTCCGCGCCCGTGCTGCGGCGGGCGTTCCCGCAGCGGGCGATTCCATCAGGGCCGCGGAATGAGCCTGCGCGCCGTCGTCACCGGGTGCGGGTCGTATCTGCCGCAGGACGTGATGACCAATCACGATCTCGCCGAACTCGTCGAGACGAGCGATGAATGGATCCGCGAGCGAACGGGCATCCGCGAGCGCCATATCGCCGATGACGGCGAGCGAACCTCCGATCTCGCGGTCGCCGCAGCGCGCGCCGCGCTCGCCGACGCGGGGCTGACGCCCGCCGACATCGACCTTATCATCGTCGCGACGACGACGCCCGATCTGACGTTTCCGGCGACCGCGGCGATCGTGCAGGCCAAGCTCGACGCGCCCGCCGGCACGGCGTTCGACATCCAGGCCGTCTGCACCGGCTTCATCTATGCGCTGGCGACGGCGGAAAAGTTCCTGCGCGCGGGCCAGCATCGCCGCGCGCTCGTCATCGGCGCTGAAACCTTCTCCCGCATCCTCGACTGGAAGGACCGCGCGACCTGCGTGCTGTTCGGCGACGGCGCGGGCGCTTTCGTCGTCGAGGCGATGAAGGACGCCGAGGCCGGCGGCCGCGGCGTGATGGGCTCGTTCCTGCGCTGCGACGGCCGGCTGGTCGATCTTCTTTATGTCGACGGCGGCGTTTCGGCGACGCAGACGACCGGCCATGTCCGCATGCAGGGCAACAAGGTCTTTCGTGAAGCGGTCGAACGCATTTCGGCGGCGATGGTCGCGGTGTCGGACGAGGCCGGCGTCGATCCGCGCTCGATCGACTGGTTCGTCCCGCACCAGGCCAATGAACGCATCATCCAGGGCGTCGTGAAAAAACTTCACCTGAGGCCCGACCAGGTGATTTCGACGATCGCCCGCCACGGCAATACCTCCGCCGCGTCGATCCCGCTGGCCTATTGCGAGGGCGTGCGCGGCGGGCGCATCCGGCGCGGCGATCTCGTGATGCTGGAGGCGATGGGCGGCGGGCTGACCTGGGGCGCGGCGCTGTTTCGAGCGTGATCTGCGCTTCGCCGAGAACAAGTCAGGAAATTCAACCGCTTATTGACCGGGCCTGCCATCGGGGCCTAAGGTCTCCTGCAGATCCTCTGGACTTGCGAGGCGCTCATGACGGACGGCACCCTCACCCGCGCGGACCTCACCGACGCCGTGCACAGCGCGCTCGGCATCTCGCGCAACGAATCATCCGATTATATCGAACGCATCCTTGAGGAACTGACCGCTGCGCTCGAACGCGGCGAAACGGTGAAAATATCGTCGTTTGGGACCTTCTCGGTGCGGCAGAAGAAGCTCCGCATGGGGAGGAACCCGAAGACAGGCGAGGAAGTGCCGATCAATCCGCGCCGCGTCGTCACCTTTCGCGCGTCGCACGTCCTCAAGGACCAGATCAACGGCGCGCTTTCGGGAAAGAGCGCCGCCGCAGCGGAGTGAGGTGACCTCGCAAAATGGCGGTCGCCAAATCAGCAGAAGCCTTCAGGACCATCAGCGAAGCCGCGCTTGAGCTCGATGTGCCGCAGCATGTGCTGCGGCACTGGGAGGATGCCTTCGGGCAGATCCGGCCGATGCGCCGCGCCGGCGGGCGGCGTTATTATCGGCCGGTCGACCTCGACGTGCTGCGCGGCGTGCGCGCCCTGCTCTACGAGGCGCGCTATTCGACCAAGGGCGTGCAGAAGATCTTCCGCGACCGCGGCGTCAAATATGTCGCCGAGCTCGGCCGGCTCGCGGCCGCCGGGCAGAAGCTGACGATTGCGCCCATTCTCAACGAAGACTCGGAGGACCGCGAGCCGTCGGCGCCCTCCGCGCCCGGAGGCGAGGCGCTCGCCGCGCCTGCCGCCGTCACCGAGCGCCTCGTCGCGCTGCTGCAGCGCCTTGAGCGCGCGCAGCGCGCGCTCGACGACGCTATCGTCGCCATCGAAGCGATCGACCTCGGCGGCAGAAATTGAGCCGATTTTCCCCTCATTGCGGCGGGGCGATCGCGCCCCTATAACGCCTTCGCTTTTCGGGGGTCTCCTCCGATGAGAGGTCGGAGCGTGGCGCAGCCTGGTAGCGCACTTGACTGGGGGTCAAGGGGTCGCAGGTTCAAATCCTGTCGCTCCGACCATTTCGTCATTCCCTGAAATGGTCGAAGCCGCGGCGCGGCGTCTCGATCGGCTCGCCGGCTTCAGCGAGCAGCTTCACCCCCTGCCCCCGCGTCACGACGCCGATGCGCGCGACCGCGGTTTTCGTCACCTGCGCGGCCATTTCGATCGAGCGGCGGCGCGCGGGCGCGGCGGTGAAGAGGATTTCATAATCATCCCCGCAGGAGGCAAGATCAGCGATCGCGCGCGCGTGATCGCCCTGCACGCCGAGCCATTGCGCCGCCGGCGCCGAGAGCGGAATCCGGGCGGCCGACACCTCCATCGCGACGCCGGATCGCTCGGCGATATGGCCGGCGTCCGCAAGCAGGCCGTCCGAGACGTCGATTGAGGCGCTCGCAAGTCCCGGGAGCGCGCCGCCGATGGCGAGGCGCGGCGACGGCAGGCGATAGCGTTCAGCGAAGAGTTTCTTCGCCGCCGCCGGCGGCTTGATCTCGCCCTTTAGCGCGCGAAGGCCGAGCCCGGCGTCGCCGATCGCGCCAGTGACATAGATATCATCGCCGACTTTCGCCCCGTCGCGCCGAAGGAGCCCCGCGCCCGGCGCCGCGCCGAACATCGTCACCGATATCGTGAACGGCGCGCCTTTTTCCTTGTGCGCCGTGGTGTCGCCGCCCAGAAGCGAGACCTTGAACGCCGCCTGATCGTCGGCGAGGCCGCGCGCGAAGTCAGCGATTTCGCGCTCCTTCGCCGCCGCCGGCCACACGCAGCCTAGAAAATAGCCGAGGGGTTTTGCTCCTTTCGCCGCGAGGTCGGAAAGATTGACGCGCAGCGCCTTGCGCGCGACGAGATCGCGCGGGTCCTTCGCCAGGAAATGCACGCCTTCGACGAGGAGGTCCTTCGTCACGACATAAGGCCCGACGAGCGCCGCATCGTCCGTCAGCGCGAAGGCGCCGGGATCCGTCGCCAGCGGCGCAAAATGCCGGGCGATGATGTCGAACTCGCCGCTCAAGCGCGGCGCGCTCCGGCTGCGCCGCCGCCGATCTCATCGGGCCGCACGTCGCGCGCCACGCCGTCGAGAGCGGCGTTGACGAAGGCGCGCTCATCGTCGCCGAAAAAGCTCGCGGCGATCTCGACATATTCGTCGATGATGACGGCGGCGGGAGTCGAGGGGTGCTGGATCAGCTCATAGGCGCCGCTGCGCAGGATCGCGCGCGCCGTGGCGTCGAGCCGCGCGAGCGTCCACTTCGCGGCAAGGCGCCGTTCGATCGCGGGATCGATCTTCGTCTGCAGCCTGACGACGCCGCGCACGATGTCGTCGAAAAAACCGGCGTCAGCCTCGGCGAGTCGTTCGCCGTCGACATCGGCGCCGATCCAATGGCCGCGGAAATCGGCGATCGCCTTTTCGACGCCGGCGCCGCTCGTCTCCATCTGGTAAAGCGCCTGCACGGCGGCGAGGCGCGCGGCGCTTCGGTGCTGCAAGGGATCGGGGTTCACCATCTACAAGAGCGGCGATCAGGCGCCGCCCGCTCCTTCCTGGTCTTCAAGCTCGCCGACGAATTCGCCGAAGTCGCGCGCTTCGCGGAAATTCCGGTAGACCGACGCGTAGCGGACATAGGCGACGTCGTCGAGCCCGGCGAGGCCCTGCATCACGAGTTCGCCGACGACGCTCGACGGGATCTCGGATTCGCCGAGCGATTCGAGCCGCCTGATGACGCCGGTCACCATCTGCTCGACGCGCTCCTGTTCGACATTTCTCTTCCGCAGCGAGATCTGCACCGACCGCATCAGCTTCTCGCGGTCGAACACTTCGCGGCGACCGGAGCTCTTGATGACGATGAGTTCGCGAAGCTGGACGCGCTCGAAGGTCGTGAAGCGCCCGCCGCAGGCCGAACACTGACGCCGCCGCCGGATCGACGATCCGTCTTCGGCGGACCGCGAGTCCTTCACTTGCGTGTCTTCGGAACCGCAAAACGGACAGCGCATGTCGCTTCAGGCCTCCGCCTCAGCCGTAAATCGGGAAGCGATCCGTCAGCGCCCTGACCTTCGGGCGCACCGCCGCAGCGATCGCGTCGGCGCTCCTGCCGGCGGCGAGGCCGTCGAGCGTTTCCGCCATAAGCGCGCCGACCTCGCGAAACTCCGCGACGCCGAAGCCGCGCGTCGTCGAGGCGGGCGAGCCGACCCGCACGCCCGAGGTGACGGTCGGCTTTTCAGGATCGAACGGCACGCCGTTCTTGTTGCAGGTGATGCCGGAGGCTTCGAGCGTTTCCTCGGCGGCGTTGCCCTTGACGCCTTTCGGCCGCAGGTCGATGAGCGCCAGATGCGTGTCGGTGCCGCCCGAGACGACCGCATAGCCCGCCTCGACGAGCGTGGAGGCGAGGGCCTTGGCGTTCGCCATCACGGCGCGCTGATAATCCTTGAACTCCGGCTGCAACGCTTCGCCGAAAGCGACCGCCTTCGCCGCGATCACATGCATCAGCGGCCCGCCCTGAATGCCGGGGAACAGCGCCGAGCGCACTTTCTTCGCAAGCTCCTCGTCATTCGTCAGCACCATGCCGCCGCGGGGCCCGCGCAAGGTCTTGTGCGTCGTCGTCGTGACGACGTCGGCGACGCCGATCGGCGATGGATAAAGCCCCGCCGCGACGAGACCGGCGAAATGCGCCATGTCGACCATCAGCTTCGCGCCGACGCCGTCGGCGATCGCCTTGAACCGATGGAAGTCGATGAAACGGGAATAGGCGCTGCCGCCGGCGATGATGACTTTCGGCTTGTGCTCCTCGGCCTGACGCACAACCGCGTCGAAATCGATGAGATGATCGTCCGGCCTGACGCCGTAATGCACCGCCTTGAACCACTTCCCGGACTGGTTCGCGCGCCCGCCATGGGTCAGATGTCCGCCTGCCGAGAGATCCATGCCGAGGAAACAGTCGCCGGGCTGCATCAGCGCCATGAAAACAGCCTGGTTCGCCTGGCTGCCAGAATGCGGTTGCACGATCGCCTCAGAGCAACCGAAAAGCGCCTTGGCGCGCTCGATCGCTAAGGTCTCCGCCTGATCGACTATCTCACATCCGCCGTAATAGCGCTTGCCGGGAAAGCCTTCAGCGTATTTGTTGGTCAGCACCGAGCCCTGCGCCTCGAGCACGGCGCGGCTGACGATGTTTTCGGACGCGATAAGCTCAATCTGGGATTGCTGGCGCGCGAGCTCTCGCTCGATGATCGCCGCCATGTCGGGATCGCGCTCGGCCAGCGAACCGGAAAAAAAAGCGTTTGGACTCAAGGCCTCGGCGCAGCGCATGGCGGCTCCTTCGGGACAACGGGGGAGGAAGCGGGGACGGCGCCCCTGATCCCTATAGCGGCGCCCGCCCCGAGCGGCAATCAGAAGCGGGAGCCGGCCCCCCTGACGGCGGCGCGGCGCCCGGCCGAGCAGGCTGACGGCGAATATCCGCTGCAACAACCGGCGCCTTCATCGAAACGGGTTCTGCGCCTTGATTGTGCAGGCGCCGACTGTACTTGCGTGTTAGATCGCGCAGGTCTAAGTAATCGGTATCCTAGCGGTTCGATTGGGCGACTTATAGGAAACTTGCCGGAAGCGGCTTCATCGCTTCCTTTTGCGGCCGCGGCGAACGCGCCGGCGCGCCGCCTATTGGAACAGAAGGACGACCCTGAATGGCGGACAAGGACTCGACGCTCGGCCCCGGCGACACGTTGCATCTTGCAACGGACATCGTCGCAGCCTTCGTGAGCAACAACGCGGTTTCGGCCGACAAGCTGCCTGCTTTGCTGCAGGACATTCACGACGCGGTGCGCGCGCTTGCGTCCGGCGGCACAGCGAGCGCCGGAAGCCAGGCGCCGGCGGTGCCGGTGAAGAAATCCATCACGCCGGATTACATCATCTGCCTCGAAGACGGCAAAAAGCTCAAAATGCTGAAACGCTATCTGCGCACCCAATATGGGATGTCGCCGGAGGATTACCGCCGCAAATGGGGCCTGCCCGCCGACTACCCGATGGTCGCGCCGAACTACTCCGTGCGCCGATCGAACTTCGCCAAAGAGATCGGATTGGGCCGCGTCGGCGGCAAGGCGGCGCCGAAGCGCGCAAAAGCCGCCAAGGGCCGCGGGCGCCCCAAAAAGGCCGCTTGACCTGAAGCGATGCCTTGCGTCGCGGGCGGCGGAAGAACCGGCCGCCCGCGGCGCAAGGCTCAGGCGCGGAAACGCCCGAACAGCTCCACAAGCTCGTTGAACTTCTCCCGCTGCGCGCCCGCGTCGCCATCGCTGATCGCAGCCTCGACGCAATGCGCGGCGTGATTCTTCAACAGCTCGTCCTCGACCTTGCGCAGGGCGGCCTTGATCGCCTGAACCTGCGTCAGGATGTCGATGCAGTAGCGCCCGTCCTCGATCATCGCTGAAACGCCGCGCACCTGCCCCTCGATGCGGTTGAGGCGCTTCACAAGCGGGTTTTTCGCGCTTTCGTGCATTTGACAGATACCCTATGGGGGTATAATGGATCGTCAGAGGTCCAGAAGTCAACAAGTTCTCTTCTCTTAGAACGCCCAACTCAAGAGGCATCCCATGCGAACCGCCTTCCTGATCGCCGCCGCGCTTTTCGTCACGCCTGCCTTCGCCGATCACGGCGAGCATGAGGCGAAGGCGGCTCCCGCCGCCCCAATGCAGCACACTGATCATTGCGGCTTTCCCGCCGCGGAAGGCGATATCGTCTCGCTTGATGTCGCCAAACGGCGCGTCGTCATCGAGCACGAGGCGATCGAGGCGCTCGGCTGGCCAAAAGCGAAAACCGAGATCGCCGTCGACCGTTCCGTCGATCTCGCCGCCTTCGCCGCCGGCGACCGCGTGCATTTCCTGATGACGCCCGACGGCAAGAAGAAGCAGACGATTCTCGCTGCGATGTGCGCAGCGGACGCGGACGCCAGCGCGCATGAGGCCTGCATGGCGTCGATGCACAAGGCGGCGATGGCGCGCGCCGCCGAGGCGGGCAAGGCGTGCGCCGGCATGGCGCATGACGCGCATGAAGGACATGCCCCTGCGAAAAAAGACGACCACAGCGGTCATCACTGACGCCGCCGCCGGTGACGCGCGATGACTGATCCAACCGCCCCGGTTTCGCGCCGCGCCCTTCTCTTCAGCGGGGCCAGCCTTGCCGCCGCCGGCCTTGTTCCCGCCTGGGCGAAAAGCAGCCATCAAGGCAATCGGGGGATTTTCGAACTCGCCGCGCGTGATTTCGACCTCAGCGTCGGCCACGCCGCCGTCACCATCGGAGGGCGGACGGGGCACGCAATCGCCGTCAACGGGACGCTCCCTGGCCCCCTCCTTCGGATGCGTGAAGGAGAGACGGTGACGCTCCGGGTACGGAACACGCTCGATGAGGACACCTCGATCCACTGGCACGGGATCTTGCTGCCGTTCACCATGGACGGCGTTCCCGGCGTCTCCTTCCCCGGCATCAGGCCGGGCGAGACGTTCGAGTATCGCTTTCCTGTCCGGCAGTCGGGGACTTACTGGTATCACTCCCACTCCGGCCTGCAGGAGCAGATGGGCCACCTGGGTCCCTTGATCATCGATCCGGCGGGCAAAGATCCGATTGAGGCAGACCGCCAACATGTGCTCGTGCTTTCCGACTGGAGCTTCGAACACGCACACAAGGTTTTCGCGCGCCTCAAAAAGTCGAGCGAGGTCTACAATTTCCAGCAGCGCACGGCGGTCGACTTCCTGCGCGACGTCCGCAAGGACGGATTGCGCAGCGCCGCCGCCGACCGCGGCATGTGGGGCCGGATGCGGATGTCGGCGACCGACATCGCGGACGTGACAGGCGCCGTCTACACCTATCTCATCAACGGCCATTCGACGGCGGACAACTGGACCGCGCTGTTCGATGCGGGCGAGCGCGTGCGCCTTCGCATCATCAACGCTTCGGCGATGACGATTTTCAATTTCCGCATCCCCGGCCTGCCGATGACCGTCGTCGCGGCGGACGGGCTTGCCGTCGCGCCGCTCGAAACGGACGAGTTCCAGATCGGCGTTGCGGAGACCTATGACGTCATCGTCGAGCCGAAGCGGGCGCGCTCCTTCGCGCTTGTTGCGGAATCGATCGACCGATCGGGCCAGGTGGTGGCGAGCCTTGCGCCGGAGGCGGGGCTCGTCGCCGCGGCGCCGCTCCTTCGCGAGCGCCCGCTCCTCACCCACCGCGACATGGCCATGAGCCATGGGACAATGGATCATGGCGGCATGGGCCACGCGTCGATGGAGCATGACGCGATGCAGGGCCAAACAGCGCCGCAGAGGCATGATCACAAGCTCGGCGCCGCGGTCGACATGGTCGCCGAGACCCCCGCCTCGCGGCTCGGCGATCCGGGCGTCGGCCTTGAGAACGCGCCGCACCGGACGCTTCGCTATTCGCAGCTCAGAAGCCTTGAGCCCAATTCCGATACGCGGGCGCCGGAACGCGAGCTTGAAATCCACCTCACCGGCAACATGGAACGCTACATGTGGTCGTTCGACGGCGTGAAGTTCAGCCATGTCGACAAGCCGATCGTGCTCCACGAGGGCGAGCGCGTGCGCTTCACGCTCGTCAACGACACGATGATGACGCATCCCATCCACCTGCACGGGATGTTCTTCGACCTCGTCGTCGACGAAAGCGACCGCAAGCCCCGCAAGCACACGGTCAATGTGAAGCCTGGCGACAAGCTCTCCTTCGACGTGACGGCGGACGCGGTCGGCGACTGGGCGTTTCACTGCCACCTGCTCTTCCACATGCATGCCGGCATGATGCAGGTCGTCTCCGTCATGCCGAGGGCGCCCGGCGCCGTCAGCATGCTCACGCACCCCGCGGGCGACGGCGCGCATGAGGCGCATCCCTGATGCGAACGCCGCTTACATGCGCGCTTGTTGCTCTGACCTTTGCAGCGCCCGCTGCGGCGCAGCAGCCCGGCGCGCAGGCTGACGCCTATTACGATCGCGACGCCATGGCGGCGGCGCGCGCGGCGCTGAAGAAGGAGCATGGCCGCATGCCGGCCTCGTTCCTGCTCGCCGACCGGCTTGAATACCAGTCGAACGACGGCGCGCCGGCGCTTCTCTTCGACGGTCAGGGCTGGTGGGGAACCGACCGCAACAAGCTGTGGGTGAAATCTGAAATCCATCGGGACTTCGACGCCGGCCGCTTCGAGGAAGCCGAGCTGCAGGCGCTGTGGTCGCGGCCCGTCTCGCGGTTCTTCGATGTTCAGGCGGGCGTCCGCCACGATTTCGTGCACGGCGCCGACCGAACCTTCGGCGTCATCGGCGTCCAGGGCCTTGCGCCTTACTGGTTCGAGATCGACGCCGCCGTCTTTGTCAGCGGCGAGGGCGACGTGTCGGCGCGCGTTGAGGCGGAGTATGATCTTCTCCTCACCCAGCGCCTCATCCTGCAGCCGCGGACGGAGCTGAACGTCGCCGTGCAATCGGTCGAGGAGGTCGGCGTCGGATCGGGGCTTTCGACCGCGGAGATCGGGCTTCGCCTGCGCTATGAGATCATCCGCCAGTTCGCGCCCTATGTCGGCGTCAACTGGGAACGCAAGGTCGGCGAGACGGCGGACCTGGCGCGCGCCGACGGCGAGAATGTCGGCGCGGTCTCGTTCGTCGCCGGCGTCAGGATGTGGTTCTGACATCATCGGCGGCGCCTGCGCCAGCCTCGAGCCCGACGCTGAAATGCTCCTTGCGCGCGATAAGCCAGAGCAGTCCGCCAGCCCCGCCGATGAGGATGCGCGTCAGTCCGAACAGGATTGAAATCGCGAGCGCCGCCGGCGCGTCAATCCCGGCGACCCCGAGGAAGTAAACGAAGCTCGCCTCGCGCACGCCCCAGCCGCCGAAGCTGATCGGGATCATCGCGGCGAGAAATGCTGACGGGACCAGCGCGAAAAGCGCCGCTGCGTCGACCTTCTCGCCAAGCGAAGCGGCGATGCAGAGGACGCCGGCAAAGCGCAAGAGATGCTGCACGAGGAGAAAGAACCAGCCCTTCGGGCCTGTCCGCCGCAGCAGGAGCCGGGTATCCGCCGAAAGCTCGGCGGCGAACGCGAGCGGCCCGCGACGAAAGCGCGCCGGCGCTTTGCCGAGAAGCGGACCGCCGAGGATGAGCCCCGCAAGGCAGATGAGCGAAACGGCGAAGATCGCAGCGAGCGCCAGCCGGTCGCGTGGCGAGTCGAACGCCTCGAAGGCGATCGGCAGGCCGGCGCCGATGACGGCGATCAGCGCCACAAAAGACATCAGGCGCGCCGCCGCGACAAGCCGGATCGAGCGGGCGGTCGTCGCGCCCGCCGCCCGCATCTGCGCGGCGCGGAATACGTCGGCGCCGATGGTCGACGGGGCGATGTTGACGAAGAACCAGCTGACGATCCCGAACAGCAGCCCGGTGCGGAACTTCATCGTCAGGCCCGCCGGACGCATGGACCCCGACCAGAACGCCGCATCGGCGGCGATGATGAGGAGGCTGACCGCGATCGAGGCGGCGATCCAATAGGGGTCCGCGCCGCGCATCAGCCCGAGCGCCGCAGAGAAATCGACCCGCCGGGCGATCAGGACGAGGATCGTCGCCGCCACGGCGATCTTGAGCATCGTCTTGATCACAAGGCCCGCCCCCGCCGGCGGGTCGCGCCGCCCGCTCTCATTCGGTATAGAATTCGCTGGACCGGCACGGCAGGCCGATGGTTGCAGTCGAGTTCAGGGAAGCCCCCATGGTTGACACCGAGCAAGCGAAAGTCCTCGCGATCTGCATCGACTCGATGAGTCTCGACTGTATCCGCCCGAATCTTGATCGGCTCCCGGCTTTTCGGCGCCTGGTCGAGACTGGCGCATATTCGAAGCTTGCAACCTCCGCCGATCCGTTGACCGCGAGCATCTGGGCCTCGTTCGCCACCGGAGACAATCCCGGCGTTCATGGCCACTATTACCCCTTCCAGTGGGACCCCGACGCGATGTCCTTCGACCGCGTCGCGCGGCAGGCTTGGCGATCGCGCCTCGGTTATGAGCCGTTCTGGCACAATCTTGCCCGAAAGGGCGTCGCCACAGTGGCGTTCGATCCCGGCACGACGCACGCCGGGGAGGGTCCGCTTACCGAAATCGTTAACTGGGCCTACCAGTCGACCGGCGCGGCGAGCGCGAGCGACCCGGCTCTGCTCGCCGAGATCCGCCGCCGCTTCGGGCGGCGCCCCATCGGCAAGGAAGTGCCGGTGCCGAAGACGCTCGCGCACAGTCGACGCATGCGCGACGATCTCATCGCTTCGGTCGAGGCCAAGGCGGCGGCGACGCTGTGGCTGATGGAGCGCAAAGCGGACTGGCGCTTCTTTCTCGTCGGCTTCTACGAGGTTCATCGCGCCGGGCACAATCTGCTCGTCGTTGACGGCGATTACGGATCCGAGGCCGACCCGGACGCCCTTCTTGCGGTATATGAAGCGCAGGACCGCGCGCTCGCCCGCCTCTTCGCGAAGGCCGACGCCGCCGGCGCGACTATCATCCTCTTCTCGCTTCACGGCATGGTCCCGAACTGGTCGCAGGAGCATTTCGCTGACCGCATCATGGCGCGCCTCAATGACGCCTGGGCCGTCTCCAAGGGCGACGCGCCCGCGCCGGAAAAGAAGCCGAACCTGATGTCGCAGCTGCGCGCCGCGATCCCGCACCGCGTCCAGTTCAGCCTCGCCTATCTTCTCGGCGAGCATGTCCAGGACTGGGTCGTCAACCGATCGATCATCAGCGGCGTCGACTGGAAGCGGACGCCGGCTTTCCGCCTCGCCTCCGGCGGCGAAGGGTATATCCGCCTCAACATCAAGGGGCGCGAGCGCGACGGCTGCATCGAACCCGGCGAGGTCGCGGATTATGTCGCCTGGCTGAAGGCGCGCCTGTCCGAGATCAAGGTCGCGGCCCCGGCCGCCGGCGCGCCGCTCGTCCGCGAGGTGCGCGAGGTGAAATCCGTCTTCGACGGCCCGCGCGTGGACTTCCTGCCCGATCTCGTCATCGCCTATGCGCCGGAGGCGCCGGCGACGGCGATCGAATCGCCGGCGATCGGCCGGCTCGAGGCCCATCTCGGCACCGGCCGCGGCGGCAATCATGCGCCGGACGCCTTCATGATCGTCGCCGGTCCGGGACGCGACGCGCCCGCGCGCGCTGCGGTGAAGGACATCCGCGACATGCGGGCTTTCATCGAAACGCTGCTCCTCGACAGGAGGCACGCAACGCCGGAACGGGCCGCCGCGCTCGCCGACGCCTGAGCGATGAGCGCGGGCCTGCCGATTGACGAAGCCCTGCCGCGCCTTCGCGCCGCGCTCGCTGAAAAGACGCGCCTCGTCCTCGCCGCGCCGCCGGGCGCCGGCAAGACGACACGCGTTCCGATCGCGCTCCTCGATGAGGGCTGGCTCGCGGGACGGCGCATCCTGATGCTCGAGCCGCGCCGCATCGCCGCGCGCATGGCCGCCGAGCGCATGGCGGCGACGCTCGGCGAGAAAGTCGGCGCGACAATCGGCCTCTCGACTCGCGTCGACCGGCGCATCAGCGCGAAGACCCGCATCGAGGTCGTCACCGACGGCCTGTTCACCCGCCGCATTCTCGGCGACCCGGACCTTGCCGGCGTCGGCGCCGTCCTCTTCGACGAATTCCACGAGCGCTCGCTCGCCGCCGATCTCGGCCTTGCGATCGCGCGCGACGTGCAGGGCGCGCTGCGCGACGATCTCCGCCTCGTCCTGATGTCGGCGACGCTTGACGTTGCGCGGATGGCGGCGGCGTTCGACGCCGGCGTCGTCGAGAGCGCCGGCCGCAGCTTTCCGGTCGAGACGATCTATCTCGGCAGGTCCTCCGACCCGATCGAAGACCAGGCCGCGCGCGCCGTTTGCCGCGCGCTGGCCGCGCATGACGGCTCCCTGCTCGTCTTCCTGCCGGGCATGCGCGAGATCCTGCGCACGGCCGAGCGCCTTGCCGATCTGCCCCCCGACATCCTCATCGCCCCGCTTTATGGCGCGCTGTCGCCCGCAGATCAGGACCGTGCGGTCGCGCCGGCGCCGGCGGGAAAGCGCAAGGTCGTCATCGCGACCGACATCGCCGAAAGTTCGCTGACGATCGAAGGCGTCGCCATCGTCATCGACGCCGGCCTTGCGCGCGTCGCCGATTATGATCCCGACGGCGTCGGAGCGACGCTTGTCACCCGCCGCGCCTCGCGCGCCAGCGTCGACCAGCGCCGCGGCCGCGCCGGGCGCCTCGGCCCGGGCGTCTGCTATCGCCTGTGGGACGAGGAAGGAACGCGCGGACTTCCCGCAGAACCCGTCCCTGAAATCCTCGCCGCCAATCTCGACGGGCTCGTGCTGGCGCTCGCCGAATGGGGCGAAACTGACGCCGCGCGCCTTGCCTTCATCGATCCGCCGCCGCCGGGGCGTCTCATTGCGGCGCGCGCAGCGCTCGCCGCGCTCGGCGCGCTCGACGCCGAGGGAAGGCTGACGGCGCGCGGGCGCGACATGGCCGCGCTGCCGATGGCGCCGCGGCTCGCCGCGATGATTGCGGGCGCGCGCACCGAGGCCGAGCGTGCGCTCGCCGCCGAGATCGCCGCGCTCATCAGCGAGCGCGGCCTTGGCGGCGGCTCGACCGACCTGCGCGACCGGCTCGAGCGCTTGCGGCAAGACCATGGCCCGCGCGCTTCTGCGCTGAAAGCGCAGGCGAACGCCTGGGCGAAGGGCGCGGAACCCGCCCCCATCGGCGCAGCGGGACGCGCGATCGCCGGCGCCCTGCCCCAGTCGATCGCGCGCGCCGAGACTGATCGCTCTGGCAAGGAGCGCCGCTACCAGCTCGCCAGCGGACGGCTCGTTTTCCTCGAGGCGGGGGATGCGCTCGCCAACGAAAAATGGCTCGCGGTCGCGGATTCGACGGGCGCGGCGGCCGGCGCACGCATCCTCGCCGCCGCACCTTTGGCCGAGGCCGATGCGCTCACGCTCGGCGAGGTGACGGTTGAGGAGACGGCGGAGTTCGATCCCGCCCGGCGCTCGGTTTCGGGGCGGCGCATCAAACGCCTCGGCGCCATCGAACTTGACGCAGCGCCGCTGCCAAGGCCCGCCGGCGATGTCGCGCGCGCCGCCATCCTCGCCGCCTTGCGCCGGGAGGGGCTTGCGCTTCTCAACGGCAGGGCCGCGATCGACGGCGCGCTCGCAAGGCTCAATCTTGTCCATGCGCAGGAAGGCGGCGCCTGGCCCGCCTTTTCCGAGGCGATGCTGCTCGCCCGGCTGGAGGACTGGCTCGCGCCCCTCCTCGGCGATCCTCCCGACATTGACCGTCCGGGTCCTGACGATCTTCGCGTCGGAGTCTTCAGCCTTCTCGACTGGCGGCTTCAGCGGGAGATTGAGGCGCTCGCGCCCTCGGCCATCGAAACCCCGGCGGGCCGGCGCATCGCCATCGATTACGCCGCGGAGGGCGGCCCGAGGGTCGAGGCGCGCGTGCAGGAATTCTATGGCCTCGCCGAGCATCCCTCCGTCATCCGCGGCAAGGTTCCGCTGGTCGTCTCGCTGCTTTCGCCGGCGGGCCGGCCGGTCGCCCTGACGAAGGACCTGCCGCGCTTCTGGCGCGAGGGCTATCGCGACATGGCCAAGGACATGCGCGGGCAATATCCGAAGCATGACTGGCCGGACGACCCCGCGACGGCGCGCGCCCATGTCGGCAAGACCAAGGCGCGGCTCGCGCGCGAGCGCTGATCCCGTCATCCGGCCGCCGCCATCGCCGCATCAAGGATCGACAGACCCTCGGCGATTTCCTCCCGGGTGATCGTCAACGGCGGCGCGATGCGGTTGCAATTGGCGTAGAGCCCGCCGCGCCCGATGAGCAGGCCGCGCGCGCGCGTTTCTTCAAGCAGCGCCAGCGAGGCGGCCGCATTCGGCGCCTTCGTCCTGCGGTCGGCGAACTCGATCGCCTGCATCAGCCCCTTGCCGCGCACCTCGCCGATCGGTTCGTGCTTGTTCGCCAGCGCCTCAAGCCCGGCACGCAATTCCGCGCCGCGCGCCAGCGCATTCGCCTGCAAATCATGGCGTTTCACATAACGCAGCGTTTCGAGCGCGCCGCGCGTCGCCAAGGGATTGCCGCCGAAAGTGGAAAGCGAATTCGCCTTCAGGCAGTTCATGATCTCCGCGCGCGCGACGACCCCGCCGATGGCGAGCCCATTGCCGACGCCCTTGGCGAAGGTGAGCATGTCGGGCGCGACGCCATGCGCCTGATAGCCCCAGAAATGCTCGCCCGTGCGGCCCCAGCCGGTCTGCACCTCGTCGGAAATGAAGAGGATGCCGCGCTCCTTCAGAACCTTCTGCAGGGCCCCGAACATGCCGTCAGGGGGCGTTCCGAAGCCGCCGACGCCGGTGATCGGCTCGGCGATGAGACAGGCGACATCCCCCGCCGAGGCGACATCGAGCGTTTCCTGAAGGTCGGCGACCGCCGCCGCGATATATTGATCCGCTGGCAGATGACCGAAGGGCGCGCGGAACGGATAGCTGCCCTGAAGATAATTGACGACGAAGGGTGAATAGGACGATGGCGACCAGGTCGAGTGGCCGGTCACCGGCACGGTGGACATCGTGCGCCCGTGATAGGAATAGCGCATCGCCAGCACCTGGTTCGATCGCCGATAGGTTGTCGCGAGCATCAGCGCGGCGTCGTTCGCCTCGCTGCCCGAGGTGGTGAAGAAGACGCGCGCGTCGGGAATGCCGGAGAGCGCCGCGATTTCCTCGGCGAGCTCGATCTGCGATTCGATGAGGTAGAGCGTCGAGGAGTGCATGATCTTGCCGGCCTGATCGCGCACCGCCTCGACGACCTCAGGCACGTTGTAGCCGAGCATGTTGGTGAGGATGCCGGCGAAGAAATCGAGATACTCGTTCCCTTGCGCATCCTTCACGCGCCGCCCCTCGCCCGACACGAGCGCGATCGGCTCCTTGTAATAGAGCGTCGCCCAGGACGGCATGACGGCGCGATGACGGTCGATAAGGGACGGCGTGTTCTTCATGGCTCTGCTTCTTGGTGGTTAAAGACGACAATCCCTAGCTAGCATGAGCCGCGCGGGAGCCGGAAACGGGGGCGCCCGCCCCGCCATGCGCTCCTCCCGATCGATCGCACCTGCTTCCATTCGCCTTCCATCCATCCTTCCTCGCCCTGGCCTTGGCGCCATGCGTCCTTGGGAAAGTTGGATCCTAGGGCCGCCCGGAAAGGGGTGGGATAACCTGGGGGATAAGGTGGGGGACAAAGAGGGGGATAAGTCGGGGGACCGCCCCCTTGTTCCGCTTACAGATCAACGATCTTCATGGTTAACGGCCGGCGCGGCCTCTGCGCAACCGGCGCGGGCGTCGGCCGGCGCCCGTCGCGCCCCCAGGATGCGGTCCGGAAGCGCTTCACGGAAGATTTTTTCAGGCCTACATTTTCGGCGTCGGCGGATGCGGCCCGCCGAGCTTGCCGATCTGCTTTTCCGCATTCTCGATCGCACGGCGGAGCGCGGCGCGCCGCCACGCCTTCACCTGCGGGCCGAGGAATGGCAGGCGCAGGATGACGCCGCTTCGAAGCGCGATCATGATCGCGAGAAAGGAAAGGCCGCCGAAGGCCGCATATTGCGGCGGCAGCGAGGTGTCGGTGACGATCGCCCGCAGCGGAACGATGACGAAGCCGATGACGGCGCCGAAGAGCGCGCCATAGATCCCCGCCCCGACGAGGACGTGCCATTGCTCGACGTCGCGATGGCGCTCCTTGATCGTCAGCGCGGCGAGCGCGACGAACACAAGCATCACGACGAGGCCGACGCCAAGCTCGACGAAGAAATTGAGGCTGAGCTCAGCCTGGGTCACCGGTCGATTTCGCCGAATACGATGTCGAGCGAGCCGAGGATGGCGGAGACGTCCGCGAGGAGGTGCCCGCGGCACATCCAGTCCATCGCCTGAAGATGCGCATAGCCCGGCGCGCGGATCTTGCAGCGATAGGGTTTGTTCGTGCCGTCGGCGACGAGATAGACGCCGAACTCGCCCTTCGGGGCCTCGACCGCGGCGTAGACCTCGCCAGCCGGAACCTTGAAGCCTTCGGTGTAGAGCTTGAAGTGATGGATGAGGGCTTCCATCGACTGCTTCATTTCGCCCCGGCGCGGCGGCGCGACCTTGCCGTCGGTCGTCATGACGGGACCCGGCCCTTCGGCGCGGATCTTGGCGATCGCCTGCTTCATGATCGAGACCGACTGTTTCATCTCCTCGACGCGGCAGAGATAGCGGTCCCAGCAATCGCCGTTCTTGCCGACCGGCACGTCGAAGTCATATTCGGCGTAGGTCTCGTAGGGCTGCGCCTTGCGGAGGTCCCAGGCGAGGCCGGAGCCGCGCAGCATCACGCCGGTGAAGCCCCACTGGAACGCCTGCTCCGCCGTCACGACGCCGATGTCGACATTGCGCTGCTTGAAGATGCGGTTTTCGGTGACGAGCGCTTCGATGTCGGCAAGCTTTTGCGGATACTGGTCGCACCATTTGTCGATATCGTCGATGAGCGCGTCGGGAAGGTCCTGATGCACGCCGCCGACGCGGAAATAGGCCGCGTGCATGCGCGAGCCCGATGCGCGCTCATAGAACACCATCAGCTTTTCGCGCTCCTCGAAACCCCACAGCGGCGGGGTGAGCGCGCCGACGTCCATCGCCTGCGTCGTGACGTTCAGGATGTGCGAGAGAATGCGTCCGATCTCGCAGAAGAGGACGCGGATGTGCTGCGCGCGCCGCGGAAGCTCGACGCCGAGAAGGCGCTCGGCCGCAAGGCAGAACGCATGCTCCTGGTTCATCGGCGCGACATAATCGAGCCGGTCGAAATAGGGGATCGCCTGCAAATAGGTCTTGTGCTCGATCAGCTTCTCGGTGCCGCGATGGAGCAGCCCGATATGCGGATCGACGCGCTCGACGACTTCGCCGTCAAGCTCAAGGACGAGCCGCAAAACGCCGTGCGCCGCCGGATGCTGCGGCCCGAAATTGATCGTGAAGGGCCGCCCGGCGAAGGCGTCCGAGGCTGAGTCTTCGACTTCGATGATTTTCGTTCCGTCAGCCATCGCGCTCACCGCTTCGCCTTCTCATCCCCCGGCAGCGCATAGCTGGCGCCTTCCCACGGGGAGAGGTAATCGAAATTGCGGAACTCCTGCACGAGCTTCACGGGCTCATAGACGACGCGCTTCTGCTGGTCGTCGTAGCGGACCTCGACCTCGCCGGTCAGCGGGAAATCCTTCCGGAGCGGGTGTCCGGTGAAGCCGTAATCGGTGAGGATGCGGCGAAGGTCCGTGTGTCCCGCGAAAATGAGGCCGTACATGTCGAAGGCTTCGCGCTCGAACCAGTCGGCGCAAGGGTGGATATCGCGCACCGAAGGGACGATCTCGTCCTCCGCCGCCTCGATCTTCACCCGGATGCGCTGGTTGTTGTGCATCGACAGCAGGTGATAAACGACGTCGAAGCGCTTGCCGCGCTGCGGATAATCAACCCCGCAGATGTCGATGAGCTGGATGAAGCGGCATAGCGTGTCGTCGCGCAGGAATTTAAGAACGGGGCCGATGCGAGGGGCGTGCGCGGAAACCGTCAGTTCGCCAAAGGCGACCGACCAGCCCTTGATGTCGTCGCCGATGCTGGCGCCGATATGTTCGCCGAGTTCTTTCAGTTCATCCGACATGCGGCCTCAACGAATGATGGTGCCTTCGCGGCGAATTTTCTTTTGAAGCTGCAGCACGCCGTAGACGAGCGCCTCCGCCGTCGGCGGGCAGCCCGGGATGTAGATGTCGACCGGCACGATGCGGTCGCAGCCGCGCACCACCGCATAGGAATAGTGGTAATAGCCCCCGCCATTCGCGCAGGACCCCATCGAGATCACATAGCGCGGGTTCGGCATCTGGTCGTAGACCTTGCGCAGCGCCGGGGCCATCTTGTTCGTCAGCGTGCCGGCGACGATCATGACGTCCGACTGGCGCGGGGATGCGCGCGGGGCGAAGCCGAAGCGTTCGAGGTCGTAGCGCGGCATCGAGGCCTGCATCATCTCGACCGCGCAGCAGGCGAGCCCGAACGTCATCCACATCAGGGAGCCGGTGCGCGCCCAGTTGATGATCGCGGCCGAGGAGGTCGTGAAGAAGCCTTCGTCCGCGAGCTGCTTCGACAGGTCGGTGAAGAATGGGTCCTTCGCGTCGGGGCGGTAGACCGGCCCTTCGATCCCGGCGAATTTGTCGTCTAGCGCCATTCGAGCGCCCCCTTCTTCCATTCATAGAGGAAGCCGATCGCGAACACGGCGAGGAAGACGAACATCGACCAGAAGGCGAAGATCTGGAACCCTCGGTCAGCGCCCAGCGTCGGATTGAACAGCGTCACCGCCCACGGGAACAGGAAGGCGACGTCGAGATCGACGATGATGAACAGAATGGCGACGATGTAAAACTGCACGTCGAACTTCATGCGCGCATCGTCGAAGGCGTTGAAGCCGCATTCATAGGTCGAGACCTTTTCGGGATCGGGCTCCTTCGGCGCGATGACAAGCGGCAGCACGGTGAAGGCGAGCGCAAGGCCGACCGCAATCGCCAGGAAGACGATGATCGGCAGCCAGTCGAGCAGAAAGTCGGGGGTCGCCAAGCGGGACTCCTTGGGGGGCTTCAAATCGCGGCGGACCCTATTGAGATGCCCCCGGAAAGGCAACGCGAAACAGCGCCGCGCCGAAAATCCGCCAACGCCGCGTATCTCCGCCAGAAACAGGGTGTTGAACGCCGCTTTTATCGGTCGGGGTCGGGGGTGGGCGCATCCGGGGTCGCCCCGGTCGGGGGCTCGGGGTCGCCATAGCCCTCCTGCCCGTTCTTCAGGAATTCCGACCAGTCTTCGGTTTCCCAGAAGCGCTCGTCGAGGATCGAACTGCGCATCGGATCGGGGATCGCCGAATCAAGCAGCTTCTTCTGTTCGCTCCGCGAGGCGGCGAAGGCGGCGAGGTTGCCGATGTCCTCCCCCATGAGGTCGATGACATAGCCAAGCTCCAGCGACTGGAACTCGACCATTGCGGGCGCGCCGCGCCACATGCGCGCAGCAAAACCGAGTGGGTCCGGCTTCACAAAATCATCCGCGACATCAAGCGCGGGGCCCGCCTTGCCGCCGACGCCATTGATCGAATGACAGAGCACGCAGCCCTTCTGGACGAAAAGCTCGCGGCCCTTCGCCGCGTCGCCCGCGGCGACAGCCTCGGTGTCAGCCTTCAGGGCGCCCTCAGGCGCCCTGGCGCAGGCGGCAAGCGCCAGGACGGCGGCGGTCAGCAACAATGAGCGCATGGATCAGCCCCTCGAAACCTAAATGAAACGATGCGCCGCGCCGGCGGCGCGATCAAGCGTCAAAGCATGTCGGCTGGTGCCGGCTGAGGGGATTGAACCCCCGACCTTCGGTTTACAAAACCGCTGCTCTACCGCTGAGCTAAGCCGGCGCGCCGTGGCGGGGCTGTCCCTAAGGCAAATCCGGCGTCTGCGGAAGGGCGGCTTCCGCCGAGGCTGCGGCGCGGAGTAGAGTCCGCCCCGGTTCCGAAGGAGCGGGTCTCATGCAGTCGCCGATGCGTGCCATTCCTGCCGCCGCCCTCCTCGCACTCGCCGCCTGCGGCCGCGAGGAAGCGCCGGCGCCGCTGACGATTGAGGAACGCGGCATGGCGGAGTTTCGCGCCTGCGCCGTCTGCCATGCGCGGACGGATCCGTCCGATCCCGCGACGCCGCGCCTCATCGGGCCGAGCCTTTTCGGCATTGTCGGGGCGCCGTCCGCCCGCCTCGCCGATTACAGCTATTCGTCGGCGCTGCGGCGCGCCAATGTCGTCTGGGATGAACCGACGCTCGACGCCTTCATCGCCGAGCCGGCATCGGTCGTCCCGGGATCGCGCATGAGCTATGCGGGCGAGCCGGATCCCGCCAAGCGCGCCGCGATCATCGCCTATCTCAAAACGCTGAAGTGATCATGGCGTCACGATCGCGAAATTCGGATCGGGCGCATCGAAGAAGGTCTGGAACGCCGCCCACTTTTCGGCGTCGCCGGCGATCTTCGCCGATGACGCGGGAACGCCGGCGAACATCGCGGCGAGGAACGCTGCGCGCGGCATTGTCAGCGCGACATCGGCCGCTTGATGGACGACGCCCGCCTCATGCACGAGAACGCCGTTTCGAACGCTGACCGCGATGCTTTCCTTCCTGTCCGGAAAGTCGAGAGTGAGCATCATGTCGCGCGCCTTGCCGGGATCGAGACGCACGGCGAGAAGATCGAGGAGCGCCGCCGTCGGCGTCGCAGCGATGAAATCGACGCTCTGCCCGACCGGCGGCGAGGGCGCGACGCCGCTCGACAGCTCGCGCGCCGCTGTCAGATACATGTTGCGCCAGATCGCGCTTTCGGCCTGATAGGCCATCTGGCGATGCGCCTCGGCGAGGAGAGGCCGTGACGCTTCGTCGCCGGCGAACACGGCCTTGTCGAGCAGTTCAGCGGCCCAGCGATAATCGCCCGCCGCCATCGCTTTCTCAGCCGCCTTGCGCACCTTCTTCGCGCCGCCCATCAGCGACAGGTAGCGCGCCGCCGTCTGCTCCTTGGGCAGACTATTGAGCGAGGCGGGGTTGCCGTCATACCAGCCCATATAGCGCTGATAGACGGCGCGCGAATTGTGCCGCATCGTGCCGTAATAGCCGCGATTGTACCATTTGGCCGCGAGCGTTTCGGGCAGCGCGATGCGGTCGGCGATCTCCTCGCCCGTCAGCCCCATGTTCATAAGGCGGACGGTCTGGTCGTGCAGATATTTGTAGGCGTCGCGATGATGGCCGATGAAATCACCGACCGCCGCGCGCCCGAAGCGCGGCCAGCCATGCGAGGTGAAGAGGATGTCCGCCTCAGACCCGAAGAGCCGCTGCGCTTCGGTGAGATAATCCGCCCAGCGCTTGGCGTCGCGCACGAGCGCGCCGCGCGGCGTCAGCACGTTGTGCATCGACGGATTGGCGTTCTCCGCAAGGCAGAGCGCGCCGAACTGCGGCAGGAAGAAATTCATCTCCGCGGGCGCTTCGGTCTCCGGCGTCAGCTGGAAGACGATCCTGACGCCGTCGATCACAAGCGTTTCACCGGTGCGCCTGATCTCCTGCGTCGGCGGGATGATCGAGCGCGCGCCCGCCGAAACGCGCGGCCCGATGCCGGAGGTCATCGCCCCTTCCGGGCCTGCATCGAGGCCGGCGCCGAACTGATAGGACGCCCGCCGGCTCATCGCGTTGCCGGCGATGACGTTCTCCGAGACCGCGTGCTCGAGAAATCCGGAGGGCGCGATGATCTGCACGCGGCCGGCCGCGACATCGGCGGCGCTGACGACGCCCCTGACGCCGCCGAAATGATCGAGGTGGCTGTGGGTGTAGATGACGGCGACGACCGGCCGGTCGCCGAGATGGGCGCGCGCGAGTTGCAAAGCGGCGGCGGCGGCTTCAACGCTCGTCAGGGGATCGACGAGGATGAGGCCCCTGTCCCCGACGATGACCGACATGTTGGAGACGTCAAAGCCGCGCACCTGGTAGAGCCGGTCGGCGACCTTGAAGAGACCGTGGCGGGTGATGAGCCGCGCATGGCGCCAGAGGCTCGGATTGACGGTCGCGGGCGCCGCGCCGCCAAGGAAATCATAGGCGGTGAAATCCCAGACGATCCCGCCCTTGTCGTCCTTGATCGTCGGCGCTTGCGACGTCGCGATGAAGCCGCGCACGGCGAAGTCTTCGTCCTCATTGTCGGGGGGCAGGGCCTGCGCTGCGGCTGCGTTCGCCGCCCGCGTCGCTTCCGAGGCGGGTGATGCGGCGAGCGCCGCGCCGGAAAGGACGACGGCGATGACCGCAAATGATATTGCCCTCATGATGAAACCCTCCCAAAGAGCGCCGAACAGGCGGCTGACGCTGTTTTTTTGCAAGTGTGGAGGTCCCCGCCATGAAAGGAAAGCGTCTTTGCATCCTGGCCGCGGCCGCCTGTCTCGCCGCGGGCCCGGCGAGCGCGGAGAGCGACGGCCAGCTCTGGACCGCGCTCTTCGTCAACGGCCCTGCAAGCGAAGGCGGCCGCCTCCTGCTCTGGTTCGACGGCCATGCGCGCTTCCGCGATGAGGCGAGCGATCTTGGCGTCACGATCTTGCGCCCCGGCGTCGGCTGGAAAGTTTCCGAGGATCTCTCGCTGTGGGCGGGATATGCGCGCGTCGTCGCGCGGCGCGAGACCGGGCCTGCCTTCGAGGAACACCGCCTTTGGCAGCAAGCGACCTATCCCGTTCTCGACGCGTTCGGCGGCCGCATCGTCGGACGCACGCGCCTTGAACAGCGGTTCCCGGATGCAGGCGGGGAAACCGGCTGGCGCCTGCGCCAGTTCGTGCGCTTCGACCGGCGCCTTGAGGGGACGCCCGTTTCCGCCATCGCCTGGAACGAAACCTTCATCGGCTTCAATGCGACCGGATGGGGCGCCGTCGACGGTTATGACCAGTCGCGAACCTTCGCCGGAGCGGGTTTTCATGCAAACAAGCGCCTGCGCTTTGAAGGCGGCTACATGTTCAACCACGTCAGGCGCAATAACGCCGCCGACGCGGCCAATCACGTTGCGCTTTTTGCAATCGCGCTGTCGCTTTGAAGGTCAGGTGTTGACGCGTCCGGGATCGACCGATTCGCCCTTCGCGCGCGCTTCGGCGAGCCTTGCGCCTTCCTGCGCGGTGAAGCTGTAGAGCGCTTCGGGGTTCTGCGCGCGCAATTGCAGCGCCATCAGCTCCATGCCTTCGGCGACCGGAATGTCGCGCGCGCCGCTTGCGATCCCGTCGAGAATGATCTCGGCCGCGCGATCCGGCTCCATGCCGTTCTCGATGTTGACGTCGTTCTTGCCGCGGCGCGTGCCGTCGCCAGTGAGCGAATTGATGGAAACGCCCGTCTTCACCGAGCCGGGCAGGATGACATGCACGCTGATACCGTAGGCGATCTCGACCTCGGCGCGCAGCGCCTCGAAATAGCCGACGACGGCGTGCTTGGCCGCGCAATAGCCGGTGCGGATCGGCGCGCCGACCTTTCCTGCGACGGACGAGACGACCGCGATCGCGCCTGATTTCCGCGCTACCATGCCCGGCAAGACAAGCTGCGTCAGCCGCAGCGGTGCGAAGAAATCGACCTCCATCAGCGTGCGGTAGACGTCGAAATTGGTGTCGAGCGCGAGGCTGCGCTGGCTGACGCCGGCGTTGTTGATGAGAAGGTCGATCCCGCCCTTCCAGCCTTCGGCCTTCGCGACGACGCCGGGGAGCGCGTCATAGTCCGTCGCCTCGAAGGGAAGCACCAGCGTTTCGGCGTCGAGCGATTGCGCAAGGCGCTCGAGCGCGTCGACGCGCCTTCCGGAAAGGATGATCCGGGCGCCCCGCTTCGCAAGGCCCTTCGCCAGCGCCTCACCGATGCCGGACGACGCGCCGGTGACCCAGACGACCTTGCCCTTGAAATCCATGCCCTCGCCTTTCCGTCAGAGCGTTCTGGCGATCAGGAGCTTCATGATCTCGTTGGTGCCGCCATAAATGCGCTGCACGCGCGCGTCGGCGTACATGCGGCTGATCGGATATTCGTCCATGTAGCCATAGCCGCCGAAGAGCTGCAGGCATTCGTCGATGATCTCGTTTTCAAGATCGGTGAGCAGCATCTTGCCCATCGAGGCCGTCGCCGCGTCGAGCTTTTTCTCCAGCAGCAGGCCGGTGCAGTGATCGACGAAGACCTTCGCCATCGTCGCCTTCGCCTTGCATTCGGCAAGCTTGAACTGCGTGTTCTGGAAATTGATGATCGGCCGGCCGAAAGCGTGGCGTTCCTTGGTGTAGGCGATCGTCAGCTCAAGCGCGCGGTCGATTGCGGCGATGGCGAGGCAGGCGATCTGATGCCGCTCCTGCGGCAATTGCTCCATCAGCTGGAAGAATCCCTGGCCCTCCTCCGTGCCGAGAAGGTTCGAACGCGGAATGCGCACGTCGTCAAAGAAGAGCTCTGAGGTGTCCTGCGCCTTGTTGCCGAGCTTTTTGAGGTTGCGCCCTCGGCGGAAGCCCTCGGCCTCATCCGTCTCGACCACCATCAGCGAGACGCCCTTTGCTTTTTCGCCCGGGTCGGTCTTGGCGACGACGATGATGAGGTTCGCCGTCTGGCCGTTGGTGATGAACGTCTTCGAGCCGTTGACGACATAGTGGTTGCCGTCCTTGAGCGCCGTCGTCCTGACCGCCTGGAGGTCGGAGCCGGTGCCGGGCTCGGTCATCGCGATCGCGCCGATGAGCTCGCCCGTCGCCATGCGCGGCAGCCAGCGCTTCTTCTGCTCCTCGGTGCCGTAATGAAGGATGTAGGGCGCGACGATGCAGTTATGGAGGCCCATGCCGAAGCCCTCGACGCCGGCCTTCACCTGCTGTTCGATGAGGATCTGCTCATGGGCGAAGCTGCCGCCGGCGCCGCCCCATTCCTCCGGCATCGACGCGCAGAGGAACCCGGCCTCGCCCGCCTTCTCCCAGGCCCAGCGATCGACCTTGCCCTGCTCGCGCCATTTCTCGACATGGGGATAGAGCTCGCGGCTGAAGAATTTCGCCGCCTCCTCCTCGAACAGGAAAAGGTCGTCGGTCTTCCAGGCGGGCGTCGCGGTCTGCAGCGCGGGCATCAGGGCCTCCATGAGTCTGGGATTGGCTGTCGTTGAGCGGGATTATCCCCGAGCGGCCCTCCAGCAGGCAACGCAATCGCGCAGTGCAAAAACGCCGCGGATGGATTTCCATCCGCGGCGTTTTGAAGTCCGCCCGTCTTTCCTCCCGCGACCGCCCCTAGAGCCCTGTAATCAACGCAGGCACATAGGTTGACGCGATCACGATCAGGAAAACGGCGCCAGTAAGGTATAGAAGACCTTTGGCCGCCTCGCTCGCCCCAAGCTGGCGAAGCAGACCGATGACAGCGACGAGGAGAAGCCCAAGGCTCACCAAGCCGACCGTCGCAGCGATCGATACCATGTGTGTTTGCGCCCTTTTTATCCACCCGGAGACCGGCGTGAGCCCGGCCTCCACCCCCGAAGCGCGTCGCCCCCAGCGCCTCGATAAGTTATATAATTACAATTCGAAACATCGTGTGTCGAGTCGGATCTGACAGGACGGTAAGATTTTTTAACGACCGGTCCCCGGCGCCTTGAGCCGCCGGATGAGGGCCGAGGTATCCTGCCGGCCCCCGCCCATCGCCTGAATTTCCGCATAAAACTGATCGACGAGAGCCGTCACCGGCAGTTGCGCCCCATTCCGGCGCGCCTCAGCGAGCGCAATCCTGAGGTCCTTGCGCATCCAGTCGACGGCGAAGCCGAAGTCGAAAGACCCCTCCGCCATGGTCTTGCCCCGGTTTTCCATCTGCCAGGAGCGGGCGGCCCCGCCCGAAACCGCCTCAAGCACGCGGTCGATGTCGAGACCCGACGCCGCCGCGAAATGGACGCCTTCGGCAAGGCCCTGAAGGAGCCCGGCGATGCAGATCTGGTTGACGGCCTTGGCAAGCTGGCCGTGGCCCGAGGGCCCGATGTGGACGATGCGGGCCGCGTAAGGCTCGACAACGGGACGCGCGCGATCGACCGCCGCCGTCTCGCCGCCGCACATGACGGAGAGCTTGCCCGCCTTCGCCCCGGCCTCGCCGCCCGAGACCGGCGCGTCGATGAAAGCCGCGCCCCTGCCGGCGAACGCCGCCGCGAGCCGGCGGGCGAGATCGGGGCTCGACGTCGAATGGTCGATGACGAGCGCGCCCGTCTTGACCGCCGGCAGAACCTCGCTGAGCACCGCCTCGATATCGGGATCATCGCCGAGGCAGGTGATGACGGCGTCAGCCCCCGCCGCGGCGGCTGCAGGCGACGGCGCAAGGGCGGCGCCGTGCTGACGCGCGAAGCTTTCCATCTTCGCCGCCGTGCGGTTCCAGACCATCAGGTCGAACCCGCGCACGGCGAGGTGGCCCGCCATCGGCGCGCCCATGACCCCGAGCCCGAGGAAGGAAACATTCATTGCGCGCCCCCGCGCCCGTCCGTGGACGGACCTTTGGCGTAGCGGCTGGCGAAATACATCAGCGGCGCGCCATCGCCGGAGGCGAATTGCATCACTTCGCCGACGAGGATGACATGATCGCCCGAGCGGTGGCGATCGACGACCCGGCAGTCGAAACCGGCCAGACGCTCGGCGAGCACCGGCGCGCCGGTAAGCCAGAGTTCATATTCATGGGCCTTCAACGGTTCGGGCTCGTGCCGCGCGAAGCGTTCGGAGACCTGCTGCTGTCCGGCGTTCAGGACGCTGACGGCGTAGGACGACGCGCCGATGAAATCGGCGAAGGTCGACGCCTTGTTCTCGAGGCACCATAAAACCAAAGGCGGCGCCAGCGACACCGAGGTGAAGGAGTTGATCGTGATCGCCGTATAGCCGCCGCGCGGATTGGCGCAGGCCGCAATGGCGACGCCGGTCGCAAATCGCCCGAAGGCGTCTTTCAGGGGCCGGTAGGGATCGGTCATCCGCGCTGTTCCGCAAGAGGCGCGAGGCTGCGCGCCGACCAGCGCGCCCTAGCATCAATCAGGAGAGGGAGAAAGGCGCAGCCCGACAGGCGCCCCGCCGCCGCAATTTATCTCCGGTTGCCGCTCCGGTAAGCGGCCGCTAAGATTCGCGCGCAAGGATGGTTTGATGCGCAAAGAAGACATCACCCGCCAGCTCGGCCTCGAAGGAGGAGAGTATTACATCACGGCGCCCTCCCCCTGCCCTTATCTCGACGGGCGGGTGGAGCGGAAAGTCTTCGCCTATCTCGGCGGCCCGCAGGCGCCGGCGCTCAACTCGCTCCTGTCGCGGCGCGGCTTCCGGCGGTCGCAGAACATCATCTATCGCCCGGCCTGCGATTCCTGCTCGGCCTGCGCGCCCGTGCGCATCATCGTCAACGAATTCGAGCTGACGCGCGCCCGCCGGCGCACGCTGCGGAAGAACGCCGATCTTTCCCGTCATATCCGCCCGGCGAAAGCGACATCCGAGCAGTTCTCGGTTCTCCGCGGCTATCTCGACGCCCGCCATCCCGACGGCGGCATGGCGGAGATGACGGCGCTCGATTACGCCTCGATGGTCGAGGAGACCGCTGTCGACACCGCGATGATCGAATATCGCCGCCGCGACGGGACGGGCCGCGAGGCCTTGCTCGCCTGCGCGCTTACCGACCGGCTCGCCGACGGCCTCTCCATGGTCTATTCATTCTTCGAGCCCGAGGAGGAGGCGCGCAGCCTCGGCGCCTACATGATCATCGACCATATCGCGCTCGCGCGCGATCTTGGCCTTCC
Source organism: Parvularculaceae bacterium (assembly GCA_046296195.1). Taxonomy (GTDB): domain Bacteria; phylum Pseudomonadota; class Alphaproteobacteria; order Caulobacterales; family Parvularculaceae; genus Amphiplicatus. Next base: position 102,346 of record JBKBLR010000004.1, on the reverse strand, counting down.
TTACGTCTATCTTGGGTATTGGGTCGATGGCTCGCCGAAGATGGATTACAAGCGCAGCTACGCGCCGCTTGAACGGCTGACCCCTGAAGGCTGGTCGCGTCTGCCCGGCTAGCCTTTTCAATCACGGCGGCGCAGGCCATTCTCCGCCCCCAAATGACGGACGGGCGGAGCGCCTTGATCAATCGACGAAATCTCCTTGCGGCGGGCGCGGCGGGCCTCGCCGCCGGCTGCGATTGCGCGACGCCGGAAGGATTGCCGTCGGCCTCCGGCGGCGTTCGCGAGCGCGAATTGCGCATGGTGACGACCTGGCCGAAGGATTTTCCGGGCCTCGGCGCCGCCGCCGAACGCGTCGGGCGATTCATCACCGAAATGTCGGGCGGCGCGATCCGGGTGCGAATCTTTTCCGCCGGCGAGCTCGTCGGCGCCTTCGACAGCTTCGACGCCGTGTCGAACGGCTCGGCCGATCTTTATCACGGCGCGGAATATTACTGGGCCGGCAAGTCGAAAGCCTATCCTTTCTTCACCGCCGTGCCGTTCGGGATGACCGCGTCCGAAATCATCGGCTGGCTCGAATTCGGCGGCGGCCAGGCGCTCTGGGACGAGTTATCGGCGAAGTTCAACATCAAGCCCTTCACGGCGGCGAACACCGGCCATCAGCTCGGCGGCTGGTTCAAGAAGCCGATCAATTCGCTCAACGATCTCAACGGGCTCAAAATCAGGATGCCGGGCCTCGGCGGGGAGGTGCTGCGCCGGCTCGGCGCCTCGCCGGTGACGATTCCCGGCGGGGAGATCTTTGCGGGGCTGCAATCAGGCCTGATCGACGGCGCCGAATGGGTGGGGCCGTGGAACGACCTCGCCTTCGGATTCTATCGCGAGGCGAAATATTATTACTGGCCCGGCTTCCAGGAGCCCGGCGCGCAATGCGCGGCCGGGATCAATCTCGATCTTTGGAAGAGCCTGACGCTGCAGGAACAGTCGATCATCGCCAGCGCCTGCCATCGCGCGAACTATCTCTGCCTCGCCGAATTCACGCATTACAACGGCGTCGCGCTCGAACAGCTCGTCAAGGAGCACGGCGTCGATCTGAGGCAGTTTCCCGCCGATGTGCTCGCCGCGATCGCGCGCGAGTCGAAGAACGCCCTCGAGGAAGCCGCAGCGAGCGACGACATCACGCGCCGCGTTTTTGAAAGTTACCGGGCGGAGCTGGGCCGCATGAAGGAATGGAGCCGCATCTCGGATGAAGCCTTCCTCGCCGCGCGCCGCGCCGTGTTCTCGCTCTAGGCCATGCAGGCGGGTGCCGGCGATATCCTGATGTGGGCGGCGGCGGGGCTCCTCTTCCCGCTGACGATGCTGCCGCTCGCCGCGCTCGCAGGCGGGCGCGTGCGCTCGACGACCATGTTCGTCGGCCTCGTTGCCCTCATCGTCGCCGGGTCGCGCCTCCTCGCGCATCTCGCCGCCGACATCGGTCCCCCGCCGCTGTCAGCCGGCCTCGTCACGACAGCGGCGCTCTGCGTGGCGCTGATCGCCGCCGCTGCTTACGCCGCCGGCGGCGCCGCGGCCCTTCTTGCGCGGCTGACGCCGCCGATAGAGGCGTTCGTGCGCGCTGTTGGACGCCTGTCGATCGTGCTCGTGCTCGCGATGGCGGCGATCCAGTTTTCAACCGTCATTCTGCGTTACGTCTTCGGCATGAATTTCATCGCCGTGCAGGAAAGCGTCACCTATCTTCATGGCGCCGTTTTCATGCTCGCCGGCGGCTATGCGCTCCTCACCGACGACCATGTTCGCGTCGACATTTTCTATCGCGATGCGAGCCCGCGGAAAAAAGCGCTCGTCGATCTCGCCGGAACCTATCTCTTTCTTCTTCCCTTCTGCTTCGTCGGACTGTGGGCCGCCGCGCCTTACGTCGCCAATTCCTGGGCGGTGCGCGAAGGTTCGGTAGAGCAGTCGGGGATCAGGGGCGTTTATCTCCTGAAGACCCTGATCCCGATCTACCTCGCCCTTCTCGCGCTCGCGGGGCTCGTCCTCGCGAGCCGCGCGGCGGCGATCCTGAAGCGGGGCGATCCTGCATGATCGAAGGCTTCTGCCTTTGCGCCGCGGCGCCCTGGCTCGACGTCGCGATGATTGCGACGCTCTGCGTTCTCATTCTGGCCGGCTACCCGGTCGCGTTCAGCCTTGCGGGAACCGCGCTCGTCTTCGCGCTTCTCGGCCTCTCCATGGGCGTCTTCGACATCGGCTATTTGCGCCCTTTTCCGCAGCGCATCTTCGGCGCGATCACCAACCAGACGCTGATCGCCATCCCGATGTTCGTGCTGATGGGCGTGATCCTTGAAAAGGCCCGCATCGCCGAGGACCTACTCGACTCGATGGCGAAGCTCTTCGGGTCGCTGCGCGGCGGGCTCGGCCTGTCGGTGACGATCGTCGGCGCGCTCCTCGCCGCCTCGACCGGCATCGTCGGAGCGACCGTCGTCACCATGGGTCTACTCAGCCTGCCGACGATGCTGAAGCGCGGCTATGACCCCGCTTTCGCCGCAGGCTCGATCGCGGCCGCCGGCACGCTCGGGCAGATCATTCCGCCGTCGATCGTGCTCATTCTCCTCGGCGACGTCATCTCCAACGCCTATCAGAAGGCGCAGCTTGAATCGGGCGTTTTCGCGCCGAAGGCGATCTCGGTCGGCGATCTTTTCGCCGGCGCGCTCATTCCGGGTCTGATGCTCGTCGGGCTCTATCTCGGCTATCAGGCGCTCGTCGCGCTCCTCGATGGAAAGCGCGCCCCCGCGATCCCCGCAAGCGAGCTTGGCCGCCGGTCGGAAGTCTGGCGCGCGGCGCTGAAGGCGCTCCCGGCCCCGCTCCTTCTGATCCTCGCCGTCCTCGGCTCGATCCTCGCGGGCGTTGCGACTCCGACCGAAGCGGCGAGCGTCGGCGCGGTCGGCGCGCTGCTCATCGCCGGCGCTCGCGCCGCGCCGAAAAAAAGCCTGCTCGCGGGCCGCAGCGCGGTCGCCGCCTCGGCCTTTGCGATTGTGGCGCTCCTGTCGCTCACCGCTTTCGTTGATCTCCGCGTCGGGCGCACCAATGCGAGCGCATTCGAGGAGCTTGCGATGATCGCCGCCGCCGCGCTCTGCCTCGTGCTGCCATGGGGGATCGTCGTCAGCGGCGCGCATCTTGTAAAAGCGAAAGCGCTCGGCGCCATCGCCGATCAGACAGCGCGCGTGACGACGATGGTGTTCACGATCCTCATCGGCGCGGCGATGTTCTCGCTTGTCTTCCGCGGTCTCGGCGGGGATGACGCCGTCCACCGCGCCCTCGACGCGCTGCCGGGGGGCGTCGTCGGGGCGATGGTCGGCGTCATGGTCATCATGTTCGTCCTCGGCTTCTTCCTCGACTTCATCGAGATCACGCTCGTCGTCGTGCCGCTTGTCGCGCCGGCGCTTTTAAAGATGGGCGTTGATCCGATCTGGCTCGGTGTGATGATGGCGGTGAACCTGCAGACCTCGTTCCTGACCCCGCCCTTCGGCTTTGCGCTCTTCTACCTGCGCGGCGTCGCGCCGAAGGAGGTTCGGACGATCGACATCTACCGGGGCGCCGTTCCGTTCATCGCGATCCAGCTGCTGGCGCTGGCGCTCCTTGCGCTCGCGCCCTCGCTCGCGACCTGGCTGCCGGGCGTTCTTTACGATTGACCGCCGGCATAGGCCTTAAGCGCCGCGATGCGCTTTTCAATCGAGGGATGCGTCGCGAAGAGGCCGGCGAAATCGGATTTGTTGTCGAGCATCATCTGACGCACCTCGGCTGGGGCGTCGAGCTGCGATTTGCCCGAAATCTTCTGGAGCGCCGAAATCATCGCATCCGGATTGCGGGTGAGATCGACTGCGCCGGCGTCGGCGAGATATTCCCGCTTCTGCGACAGCGCGAAGCGGATGACGATCGCAAGGAGATAGGCGATGAGAATGAGCGCCAGCGCGATGAGGATCAATATCCCGCCGCCGCGGCTGTCGCCCTTTCGGCCCGAAGAGTGGCCGCCGACGCGCACGCCGGTGCGAAAGGTGTTGCGGAAGACAATCTCGCCGAAGAATGAAAAAATGCCGACGAAGATGACCGCGATGATGAGCAGTCTGACGTCGCGGTTGCGGATGTGCGTCAGCTCATGCGCCATCACCGCCTCGATCTCGCTCTTGTTGAGATGGTTGATGAGGCCGCGCGTCAGCGTGATCGCGTAAGTCTTGTCGCTGATGCCGCTTGCAAAGGCGTTCATCGCCGGCGTTTCAATGATCGAAAGTTTCGGCATCGTCACGCCGCGAGAGATGCAGAGATTTTCAAGGAGGTTGTAGAGCTCCGGCGCTTCGGCGCGCGTCACGGGCTTGGCGCCCGTCGACATGTTGATGAGCGCCTGATGGGCCATCCACGCGATCGTGAACCAGACGCCGGCGCCGAGAAAGGCGAACGGCCAGATGCGCAGAAGCTGGTCGCGCGCGAGCAGGAGGCCTTCCTCGACCGAGCCGATTTCGTAAGCGAGGCCGACATAGCCGACGCAGAGCCCGTACATGAGCACGAGGAGGAGCAGCGGAAATCCGGCGAGCAGCAGGACCGATTTCAGGTTGTTGTTCCAGATGTGCGTCTGAAGGCCGTAGGCGCCCATGGCTCAGCAGCCCCCGAGCGCAAACTCGACGCCGGCCGCCGCATGAAGCGCAGTCGTGTCGAATACGGGGATCGAAAGGTCCGCCTGCGACAGGATCAGCGGGAGTTCCGTGCAGCCGAGAATGACGCCGTCGGCGCGCCCTTCCGCGCTGATGATCGCCTTGAGGCGCGCGCGCGCAGCCTCCGTCACGGCGCCGCGGCAAAGCTCGTCGAGGATGATGCGCTCGATCGCCGGCTGATTGGCGGCGGCGGGCGTCAGGATCTCGCCGTCGAAACGCCGCCCGAGCGCCGTGCGGTAAAACGGCCCCGCCATCACGGGCGGCGTGCCGAGCAGCAAGGGGCGCCGGACGCCCCTCGCCGTCATCGCCGCGGCGAGCGCGTCAAGGAGGTGAAGCACCGGCGCGCCCGTCGCGGCGGCGAGCGCATCGGCGGCGACATGCGTCGTGTTCGACGTGATCATCAGCGCCTCGGCGCCGCCGCGCACGAGCGCCTTGCCCGCCTTGACGACTTCCTCCGTGAAGGCCGGCCACGCGCTCGCGCGGTAATGCGCGATCATCACGCCGTAATCGAGATGGGCGAGCAGAAAGGCGGCAGAATGCTCGCCGCCGAGGCGTGCGCGGACCCCGTCGTTCAGATGACGCAGATAAAGGAGCGTCGATTCCGGACTGACGCCGCCGATGAGGCCGAGCGTGCGCACCCCGCGCCTTCCCGCGCTAGAACTTGACGGCGGGCGCTGCTTCGATGGCCGCGCGCGAGGCCTCCGGCAGTTCGAAGAAGTCGCGCTGCTTGAAGCCGCCCAGCGGGGCGATGAAATTGCCGGGGATCTGCTGGATCGCCGTGTTGTATTCCTGGATGGCGTTGTTGAAGAACCGGCGCGCCGCTGCGATCTTGTTCTCGACGTCGGAGAGCTCGCGCTGGAGCTCAAGGAAATTCGTGTTCGCCTTGAGATCCGGATAGGCCTCGGCGAGCGCGAAGAGCTTGCCGAGCGCGGCGTTCAGCATGCCTTCGGCCTGCGCCTGCGCGGCGGGGCCATGGGCCGCGGAGGCGGCGTTGCGCGCCTGGATCACCGCGTCGAGCGTCCCGCGCTCATGGCTCGCATAGCCCTTCACCGTCTCGACGAGGTTGGGGATGAGGTCATGGCGCTGGCGAAGCTGCACGTCGATGTCGGCGAAGGCCTGGTCGCCGCGCTGGTTGAGCCCGACGATGCGGTTGTAAATGCCGATGACGATGAAAACGACGACGACGGCGACGATCAGAAAAATCAAAAGGCCTGACATGGGCGTCTCCCTCCGCGAGGACGCCGCGCGGGGCCACTCGCCCGCGCGGGTCAAACGGTTTAATTAGGGGGCGTCGCCCGGCCCTTCAATGCCGCGAGGAAGGTTAACGCCATGACGATCGAGATCATCGCCGAGGGTCTTCAGTTCCCGGAAGGTCCGGTCATCATGCCGGACGGGTCGGTGATCCTCGTCGAGATCAAGCGCCAGACGCTGACGCGGGTGACGCCGGAGGGCCGGCGCGAGACGATCGCGGAAATCCCCGGCGGTCCGAACGGCGCCGCGCTCGGGCCCGACGGTCGTGTCTATGTGTGCAATAATGGCGGCTTCGAATGGCGCGAGGTGATGGGGCAGACGATCTCGGGCGATGCGCCGGCGGGGTATCGCGGCGGCTCGATCGAGGCGGTCGACCTGAAGTCCGGGAAGATCGAAACGCTCTATACGGAAGCCGGCGGTCACCGTCTCAAAGGCCCCAACGATCTCGTCTTCGACCGGACCGGCGGCTTCTGGTTCACCGATCTCGGCAAATCCTATCATCGCCATCGCGATCATGGCGGCCTCTATTATGCAAGGCCCGACGGATCGAGAATCGTCGAAGCGGCTTACCCGCTGATGTCGCCGAACGGCGTCGGCCTCTCGCCGGATGAAAAGACGCTTTACGTCGCCGACACCTTCACGGCGCGATTGCTCGCTTTCGATCTCGCCGTCCCCGGAGAAATCGCGCCGACGCCGCTACCCCTGCCGGGCCGCGTCGTGGCGACGCTGCCGGGCTACCAGTTTCTCGACAGCCTCGCGGTCGAGGAGAACGGCAATGTCTGCGTTGCAACGCTGCTCAATGGCGGCGTCACCGTCTTCGCGCCGGACGGCGCGACAGAGCACGTTCCGATGCCGGACCTTTTCCCGACCAATCTCTGCTTCGGCGGCAAGGACCGGCGCGACGCCTATGTCACGCTCTCCGGCACGGGGCGCCTCGGCCGCCTGCGTTGGCCGCGCCCCGGCCTTGCGCTCAATTTCTCCACCTATTGATGAAGGGACTTCCGATGCGTCGCCATCTGTTCCTCGCCGCCCTCATGATGGTGTCCTCCGGCTGCGCCAGCGCCGTTTACGATTCGCTCGAACGCCGCGGCGTCGATGCGAAGACCGTTCTTGAAGGCCGCGTCCGCGATGCACGCGAGGATGCGCTCGCCGCCGCCGCAAGGATCGACTCCGCCGCAAGCGCGCTCGGCGCGGCGACGGCGCTTGACGGCCCCGCCCTTGCGCGCCAGGTCGAAGCGGCGCGCGCCGGCGCGCAGGACGCCGCCGTCGCCGCGCAGGATGTGCGGCTCTCGGCCGACACGGTCGGCGCCTCCGGCGCGCGCTATTTCCGGGAATGGGAGGAGGAGATCGCGCTTTATGAGACCGCCGCCGAACGCGAGGCCGCCGCAAGCCGGCTCAAATCGCAAGGAGAGGCGCACAAAAGGCTCGTCGGCGCGCTCGGCGCGGCGAATTTGCGCCTCTCGCCGGCGCTCACCCTTCTCAATGAGGAAATCGCAGCGCTGCGCAGGAACCCGACGAGCGGCGTCGTCGCAAAGTCGCGCGCAAGCCGTATCGATGCGGCAGGCAAGGCAGCCAGCGACGCCTCGGCGGCCCTGCGCGATGCGGCGGCGGAGGCCGATCGGTTTCTTGCTGCGTTGAATTGAAGCCGGAAAGCGGGAGCCGGCAGGGAGCCGTTGATGGGGGCGAACATGTCGATCTGGACCTTGACGCGCGGGGCGCTCGCGCTCGCAGTCTCGATCTTGTTGGGGGCGGCGCCGGCGCGCGCCCAGGGCGGCGATTATTGCGCGGAAACTTTCGATCGCACCCTGGGGCTTGGCCGGACGGCGGACGATCCCGTCGGCGATTGCCGCCTGTTTGAGGAATTCCGCATCCGCCATTCGGGCGGCGTGACGTCAGTGCGCCTGATGCATGACAGCGGAGCGAATTCGCGCGAGCGCGCGCTGGCGATGCGGCCGCAGCTCATCACGGTGATCGAAGCGGTCGAGGCGCGGATGCGATCTCTCGGCGCGGTAACGCTGCCGCGGACGGTCACCATCACCGCCGTCAGTCACCGGCACTCGGCGGTCGCCAACGCCCGCACCTCGTCGCAATTTTTCCGACGCCTCAGCGCCAGCAATGACTGCCCGATCGTCATCTATCCCTCGCGCGAGATTTCGGCGGGCGCGCAGCGGCGCATCCTCGCGCACGAGCTGTTCCACTGCATCCAGTTCGACACCTGGCCCGAGCAGACGCGGGACGAGGAGGGAACAGCGTGGTGGCGCGAAGGGTCCGCCGAGTGGTTCGAAGACTTCGCGCTGCCGGGCGACTGGGAGGACTCAAGCCTGCCGCAGAGCGTCGGGCTTTTCGAGGAGAATTGCGAAACGAAGGCGCTGCATGAACAGCGTTACGCGAACATCGTGCTCTTCGGCTGGCTGCACCAGCAGGGACTGCCGAGGCTCATCAACTTCATCGGCGCCCTTGCGCGCGACGGCGAGGCTGCGGAGGATGGTTTGCGCCGCGCGATGACCGCGGCCGAGTATAATCGCTTCGCGCAGGACTATGTCGAGGACCGCATCGTTCTGCCGAGTGGCTGGCGAGTCGTCGGCTCGCGCCGTCCCCTGACGCCGGCCGGAACGACGACCGGAGAACCAGACGCTGATCCCGACATCGAGCGCCCCGTGCGCAAGGCGTTTACGATCGTGCGCCAGAAAGTCGAGTTCGCGCCCGGTGAATACGCGCCCGATGGCAAGATGGGCGAGGAAAATCCGTGTTCTCCGAGGCGCCAGGCCGCTGGTCGGCGTTGCCAGAGCGCCTCGTGGTCGCTTGCGGCGAGCGGAAGGAGTTCCGCATCGTCGGCATGCCGGTCGAGGCCTCGCCGGCCGCGATCAAGATCAAGCCGCGCACGGACAAGGCCGTCCAGTGCGGCGAATGCGGCGCGACCGGCGGCGCGGTGCGGCGCGCCGGCTGCGTCGTCGGCAGCTGGCGTCAGGTTCGGGGGCCCGATTGTTCCTGGATCGCGACGCTGGCCTCGATGGAAAGCGTGACCGTGACGCCCCTAGCCTGCGAGCCTGGCGAGGCCGAAGCGACCTTCAATCGCGACGGCTCGTTCGAAGGCGTGCTGCGCAATGCGCTACGGCGCGTGCGGCTGCAGATGACATCGCGCCGCGGCCGCTCGACGCAAATGACAATCGAAACGGACATTCAGCTCGCAAAAGGCGCCGGCCTCTGGCGAGCCGATGACGCCAGCGGCACTTTACGTCTGTGCAGCACGACGACGACCGGCGTCGGCGTCATGCGGATGACCGGGGTCGAGGAAGCTGAAGGCCGGCCGATTGACATCCGCCGGCCGATGGCTTTCGGGCCGGTGGCGCAGGTCGACCTCACCTACACTTGCGCGGGCGACCGCATGACGGTCACCGTGCCTGCAGCGGGCGGCGCGGGCGCGCCGATCACCATCGAGCTCGCGCGCGCTGCGCCCCGGCGGTAGGGCGAAACGCCGGGCTATTGAATCCGCCTGCGCGACGCCCACATGCGTTGGACCGCGCCTTGAGGAGAGAGCGATGCTCGACGCCCGCAAGATACTCGCCGACCTCCAGCATCAGGCCGAAGAGATTGCGCGCGAGATGCGCGACAGCGGCGCGGTCGACAAGGCGAAAAAGGCCGCCGACAACCTGCGCGAGCGCCTGAAGGCCGACCCGAAGACGCAGGCGATCGCCGCCGGCGCCGGCGGACTCCTGCTGCTCGGCCTTCTCGGCTCGAAGGGCGGCCGGCGCCTCACTGGCGACATTGCGAAAACCGGCGCGGTCGCAGCGCTCGGCGCGCTCGCTTACAAGACCTGGATGGAACGCCACGGCAAGAAAGTCGACGAGACGACGCTCGTGCGCGACGCCGGCGCCTCGGGCTTCCCTATCGACCCCGCATCCGATCCCGATTTCGCGCTCGCCGTCGTGCGGACGATGCTCGCCGCCGCTTACGCCGACGGCGTGATCGACGCGGCGGAGCAGCGCATCATCGACGGCGCGAAAGCCAAAGCCCAGATCACCAAGGACGAACGGCGCATGCTCGCCGGGGAAATTCCTGAAGAGGAAACGCTGCGCCTGATCGCCAGCGCGGCGAAGACGCCCCACCACGCCGCCGAACTCTACGCCGCCGCCGTCATCTCGGCCGGTGAGCTCAATGACCGTGAGTCGGCGTTCCTGAAAAAACTCGCCGGCCGCCTCGGCCTGACGCCTGACGAAGCCGGCGCGCTGCAGCTTGCGGCGGCGAAGGGCTAGCGAGCGTTCCCAAAGGTGCGAAGCGGTTCTCCGATGAAAATGCGCGTCAAACCAAGATTGAAGACCGTTGTCCGCCTCTCGCATTGCACAGAACGCCGTCTCGAGCGTTGCGTCTTGATCCGGGATTAGGGCGCTCGATCAGGTTCTGAATGCCGCGGCGTCAGCGGCTGCGCGCCTCACCCGCGCAAAACCGCCTACGCTTTTGCGCACGCCGCGCTAATCGCCGCGGATCATGCCGCGCACGAGATCGGCGAGACCGACCTGGCGGTAGCGACGAAGCTGCTCGGCGAGAAGAATCGACTTCAGCATTTCCTCGGATTCGTCGAGATCGTAGTTGACGATCACATATTCATATTCCGCCCAGTGCGAGATCTCGGCGTCGGCTTTCGCCATGCGGGCCTGTACGACATCCTCGGGATCCTGATTGCGGGCGCGCAAACGGCGTTCGAGCTCCTCGCGGCTCGGCGGCAGGATGAACACCTTGACGACGTCGCCCCGCGCGCGGCTGTCAAGCTGCTGGGCGCCCTGCCAGTCGATGTCGAAGAGATAGTCGATCCCCTCCTCGAGGTCGTGAAAGACCTTCGCGCGCGGCGTGCCGTAATAATGGCCGAACACCTTGGCGGATTCGAGAAACTCGCCGTTCGACTGCATGCGCAGGAATTCTTCTTCCGAAACGAAGTGATAGTCCTCGCCGTCGACCTCGCCGGGACGCGGCGCGCGCGTCGTCGCCGACACCGAGAGGCGTAATTTCGGATCCGCCTTCAGGAGCCGCGCGGCGAGCGTGGTCTTGCCGGCCCCTGACGGGCTCGACAGCACGAACATCAATCCGCGCCGTTTCACTTTCGCTGCTGTGACCGGCATGTCATTCCACGTTCTGAACCTGCTCACGCATCCGGTCGACCGCCGTCTTGAGGTCGAGCCCGATGCGCTTCAGCGCCATGTCCTGCGCCTTGGAGCACAGGGTGTTTGCTTCGCGGTTAAGCTCTTGCGTCAGGAAGTCGAGCTGGCGCCCCATGGCGCCGCCTTTGGCGATCAGCGCGCGCGCGGCCTCGATATGGGCGCCGAGCCGGTCGAGTTCTTCCCGCACGTCGGCCTTTACGGCGAGCGCCGCGGCTTCCTGCGCCAGGCGCTCCTCGGAGAAGCCGCCGGAAAGCAGGTCTGCAAGCTGCGCGGCGAAGCGGTCGCGGGTCGCCGCCGCCGCCGCCAATGCGGCGGCGCGCGCCTGCGCCGAAAGCCGTTCAATGTCATCGACGAGCTCCCCGATCAGCCGCTCGAGCACTTCGCCTTCCTTGCGCCGCGACTGGGCGAGCAGTTCCGCCGTTTCGGCGAAGCTCAGCGTCAGCGCCGACGCAAGCGCGGCGCGCTCGTCCTCGTCATCGAGCGAGGACTGCACTTCCGCGACGCCGCGGATGGCGAGAATCCCTTCGGCGCGCGGCGGGTCGCACGGAATGAGGCCGCGGATCTCGTGTATGAGCGCGATCGCCGACTGAAGCGCGGCGCGATTGACGACGAGGCCGCCCTCGACCGCTGCGCCCCTGAGGGACAGAAAGACCGTGAACGAGCCGCGCGAAAACCTTTCAGAGAGCGCCTTGCGCAAATCCTGCTCGATGAAATCAAGTCCCGGCGGCAGACGGAAACGCGGCTCGAGGCCGCGGCCGTTGACGCTCTTGAGCTCCCATGTCCAGCGCGTGTCGCCGCTTGCCCCCTCGCCGCGCGCAAAGCCGGTCATCGAAGAGAGCGCCATGCCGGGGTCAGCCTTCCTGCTGCTGGCGTTCGATCTGCCGCCATTTGGCGACATTGCGGTTGTGCTCTTCGAGGGTCGGGGCGAAGACGTGCCCGCCGGTCCCGTCGGCGACGAAGAAGAGATAGTCCGTATCCGCTGGATTGAGCACCGCCTCGATCGCCGCCCGTCCGGGGTTGGCGATCGGCGTCGGCGGCAGGCCGGCGACGGCGTAGGTGTTGTAGGGCGTCACGCGCTCAAGTTCGCTCTTCCTCAGGCCGCGCCCGAGCGGCTCGCCGCCGGTGAGGCCGTAAATGATGGTCGGGTCGGACTGCAGGCGCATGCCGCGTTTGAGGCGGTTGACGAAAACCGCGGCGATCAGCGGACGTTCGCTGGCGATTCCGGTTTCCTTCTCGACGATCGAGGCGAGGATGACCGCCTCCTCCTTCGTCATGAAGGGCAAATCGTTGGCGCGCGTCTCCCAGAGCGCGTCGATGACCGCGTCCTGCGCCTTCATCATGTCCGCGATAAGGCCGTCGCGAGTCGCGCCACGGGTGAAGGAATAGGTTTCGGGGAGAAGTTCGCCCTCGGCGGGGGCGAGCGTGATTTCCCCTTCCAGCGCTTCATGAGCGGCGACGAGCGCGAGGATCTGCTTCGTCGTGCGCCCCTCGGGGGCCGTCAGCCGGTGAAGGATGCTTTTTCCTCGGACGATGAGGTCGATTATATCATAGACGCTGGCGCCGGCGGAGATCTCATATTCGCCGGCTTTAAGGGCCCCGGCCTCGTCGCGCACGCGCACCGCGGCGATGAACAGTTTCTCATTGCGGATGGCGCCGGCCTTCTTGAGCTCCGCGGCGATCGCGGCGACCGACATCCCCGGCTTGAAGAGAACGACAACGCTCTCTTCGAGGGGCCCTTCGCGCGTCGCCTCCCGCCAGGCGAACCAGCCCGCGGCGCCGACGAGGACCGCTACAATCAGGACGAGGCCGACGACCGCCGATAGGATTGATTTCACCGCCCCGCCTCTTTTCTCCGGACACCATGCCCGGCCCGCGCCGCCCCATATCGCAGGATGTTAGCGGTCAACCCGGGCGACGACCAGAGAGGCGTTGGTGCCGCCAAATCCGAAGGAATTCGACAGGGCGACGTTCACAGTCTTTTTGACCGCCTTTTTCGGCGCGAGATTGATGCGTGTGTCGACCGTCGGGTTGTCGAGATTGAGCGTCGGCGGGCAGACGCCGTCGCGAATCGCGAGGAGCGAGAAGATCGCCTCCACCGCGCCGGCCGCGCCGAGAAGGTGGCCGATCGAGGATTTGGTCGAGGACATCACGAGCTTTTCCGCGCCCTCGCCGCCGAACAGGCGCTCGACGGCCTTGAGCTCGATTTCGTCCCCGAGCGGGGTCGACGTGCCGTGCGCGTTCACATAGTCGATGTCGGTCGCCCGGAGCCGCGCGCGGTCGAGCGCCATCTTCATCGCGCGATAGCCGCCCGAGCCGTCCTCGGCGGGCGCGGTGATGTGATAGGCGTCGCCCGAGAGGCCGTAGCCGATGATCTCGCCATAGATTTTTGCGCCGCGCGCCTTCGCACGCTCATATTCCTCAAGAATCAGGACGCCGGCGCCTTCGCCCATCAGGAAGCCGTCGCGGTCGCGGTCATAGGGCCGCGAGGCGGCTTTCGGATTGTTGTTAAAATGCGTCGTCAGCGCTTTCGTCGCGCAGAAGCCGGCATAGCCGATCGGGCAGATCGCGGATTCCGCGCCGCCCGCGACCATGACGTCGGCGTCGCCCCATTGGATGAGGCGCGCGGCGTCGCCGATCGCATGCGCGCCCGTCGCGCATGCCGTCACGACCGCATGGTTCGGCCCTTTGAGCCCGAAGCGGATCGACACCTGACCGGAGACGAGATTGATCAGGCTCGAGGTGATGAAGAACGGCGACACGCGGCGGACGCCTTGCTCGTGAAGGACGAGCGTCTGCTTGGCGATGCCGTCGAGCCCGCCGATGCCGGAGCCAATGAGAACGCCGGAGCGTTCCTGTTCCTCCGCCGTCTTGAACTCGAGGCCGGAGTCGGTGACCGCCATATGCGCCGCGGCGATGCCGAAGACAATGAAGTCCTCAATACGCCGCTGCTCCTTAGCCGACACCCAGTCGTCCGGATTGAAGGCGTCAGCGCCCGCTTCGGCGCCGCCGCCATAGCCGTTCGACCGCGGCACCTCCGCCCCGATCTTGCAGGGCATGTCGGTGACATCGAACTTCTCGATGCGCCCGCCGCCGGCCTCGCCGGCGATCAGCCGCCGCCAGGTCGGCTCGACGCCGCACGCCAGCGGCGAGACCATGCCGAGACCGGTGACGACGACGCGCCTCATGCCCGGGTCCGCCCCCTTCGACGGCAGGGGTCAGCCCTTCTGCTCGGAAATGAACTTGATCGCGTCGCCGACGGTCTGGATCGTTTCGGCCGCATCATCGGGGATTTCAACGTCAAACTCTTCCTCGAACGCCATCACGAGCTCGACAATGTCGAGACTGTCCGCGCCGAGATCGTCGATAAAGCTCGCCTTGGGCTCGACTTTGGCGGCGTCGACATCGAGATGTTCGACGACGATCTTCTTAACGCGTTCGGCAAGGTCAGACATTCAAAGGCTCCTTCTGGTGTTGTCGCTGTCGACGGTAGTCAGGCTGTTTCTTCTATCGGGGCCCGAAGCCATCCTTGGCAAACCACGTCCAAACCAGGGTGCGCCGCAGCGAATTCCGGGGGCGATTACGGCAAATTGCCGTTTGTTGCAACGCCGCTCTTTTCGCCTTGGAGGGGAGCAAGCCTCGCGCAAAAGGTCAAGCCGCGCGGCGCAGGTCCGCCGAAAACCCTGTCAGATCATCGCCATCCCGCCATTGACGTGAAGGGTCTGACCGGTGACGTAGCCTGCCTCCTCGCTGGCGAGGAAGACGGCCGCCGCGGCGATATCCTCGGGCTTGCCCATCGCACCGGCCGGGATCTTGGAAAGGATCGCTTCCTTCTGCTGGTCGTTGAGCGCATCGGTCATCGCGGTCGCAATAAAACCGGGCGCGATGCAGTTGACGGTGACGTTCCGCGACGCGATCTCCGCCGCCAGCGATTTCGTCATGCCTATCATGCCGGCCTTCGAGGCGGCGTAATTCGCCTGGCCGGCGTTGCCGGTGACGCCGACGACCGAGGTGACGCCGATGATCCGCCCGAAGCGTTGTTTGGTCATGAAGCGGAGCGAAGCTTTCGCCAGCCGGAAATAGGCGGTCAGATTGACCCGGATCACCTCGTCCCACATGTCGGGCTTCATCATCAGCATCAGCATATCGCGGGTGACGCCGGCGTTCGAGACGACGATGTGAAGGCCGCCCATCGCGTCTGCCGCCGTCTTCGGCAGCGCGTCAACAGCGTCGAGATCGGACAGGTTGCAGGGCGTGACGACGACACGCTCTTTCAGTTCCGAAGCGAGCGCCTCGAGTTTTTCGGCCCTCGTGCCGGAAATCGCGACTGTCGCGCCCTGCTTATGAAAGGCGCGCGCGACCGCGCCGCCGATCCCGCCTGTCGCCCCGGTGACGAGCGCGCATTTTCCAGTGAGATCGAACATCATGGCCGTCCTTCCTGTGAATTCGCTTGCTCTAAAATTCCTTGCAGAAACCGGGCTCACCAGAGCTGCAAGCGTAGGTCAAGCCGCTGCACGAGCCTGAAACTCTTTCACAGGCCGCCAGCGCCGCCGCGCACGCGGTTCGGGCGGTCGCGCCGGGCGCAAGCGCGACCTCGCCGCCGCCGACCGCAGTCGCCCCGCACGCCGCTTCAAATGCGCCGAGCGCCTCGCACCCTTCAACGCCGCCGGTCCCGCATTCAGCAAGCGCGCTGTCCCGGGCGTCAGCCAGCGCGCTTCGAGAGAACGCGAAGGCCCCAGAGCGCGCTTCTTTTGAGAAGGCGTAGCCGACGTAAACCGTCGGCGCCGCGGTCGCAGCGTCTTTCCTGCGTCTCATCGCCCCCGCCCCCGACGACGGGCAGGCGCTGACAACGCCGGTGTCCATGCATGCGACTTCCCGCGCGCCGCAATTGATCCCGCCGGCATTCACGCAGATGGCGACGGCGTCCGCGCAAGCCGATGCCGCGTCAGGGCCGACGCCGTTACCGACCTGCAGCAATTCGCCGTTTCTTGACGCTTCGATCCAGTCGGTCACGTCGGTTCTTGGCCGTGCGCCGAGCGCGACCGCGCCGCAGCCCTTCGTGAACCAGAGAATCTGCCGGCAGGGAAATCCGTCGCCCGCCGCCGACTCGCACGCGGAGAGCGCCTGTTTCTCGGCGTCAATTGCCGATGCGCGGGAGAGAGCAAAACTTCCGCGCAGGGTCGTATTCGACAATGCGTAGGCCGAAAACCGATCGTCGTGCATGTCGTCGCTGCGCCCGCAGGCGGCGGCGGCAAGGAGCGCGAGGATGAGCGTCCTGCTGTTCATGGATCGCCCCGTCATTTTACGAAGGCCTCAATGTCCGCTGGCTCCCCGAGGCTCATAATCTGCGCGTCCCTGGCGACGCGTTTGATAAGGCCCGCGAGAACCTTGCCGGAGCCGATTTCGATGAATTTGTCGCCGCCCTCGCGCGCCATGTAGTCGACGCTTTCCGTCCAGCGCACGCGGCCCGTCACCTGCTTCACGAGCAGGTCGCGAATATCGCCCGGCGCCTCGACAGGGCGCGCCGTCACATTGGCGATGATCGGCGCGGCTGGCGCAGCGATCGTCGCCGACGCGAGCGCCTTCGCCATGACGTCCGCCGCCGGCGCCATCATCGAGCAGTGGAAGGGCGCCGACACCGCGAGCAGCTTCGCCATCTTGGCGCCGTGATTCTTCGCGGCGTCCGCCGCCGCTTCAACGCGGGCCCTTGCGCCGGAGATCACCACCTGGCCCGGCGCGTTGTCATTGGCGATCTCGCAGACGCCGAGGCCGGGGTCCGTCTCGGTGATCGCCTTCTCTGCGGCGGCGATGTCGAGCCCCAGAAGCGCGGCCATCGCGCCCTCGCCGGCGGGGACCGCCGCCTGCATCGCCTGCCCTCGCGTGTTCAGCAGCCTGGCCGTCTCAGCCAGGGAGATCGCCCGCGCCGCGCACAGCGCCGAATATTCGCCGAGCGAATGACCGGCGAGAAACCGCGCGTCGGCGAAATCGACCTTCGCCTCTTTTTCGAGCACGCGCACCATGGCGAGCGAGTGCGCCATCAGCGCCGGCTGCGTGTTGACCGTTAGATTGAGGTCCTCCGCCGGGCCCTCCCACATGATCTTCGTCAGGCGACGTTGAAGCGCGTCATCGACCTCCTCGAAGACCTCGCGCGCAGAAGGAAAGGCCTCGGCGAGCGCGCGCCCCATGCCCACCGACTGGCTCCCCTGACCCGGAAATACGAAGCAGCGCGCCATCGACCCTTCTCCTCTTACGCTCGCCAGAACGCCGGCGTCAGCAGCACGAAGATGGTGAAAAATTCAAGCCGTCCCATGATCATCATCGCGGAAAGAACCCACTTCGCCGCGTCAGGGAGCGGCTGAAAATTGCCTGCGGGGCCGATGATGTCGCCGAGGCCGGGGCCGACATTGGTGATCGCGCTTGCTGACCCGGTGAGCGCCGTGACGAAATCGACGCCGATCCAGGCGAGAAGAAACGTCGACACGATCAGCGAGAACAGCATGACTCCGAAAAAGGCGAGAATGGCGAAGGCGACGTCATCTTCGACACGGCGGTCATGATAGAGCACCACATGCACCCGGTTCGGGGACACGATGCGCGACAGATGCGCGCCGGCGAGGCGCGCAAGGATCTGGAAGCGGTAGATTTTCACCCCGCCCGCCGTCGAGCCGGAACAGCCGCCGACGAAGGTCAGAATGAAGAAGGCGCCGATCGCGAAATGACCCCAGCGCTGGTAGTCCTCGCTGGCGAAACCCGACGTGGTCACGACCGATACGACATTGAACGCCGAGTGCGTGAGCGCTTCTCCCAGAGAAACGCCGCCGCGCACGTGCTGCGTGAGGGCGATGAGAAGGATGGCGACGACTAGGAATACAATGAAGGCGCGCAGCTGGATGTCGCTGAAGAAGCTGCGCCAATTGCCCTTCACAAGCCTGATGAATGCGACGAACGGCAAGGCGCCGGCGATCATGAAAAAAACGCCCGTCCAGAGGATGGGTCCGAAATTCCCGGTATCACGGAAAAAGCCGAAGGAGGCGTCATGGGTCGACATGCCGCCTGTCGCGACCGAGGTCATCGCGTGGTTCACGGCGTCGAACCAGTCCATGCCGAGAATTTTATAGGCGCCCGCGCAGGCGATCATCAGAACCAGGATGATGCCGACGATCCAGACGGCGAGATCGAACGCCTTGGCGACAATTTTGTCAGAGGTGTCCGAGCTTTCGGTGTGGAAGAGCTGCATGCCGCCGACCCTCAGAAAGGGCATCATGACGATCGACAGAACGATCACGCCGACGCCGCCCAGCGCCTGCATCAGCGACCGCCAGAGCAGGATCGAGGGCGCTGAGGAGTCAAGGCCGCTCATCACGGTCGCGCCGGTCGTCGTCAGCGCCGATACGGATTCGAACAGCGCATTGGTCGGCGACAGGCCCGCCCCGATCGCCAGCGGCAGCGAGCCGAAGACCGGCAGGACCGTCCAGGCGAGCGCCGTGACCAGGAAGCCCTGCCGCCGGGTCAGCTCGAAATTTCCCCGTTGAGGGCTAAGCGCCATCAGGGTGAGGCCGGCGAACGCCGTCACCAGCGCCGACAGAATGAAGGCCGCCCCCGGCTGGCGCAGCAGGCTCGTCTCCACGAGAAGGGGGGCGAGCATGAACGCGGCGAAGGCGATCAGGAGGGCCCCGATGACCCTGAAAACGGGGACGATATTGACCACGGCGCGGGTCTTTAGACTGCTTCCCTAGGGGGCGGAAGGCGGCCCCCTTGCGCGGCGCGCGCCCCTCGTCTATCCCCCCGCGCTTCGAGCGACGGCCTCAGCCGCCGGTCCCCAAGGGGCCGGTTCGCGGGATAGTCCCGTTTGGGTGAGGGCCGAAGGCAGGAGGGGCGACCAGCAACGCCCCCGCTGTCTCCGTCGCCAAGGTGGAGCTGGCTTGATGCCTCTTTACGAGCATATCTTTATCGCGCGCCAGGACATTTCTCCGGCGCAGGTCGAAGGGCTGACCGAGACCCTGCAGAAGATCGTCACCGAGCATGGCGGCAAGGTCGCCAAGCAGGAATATTGGGGGCTCCGCAACCTCCAGTACAAGATCAAGAAGAACCGCAAGGGCCATTACAGCCTGTTCAACATCGACGCGCCGGCGGCGGTCGTCCACGAGCTCGAGCGGCAGGAAAAGATCAACGAAGACATCCTTCGTTATCTCACGATCCGCGTCGACGAGCTCGATGACGCGCCCTCGCCGGTCCTGTCGCGGCGCGACCGCGACGGGCGCGACCGCGACGGGCGCGAGCGCGATGGCCGCGAGGGCGGGCGTGACGGCGGGCGTGAGTTCGGCGACCGTGATCGCGGCGATCGCGGACGCCGGTTCTAGGGACAAGGGAGCAGACCAATGGCCAAGCCCTTTATGCGCCGGCGCAAGACCTGCCCGTTCTCGGGCGACGGCGCCCCGAAAATCGACTACAAGGACCCCAAGCTCCTCCAGCGCTATGTGTCCGAGCGCGGCAAGATCGTCCCGTCGCGCATTTCCGCCGTTTCCGCCAAGAAGCAGCGCGAGCTCGCGCGCGCGATCAAGCGCGCCCGGTTCCTGGCGCTTCTTCCCTACGCGTCGGAGTAAGCCATGGAAGTGATCCTCCTCGAACGGGTCGAAAAGCTCGGCCAGATGGGCGACGTCGTCAATGTCCGCCCGGGTTTTGCGCGCAACTTCCTGTTGCCGCGCAAGAAGGCCCTGCGCGCCAGCGAGGCCAACAAGAAGGTCTTCGAGGCCCAGCGCGCCGAGCTTGAAGCGCGCAACCTCGAGCGCCGCAAGGAAGCCGAAGCCGCCGCCAAGAAGCTCGACGGGCGCTCCTTCGTCATCATCCGGCAGGCATCGGAAGCAGGCCTTCTTTACGGCTCGGTTTCGACGCGCGACATCGCTGAGGCCGCCGGCGCGGACGGCGTCAAGGTCGACCGCGCGCAAGTCCGTCTCGACAAGCCGCTGAAGACGCTTGGCATCACCAAGCTGCGCGTCATGCTTCATCCCGAAGTCTCGGCGACGATCGAGATCAACATCGCCCGCTCCGCCGACGAGGCCGAGCGCCAGGCGCGCGGCGAAAACGTGCTCGCCCGCGCGGAAGAAAAGCTGGAAGACGAAACCGAGACGGCGGAGTTCTTCGACGCCGGCGCGGCGGCGAAGCCCGAATAGCGCGGCGACGTCGCTGTGAATGAACGGGAAAACCGGCCGCTCGACGGCCGGTTTTTTTTATGGTCTTTCGCGATCATGGCCGACGGCGCGAACCCGCTCTCCAGAAACCCCAATGACGCGACTCCGGGCGGCGCCGAGCGCGCCCCCGTCAGCCTTGAATCCGAACAGGCGGTGCTCGGGGCCATCCTCTATGACAACGAGGTCTATTTCCGCGTCACCGGCGTCCTCAAGAGCGAGCACTTCTTCGATCCGGTTCACCGTCTGATCTTCGACGCCTGCGGCGCGCTCATCAATCAGAGCCGTCTTGCCTCGCCGGCGCTCATCGACGCCTCGCTCGCCGCGATTCCCGGCTATGCCGAGGCCGGCGGCAGAAAATATCTCGAACAGCTTGCCGCGAACGTGCCCTCGACCGCGGGCGCCATGGATTACGCCCGCGTCGTCTTCGAAATGTCGGTGCGGCGCGGGCTCATCACCATCGGCGCCGACATGATCGAGCGCGCGCAAGGAGCGATGCTCGACGACGAGCCGGGCGCTCAGCTCGCCGACGCCGAGCAGGCGCTCTACAAGCTCGCCGAGACCGGCAAATATGGCGGCGGCTTCAAGACCTTCCGAACCGCGATCGCGGACGCGATCGAGATTGCGACGGCGGCGATCAAGCGCGACGGCGGTCTCGCAGGCGTGGCGACAGGCCTTCGAGATCTCGACCACACGCTCGGCGGCCTGCACCCGTCGGACCTCATCATTCTGGCCGGCCGGCCGTCGATGGGAAAATCCTCGCTGGCGACGAACATCGCGCTCAATGTCGCGCGCGCCTACAGACCGGAGCGCCAGCCGGACGGGACGATCAAGGCGGCAGAAGGCGGCGTCGTTGGGCTTTTCTCGCTCGAAATGTCGTCGGACCAGCTCGCGACGCGCATCATCTCCGAGGTCTCCGGCGTGCCGTCGAACGAAATCCGCCGCGGCGACATCGACCAGGAACAGTTCGACCGCATCTATCACGCGGCGCGCGAACTTGAGTCCCTGCCGCTCTACATCGACGACACTGGCGGCCTGTCGATCGGCCAGCTCGCCGCGCGCGCAAGACGGCTGAAGCGCCAGCACGGCCTCGGCCTCCTCGTCATCGACTATCTGCAACTGTTGAGCGGATCGCAAAAGCGCGGCGACAATCGCGTGCAGGAGATCACTGAAATCTCGATGGGGCTCAAGGCGCTCGCCAAGGAGCTCAACGTGCCGGTGCTTGCGCTCTCGCAGCTCTCGCGCCAGGTCGAGCAGCGCGACGACAAGCGGCCGCAGCTTGCGGACCTGCGCGAGTCCGGCTCGATCGAACAGGACGCCGACGTCGTCCTGTTCATCTATCGGGAGGAATATTACCTTCGCCGCGCGGAGCCGCGCCCGGATGACGAAAAGCACGCCAAATGGATCGCCGATTGCGACGCCGCGCGCGGGATCGCCGAAGTCATCATCGGCAAGCAGCGGCATGGGCCGATCGGCAAGGTTGAGCTCGCCTTCCAGGAGAACCTGACGAAGTTCTCCAATCTCGACCGGCGCTATGACGCCTATGGGAAGGGATAAGCCTGCCCCTTCCCTCGCCGGCCCGAAGCGGGCTTTTTAGAGGGATGCGCTTCAGCCTTCGTCCACACCCCGCCTGCGCTCCGACGCCCTTCATGGCGGTCGAGGCCGAGCTGGCGCGACGAGGCGGCCATCTTCACCTTGCCTTTCGCGTCAGCGGCGCGAGCGCGCTGAAGACCCCGCCGATGACAGCGCCCGCCCGGCGCGACGGCCTGTGGCGAACGACCTGTTTCGAGGCGTTCATCCGGCCGGACGCAAGCGCGGCCTATTACGAGTTCAATATGGCGCCGTCTGGAGACTGGGCCGCTTACCGCTTCGACGCCTATCGGCGCGGCATGGCGGATGCCGGGGTCGGCGATCCCCGAATTGATTGGCGGATCGACGGACGCGCGGGTCTCATGACCGCTCGCCTCGACCTTGAGGCGCTGAGCCCGTCGCCGTCGGCAAGGCTCGGCCTCTCGGCGATTCTCGAGAGCATGACAGGCGAGAAATCCTTTTGGGCGCTCGCCCACCCGGCCGATAAACCGGATTTTCACCGCGCCGATGGTTTCATCGCGCGCCTCCCCTTTGAAAGCGGCGCATGAAATTCGGCATTGACCGGCTGATCGACGACAAATCCTTGCGCGCGCCGCTCGCCGGAAAGCGTGTCGCATTGCTCGCCCATCCCGCCTCCGTCACCGCTGACCTGACGCACGCGCTCGACGCGCTCGGCAGTCTCGGCGATGTGAAGCTGACAGCCGCCTTCGGACCGCAACACGGCCTGAGGGGCGACAAGCAAGACAATATGATCGAGTCGCCGGATTTCATCGATCCGGTTCATGGAATCCCCGTCTTCAGCCTATACGGAACCGTTCGCCGCCCGACCGACGCGATGATGGAGACGTTCGACGTCCTTCTCGTCGACCTGCAAGATCTCGGCTGCCGCATCTACACCTTCGTCACGACGCTTCGCTATGTGCTCGAAGCCGCGGCGAAACACGGGAAATCCGTCTGGGTGCTTGACCGTCCGAACCCGGTCGGGAGGCCGATCGAAGGGCTGATGCTGCGCCCCGGCTGGGAGAGCTTCGTCGGCGCCGGCGCGATGCCGATGCGCCACGGGCTGACGCTCGGAGAGCTCGGACATTGGTTCATCCGTGTGCTGAAGCTCGACGTCGATTACCGGATGATCGCGATGGAAGGCTGGCGCCCGGACGACGGGCCAGGCTTCGGCTGGCCGCTCGGCGCGCGCGTCTGGGTGAACCCCAGCCCCAATGCGCCCAACGTCTTCATGGCCCGCGCCTACGCCGGGACGGTGATGCTCGAAGGCGCGACGCTGTCAGAAGGACGCGGGACGACACGGCCCCTCGAACTGTTCGGCGCGCCCGACATCGACGCGCGGCGCGTGATCGCCGAGATGCGCGCCCTTGCGCCGGATTGGACGAATGGCTGCGTCCTGCGCGACTGCTGGTTCGAGCCGACTTTTCACAAACATGCCGGCGAGCTGTGCGCCGGGGTCCAGATCCACACCGAAGCAGGGAGCTACGACCACGACGCCTTCCGCCCCTGGCGGCTTCAGGCGCTCGCTTTCAAGGCGATCCGTCGGCTCTATCCGGATTACGACCTCTGGCGCGATTTTCCTTATGAATATGAAACCGGCAAGCTGGCGATCGACGTCATCAATGGCGGCCCCGATTTGCGCAACTGGGTCGATGACAAGGCCGCCGCGCCGGGCGACCTTGACGCGCTGACGCTGCCGGACGAGGAGCGCTGGCGCGAGGAGCGCCGCGCCTGCCTTCACTACTGACGCCTCCACTACTGACGCGCCTTGGTTCGACCCGCAAAACCCCGTATTGCGGGCGGGTTCGTAAGGCTTCGTCCCTGAATGCGCGCCGCCAATCCCCGCCTCGACATCGACCTATCTGCGGTCGCCGCCAATTACCGGCGCCTTGCCGCCGCAGCGCCCGGCGCCGAGCCTGCGGCCGTCGTCAAATGCGACGCCTATGGGCTGGGCGCGACGCCGGTTGCGCGAACGCTTATCGCCGAAGCCGGCTGCCGCACTTTTTTCGTCGCCTATTCCGAAGAAGGCGCCGCGCTCCGGTCCGCGCTCGGCGATGAGCCGGCGATCTATGTCTTCAACGGCCCGTTTCCCGATACGGTCGCCGTTCATCGCGCGCATCGCTTGACGCCCGTGCTCAATTCACTGGAGCAGGCCCGGCTATGGGCGGAGGCGGCGCCCGGCGCGGCGGCCGCGCTTCATGTCGACACCGGCATGAACCGCCTCGGCCTGCCGGCGAACGACGTCGCGGCGGCGCGTTCGATCGGCAATCTCGGCGTGACGCTGGTGATAAGCCATCTTGCCTGCGCGTCTGATGAGACGAGCGCCATGAATGAGCGCCAGCGGCGAGATTTCGAAGAGGCGGCGGCGCTATTCCCGTCGGCCAAGCGAAGCCTCTCCTCGTCCGGCGGCGCGCTCTTCGGCGCGCGCTACGCCTATGACATGGTGCGTCTTGGTGTCGGGCTCTACGGCGTCAATCCGCATGACGCGCCCGTCAGCGGGCTGTCGCCGGTCGCCACGCTGACCGCGCCCGTCATCCAGACGCGCGACATCGCCGCCGGCGAGACCGTCGGCTATGGCGCGACCTTCAAGGCGCCGCGGCGGATGCGCCTCGCCGTCGTCTCGCTCGGCTATGGCGATGGTTTCCCGCGCAGCGCCTCCAACAGGGGAACGGCGCTGATCGGCGGCGCGCGCTGCTCGATCGTGGGGCGCGTCTCGATGGACCTCATCGTTCTCGACGCGACGACCGCGCCAACCTCCCTCGCCGTCGGCGACCGGGCCGAATTCTTCGGTCCGGCGCTGTCGATCGATGACCAGGCGGCGCGCTGCGGTACGATCGGCTATGAACTTCTGACCGCCGTCGGCGGATTGTCGCGCCCGCGCGGCGCCGGCGCCCTTGGCGGACGGGTGGAGCGCCGCTACTTCTTCGCCGGCGTTGAGGGGAATCCACCGTGACCAATCCGGTCGCCGCCATCGGCCGCGGAGCGCTCGGCCTCTTCGCCGAGATCGGCGCGATCGCCCTGTTTGCGGTCCGCGGCGCCTTCGCTTGGGTCGCCGGCCCCTTCTACACGCGCGAGCTCCTGCTTGCGGCGCTTCGCATCGGCTTCAACTCGCTGCCCGTGGTCGGGCTCACCGCCATTTTCATCGGCGCCGCGCTCGCCCTCAACATTTACGACGGATCGGCGCGCTTCAACGCCGAAACCTTCCTGCCGCAAATCCTCGCCGTTTCCATCGTGCGCGAGCTCGGCCCCGGTTTCGCCGCGCTGATGGTCGCCGGGCGCTCTTCGTCCGGCATGGCGGCGGAGCTTGGCGCGATGCGCGTTTCGGACCAGATCGACGCGATGTCGACGCTCGCCGTCGATCCTTTCAAGTATCTCGTCTCGCCGCGCATTCTCGCAACCACGCTGATGCTGCCTTTTCTGGTGCTCATCGCCGATCTCATCGGCATCCTCGGCGGCTGGCTCGTCGCGGTTTACGCGCTAGGCTTCGAGGGCGCGACCTACGTCCGCAACATCGACCAGTTCATCACCGCCGACGACGTCGGATCAGGCCTTATCAAAGCCGCCGTGTTCGGCTTCCTGATTTCGGTGATGGGCTGCTATTACGGCTACAAAAGCCGTGGCGGCGCGCAAGGGGTCGGCGAAGCGACGCGCTCGGCGGTCGTCGCCTCGGCGGTGGCGATCCTCGCTTCGAACTACGTCATGACTTCGCTCTTCGTGGACTTGTGACATGAGCGGGCGCGAGGCGAAGATTTCCATCCGTGGCCTGAAGAAATCCTTCGGCACGAAAGCCGTTCTCAACGGCGTCGATCTTGATCTCGACGCCGGCAAATCACTCGTCGTCATCGGCGCGTCGGGAACCGGGAAATCGGTCCTCCTGAAGTGCATTCTCGGCATCATCCCGGCCGACGGCGGGGAGATCCTCATCGACGGGGTCAATGTCCTCAAAGGATCGGCCTTCGAGCGGCGTCGGCGCACCCGCCAGATCGGCATGCTCTTTCAGGGCGCGGCGCTGTTCGACAGCCTGAAGGTCTGGGAAAACGTCGCGTTCCGCCTGATCTATGGCGAACGCAAAGGCGCCGCGGCGGCGCGCGCCCGCGCGATCGAATGCCTCGCCAAGGTCGGCCTGCCGCCCGAAGTCGCCGCGATGTCGCCGTCGGAGCTTTCCGGCGGCATGCAAAAGCGCGTCGCGCTCGCCCGCGCGATCGCCGCCGAACCCTCGATTCTCTTTTTCGACGAGCCGACGACGGGGCTTGATCCCATCACCGCAGACGTCATCAACAACCTCATCGTCGACAGCGTGCGGGAGACCGGCGCGACCGCCGTCTCCATCACGCATGACATGAATTCCGCCCGCAGGATCGCCGATGAGATCGCGATGCTGCATGAGGGGCGCATCATCTGGCGCGGACCGGCCGACGCGATCAGCGACTCCGGCGATCCTTACGTCGACCAATTCGTCAACGGCCGAGCGGACGGCCCGATCAAGATGGCGCTACGGGCGCGGTGACGCCCGTCAGGGTTCGATGATGAGCCCTGAATCGGGACCCGCCTCGCCCTTGCGCACGCGGTGAAACGCTTCCTCCATCGCCGCCGGGCCTTTCACGCGCTCGATCTTCAGCCAGCCGCGGCTCCGAAGGGCCGCGTCGCGCCAGAACCCGAACGCCTTGCGGTCGAAGACGCCAGGACCCCACTCTTTCGCGCGCTTCTGGATGTGGCCCGGCGCGAAGAACATCGCGCTGCGTTCGCGGATGAAGCCCGCGCCCATCGTATTCTCTTGATAGTGGGTGACGCCGACATTCGAGCAGTAGCGCATTTTCTCCCCGAGCCGCGCGTGCAGCGCCGACAAAACGGCGCCGTTCCCCGACATGTCGACGATGACGGTCGGCCTTGTCGCATCGATCGCCTCCATCGCATCATAGGTGACGACGGCGTTGTAAAGGCCAAGGGCCTCCA
This sequence comes from Parvularculaceae bacterium, assembly GCA_046296195.1. Classification (GTDB taxonomy): domain Bacteria; phylum Pseudomonadota; class Alphaproteobacteria; order Caulobacterales; family Parvularculaceae; genus Amphiplicatus. The sequence continues at coordinate 75,529 of JBKBLR010000004.1, read as the reverse complement.
CCATCGCCTTGTTGCGCGCAGACGTGAGCGCGACGGTCGGCGGCGCCGCCTCACCGCCCGCCAGCGCATAGGCAAGTCCGATCGCCGTCTTCGACGAGGCGCTGACGATGACGACCTGCTGAGCCCCGAACCAGTTATTGTCGACAAGGAAGTCATAGAGGCAATAGGACGTCGCATAGAGCGGGAAGAGCAGCGCGCGCAGGTCATCGAGCGCGCGGTCGTCAGCGTCATCGGCCGCGACGCGCGCATAGGAATTGTAAACGGGCGGCAGGCTCGCGCGGTGCGCGCTTGCGTCGATGAGGCGTTCGGCGGACTGTTTTCCAGGCGTCATGTGAAGATGCGTTCCCATCGGAAAATAGCCGTAAAGCCGTTCGCCTTCCTTGACGCCCTCGGCGCGGGAGGCGACGACGTCAGCAAAGCCCCACACCGGGATGACGCCCCAGCCCTTCGGCGCCGGGAAAAAATTCCAGTAGCCGATCTTCTCTCCGACGACCCCGTAAGTCACGTTGTTGGCGGTTAGCGCGAAGCGATCGATCTTGACCAAAATCGCGCCGTCGCTCAGCTCAGGCGCGTCGCCCTGCGCAAGACGCGTCTCGCCGAGATCGCCGCGGTTGACTTCCAAGATCGTCGTTCGGGTCAAGGCGTCCTCGCTGTCAGGTGACTTATCGCCGGCGAATCCCTATAGCGGCCTTGTCGCGGGTAAAATCCCTTCATGCAGCTTTCGCCCGGCCAACGCCTGAAACTTCTCCGACAGGACGCCCTTGCGGCCCTTAAAATCGGCGGCAATGTGCGCGTCCGGCTTGAAGAGTCGGCGGAGGGCGTTTTCATCCATGTCGAAGGTGAGCGCATTTCGGTCCCTTCCGCCCTGCGGTGGAAACTCTACCGGAAGGGATGGCAGGCGCGCCTCGACCGGCTGGAGCGCGAATATGGCGTCAACCAGTATTTCCGGCTCTCGGCGGACAGCGTCGTCCTCGATGTCGGCGCCAACGCCGGCGAGTTCGCGCATGTCTGCGCCCGCTACGGCGCGCGCGTGCACTGCTTCGAACCCGACCCTGATGTATTCGCCTGCCTTCGGCGCAATATCGCCCGCCTTGCGAACGCTGAGGCCCATGACGCCGTGATCTGGAAATCTGATGGCGCGATCGAGTTTGCGCTGGCCCCCGCGCGCGCCGATTCCTCCGTCTTCGCCGAAGGCCCCAAGGTGAGGAAGCAGGCCGTGACGGTCGCGAGCCTTTCCCGCACGCTCGGGCTGCCGCGCATCGACCTCATCAAGTGCGATGCGGAAGGCGCCGAGCCTGAGGTCCTTGAAGGCGTCGGCGTCGCCTGGCCGCTCGTTCGCGGCGTTGCGCTCGACACCGGCCCGGAACGGGCCGGCGCACGCACGGACGGCGCCTGTCGCGCCATCCTCGAGCGCGAAGGCTTCGCCGTTATCGACGAGAAGGTCGGGACGCGCCTGATGACCTATGGGCTGCGGCGCTGACGCGCCGCATCAGCCCCAGCGGTAATTGAAGCTGACCGAAATGCGCGGCCGGCGCGAGTCGTTGCGCATCACCTCGTGACGTAGCCAGCTCTCCCAGAACAGGGCCGTTCCTTCCTGAGGCGCCAAGTAGACGAACGATTTTAGCGCCTCCGGCGCGTCTTCCCGCCGCGGCGGCGCCGCCATCATCATGGCGAGGCGCGGATCCTCAAAGCGGATCGCCGCCGCGCCCCTCGGCGTGCGCGCGTAATAGGTCCCTGAAATCACGCTGTGGGGATGAATGTGCCCGCTATGAAAGCCGCCCTTCGGCATCACATTGATCCAGATGTTGTCGAGTTTCAGGCGCGCCCCGCCAAGGTCGAGGGCGAGCGCCGCAGCGAACGCCGACGCTTCCCGGTCGAGCGCCTTCTTGAGGGCCGCAAAGCACGGCGCGCGCGATACGAGGTCAGGGATCGAGCCGTAGGAGGTGTAGCCGACATAGCCATGCTCGGCCGACCAGCGCCGACCGAGCGCGTCATCCGCTTCAAAGGAAAGCGCCGCCGCCTCGATCTCGGCGTTGAGAGCTTCAGCGCCGGCGATCGCCGCGCGCCGGACCGGCGTCGCAAAGAGCGTGATGTTCCCTGCCCCCGCGCTCAAAGCCATCCTTTCCGCTTGAAGAAGAGGTAAGGAACGACCGCTGAGATGATCATGAGGCCGATCGCGAACGGATATCCGAGCGGCCAGCTGAGTTCCGGCATGAATTCAAAGTTCATTCCATAGATCGAGGCTACGAGCGTCGGCGGCAGGAATATCACCGCGGCGACCGAGAAGAGCTTGATGATGGTATTCTGCTCAATGTTGACGAGGCCAAGCGTGGCGTCGAGCAGGAAGATGATTTTCTGTGAAATGGAATCGACATGTTCCGACAAGGCGTCCGTGTCCCGCGCGAACGCCTTGATGCGCGCCGTCAGGTCCTTCGAAGCGCGCCGCTGCTGCGCGACATTGAGAAAGAACGATGCAAGCCGTGACAGGGTGACGAGGCTGTCCCTTATGTTCGACGCCAGCCCGTATTTCCTCCCGATCGTTTCGAGAATGCGTTGATAGTCCGCGCTGCTGCGCGGCTTGCGACTCTTCTTGGCCTTGGGCGTCTCAGGACTGAAGATGTCGCGCGACAGGACGTCAAGCTCGAGGCCGAGGCGCTCAAGAATGTCTGAGAGCCGGTCCGTGATCGCTTCGAGAAGGCCGATCAGCACGCTTTCGGCGTCAGCGCAGCCGATCGCGGTCTTTTGCGCGCGGTCCGGGAATGTCGTGAAGACGCGCGGCTCCTCATATCGCACGGTCACAAGCCGCGGCCCGGCGAGGATGAAGGTGACGGGCGCGCTGACGGCGTCGTCGGCGTCAGTGCGCGAAAGCACGATCGCCGTCATGAACGCCGCCTCGCCGTCGAGATAAAGGCGGCTTGAGACCTCGATCTCCTGCATCTCGTCCTTGGTTGGGATGTCGACGCCGAGCGCCGATTCGACGGCGGCCTCGTCCTCGCCGGTAGGGCGCAGCATGTCGATCCAGATCGCTTCGTGAAGGCGCGCCGCCTCCGGCGGCAACGCGACGAGCTTCTGATCGCGCGCGGAATAGAGCCGCACCTGATGGATCGGCCCCGTCGCCGCGGGGCCGATCATGTCGGTCTTTTCGAGCAAGGCGTCAGTCATGATTTCTTCGGCCTTACAAGCGTTGCGGGCCTGCGCGCCTGGGCCTCGGAAAACAGCGAAAAAGTCTTGTTCACGTAATTCGACACGTCGACGATCGAATTCACGTAGCTTTCGAGCTCCGGCGTCATTTCCGTTTCAACCAGCCTGACGCGCGCCGCCGGATTCTCGGTTTCAAAATGAACATAAAACCAGGGCTCGCCGCGTCTGAGGCGCAAAGCCTGTTTCGGATCGTGCCATTCAAAACCCCAGCTCAAGGGCCGCGGCCAGACGTGAACCGGAAAGCGCCCGCCGACCTGAACGCCGGGCCGCGGCGTCGGCAAATAGTGCAGGTAAGGCGGAGTTTGCACGACGTAACACGGCTCGTCCGCGATGAAGATGTAGGGCGCGACGATCTGGATGACGGGCCGCGCCGGATCGCGCCATTCGCTCTGCGGATGAAGGACGACGATGTCGCGCAGCCCCGTCGGGCGCACCGCCGACCCCTCGCCCGCGGCGTCCTTGAGCTGCAACTGGCCGTTCGGCAGCTGCTCGAACTGCAAGGTGAGATCGAAGGGGCAAGGCACGACAAAATGGCGCCGGTCGAATTCGACCGCTGCGGGGCAATATTGCACCGATTTCGCCGAGGGCGCCTTGCGGTCGTTGCGGGTGAACGGCTCCGGCGGCGCCCAGATGAGCCCTGCCTTCGCCGCGCGCACCGTCCAGCCGACGGTGACGGTGCGCGATCGCGCCGCGCCGCGCGCGTCCATGTCGGCGGCGAAGTCCTCATCAAAACCCGTCATCGCCTCATTCCCACTCGATCGTGCCCGGGGGCTTGGAAGTCACGTCATAGACGACGCGATTGACGCCCTTGACCTCGTTGATGATGCGTGTCGCGCAGCGGCCGAGGAAATCATGGCTGAAAGGATAATAGTCCGCGGTCATACCGTCCGTCGACGTGACGGCGCGCAACGCCAGAACATGATCATAAGTGCGCCCGTCGCCCATCACGCCGACCGAACGCACCGGCAGGAGCACCGCGAAGGCCTGCCAGATGTCGTCATAGAGCCCGGCCTTGCGGATCTCATCGAGATAGACGGCGTCGGCTCTGCGGAGAAGATCGGCCCTTTCCTTGGTGACCTCGCCGGGAATGCGGATCGCAAGACCCGGCCCCGGAAAAGGATGGCGCCCGACAAAGGACGGCGGCAGTCCAAGTTCGCGCCCGAGCGCGCGCACTTCATCCTTGAAGAGCTCGCGCAGCGGCTCGACAAGTTTCAGATTCATCCGCTCCGGCAAACCGCCGACATTGTGGTGGGACTTGATCGTCACTGACGGCCCGCCGTCAAACGAGACGCTCTCGATGACATCAGGATAGAGCGTTCCCTGCGCAAGGAATTCAGCGCCGTCGATCTTGCGCGCCTCGGCCTCGAAGACGCCTATGAACGTCGCGCCGATGATCTTGCGCTTGCGCTCCGGGTCCTCGACGCCCTTGAGCTTTTCGAGGAAGAGCGCCTCGGCGTCCACATGGATGAGCGGGATGTTGTAATGGCCGCGGAACAGCCGGACGACCTCGGCCCCTTCGCCGGCGCGCATCAGGCCGGTGTCGACGAAGACGCAGGTTAGCTGGTCGCCGATCGCCTCATGGAGGAGCACCGCTGCGACGGAGGAGTCAACGCCCCCCGACAGCCCGCAAATGACGCGCGCCGCACCGACCTGGCGGCGGATGTCGCGGATCGCTTCGGCGCGGAACGACGCCATCGTCCAGTCGCCCTTGAGGCCCGCGATCTTACGGACGAAATTGCGCAACAGCTTGGCGCCATCGGGCGTGTGTACGACTTCGGGATGAAACATCACGCTGTAAAAGCGGCGACGTTCGTCGGTCGCGATGGCGAAGGGCGCGTTCGGCGATGTTCCGGCGACGGAGAACCCCTCCGGCAGGCGGGTCACCTTGTCGCCATGGCTCATCCAGACGGGATAGCTCTTGCCGACATCCCAGACGCCCTCGAAAAGAGCGCTCGGGCGTTCGATGGTCACCTCCGCGCGTCCGAACTCGCGCTTGTCCGAATGATCGACCGCGCCGCCGAGCTGAAGCGCCATCGTCTGCTGGCCGTAACAGATGGCGAGCACCGGCACGCCGGCCGAGAAAACGGCCGCATCGGCGCGCGGGCTCGCCGCGGTCTTCACGCTCGCCGGGCCGCCCGAAAGCACGATCGCCTTTGGCGCATATTCGCCGAGAAACCTCGCATCGACGCGATTGTAAGGGTGGATCTCGCAATAGACGCCGGCCTCGCGCAGGCGGCGGGCGATCAGCTGCGTCACCTGCGACCCGAAGTCGACGATGAGGACGCGTTCATGGCTGGCGGCATGGGGGTCGAGCGGCATGGCGGGGCTTTAGCCGGTTCCGCCCGCCTCGTCACCCGGCAGGCGCCTAGTCCGACGGCGGGAGATTCGCGGGCGGCGCCGGGACGGCATAGGCCTCGAGCGGCAACGTCCGATCGATCCGCCAGGTCTCCTTGCCGTAATCGAGGACGGCCGCGCCCTTGATGGCGACGGGCGAGGACGGCCCTTTCAGCGTGATCATGCGCGACCGGGGCGCTTTCAACGAAACGCCCCTGAAGACGAGGTCGATCGGCTGGCCGATGTTCTCCCCTTCAAAACGCAGTGCAATCGGCGCGGAAAGCCTGGTTAGCGGCAGAACCTCCCAACGCTCCGTGTAGGGAGCATTGAGATTGATGAAGGGCACCCGGCGGATCGCGAAGAAGTCGGGATGCAGGAGAGCGCAACGAAACTCACGAAGCCCCTCGTCGCGGAGGCAACGGCAGACAGGGAGCGTTTCGGGAATCGGCAAGCCGCCGGCCGGACCGCCTGAGATGAGACAGTTCCTGCCGGCTCGCGGTCCGGGACCCGGGCCAGCGCCCGTTTCAACGATGGTTTCGAAGGCGAGGTCCGATTGGCCGCCCGTTGAAAGGCTTGTGACCCAGCCCGGCGGATTGGGTCTCGAGTCGTAATAAAGATCGCCCGCTGGATAGAGGTCGGTTCCGAGCGGGCTGTGCGCATAGTTGCAGTAGGCCGGGGCGAGCGGGTCCATGCGCAGCGTGAAGGCGTATCTTGCGCTCGCACGAATGGGGACCGGCGCGGAAAATCTGAATTCATGCAGCGCACGCCCGCTGACCGGCACGAGGGCGGGATCGAAGCGCGTGGTGTTCAACAGCGCGCCTTCTGGTCCGCCGTCGGGATCGGCGCGCCGCACCTCGATGACAAGATCGCCGCGCGCGCATCCGACGATGGGCATTCGGATGGCGACGAGATTGCCCGTGACGCCGGCCACGAAGGTTTGCGCCAGTTTCTGCTCGACATCGCCACCAATGCCAATAAAGCCGCGAGCGGAATCAATGACGGTCTGGGACTGGTCGACGACTTCCGCCGCATGAACCAGCGTCGCCGCTGACAAGACCGAAGCCACGATCAACGATCCAAGTTTGCGCATGACACACTCCCCATGATTTGGGAAGTTTAATCTCTTCGCTTCGCCTTGGTCAATTAAATCGCCTGAAACGGCAATGCGGAGGCTAAGTGCTTCCGGCCGGCAGGGTCTGGAAGATCACGCGAGGCTGGCGCCACGCGACGGTTTTGCAACTAAGATCTGCGTCGCCTGGCCGTCCGGACGCCGATAGTCTGCTGCCGCCCGCCGAATGACCTCGTCGACGCGATCACGGGCGGCGACGGCGACCACGCAACCGCCAAAGCCGCCGCCGGTCATCCGTGCGCCGCCCTCTTCGCCGATGATGTCTCCCATGAGCGCTGCAAGCCGGTCGATGTCAGGCGTCGTGATCTCGAAATCATCGCGCATCGACTGGTGGGATTGCCTCATCAGGCGGCCGAGCGCACGAAGATCGCCCGCCGCAAGCGCTGCCGCCGCCTCAATAGTGCGCGCATTCTCCGCGATCACATGCCGGGCGCGGCGGAAGGCGACCGGCTCGAGCTTGTGCGCATGACGCTGAAGCGCCGGAAGATCCGCATCGCGCAGCTTGCCGACGCCGAGCGCCGCCGCCGCCTCGTCGCATTGCCGGCGCCGGTCATTATATTCCCCGCCCGCATGTCCGTGCACGACGCCGGAATGGACGACGAAATACGCGACATGATCCGGCGCAAGCACGGGCTTGCAGTCGAGCGTGCGGCAATCGATCAGCAGCGCAGCCCCTTCGACCCCGCGCGCCGAGACAAGCTGGTCCATGACGCCGCACTGGCAGCCGACGAAGTTATTCTCGGCGCGCTGGCAGAGGCGCGCGAGCGCCAGGCGGTCGAAATCGGCGCGACCGGCAAGGGCGGCGACCGCCAATCCCGTCGCCACTTCAAGCGCGGCGGAGGACGAAAGCCCCGCGCCTTGCGGCACATCGCCGGCGATCGCAAGATCGGCCCCTCGAAACATGACGTCCTCGCGAGCGAACTCCCGGATGACGCCGCGCACATAATCCGCCCACGGATTCGCCGTCGAGCGGGCGACCGGTTCAGCAAGGCTGAATTCGTCGATCGCGCCGCCGAAATCCGCCGCTGCGACGCGGACCTGGCCGTCGTCTCGGCGGCGCGCTGCAACGCGCGTTTCAAACGAGATGGCGAAGGGCAGCACATAGCCGTCATTGTAGTCGGTATGTTCGCCGATTAGATTGACCCGGCCGGGCGCGCGCGCGACGAGATCGGGCGCGCCGCCGAAGGCCCGGCGAAACGTGTCCTGAACCCGCATGCCGAGCGCGCCCGTCATCACCGCGACGCCCGATAATGTGTTTGAGAACAGGCACGCAATCTCTCAGCGGCCGCTTCCGGCGTCATGTCGCGCTGGGCTTCGGCGAGCATCTCAAAGCCGACCATGAATTTGCGGACGCTCGCCGAACGCAGGAGCGGCGGATAAAAATGCGCGTGCAGGCGCCAGTAGTCAGCGCCCTCGACGCCCGGCGCGCCGTGAAATCCCATCGAATAGGGGAAGCTGCACCCGAAGAGGTTGTCATAACGGGTCGTGAGGCGCTTCAGCACGCTGGCGAGGTCCGCCATGGCGGCCTCATCGAGATCCGAGAGGCGCTGCAACGGCGTTCTGGCGATCAGCAGCGTTTCGAACGGCCAGGCGGCCCAGAAGGGCACGATGACAAGGAAACGGTCGGACTGAAGAACGACCCGCTCCCCTCTTTTCGTTTCCTCCTTCGCGACATCGTCGAGCAACGCGCGATTATTGGCGGCAAAGTAATTCCGCTGACGCTGGTCTTCGACCGCCGCCTCGGAGGGAACATAAGACGTCGCCCAGATCTGCGAATGAGGATGAGGATTGGAGCATCCCATCATCGCGCCCTTGTTCTCGAACACCTGCACATGCGGGTAGGTTGATTGCAGCGCCGCGGTTTCGTTCCGCCAGCACGCGACGACGTCGCGGACGGCCTCAACGGAAAGCTCCGGCAGCGTCGCCGCATGATGCGGGGAAAAGCAGACAACGCGGCAGACGCCCTGAGCCGGCTCGAAGCGCAGCAAGGGATCGCCCGCCGCGAAGGAATGGGCCTCCGCCATCAGCGCCGGAAAATCATTGTCGAACACATGCACGCCGCGATAGCGGGGATTGACCGCGCCCGTCGCGCGGCGGTTGCCGGGACAAAGATAGCATTCAGGATCATGATCAGCTTGCGCGGCGGCGACTTGCGGCTCCATGGCGCCGAGCCAGGGCCGCGCGCCCCGGTGCGGCGAGACCAGCACGCAATCTCCCGTCAACGGATTAAAGCGCCGGTGCGGATGCTCGCGTGGATCGAAGGTCATTGCGCCGTCAGCCTGAAAACGACGGCGCTGTCAGCGAGCATGGGCGGCATGGGCAGTCCCGATCGATTGAGCCAGGCGCCGCTGATCTCGGCGCCGTCGTCAGAAAGCCGATTGAAGAAGTCGCCGCCCATCACCCAGCCGCGCCGCTGCCATCCCTGCTCGATCCTGACCCGGTAACGCCGCACGGGGTCGGCCATGGCGAGGCGGATCGTCGGCGCAAAGCGCTCGCGCGTCGGATCGACGCGCAAGACAAACAGAATAAAATCTTCCGGCGCGCCATGCGCCTGCCAGAGGAGCCCGTCGATCTCATCGCCAATCCAGATCGCGCCTGAATGTATGAGCCCGCGCGATCGCTTGTAAAATTCGATCCAGCTGCCAATCGTCAGCCGGTCATTGGCGTCTAAACTGCGAATGTCGAGTTCAAGTCCCAGATGTCCAGTAGCTGCAACGCCGGCGCGTAACTCCATCGCGTGCGTGCGCCCTGTCGAATGCGCCGGCGCGGCGCCGATATGCGAACCCATGACTTCTGGCGGCAGGAACTGGAGGAAGCCGCGCTGGATAGAAAGCCGCACGGGTGCATCAAGGCAATCGCTCGCCCAGATGCGGTGCGCATGCTGAAGGACGCCGGCGTCGCTGCGCCCGCCGCCGCCGGCGCAGGCCTCGATCTCGACCGCGGGATACGCGCGGCGCAGACGCGCCATCAAGGCATAGGCGGCGCGCACCTGACGCCCATAGGCGGCGCGTCCTTCGACGTCGCCCGCAAAGGCAAGATCGCGATTGTGATCCCATTTGACATAGGAAATCGGCAGCGCCGCCAGCAGCGCGCCGATCGCCGCAAAGAGATGGTCGCTCACGTCTTCTCTGGTCAGGTCGAGCACGAGCTGGTTGCGGCCTGTCAGCAGCGGATGACCTCGGATTAGCAGCGCCCAATCGGGGTGCGCGCGGAACAGATCGCTGTCCGGATTGACCATCTCCGGCTCGACCCAGAGCCCGAACGCCATGCCGAGAGCGATGACATGATCCGCGAGCGGCCTCAGCCCTTGCGGGTATTTGACGGGATCGGGCGTCCAGTCGCCGAGGCCTGAGCGGTCATTGTCGCGTCCCTTGAACCAGCCATCGTCGAGCACGAAGCGCTCGACGCCCAGCCGCGCGGCCTCGTCCGCCAGAGATTTCAACTCGTCGAGGCGATGATTGAAATAGAACGCCTCCCAGGTGTTGAGGTGCACGGGCCGTGGCGCCATCGCGCCGCCGGGCCACTCCATCCGGGCGCGGATCGCCCGATGGAAGTTCTGCGCGACGCCGTTTGCGCCCTTGTCGGAGCATGTCGCGAGCACATCAGGGGTCATCATCGTCTCGCCGGGGGCAAGGCGTCCCTCCCCGGGCGCGAGCCCTTCGCCGGCGAGCCAGAGCCGGCGGCCGTCGTCGATCCGTTCGATTGATTGAAAGTGATTGCCGGACCATGCGATCTGGACGCCATAGACCAGCCCGTCGTCGCGCCCCGCGCCGCCCATCAGCACGAGCGCTCCGGGGAAAGCGTCGTGCGATGCCAGCCCGCGGCGGTTTTCGCGCCGCCATGCCGCCGCGCCGAGCAGCTCTTCGCGTTCATCGAATTCGCGGTTATGGCGGCCGGTGAAATAACGCACGCGCGCTGGAGCCGCTGGCAGAACGAGCGCCGCCGCCGCGAGGTCGATGACGTCGAGGGCGTCAGCACCACGATTGGTGAGCGCGGTCGAAATGGTCAGGACGTCGCTCGCCCCATCGAGCCTCATCTGAATCTCGACCTCGACGCCGCTTACCGGATCCTCGAGCGTGATCGTCAAACGACCTTCAACTGTCTTCACGCGCGAACCGGTGAACGCTTGCGCGAAGGCCTCGCCATTGCGATGCGCCTTGAGCGCAGCCGTGTAAAACCAGCCGCCGCCGAAGGCCGGAAAGACGGACAGCGGCAGATCGCGATCGAGCGAAAAGGACGGCGAAGGCCGTTCATCGCGCAAGCCGCATGGCGGCGACGCGTCATCAGGAAGGCGCGGCCCCCAATAGCGCCACAGCGGCGCCTTCCCCACCGGCGTTTCGAGGATGAGCGATGTCGTCCGCCCATGCAGGGCGAGAAAGCGCGCCGCGCCGGTCTTGTCTCCGCTCATACGTTGGCTTCTACCTGCTCTTTAGCCGCCCGTCTCCCGCTCCAAGCACGGCCAGCGCAGCCAAAAACAACAAGGCGCCGGCCAGCGAAAGAACGTTGCGCGGGTCCGCCCCGAGGAGCGGCTTGTAATAAAAAGGCAGCGTTGCGGCGAGCAAGAGCATCGGGATGACGATCATCATGTTGAAGATGCCCATATAGACGCCCGTGCGCTCCGGCGGAATCGACCCGGCGAGAATAACATAGGGGTTTCCCATAATGCTCGCCCAGCCGATCCCGATGCCGACCGCCGGCAGGAACAGCAGCTCTTTCATCGCGACGTGGGGAAGAGCCAGCATGCCGGCGCCCGCCAGCACGAGGCAGCATGCATGAACCCGCGCCGGCCCGAAGCGGCGCGCGAACGGGACGAGGCTGAAGGCGGCGATGAAGGCGATGAAATTGTAGAACGCCGCCATCTCGCCGTTGGCCAGCACCGCGGAACGAAATTCATTTGTCGCCGGATCCGTCACATCGTAGACCGACCGGCCGATCGAATAGATAACGTAGCTCCAATAGGCGGCCATCGCATACCACTGAAAAAGGCTCATCACGGCGAGGCGGCGCATCGCCCTTGGCATCGCAAGCGCCGCCTCCGCGATCTCCTTCAGGATGGCGCCGGCGCTTTTCGGCTGGCTCGCGATAAGCGCCTTTTCCGCGGCGGTCAGCGGCAATTCGGGCACGCGGGCGACCGACCACAGGAGCGTTGCAATCGACAGGAACGCCCCGATTGTGAACGCGATGCGCGCGGTAAGGGGAATGTTGTGGGAATCGACCGCATCCTTGTCGACGCCGAAGGCGTAAACCAGGATCGACGGCGTCAGGAACGCTAGCATCTGCGCAAGACCCGTGAACGCGCTTTGGGCGAGGAATCCGAACCGCCGCTGCTCGTCGCCGAGCCGGTCGCTGATATAGGCGCGATAAGGCTCCATCGTCATGTTGTTCCCGGCGTCGAGCATCCAGAGGAGACTCGCCGCCATCAGGATCGATGAACTCAGGGGCATGAATAGAAGGCCAAGAGAGCAGATGGCCGATCCGAGGATCATGTAGGGAACGCGGCGGCCCCATCGTGTGTCCGTCCGATCGCTCAGCGCGCCGACGATCGGCTGCACGATGAGGCCCGTCATCGGACCTGCGAGCAGGAGGATCGGGAATCTCGACTCATCGGCGCCGAGATAGCCGTAGATCGGCGTCATGTTTCCCTGCTGCAGGCCGAAGCTGAATTGAAGGCCGAGGAACCCGAGATTCATCTCAAGGATTCGCCAGGGCGAGAGCCGCGGTTTAAAGCCGGCTGAGGCCGCAAGTCCGGGAGCGCCAGAAGCGGACATTGCAAATCCATCTCAGGCCAATCGGGGCCGGCCCGCTGCGGCGGACTTTATGGCGGCGCCGGCGGTCAATCAACGTGCGACGGATCTGGAATGCAATTTTTTGCAGTCGACGTCCGCATTTCATAAGACCCGGCCGTTCAACGCCAGGCCATCCGTCTGTAGGCGGATAGCAGCACGCTTCGGGTAAGGTCGACGGAGGTTAACCGGGCCGGAAATCGCGCTATGGTGAGTCGTCTGACGCTTGTCGAACCCTGAAAAGCTGATAGGAACCGCATGTCTCTGGCGCCGATCGATTTCGCCATTATCGCCGCGTACGCCGTCGGGCTCATCGCGATCGCGACTCTCGTCTCGCGCGAAAAAGCAGGCCGCAAGAAAGATACGAGCGATTACTTCCTCGCCGGCAAATCGCTGCCGTGGTGGGCGATCGGCGCCTCGCTGATCGCGGCGAATATTTCCGCCGAGCAGATCATCGGCATGGCGGGATCGGGCTACGCCGTCGGGCTCGCCATCGCTTCCTATGAGTGGATGGCGGCGCTCGCGCTTCTGATTGTCGGAAAATTCTTTCTGCCGATTTTCCTGAAGCGCGGCATCTACACGATGCCGCAATTCCTCGAGCAGCGCTTCGGGCCCAGCGTCAAATATGTGATGTCGGTGTTCTGGATCGGCCTTTACACCTTCGTCAACTTAACGACCGTGCTCTGGCTCGGGGCGACGGCGATCAGCGCGATGACCGGCGCGCCGATGATGGCCGGCATGATCCTGCTCGCGTTGTTCGCCGCCGCCTATTCGCTTTACGGCGGCCTCAAGGCGGTGGCGCTGACCGACATCATCCAGGTCGTACTTCTCATCATCGGCGGCTTCATCATCACCGCCATCGTGCTCGACAAGGTCGGCGGCGGCGACGCGATCGCGGGTTACCAGCGGCTGGCCTCAGAGTTCCCGCAGAAGTTCGACATGATCCTGTCGCGCGACAATCCGGAATATAAAAACCTTCCCGGCCTCAGCGTCGTCATCGGCGGCATGTGGATCATGAATCTCTCCTACTGGGGCTGCAACCAATACATCATCCAGCGGGCGCTCGGCGCAAAGAGCCTCGGCGAGGCGCAGAAGGGCGTTCTCTTCGCCGCCTTCCTCAAGGTGCTGATGCCGCTCATCATCGTCGTGCCGGGCATCGCCGCCTTTTCGCTCGCGCCGGACCTTGCAAAGCCCGACCAAGCCTACCCCGAGATGATGAAACTCGTGCCCGAGGGGCTGCGCGGCCTCATTTTCGCAGGTCTCATTGCGGCGATCGTCTCTTCGCTCGGCTCGATGATGAACTCGATCTCAACGATCTTCACCATGGATCTCTTCAAGCCGCTCGCCGGACGGAACACGAGCGAGCGCGGACTCGTCCGCGTCGGGCGCATCACCTCGTTCACCGCGATCATCATCGCGCTCATCGCGGCGCGCCCCTTCCTCGCCGGCGCTGATCAAGTCTTCCAGGTGATCCAGGAATATACGGGCTTTTTCACGCCGGGCATCGTCGCCATCTTCGCGCTCGGCCTCTTCTGGGCGCGCGCGACGGAGCTTGGCGCGCTCGCCGCCGTCATCGGCTCGTTCGGCCTGTCGCTCGGCTTCAAGATCTTTCTGCCGGCGATGCCGTTCATGGACCGCGTCGGCGTCGTCTTCCTTCTTTGCGTCGTCCTCGGCGTGACGCTGTCGCTGCTGCAACGGCCGGCGGCGGAGGAAAAGATCGTGCGTCTCGGCGATGTCTCATTCCGCACCGGCGACGGCTTCAATATCGGCGCCGTCATCGTGACGGCCTCGATCATCGCGATCTATGCGTTCTATTGGTAGGCGGCGTATGTCACGCCGACTGGTGAGCCCGGGTGGGATCGAACCACCGACCACCTGATTAAAAGTCAGATGCTCTACCGCTGAGCTACGGGCCCACGATCAACCGGCGCCCGCCCTGCGGAGGGAGCGAGCGCGACAAGGCGTCCGAACCGGCTCTTGCGAGGCCGGGGGACGCCTTGAGGAGGCCCTCTTAGGGGCAGGCCGCGGCGCGGTCAACGCCTCCGCGGCGCCTACGCACCCCTTCAGTTTTTCACAGAATCGTTTCGCCGGTCCGGGCGCGGAAATCGGCGATGAAGCCGGCAAGCCGTCCGTCGGCGATCGCCGCGCGCAAGCCGGCCATGAGTTGCTGATAATAATGGAGATTGTGCCAGGTGAGCAGCATCGGCCCCAGATATTCGCCTGCTTTGAAGAGGTGGTGGAGATAGGCCTTTGAATAATCGCGGCTCGCCGGGCAGAGGCTCGACGGGTCGAGCGGCGTTTCATCGCCCGCGAAACGGGCGTTGGTGATGGTGACCGGCCCGTCGGGGGTCCAGGCCTGGCCATGGCGGCCGGCGCGCGTCGGCAACACGCAGTCGAACATGTCGACCCCGCGCGCGACCGCGCCGATAATGTCCGCCGGCTTGCCGACGCCCATCAGGTAACGCGGGCGGGAGGCGTCCATCGCCGGCGCCGTAAAGTCGAGAACGCGGAACATCTCCTCCCGCCCCTCCCCGACCGCAAGACCGCCGATCGAATAGCCGGGAAAGCCGATCTCCATGAGCCGCGACAGACTCTCGCGGCGGAGATCCTCGTAATTGGCGCCCTGCACGATGCCGAACAGCGCCTGGCCCGGTTTCGCGCGGTCATCGAAGGCGCGCTTCGACCGTTTCGCCCAGCGCAAAGAGAGCCGCATCGAGTCCGCCGCCTTGTCATGGGCGATCGGAATCGCCGGGCATTCATCGAGCTGCATCTGAATGTCGGCGCCGAGCAGGCATTGAATCTCAATGGAGCGCTCCGGCGTGAGGACATGCAGCGAGCCGTCGATATGCGAGCGGAAGGAGACGCCCTCCTCCGTCAGCTTGCGCAAGCCCGCGAGCGACATCACCTGAAAGCCGCCGGAATCGGTCAGGATCGGCCGCGGCCAATTCATGAACTTGTGCAGGCCGCCGAGCGCGGCGACCCGTTCAGCGCCCGGCCGCAGCATCAGGTGATAGGTGTTGCCGAGGAGAATGTCGGCGCCCGTCGCCGCGACATCTTCGGGAAACATCGCCTTCACCGTGCCCGCGGTGCCGACCGGCATGAAGGCCGGCGTGCGGATTGCGCCGCGCGGCGTATGGATGACGCCGGCGCGCGCAGCCCCGTCCGTTGCGCTGACGAGGAAGGAAAAGGTCACGCCGCGCGCTCCAGGAGGCAAGCATCGCCATAAGAATAAAAGCGATATCCATCCGCGATCGCATGGGCGTAGGCGCGCTTCATCGTTTCTGTTCCCGCAAAGGCGCAGACAAGCATGAATAGCGTCGAGCGCGGAAGGTGGAAATTTGTAATCAGCAGGTCGACGGCCCTGAACCGGTAACCCGGCGTGATGAAGATTGAGGTCTCGCGTTCAAAAGGCTGGATGCGCCCCGCCTCGTCAGCCGCGCTTTCAAGGAGCCTCAAACTCGTCGTGCCGACGGCGACGATCCGCCCGCCTTTGGCGCGCGCGTCGTCGATGCGCTCTGCCTGCGCCGCAGTGATCTCACCCCATTCGGCATGCATGGTGTGCTCGCGCGTGTCCGCGGCGGTCACCGGCAGGAAGGTGCCCGCGCCGACATGGAGGGTGACGGTCTCGGTTTCGACGCCGGAAGCCGCCAGGCGCGCAAAAAGTTCCGGCGTGAAGTGCAGCCCCGCCGTCGGAGCGGCGACCGAACCGGCCTCAGCGGCGTAGATCGTCTGGTAAGCGGCGGCGTCTTCCGGCATGACGGCGCGCTTGCGGGCGATATAGGGCGGCAAGGGCGGCTTTCCGTGCCGCGCCAGCATCACGTCGAAGGCGTCGCCGGCGACGTTGAAGGAAAGCGCCGCTTCGGCGTCCTCGCGTGCTTCGACCTCGGCGCTGAAGCCGTCGCCGAAATTGATGACATCGCCCGCCCTAAGCCGCTTTGCGGGGCGCGCGAAGGCCCGCCAGCGCGCACCGCCTCCCTCCGGAAGGCGCTTCAGCAATGTCACGTCGACGCTAACCACAGGGCCGCCCTCGCGGGCTGCGCGCTCACCGCTGAGTTGCGCTGGAATGACCCGCGTGTCGTTGAGAACAAGGAGATCGCCCGGACGCAAGATCGACGGCAGTTTGCGCACAACGTGATCCGCAAACGCAGAGCCATTCACATGAAGTAGGCGTGCGCTATCGCGCGGCGACGCCGGGAAAAGGGCGATCCGCTCTTCCGGCAGGTTGAAATCAAACTCATCGACGCGCATGACCTGAAGGCGTCAACTCCACGGGCCGAACTTGCGGTTCGACGGAAATCCCTTCGGCGCGACGCGGCCCGACTGCGCGCGCTTTCCGACATAAGATCTCCAGTCGTCGATGGTCTGCACACGCCCTGATCTGTCGATCCAGGTGAGGCCTTCCTTTTTCGCGAAGACTTTCGCATCGGCGAGGCCGCCATCATGGAACTTCTGGAGCGCAACGCCCTTGCCGCGCGCCATCTCCGGCAATTCCGACAGCTCGAAGATGAGGAACTTCTTGTTCTCGCCCACGGTGGCGACCATGTCGCCCTCTGCGGGACGGCAGACAGAGGCCTCGGCGCCGTCGCCGACATTGAGAACTTGGCGGCCCTTGCGGGTCGACGACAGGCAATCCTCCTCCTTGACGAGAAATCCGTGCCCGGTCGTCGATGCGACGAGGAAGCGCCGGCCGCCCTTATAGAGGAACGCGGCCGCAACCGTCTGGTCGTTGCCGAGATCGATCATCAGGCGAATGGGTTCCCCATGTCCGCGCCCGCCGGGAAGGTCCTTCACGTCGAGCGTGTAGAATTTGCCGTCGGTGCCGAAGATCATCAGGCGGTCGGTCGTCATCGCCTTGATGACGAAGCCCTCGTCGTCACCCTCCTTGTATTTGATGTCGGTCTTGTCTTCGACATGGCCCTTCATCGTCCGCACCCAGCCCTTTTCGGAGAGGATGACGGTGACCGGCTCCTTTTCGATCAGCTGGTCGAGGTTGATTTCTTCCAGCGCAGGCGCGTCCTCGACGGTCGTGCGCCGGCGGCCGACCTCCGACTTCGGATCGAAGACCTTGCGCACCTCGCGAAGCTCATCGGCGATCTTCTTCCACTGCGCTTCGTCGGACTTCAGCAGCGCCTCGATATCCTTCTGCTCCTTCTTGAGCTCGGCGTTTTCAGCCTTGATCTCCATCTCCTCCAGCTTTCGGAGGTTCCTTAGGCGCATGTTGAGGATCGCCTCGGCCTGGATCTCCGACAGCTCGAACTTTCTGATCAGCTCCGCTTTCGGGTCGTCCTCGTAACGGATGATCCGGATGACCTCGTCGAGATTGAGATAGGCGACGAGCAGCCCGCCGAGCACTTCAAGCCGCTCGGCGATCTTCCTGAGGCGGAATTTCGACCGGCGTACGAGGACGTCCTTGCGGTGCTCGTTATAGGCGAGGAGCGCCTCGCGAAGGCCCATGACGCGCGGCGCTCCGGCGGCGTCGAGCACGTTGAGATTGAGAGGGAAGCGGGTTTCAAGCTCGCTCTGGCGGAAGAGGCTCTCCATCACCGCTGCGGCGTCGATCGTCCCGGCGCGCGGCTCGATGATGAGGCGGATGTCTTCCGCGCTTTCGTCGCGGATGTCGGCGACGGCGGGCAGCTTCTTCGTCTGGATGAGCTCGGCGATGCGCTCGATGAGTTTCGACTTCTGCACCTGGAACGGGATTTCGGTTACGACGATCTGGTAGCGCCCACGCCCCAGGTCCTCCCTCGTCCAGCGCGCGCGCAGTCGGAAGCCGCCGCGCCCCGTGGCATAGGCCTCGATCATCGCCTCGGCGGGCTCGATGAGGACGCCGCCGGTCGGGAAATCCGGCCCCTTCACGAAGCCGAGCAGCGTTTCGGTCCGCGCATTCGGCGTCTTGATGAGATGGAGGCAGGCGTCGATCAGCTCCGCCGGATTGTGCGGCGGGATCGACGTCGCCATGCCGACCGCAATGCCGTTGGCGCCGTTCGCGAGCATGTTCGGGAACGCCGCCGGCAGGACGACCGGCTCCTTCCCCTCGCCATCATAGGTGTCGCGGAAATCGACGGCGTCCTCGTCGATGCCGTCAAGGAGGAGCGCAGCGGCGTCGGTGAGGCGGCTTTCGGTGTAGCGCATCGCCGCCGCATTATCGCCGTCGATATTGCCGAAATTGCCCTGCCCGTCGATGAGCGGCGCGCGGACGGAAAAATCCTGCACCAGGCGGACCATCGCATCATAGATCGCCTGGTCGCCATGCGGGTGGTAATTGCCCATCACCTCGCCGACGACCTTCGCCGACTTCTTGAATGCGCCGTTCGGATTAAGGCGCATCTGGCGCATCGCGTAGAGGATGCGCCGGTGCACCGGCTTCAATCCGTCGCGCACATCGGGGAGCGCGCGCGCCGTGATCGTCGAGAGCGCATAAGCAAGGTAGCGGCGCGAGAGCGCCTCGTCGAAGGGCTCGAGGAAAATCTCTTCGGGCTTCGGCGGCTCGTCGCCGCCCTTGCGGGTCTTTGTCCTGGTCATGGCCGGGGCATAGCAGAGTCTTGCCCCTTCGCCAGACCGGAGAGCGCCTCGGCGAGACGCCGGCGCGCCTCGGGAAGCTCCTTGTCAGCAAGGTGGAGGATGCGCGTCTCGATGAAATGGCCGGTTGTCCGGAGGGCGTCGACCGCATCCTTAAGCGCGGCCTCGGCGCCAGCTTCGCGAAGGAACGCCGGAAGCGGCAGCAGGCGATCCTTGTAGGGCGCGCCCGCCTCGGCCGACACTGCGCAGGCCGATTTCGGCGACACATAAATTAGATTTTCCCGCGCGCCCGTCGCCGCGCAGCGGTCGAGCGTCAACCCGAAGCCGAGTTCGGCGAGAAGCCCGAGCTCCCACCGCGCCAGCAGCGCCGGCCAGATGTCAAAATCATCGAGGTGGTCAAAAAGGATGCGCATCGTATGATAGATGCGCCCGTGCGGCTGACGTTCCGGCAGCGTCGCCGACGCCGTCGCGCAGACCGCGGTCAGCGCCGCGAGCGCCAGCCGGTCCTGCATCAGACCGGCCGCGCGCGCCTCGCTCATCTCGAGCGTGAAGAAGCCGAGGCTGTCGTCGAGCCGGCCCTTCCATGTCGCCTTGACGCCGTTGCCGGGCTGGAGGAGCGGCGTCTTCGCCCGCCCCTGCCCGCCATAGACAAGGCCCGCCCAGCGGCCATGGTGAGGCGTGAGAATCTCGGCGATCGCCGCGCTTTCGCCATGCGCGCGCGCGGCGAGAACGATGCCGTCGTCAACGAACTCCATGACGCTCCGCGAGGGCCGCTGTCATGCGAACTCGACCGTCATGGCGTCGATCGAACGGATGGCGACATGGCCGGTGATGGTCGGTGGCTTGCCGACGATGCGCGTTCCCGGCGCAAGGCGCGCGATCGTCGCGATCGATTCCTCCATCTCCGCGCGCGCGAGAGCTTCGCCAAGGCAGCGATGCGCCCCCGCGCCGAACGCGATGTTCCACTTCGGCAGTCCCGTGCGCCGAATGTCGAACCGGTCGGGATCCGGATAGACCTCGGGATCGCGCAGCGCCGACACGAGCGAAATCGAGACGACGCGGCCCTCCGGGATCAAAACGCCGTCGATGTCGAAATCGCGGATGGCGACGCGGCCGACCGAGCCGACCGGCGGGTCGTAGCGCAATCCCTCCTCGACCGCCGCCTTCTTCCATCTGTCGGGGTCGGCGCACACCATCGCCCATTGATCCGGGTTCTGAAGAAGTTGCGACAGGATCGCCGCCGTCCCCGTCCGCGTCGTGTCCGAGCCGGCGAGAATGACGCCCGCCATCTGCACGCGCACCTCGCTTTCAGTCAGCTTTCCTTCCTCCGCCGTAGCGCGCGCATAGGTCGTGAGGAAATCGTCGCGGGGATTTTCCCTTCGCTCGCCGAGAAGCCTTGCGACATAGGAATTGAGCGCCGCAACGCCTTCATTGATCGCGGGCAATTCGTCCGGCGTGAAGAAGGCGATGCCGCGCGCCGCGTCCGCGACCCACCGCGTGAATTGCGGCCAATCCTCGGGCGGCGCGCCGACGATCTCGGCGATGATGCGCGACGGGATCGCGCGGCTGAAATCATCAAGGAAGTTGACGGGGCCCTTGCCGCGATGGGCCTCGATGATCTCGCTCGCGATCTCGCGCACGCGCGGGCGCATGCCGTCCATCAGCTTGAAGGCGAAGGTGCGCGCCATCGGCTGGCGGCGCTTCACATGCGTTTCGCCGTTCGCGAACAGCATGGCGTCGCGATAGATCTCGAAGAGGTGCCCTTCGGAAATGCCGCGCAGGAACATCGGCTCCATCTCGATCTGGCGGGTCAGCGCCGGGTCGAAGACGAGACCGGCGTGCCGATGCCGAAGCGGGATGAAGATCCCGATTTCATTGACGGCGACGTCGCCGGCTGCGCGCGCCTCGGCGTAGACGCGGTGCGGCTCGGTGAAAGCCTTGCCGGTTTCGATGAAAACAGGCTCGCGGCGGGTTTCTGTTGCGGCGGACATGAAGGACTCCGGCGGCGGCGAGATTTGCCTAGGCCCGCCGGAGCCTCCACTCAACAACAACCGGCAGGGTCGCGGTCAGGCCGCCGGATGGACGCCGGGGTCCGGGCAGGCGGTCTTAGGCCGGCGCATCAGGAGAAAGAACAACACCAGCGCGATGATCGGCGAACCGACGATGAAGAGCGTCACCGCCACGGCGCCGCCTGCAGCGACGAGGCCGACCAGCGCGCCGATGAGACCGACGATGATGCCGATCGCCGCACCGATGAGACCGAGGATGATCCCCGCGAGGCCGCCGAAGCCTGCGGCGATCGATTCAGCGACGGTGAGGTCGGTGTCGGAGAATTTGTAGGCGGCGACGGAGAGCGCCGCGCCGAGAAAAAGAATGAGCACGACCGGCATATAGAGCCAGGCCATGCCGGAACTGCGCTTCTGAACGCCGTCTGCGTCGATATTGGCCATGATGGTCGCCCCTTTGTGTGGTTGGTGGTCGTTCTGGCTGTTAAGCGCGGGATCTTCAAACGCGCCCCGCTGACGTCGTGAAGGTCGCCCGTTCCACTCCCGTGTTCAAGTCGGCCCGTCGCGACCGGGGGGCCGCCCGTCGCACCCGTCGCCGGCGGCCGCTTCTTGCGGGACAGGCCGCTGCGGGTTAGGCGCTCGGCCGCGTGAAAAAGCCTCAAAGACCCCATGACCCGCCGCCGCGGGCCTGGCAGCGTATGCTGTCGGGCCGCCGCCTCGATCTCCTCGATCCCTCGCCGGTCGACATCGAGATCGAGGACATTGCCCATGGCCTGGCGCGCGTGGCGCGCTGGAACGGCCAGACCCTGGGCGAGTTTCCCTTTACGGTGGCGCAGCATTCGCTGCTCGTGCTCGACTTTTGCGAGGCGATGCGGCCTGACTGGCCGGCCCGATGGCGCCTCGCGGCGCTGCTTCATGACGCTCCGGAATTCGTCATCGGCGACATGATCAGCCCCTTCAAATCCGCGCTCGGCGAGGCCTACCGGACGATTGAGCGACGCCTTCAGACGGCCGTCCACCTGCGATTCGGACTGCCGTCCAGCCTGCCGGACACGGTGGCGAAAACCATCAAGCGCGCCGACCGGGCGAGCGCCTTCTATGAGGCGACGCAGCTCGCCGGCTTCGCGGTCGAAGAGGCGCTTGTCCTCTTCGGCCCGCCGGAGGGCGCGCCCGCCGTGACGCTGCAGATTGAGACGACCGCCGAGGTTCAGGCGCGATATCTCAATCGTTTCAGGAAGCTGCTGGCTGAACTTGACCGCGGATGAGGAGGGACGTCCGGCCCCGGTCCGGTCACCTTGGCGCGATCTCAAGCCGGTGTGACCGCGGCGTTCTTTTTTTGACAAGCATGTCACGCCAATGTCGCGGCGATGTTGATCATTTCCTCCCTCGCCGGCGCTGCGGACGCCTTTGCCCGATACAAACCGGACCGGGTCATCTCGCTGCTGTCGGAAGAGGAAGCCTTGCCGCGCCTCCCCGGCCTCTCGCCGCAGCATCACCTGAAGCTCTATGTCGCCCGCGAAAGCTGTGCGGCGAGCATCTCCGAGGCGGCCCGGGCGCGAGCGAAGGACATCATCGAATTTGCAAAGGGCTGGGACGGCGCCGGCGACATCCTCATCCATTGCAATCGCGGCGTCTCCCGATCCACGGCGGCGGCCTTCATCATCTTGTGCATCCGTGAACCGCAGACGCCCGAGGCGAGCCTGATGAAGCGGATCCGCGCGGCCGCACCGCACGCCGACCCCTGCCCGCTCTTCGTCACCTATGCCGACGAGATTCTCGGCCGCGACGGGCGCATGGCCGAGGCGCTCGACGACCTGGCGCCGCCCTGCGCGGCGATGCCGGCGCCGGTCGCGATCGTGAAAGCCGCCTAAAACGGCGTGCGCGCATGCGAGAGCGGATCGGTGCGTGACCGCTGCATCGGCCAAAGGGCAAGGCGCGCCTAGGCGCCGGGACGCGGGCGCCGATAAGAAGGCGCGTGCCGAAGTCTCCGTTGTCATCGCCGCCGGTCGCCATCGTCCTCAACGCGGTGCTCGCCGTCGTCGACGAGGCGCAGCCGAAATCGTTGTGCGTCCGGCGCGGCGACGGGTTCGGTCTGCCTTATGGGCCCTTTGATCCGGCACGCCACCGCACCTTTGAACTGGGCCTTAGGAGCTGGGTCGCCGAACAGACGCGCGTGACGCTCGGCTATGTGGAGCAGCTTTACACCTTCGGCGACAAGGGCCGCGAATCCCCTGCCGCGGTCGTCGCGGGCGGCGCGCCCGACGCGCGCGTCGTGTCGGTCGGCTATCTCGCCTTGGCGCCCGAACCGGCGAAGGTCGCCGCAAAGGACGCCGAATGGCGCATCTGGTATGATTTCTTCCCATGGGAGGACTGGCGCCGCGGCGAGCCGCCGGTCCTTTCGGAGGTGATCCTGCCAGGTCTTGAGGCGTGGGCTTTGCGCGCCGACTCCGACGCGGTCCGCCGCGACCGGCGAAACCGGATCACCCTCGCCTTCGGCCTCGGCGACGCGGGCTGGGAAGAAGAGCGCACGCTCGAGCGCTATGAGCTGATGTATGAAGCGGGCCTTGTCGAGGAATCCTGGCGCGACCGGGCCGCTGCGCGCGCGCCCGCGCCGCGCGCCGACCGCGCCGCATCGCGGGCAACCGGCCTCGCCATGACTTCTGATCACCGCCGTATTTTGGCGACCGCAATCGGGCGCTTGCGCGGCAAGCTGAAATACCGACCCGTCATCTTTGAACTGACGCCGCCGGAGTTCACGCTGCTCGCGCTGCAAAGGGCGGTCGAGGCGATTGTCGGCTTTGCGCTTCACAAGCAGAACTTCCGCCGCGCCGTCGTCGACGGCGGGCTCGTCGAGAAGACCGGTGCGACCGCCGCGCAGACGAGCGGCCGGCCGGCGGCCCTTTTTCGCGCCTCGCCGGCGGTCCGTCTCGACGCCGCGGCCGCGGGCCTTGCGATCCCGCGCATCAAGGCACGCTGAAGCGCGACGAGGAAGGGCGCGCTCGCGGAAATCGCGATCTGACGGCGCCGGCCTACGGATCATGACAGCGTCCGCGCATAATCGGCGAGAACGCCGTCCCAGCCGCCCTCGTAGAGCGTGCGCCGCCCGCCGGCCGATTTCGTTTCGAACCAGCCGCGATGGACGAGCGTAAAATTCGTGCCGCCTTTTCCGTCGGCGGCGAACATCACCTCGACTTCGGTGGCGTTGACGGGGTTTTCAAGCACCCATGAAAAGACGATCCGGTGCGGCGCCGCGATTTCAAGGACGCGGCCCCATTCGCGCTCGCGCCCAGCGGCGTCGGTTTCATAAATGCGCCCGCCCGCTTTCGCTTCGAAGGTGACCGTGCGCGCGCGGCCCTGTGACAGGGAATGCGTCGCGAGCGGCCACCAAGCGCCGATATTGTTCGTGAAATGCGCAAAGGCCCGTTGGGGGCTCGCCCGCAGCGACAAGCGCTTTTCGATCGGCGCATCCGCGCCGGGGCGATAATCCTTCATGCGTCTCCTCCCTCGAGCGAGCGGCGGTAGCTGTCGAGCGCGACGTCCCAGAAGCGGTCGAAATAATCGCGAAGCTCGGCGACCGCGGCCGGGTCGACGCTGTAAACGCGCTGGACGCCGCAACGCCGCTCGATGACGAGCCCGGCGTCCTTCAGCGCTTTGAGATGCTGCGACACCGCCGGGCGCGAGACCGGCAATCCGGCCGCCAACCGTCCGACCGAGGACGGCCCGGCCGCCAGCCGCTCGAAAATCGCGCGGCGGGTCGGCACGGCCAAGGCTTCGATCTTCGTTCCGTAAGTCATGGCTTACTGATAAGCCAAAAGATATCGTAAGTCAAGGCTTACGGAGTATGCTTGTCGCGGGAGGGGTCCGGGGACTGACGCCTCCGGCGGCGCCGGTCCCGGTTGACCCGGTCGTCGGTGTCTTTATTCTCCACGCTTCGCCCGGTTGCGGGCGTTTTTTTCCGGCCCATATATGCTCCTTGTGAGTATAAATGGCCGGCAGGCCGGAGAGGCGACGATGACGGTTCTGGAATTTCCGCGGGCGACCGCCAAAGCGGCGCCCCTGCCCTTCACGGCCGATGTCGCGGCGAAGACCGATGCGCTCTATGCGAAGGTCGAAAAGCTGATGCCGCGCGCCGAATGGATGACGCACGCGCCCTATATCGCGGCGATCAACGACCTCAAGAAAGAGAAGAACGCCGTCATCCTCGCGCACAATTACATGACGCCGGAGATTTATTTCGGCGTCGGCGATTTCGCCGGTGATTCCCTACAGCTCGCGAAGATGGCGCAGGCGACGGATGCGAAGGTCATCGTTCAGGCCGGCGTGCACTTCATGGCGGAGACGTCGAAAATTCTGTGTCCGGACAAAACAGTTCTGATCCCCGACATGGCGGCGGGCTGTTCGCTCGCCTCCTCGATCACCGGAGCGGACGTGCGCCTCCTCAAGCAGAAATATCCGAGAGCGCCGGTCGTCACCTATGTGAACACCTCCGCCGACGTAAAGTCGGAAACCGACATTTGCTGCACCTCATCGAACGCGGTCGAGATCGTCGAATGGGCGGCCGCCGAATGGGGCTCAGACACTGTCATTCTCATCCCCGACCAGTATCTGGCGAAGAACGTTGCGGCGATGACGGCGGTGAAGATCGTCACCTGGGCGGGGGCCTGCGAGGTGCATGAGCGCTTCACGGCGGAAGACATCCGCGAACTCCGCGCCGGACATCCCGGCGTCATCGTGCTAGCCCACCCGGAATGCCCGCCCGAGGTGCTCGCCGAGGCCGATTTCGCCGGTTCGACGAGCGGCATGTCGAATTTCGTGAAGAAGCATCAGCCCGAGCGCGTCGTCCTCATCACCGAATGCTCGATGTCGGACAATGTGAGCCTTGAAAATCCCGGCGTCGAATTCGTGCGGCCCTGCAATCTCTGCCCGCACATGAAGCGCATCACCCTGCCGAAAATCCTGCGCTCGCTGGAAACGATGCAATTCGAAGTGCTCGTCGACCCTGAGATCGCGGCCCCCGCCCGCCTCGCGATCGAGCGCATGATCGCCTTGCCGCTGAAGCGCCAATCCATGTACACGCATCAGAAGGCGCCGCAGGTTCTCGCGGTCGAGGCGCGGGCGTAGCCTTGCCGCTCATCCCGGCGAGAGCCTGGATCAACGCGCGCGGCGCTGACGACTAAGACGGAACCCGGCGCTCGTCCGGGATGAGCGGAGACTGGATTGACCGCCCTTTCCCTAATTGATCGCGACCTTCGGCGACGCAGCCTCCGCCGGCGATGGGTCGGCAAACTGCGCCGCGCATGACCTCCCCTATCCTCATCATCGGCGCGGGCGTCGCGGGGCTATACACCGCGCTGAAGCTCAGCCCCCGGCCCGTCACGATCATCACCGCGCGCCCGCTCGGGGCGGACGCCTCCTCCGCCTGGGCGCAAGGGGGGATGGCCGCGGCGATCGGCGCGGATGATTCGCCCGCCCTCCACTTCGCCGACACGATGGAAGCAGGCGCCGGCCTCGTCGACCCCGAGGCCGCGCGCGTCCTCGTCGAGGGCGGCGCCGACGCCGTCGATGATCTTGCGCGGCTTGGCGTGAAATTCGACCGCGACGCCGGCGGGAATTACGTCCTCGGGCGCGAAGCCGCCCACTGCCGCAAGCGCATCGTGCATGCGACCGGCGATCAGGCGGGCGCCGAGATCATGCGGGCGCTGATCGAGGCGGCGCGCCGCGCCCCGCACATCGAGATCCTTGAGCGCATCGTCGTTGAAGATCTGCTTACGGACGACCACGGCGCGGTCGGCGGCGTTCTCGCCTTCATCGTCGACAAGGGCGAGCGCGCGCTGTTCGAGGCCTCCGAAACGATCCTCGCGACTGGCGGCCTCGGCGGACTTTACGCCGTGACGACGAACCCGAGGCCCGCGCAAGGCCATGGCCTCGCCTTCGCCGCGAGAGCCGGCGCCGTCATCCGCGACCCAGAATTCGTGCAGTTCCACCCGACCGCGCTCGACACGGGCGAGGATCCGGCGCCGCTCGCGACCGAAGCGCTGCGCGGCGAGGGCGCCGTGCTGGTCAACCGCGACGGCGAACCGTTCATGCAGCGATATCACCGCGACCGCGATCTTGCCCCGCGCGACGTCGTCGCCCGCGCCGTCGAGGCGGAGCGCGCTTCGGGCCGCGGCGCCTTTCTCGATGCACGCGCCGCGGTCGGGGACGCATTCGCGACTAAGTTTCCGACCGTTTTCGCAGCCTGCGCGCGCGCCGGAATCGATCCGCGCGCCGCGCTGATGCCGGTCGCACCTGCCGCGCATTATCACATGGGCGGGGTGATGACCGATCTCGACGGCGCCGCCTCGCTCGAGGGCCTGTCAGCGGTCGGCGAAGTCGCCTCGACCGGCGTTCACGGCGCCAATCGGCTGGCCTCGAACTCCCTCCTCGAAGCGGTCGTCTTCGGCGCGCGCATCGCCGCGCGCCTGAGGTCGGCGCGCATTGCCCCGCGTCCCGGCGCCGCAGCGCCGGAATCGCGCTATGCGCTTGCGCCGAAGCCGGCCGATCCCCAGCTCATGCTCCGGTTGCGCACGGCGATGTCGTCCGGCGCCGCGCTCATCCGCTCGGCGGCCAGCCTCAACGGCGTCCTCGGCGTCATATCGGACCTCAACGAAAGCCCGCTGATGACGAGCGGCCTCAAGAGCGCCTTGTCGACCGCGGAGCTGATCGTCGAGGGCGCGCTATTGCGCGAGGAAAGCCGCGGCGGCCATTTCCGCAGCGATTTTCCGCAGACGGACGATGAAGCCATGAACACCGAAATCTGCCTTGCGGAAGCGGCCGATCTCGAATGGGAGGAACTGAGATGACGAACCTGCCCCCGTTCATGATCGAGGACGCCGTCAAACGCGCCCTTGAAGAAGATCTCGGTCTCGCCGGCGACATCACCAGCGCCGCATGCGTTCCCGCCGAGGCGATGAGCCGCGCCGACCTCGTCGCGCGCAGGCCGGGCGTCATCGCCGGGATCGACCTTGCGCTCGCCGCCTTTCGCCTCGTCGACCGCGACATCGATGCGCGCGTCGAAAAGGGCGACGGATCGCGCGTCCGCGAAGGCGACGTCATCATGCGCGTCGAGGGGCCTTCGCGCGGCGTCCTCGCCGCCGAGCGCGTCGCACTCAATTTTCTCGGCCGGCTTTCCGGCGTCGCGACGCAAACCGCGCTCTATGTCGAGGCGGCGGCGGGAACGCGCGCGAAAATCGTCTGCACGCGCAAGACGACGCCCGGCCTGCGCGCCTTTGAAAAATACGCCGTGCGCTGCGGCGGCGGCAAAAATCACCGCTTCGGCCTCCATGACGCGGTGATGATCAAGGACAATCACATCATCGCGGCGGGCGGGATCGCCGCCGCGATGACCGCCGCCAAGGCCGCCGTCGGCCACATGGCTGCGATCGAAATCGAAGTCGAGACGCTGGAGGAAATGGAAGAGGCGCTGGAGCATGGTGCGCGCATCATCCTCCTCGACAACATGTCGCTCGATGACCTTCGCCTCGCGGTTGCGCTCAACAAGGGCCGCGCGGTGCTGGAAGCCTCGGGCGGCGTGACGCTCGACAGCGTTAAGGCGATCGCGCAAACGGGCGTCGATGTCATCTCCGCCGGCGCGATCACGCATTCGGCGCCGTGCCTTGATCTCGGGCTCGATTTTCTGGATTAGCTGCGGAAGGAATTAAGTGGGATGGCGGATCGAGGATCAGAGGCGGCGCCACGTCTCGGCGTCTGCTATTATCCCGAGCACTGGCCCGAGGCGATGTGGGCGCGCGACGCCGCGCGCATTGCAGAGATCGGCCTCAAACAGGTGCGCATCGGCGAGTTCGCCTGGTCGCGCATCGAACCCTCGCCGGGCGACTTTCACTGGGACTGGCTCGACCGCGCGATCGGGACATTGAAGGCCGCCGGCCTCGGCGTCGCGCTCGGCACGCCGACGGCGACGCCGCCGAAATGGCTGATCGACGAGCATCCGGACATTCTCGCCCATGACCGCCACGGCCGGCCGCGCCGCTTCGGCTCGCGGAGGCATTACTGCTTTTCCTCCGAGCGATACCGGATGGAGGCTGCGCGCATCGTCGAGGCGATGGCGGCGCGTTATGGACGACACGAGGCCGTCGTCGCGTGGCAAACCGACAATGAATATGGCTGCCATGACACCGTGAGAAGCTATTCGCCGGAGGCCGGACGCGCCTTCCGGCGCTGGCTCGCGGCGCGCTATGGCGACATCGGCGCGCTCAATGCGGCGTGGGGAACGGTGTTCTGGAGCCAGGAATACCGGTCCTTCGATGAAATAGACCTGCCGACTCTCACCGTCACCGAGGCCAACCCGTCACACGTCCTCGACTTCTACCGCTTCTCCTCCGATCAGGTCGTCTCCTTCAATCGTCTGCAGGCGGACATTCTGCGGCGGCTGTCGCCCGGCAAGCCGGTCTTTCACAATTTCATGGGGTTCTTTTTCGACTTCGACCACTTCGCGGTCGGCGCCGATCTCGATTTCGCCGCGTGGGACAGCTATCCGCTCGGCTTCCTCGACGTCGCCCCCTTTCCCGCGGCGGACAAGGCGCGCTATCGCCGTCAGGGGCATCCCGACATCGCGGCGTTTCACCACGATCTCTACCGCGCCGCAGGACGCGGCCGTTTTCAGGTGATCGAACAGCAGCCTGGGCCGGTGAACTGGGCGCCGCACAATCCGGCGCCGCTTCCCGGCATGGCGCGGCTATGGGCGGTCGAGGCGGCCGCGCATGGCGCGGAGGCCGTCAGCTATTTCCGCTGGCGCCAGGCGCCCTTCGCGCAGGAGCAGATGCACGCCGGCCTTTTGCGGCCGGACGACCAGCCGGCGCCTGCTTTCGAAGAGGCGCGGAACGCCGCGCGCGATTTCGCCGCCATCGGCGACGCCAAACCGGCGAGGGCGCCGGTCGCGCTCGTCTTTTCCTATGACGCGCACTGGCTGTTCGAGGCGCAGCCCCAGGGCGCAGCATGGTCCTATCCGGGGCTCGTCTTTGAATGGTATTCGGCGCTGCGGCGCTTCGGCCTCGATGTCGACATCGTTCCGCCGGAAGCGGCGATGGGAGGCTATAAGGCGGTCTTTATTCCGTCCCTTCCCGTCATCGACACAGCTTTCGTCGATCGCGTCGCGGCCAGCGGCGCGCTCGTCCTGTTCGGTCCGCGATCGGGATCGAAGATGCGCTCGCTGACAATCCCGCCGGCGCTCGCGCCCGGCCCCTTGCAAGCGCTCCTGCCTATCAAGGTCACGCATGTCGAAACCTTTCCCGTCGATCACCGGGAAACCGGCCGCTTTAATGGAGGCCCGGTCGAGGGGCGCATTTGGCTCGAACACGTCGAGACTGCGCTGGCCCCGGTCGCGACACGCGACGCCGGCGGCGGGCTTCTCTACCGCCAAGGCGCCGTTCATTACCTGACCACGGTTCCCGATCACGCGTTTCTCGGCGCGCTCTTCTGGTCCATCCTGCGCGAGGCCGGCGTTGAGATAGTCTTCGTCGATCCCGACGTCCGCTTGCGCCGGCGCGGCGACCTGATCTTTGCCTTCAATTTCGGACCCGAAGAGCGCGACGTTTCATCGCTCGCTGGCGGCGCCGCTTTCAAGCTCGGCGGGCCGCTGATGCCGCCTGCCGGCCTCGCCGCCTGGAAAGCTTGAGCCCATCGGGCGCCGTTCAACCTTCACCACACGCCCGCCCACACGCAGAACGGCGCGCCTTTCAGCGCGCCGCTTTTTCCTTCGATCGTGCGGATCGCCCCTACTGCGGCGCGGCGAAGCCGTTCTCCGAACCCCAGAGGTACCAGTTGTCGACCACCGTGCCGGTCAGCAGGATGCCGATGCCGCCGGTCAGCGTGCACAGCACCGCGAACCACCACGCCCAGCGATGGATCGACTCCATCGTCGCGTTGAAGCCCATGGTCCAGCGCCAGAAGAGCGCGGCGCGTTCCGACGCCGTGCCGCGATCGGTGATCTGCTCGATCTCGCGCTCGCCGCCGAAACGGCTGACGGCGAGGATCGTCGCGCCGTGCATCGCAAAGAGGAGCGCCGACCCATAGAGGAAGGCGATCGAAAGCATGTGGAACGGATTGTAGAACAGGTTCCCGTAAATGAGCGAGAAATTGTTCGTCCATTCAAGGTGCGAGAAGATTCCGAAGGGCGGCGCTTCGCTCCAGCTTCCCATCAAGAGCGGCCGGATGAAGCCGAGCACGAGATAGAGCCAGATCGCCGAGGCGAAGGCCCAGGCGACATGCGTGCCCATGCCGAGCTGGACCGCGCGCCGGTAGGTTCTCACCCACCACAGAAGAATGGAAGCGGTGAGGAAAAAGCCGGCCATAAGCCACCAGCCGCCTTCATTGAGCGGCGGGAAGATCTTCGTGCCGTGCTCGGGCAACGGGGCGTCAAGCGACAGCCAGGCGAGCTGGCCGACGAACTTGATCGGGTTCCAGTCGACCGAGGCGAGCATGTTGAGCCCGATGATCTCAATCGCGAAGAAGAAGCAGATGAGCGAGGCGACGCCTGTCCAGCCGAGATAAATCGGGCCGATCTGGGCGTCGCCAATCTTGCCGAGAAGATAGGAGAAGCCCTTGAGCGGCTCGCGCCGCCAGTCGCCCGCCGGCAGCGCCACGCCTTCGTCGAAATGGCCGCGGAGCTGAACCTGCGTGAAGATGTTCTGATATTCGGACATGGAGGCTTTGTCCTTCTATTTCCAGATCGGAATGTTCTTCCACCAGTTCCACCACTCGACCCAGGAGCCGTCGTAAAGGGGACCTGAGATGATGATGCAGACGGCGCTCCAGAAGCCGGCGGAGAGCGCAAGGAACAGCCCAAGACGGTGGATGCCGAGCGTTCCGATCGAATAGCCGAGCACGTCGCGGAAATAGGTGTTCTCGTGCTCGGGCGCCTTGACCTCGTTCCCCTTTTGAGGGTTGACCGCGGAGAGAACGAGCGAGCCGTGCAGGGCGAGCGCGAAACAGGTCGTGAAGAAGAACGTGATCGCGATCATGTGCGCCGGGTTGTAGTGAAAGTTGACGTAAGTGTAGCCCGTCGTCGACACCCAATCGAGATGGCTCATGATGCCGTAAGGGAAGCCATAGCCCCAAGCGCCCATCAGGAAGGGGCGGAAGACCACGAGCGTCACATAGGCGAAGATCGCGACGCCAAAGGCGATCGGCACATGATAACCCATGCCGAGCTTGCGGCAGATCTCGACCTCGCGCAGCGCCCATGAACAGAAGGCGCCGATCGCGCAGATGGTCACGATCTGCCAGATGCCGCCTTCCGCCATCGGCGCGAGTGACAGCCCGTAGCTGACGTCAGGCGGATCGATCGAGATGAGCCAGGGGTTCCAGACTCCCTCCATCGACGCGCCCCAGAAGATGAGGGCTGTGCCGAGCGTTGCGAAGAACGCCGCCGTCACGCCGAAGAATCCGACGTAAAACGGCCCGACCCAGAAATCGAAGAGGTCGCCGCCGATCAGGGTGCCGCCGCGAACCCTGTATTTCCGTTCAAAGCTTAAAAGCGCCATGGCTTGTTTCCTTCTCGCCCTGACAAGCGGGCCTTGCCTGTCCGCAGCCCGATGCGGCGAAGTTTTCGTCGGCCGAATTCCAAGGCTAGGCGACGCAACAGAGGCACTGCATTTCGGCGATCGCCGGCGCGCAGGCGGGATCTGTGCCCGCGCGCCGGTCGGCGGTCCTCTGCGTGCTCGATATCGGCACGTCGAAGGTCGTTTCCCTGATCGTGCGCCTTCGCCCGCGCGAGAGCACCGACGTGCTGCCCCAGCGCACCCACGTGGCCGAGGTGATC